>NZ_JBXAGL010000024.1:0-626 GCF_058793995.1 Rhodanobacter sp. GW835-FHT13D09 | reverse complement strand
GCCACGATCATCCAGGCACCGTCGTCGACGAAGAACAAGGACAAGCAACGCGACCCGGAGATGCACCAGACCAAGAAGGGAAATCAGTGGTACTTCGGCATGAAGGCGCACATCGGGGTCGATGTGGAAACGGGCTTGGTGCATACGGTGACCACGACGCCGGCCAACGTGGGCGACGTGACGGAAGTGGGCAAGCTGCTGCATGGCAAGGAGAAAACCGTCTATGCCGACGCCGGCTACCAGGGCGCGGAGAAGCGTGCCCCCAAGCGTGGCCGCACGTGGTACATCGCGGCCAAACGCGGCAGCGTCAAGGCGATGCCCGAGGGCGAGCTGAAGGACGCCGTGAAACACACGGAACACATGAAGGCAGCGGTGCGCTCCAAGGTGGAGCACCCCTTCCGGGTGGTGAGGCGGTAGTTCGGCTACCAGAAGGTGCGCTTCAAGGGGCTGTTCAAGAACACCACTCAGATACTCACGCTGTTCGCGCTAACCAACCTGTGGATGGCGCGACGAACGTTGCTGGCGTCCGCGGGGGAGGTGCGCCTGTGAGCCAGGAAATCCATCGGGTCAGAGGCGGATATGCCTTGTGGAAGCCTTCCACGCCCGGTGATTCATCCCGTTTCTTC
>NZ_JBXAGL010000023.1:0-1110 GCF_058793995.1 Rhodanobacter sp. GW835-FHT13D09 | reverse complement strand
CTAGTGGACCGTAACGTTTAAATAGGAAGTATCATGGAGTCCTCGGAGGGCACCATGAACTTAACCGAAACTGAAATCATGGAATTGCAGCGGCGAGTCAGCGGGAGGACCGAGCGAGCGGACTCGGCGCGTCGAGCGCGCCTGATCCTGCTGCTTGCGAACGAGCTGACGTGGGCCCAGATCAGAGGCAAGCTCGATTGCAGTGACAGCTATATCGACCGCTGGAGCAAGCGCTTTGCAACTGAGCGGCTGGCGGGCCTGTTTGCGCGCCACGCTGGGCGCGAGCGCTACAAAGTGACCGAACGCCTGGAGGCTCGCGTGCTGGCATGGACCAGCAAGCGCAAACCGGCCGACGGCTCCACGCACTGGTCGTCTCGTAAGCTCGCGGCCGAACTCGGTGGCGAGATCTCGCACATGACGGTAGCGCGCATCTGGGCCAAGCACGGCATCAAGCCGCACCGCCTGCAAGGCTATCTTGCCTCGAACGATCCGAACTTTGAAACCAAGGCCGCCGACGTGATCGGGTTGTATCTGAACCCACCGCAGCACGCGGCCGTGTTCAGCGTGGACGAGAAGACCGCGATCCAGGCGCTGGACCGCAAGGACCCGGTGCTCCCGTTGTCGCCAGGGCGCATCGAACGCCACGGCTTCGAGTACTACCGCCACGGCACGCTGTCGCTGTACGCGGCCTTCAATACCAAGACCGGCGAAGTGTTGGGCAAGACCGCCGCGCACCACACCTCGGCCGAGTTCGTCGCCTTCCTCACCGACATCGTGGCCAACCAGCCCAAGGGTAAGGAAATCCACGTGATCGCGGACAATCTCTCGGCGCACAAGACCAAGCAGGTCGATGCATTCCTCAGTGCGCATCCGAACCTGCATATGCACTTCACGCCGACCTACTCGTCCTGGCTCAACCAAGTTGAACTGTGGTTCGCCAAGATCGAGCGCGACGTGATCGCACGCGGCGTGTTCACCTCGGTGCCCGATCTCAAGAGAAAGCTCATGCGCTACATCCGCAAATACAACGAGCAACCCAAGTCCGTAAAGTGGAAGTACTTCGACCCAACACGGCGTATTACTCCCAATTCAATCGTTACGGCCCACTAG
>NZ_JBXAGL010000022.1:0-1178 GCF_058793995.1 Rhodanobacter sp. GW835-FHT13D09 | reverse complement strand
ACCGGCTGATCTGGTTGGTCATCGGGCTGGCCTTGTTTCGCAACGAGCCGGTATGGCACATCGTGCGCCAGTTGGGCTTGGCGTTGGACAGCGAGACACGCGTGGTACCCGTACCGAGCGCGACGGTGCAAGGGCGCCAGCGGCTGGGCGAAGCGCCGTTGGCGCATCTGTTCGATCAGATCAGCCGTGCATGGTGCGCCGCGCCGCTTCCTGCGACCGGACTATTCCAGGGACTGCGCCTGCTCGCTGTCGATGGCTGTGGTGTGGTCGACGCAAGATACCGCCGAACATCGTGACGTCTTCGGTGGCGGTCATTCGCAACACGGCGAAGGGAGCTGGCCGCAGGTACGCGCGGTCTGTCTGATGGACGTCCATACCCATCTGATCCGCGCGGCAGCGTTTGGGGCCTACACCACCGGCGAGCTCAGCTATGCCCACGACCTGAGGGCGGCCGCGCCCGACCATTCCCTGACGATCTTCGATCGCGCCTACTACTCGGCTGCCTTCCTGTGGGCTTGGCAGCAGGCCGGCGAACAACGTCATTGGCTGATGCGGGCCAAGAGCTCACTGCGCTACGAGGTGATCCGTCCGCTGGGCGAAGGCGACGTCTGGGTGCGGCTACCCGTCTCGCCGCAAGCGCGCCGGCAACATCCCCACCTGCCAGCGTTCTGGGAGGCGCGATTGATCATCTGCCCGTCCGGGCGACGCTACCTGACCTCGCTGGCCGATCCGATCCGCTACCCCGCCGACCAAATCGCCGCGTGCTACCGCGAACGCTGGGAGATCGAACTGGGCTTTCGGGAGATCAAACAAGGCATGCTCGCCAGCGACACTGTCTTGCGTAGCAAACGTCCAGCCATGGTGCGCCAGGAAGTGTGGGGCATACTGATCGCCTACAACCTGCTGCGCCGGGAAATTCATCAAACGGCGCAAGAGCTGGACGTACCGCCGACCCGGCTGAGTTTCCAGGGGTTCACTCAGGCCATCGTGGCCGAACTGCGATACGCCCCACGGGAAACCCCCGGCGCCTTTCCCAGGCGACTGGCCAGGCTTCGACAGCAAGCCCGTGTCTATCTGTTACCCGCACGACGACAACGATCATGTCCCCGTGAACTCAAGCGGCGACCCCAGAAATACCCCACGAAAAATGCCAGTCGGCTTAACTGACTGGCATTAGG
>NZ_JBXAGL010000021.1:0-1380 GCF_058793995.1 Rhodanobacter sp. GW835-FHT13D09 | reverse complement strand
TGCCCGCCCTATGTATGGACTCGCCCCTGGTGTCAACCGCTGCGTGGGCAAGAAAGCACGGGCTGCATTTATGTATGAGGCCTTGACGAAGGTGGTCGATGGACCCCAGGCCGGCATCGGGTGAGCTCGTGGAAAGGCCGATTACGAAGAGGCTGCAAGAGCCGGTAGGGCGGAAGGCCTGATGCCACGATGGTCTGACCGGGTGATTCGAGCGAAACAGCAGCGGTAGCGCGCAAAGGGACAAGAAACGGGGTGGCGGGTGCGGCAACCCTTTCAGTGCATGGCAGCCTCCCTCGCTTGGGTACCGCGATGGGCCGGATCGCTGCAGAAGGCCATGTCGGGATGCTTGAGCAGCAGCCACACGACACGCAGATTGTGGTTGGCCAGGCGCACGGCGGCACCCTTGCGGCCACAACGCTGGACCCATCGCTGGATACGGCGGCTGTAGGGGTCGGTGGCATCACGGCGGATTTGGCGGATCACCGCGTGGGCACCTTCGATCATGGCGCTGCGCAGGTAGGTGTCACCGCGCCGACTCATGCGGCCCAGCCGGAGGGTGGCGCCACTGCTGTGCTGACGGGGGGTGATGCCGAAGTAGGCGGCAAATTGGCGGCCGTTGGCGAATCGGTCCGGGTTGAGCGCCTTGCAGGCCATGGCGGTGGAGATGATGGGACCGATGCCACGGGTCTGACACAGGTGTTTGGCGACCGGATCGGTGCGGCTCAAGACCGCCAGCTCACCGTCGAGCGCCGCCATCCGCTGGCCCAGTCCGCGCCACTCCCCCATCAAATCGGCCACCAGCGCGCGCAGTCGATCCGGGATCGGCAACGTGGCATCTTCCAGGGTGCGGTCGACCTTGCGCACCAACGCCGGATCGCCGCGGGCAATGACCACGCCCTGTTCCAGCAGCACACCGCGCACCTGGTGGGTGATCGCCGTCATGCGCCGCCGCCAGCCGCGCCGGGCCCGGTGCAACGCCTGCAACGCCAACTGGTCCTGGGTCTTGATCGGCACCGGGTGCACGCTCACATCGTGCAACGCACGCAGGATCGACAGCGCATCGTTGGCGTCGTTCTTGTTGCCGCAGCGATGCGCCGCCGTGTGCTGCGCCGGCAAGATCCTGACCTCGACCCCGCGGGCCTGAATCTCCCGCGCCCAGGCTTGCGCGCCCGGCCCCGTCTCGATCGCCACCGTCAAGGGCGGCTCCAGGGTCTGGATGAGCTTGTGCATCGCCTGGCGCGACTTCAGTCGCTCGGACACGATCACTTCACCACGGGCGTTCTCGCCGGCAATCTGAAACACATCCTTGGCCAAATCGATGGCTATGGCAGTAAGCTTTTTCATGGGCTCGCCCTCGCGTGACTGTGCTGGTAGCACTAG
>NZ_JBXAGL010000020.1:0-1752 GCF_058793995.1 Rhodanobacter sp. GW835-FHT13D09 | reverse complement strand
TTCGTCACCGCGGCCAGCCTGTTCGACGGCCACGACGCGGCGATCAACATCATGCGGCGGATCATCCAGTCGCAGGGCGCGGAGGTGATCCACCTCGGCCACAACCGCTCGGTGGAGGACGTGGTGCGCGCCGCGCTGCAGGAAGACGCCGACGCGATCGCGCTGTCGTCCTACCAGGGCGGCCACGTCGAATACTTCAAGTACATGGTCGACATGCTGCGCGAGCGCGGCGCCGGCCACGTGCGCGTGTTCGGCGGCGGCGGCGGCACCATCACGCCGGAGGAGATCCGGGAGCTGCAGGCCTACGGGGTCGAGCGCATCTACCACCCAAACGACGGCATGAAGCTCGGCCTGGTCGAGATGATCGAGGACGTGATGCAGCGCGCCGGCAGCGCCGCCGCGAAGCGCGCCGAAGCCGAGTGCTCCGCATCGAAGCAGCGCGCCGTGCCCAAGGTCGACATCGACGACGAGATCTCGATCGGCCACATGCTCTCGGCCATCGAGGAAGGCAAGCTCAGCGATAGCGAGCTCGACCGCCAGCGCAAGCAGTGGAAGCTGGCCGGCAAGGCCACGCCCGTGCTCGGCCTCACCGGCACCGGCGGCGCCGGCAAGTCGTCGGTGGTGGACGAACTGCTGCTGCGCTTCCTGCACGCGTTCCCGCACATGCGCATCGCCGTGCTCGCGGTCGATCCGACCCGTCGCCGTTCCGGCGGAGCCCTGCTGGGCGACCGCATCCGCATGAACTCGCTGCGGTCCCATCGCGTCTACATGCGCTCGATGGCCACCCGCCGCCAGCACGCCGCCACCAGCGTGGTGCTGCACGACTGCATCGACTTCCTGAAGAGCCAGCCGTACGACCTGGTGATCGTCGAAACCGCCGGCATCGGCCAGAGCGATTCGGAGATCGTCGACCTGGTCGACTTCCCGGTCTACGTGATGACCAGCGACTACGGCGCGGCCAGCCAGCTGGAGAAGATCGACATGATCGACTTCGCCGAGCTGGTGGTGCTGAACAAGTTCGACAAGCGCGGCGCCGAGGACGCGCTGCGCGACGTGCGCAAGCAGTGGAAGCGCAACCACACCGCGTTCAAGGTGGCCGACGAGGACGTGCCGGTCTATCCGACCATCGCCAGCCAGTTCAACGACCCGGGCGTGACCTGGATGTTCGCCAACCTGTGCCGCCTGCTGCGCGAGAAGCTCCATCTTGAACCCTCCCCTTCCAGGGGCGGGCAGGGTGGGGTTGCTTCGGCCGTGCATTGCGACTGGAAGCCGCAGCTCGACACCACGCTGAAGGAGCCGCGCGCCACCGTGCTGATCCCCGGCAGCCGCGTGCGCTACCTCGCCGAGATCGCCGAGCAGGGCCGCGGCATCAACGCGGGCATCGCGCACCAGGCCGAATACGCCAGCAAGGCGCAGCACTACTACGAGGCGCTGAAGGAACTGGGCGACGAGAAGCTGCCGCGCCCGCTGGAGCTGTACCGCAGCGCCGACTTGCAAATGCCGCCAACCTCCCAGTCCGTCATCCCGGCGCAGGCCGGGATCGCATCACCCACGGACGAGCAGCCGAAGAGCGATGCCGGCCTGCGCCGGCATGACGAGCACGGCGTGGACCGCAGCCTCCTGCGCCTGCGCCAGCGCTACAACGCCGCGCTGAAGGAACTCAGCCACGAGGCGATCCACCAGCTGCGCGAGTGGCCGGCGCTGTACGCCTCGGTCACCGCCGACGTCAACGAATACAAGGTGCGCGACAAG
>NZ_JBXAGL010000019.1:0-5664 GCF_058793995.1 Rhodanobacter sp. GW835-FHT13D09 | reverse complement strand
CTGTGCTGGTAGCACTAGCTCACCACCACTGGCACCTCGATGCCTGAATGCGCGGGGGCGAGTCCACGCGATTACGAGGATTTCAGGCCTTGCCGTGGAACAGCTCGCGGCCGATCAGCATACGGCGGAATTCGGTTTGATGTGCCGGCGCCGATGCCTTTGTCGGCGCAGGTTCCTTATGCCTTGCCGTGGAACAGCTCGCGGCCGATCAGCATGCGGCGGAATTCGGTTTGATGTGCCGGCGCCGATGCCTTTGTCGGCGCAGGTTCCTTATGCCTTGCCGTGGAAAAGTTCGCGGCCGATCAGCATGCGGCGGAATTCGGTTTGATGTGCCGGCGCCGATGCCTTTGTCGGCGTATGTTCCTTATGCCTTGCCGTGGAAAAGTTCGCGGCCGATCAGCATGCGGCGGATCTCGTTGGTGCCGGCGCCGATCTCGTACAGCTTGGCGTCGCGCAGCAGGCGGCCGGCCGGGAACTCGTTGATGTAGCCGTTGCCACCAAGCGACTGGATCGCCTCCAGCGCCACCTTCACCGCGTTGACCGAGGCGTTGAGCAGGCAGGCGGCCGGGTCGATGCGCGATTTCACGCCGCTGTCGAACTGCTGCGCCACCATGTAGGCGAAACCGCGCGAGCTCTGCAGCGCGGTGTACATGTCGGCGACCTTGGCCTGCATGATCTCGAACGTGCCGATCGGCGCGTTGAACTGCTTGCGCTCGCGCACGTAGGGCAGGGTGATGTCGAGCGCGGCCTGCATCAGGCCGATCGGGCCGCCGGACAGCACCAGCCGTTCGGTGTCCAACCCGCTCATCAGCACGCGCACGCCTTCGTTCACCTCGCCGACGACGTTCTCGGCAGGGATCTCGCAGTTCTCGAACACCAGCTCGCAGGTGTTGGAGCCGCGCATGCCGAGCTTGTCCAGCTTCTGCGCGGTCGAGAAACCCTTCATGCCCTTCTCGACGATGAAGGCGGTCATGCAGCGGCTGCCGGCCGGGCGCGGTGCGGTGCGCATGTAGACCAGCACCACGTCGGCATCCGGCCCATTGGTGATCCACATCTTGTTGCCGTTGGCGACCCACACGTCGCCGCGCAGCTCGGCCTTGCAGCTCATCGAGCCGACCACGTCGGAACCGGCGCCCGGCTCGCTCATCGCCAGCGCACCGACGTGTTCGCCGCTGCACAGCTTCGGCAGGTACTTCCGGCGCTGCGCCTCGTTGCCGTTGTGGTGGATGTTGTTGAGGCACAGGTTGGAGTGCGCGCCGTAGGACAGGCCGACCGAGCCGGATGCGCGCGAGATCTCCTCCATCGCCACCATGTGCGCGAGGAAACCCATGCCGCTGCCGCCATAGGTCTCGGGGACGGTCACCCCGAGCAGGCCCATCTCGCCGAACTTGCGCCACAGGTCGGCGGGGAACAGGTTGTCGCGGTCGATGCGGTCGGCGCGCGGGGCGATTTCCTTTTCCGCGAACGCATGCACGGACTCGCGCAGCAGGTCGATGTCTTCTCCGAGCGGAAACGGGCGCATCGCGAACTCCTTGGGTGTGCAGGCTGACGATTTTAGCCCACGGCGCGCCGGCCTGCGGCGAACGCCGGGCAAAAGAAAAGCCGCCGGTGGGCTGGCGGCTTTCGGTGGCTTGGCGCGTGGCTTACTGACCGCGCATGCGGCCCTGGAAGCGGGTGCCGCCGTTGCCCATGTGCGACAGCTTCAGCTTGCCGATCGCGCTGATGCGCTCCTCGGCCAGGCGGTCGGCCGCCTTGTAGGTCGGGATGCCCTCGGTCTTCGAGATCTCGAAGATGCGCCCGAGGTTGTAGTAGATCGTGCGCATCATGCGCATCGCGCGCTCGCGGTTGTAGCCGTCGATCTCCAGCGACACGTTCATCACGCCGCCGGCGTTCACCGCGTAGTCCGGTGCGTACAGCACGCCGCGGCGGTTCAGCTCGTCGCCGATCGCGTCGGTGGCCAGCTGGTTGTTGGCCGGGCCGCAGATGATCCTGGCCTTGATGCGGTCGATGGTCTGCTCGTTGAGCGTGCCGCCCAGCGCGCACGGCGAGTACACGTCGGCGTCGACGTCGTAGATCTCGTCCAGGCCCACCGCCTCGCAGCCCAGCTCGTCGACGCAGCGCTGCACCGCTTCCTTGTTGATGTCGGTGACGAACACCTTGGCGCCCTGTTCGCGCAGCAGCTTGATGAACTCGCCGCCGACGTGGCCGCAACCCTGCACGGCGTAGCTGTACTTGCCCACGTCCTCGTTGCCGTGCTTGAACTGCAGCGCGGCCATCAGGCCCTGCAGCGAGCCGTAGGCGGTGAACGGCGACGGGTCGCCCGAGCCGCCGTGCACCTGGTGCACGCCGGTGACGTACTCGGTTTCGCGGAACACGTACTCCATGTCGTTGACGTCGATGCCGACGTCCTCGGCGGTGATGTAGCGGCCGTTCAACGAGTTGACGAAGCGGCCGAACGCGCGGAACAGCGCCTCGGACTTGTCCTTGCTCGGGTCGCCGATGATCACCGCCTTGCCGCCGCCCAGGTTCAGGCCGGCCACGGCGTTCTTGAACGTCATGCCGCGCGACAGGCGCAGCACGTCGTTCACCGCCTCCTGCTCGGTCTTGTACGGCCACATGCGCAGACCGCCGAGCGCGGGGCCCAGCACCGTGTTGTGGATCGCGATGATGGCCTTCAGGCCGGCGTCCTTGTTGTGGCAGAAGACGACTTCTTCGTGACCCGTGTTGGCGATGGTTTCAAAGATCATTGGAACGATGACTCCATGATTTACGGTGCCGGTGGGCATCTACAGAGGGTGGCGGAAGAGACCGCGGGAATCCGCCGGAGGGTGATGAAAACGCCTGAAACTCATCGCCCCGACCGGAGCCGGGGCGATGAATCAAAGCGTCAAGTTTAGTACGTCGCCCCGGGCGGTCGTGACGCGGCGCAGCAAGTCGCCGGCGCATGGAGCATGGCCGGCGCCGGCGCGCAGGGATAACCGCGCCCATGCCCCCTGGCCCGGAGGATCACAGGCGGCAGTTCGGCGCGTGGCCGCTGGCGCGCGCCTGCTGGTACACCGGCAGCAGTTGCTCCGCCTGCCTGGTCAGTGCCTGCGCGCGGTTGCCGGAAGACGGGTGGGTGGACAGGAACGCGGGCGGCTTGCTGCCGCCCTGCGCGCCCATCTTGTCCCACAGTGCCGGCGCCGCGCGCGGGTCGAAACCGGCCTGCGCCATGTAGCGCTGGCCCAGCGTGTCGGCCTCGCTTTCCTGGGTGCGCGAGAACGGCAGCAGGATGCCTACCTCCGCGCCCACGCCGAGCAGCGCCGCGGCGGTGCCGGCATCGCTGCCGCGCGTGCCGGCGTAGATGGTGCCGGCGGCCACCGCGGCCTGCGCCGCCATGTTGTCGGAGACGCGCTCCGCGCCGTGCCGCGACACCACGTGCGACAGCTCGTGGCCCAGCACCACCGCCAGTTGGTTCTGGTCGGTGGCGATCTTGAACATGCCCCGGTTCACGCCGATCCGGCCGCCGGGCAGGGCGAACGCGTTGGCCGTGTCGTCGCCGATGACCTGCACCTCCCATTGCTGGGTGTTCCACGGCGGCGGCAGCACCGCGACCAGCGCACTGGCCACGCAGGTGGCATAGGCGCGCTCGCGCGGCGCATCCACGAACTTGCCCTGCTTGCGCATGTCGTTGAACGCGCTCAGGCCCATCTGGCTCATCTGGCTGTCCGACACCATCATCAGCTGCGAGCGGCCGGTCGGCGAGGTGACGCAGGCGGCCAGCAGGGCGGTGGCCAGCGGGATGGTGGTCAGGTTGCGGAATTTCATGGGGATCCTCCTTGGCATGCAGGTGGCAAAGCATACCCGCAAGGTTTGCCGAGGCCGCGTGAGCTTGCATTTGATATAGAACGAACGGTCGTGCTATTTTTGGAAGCATGACGATCGCCACCCACCCCGGCAAGCGCGCGGCCACCCGCGAGACCATCCTCGACCACGCCTACGCGCTGGCCCGCCGCGACGGGCTGGAAGGCCTCTCGATCGGTGGCCTGGCGGCGGACGTGGGCATGTCCAAGAGCGGCGTGTTCGCCCATTTCGGCTCGCGCGAGGACCTGCAGCTGGCCGTGCTCGATACCGGCCGCCAGCGCTTCCTGACCCAGGTGCTGCTGCCGGCGCTGAAGCAGCCGCGCGGCCTGCCGCGCCTGCGCGCGATCGTGGCGAACTGGTTCGAATGGAGCCGCGAGTACCAGAGCGGCTGCGTGCTGCTGTCCGCCGCCAGCGAATACGACGGCCGCGACGGCGCGCTGCACGACGGTGTGGTGCAGCAGCAGGCCGGCTGGCGCGACGAGCTGCAGAAGGCGATCGCGCAGGCAGTCGGGCTGGGCGAGCTGCGCACCGACACCGACGTCGCCCAGCTCGCCTTCGAGATCTACGCGCTGATGCTCGGCCTGCACCACGACGCCGGGTTGTTCGGTTTCGACGAGGCCGGCCGCCGCACCCGGGCGGCCTTCGAGCGCCTTTGGCGCAGCTGGCAAACCTGAGGCAACGCCCATGTCCACGATCATCGACCGACTCAAGCTCACCACCGTGCGCACCGGCTTCGCGCTGGGCGGCCGGCTCGCGCCGCAGCGCACGGTGAACCGCGCCGCGCGCCTGTTCGCCACCCCGTTCGCCAGCAGCCGCAGCCGCGCCAGGGCGGCGCAGGGCGACGCGGAGATGCAGCGCGGCGAGTTGCAGGCCGGCGGCGAAACCATCGCCACCTACGTCTGGGGCGACCCCGCCACCCAGCCGTATGCGCTGCTGGCGCACGGCTGGTCCAGCTTCGGCCTGCGCTTCCTGCCCTGGGTGGCGGAGCTGCGCGCGCAGGGCCTGGCGGTGGTCGCCTTCGACCAGCCAGGCCACGGCCACAGCAGCGGCAAGCTGTGCACGCTGCCGGAATTCATCGCCACGATCCGCGCGGTCGGCGCGCGCTACGGCACCGCCGCGCTGGCCATTGGCCACTCGCTCGGCGGCGCCGCGCTCGCCCTCGCGCAGGGCGAGGACTGGCACGCCGAGCGGCTGATCCTGGTGGCGCCGGCCGCCGACATGAAGGCGGCGGCGGGGCGCTTCTTCCGCTTCGTGCACCTGGCCGGCTACCTGCGCGAACCGTTCTACGCATGGCTGCACCGGCGCACCGGCGTGCACATCGACGAGCTGCGGGTGGAACGCAGGCTGCCCGCGCTGGGCCAGCCCGCGCTGATCGTGCACGACCTGGACGACGCGGACGTGCCGTGGGCCGAGGGCGAACGTTACGCCCAGCACTGGCCCGGCGCGCGGCTGTACACCACACAGGGCCTGGGCCATCGCCGCGTGCTCGACGCGCCCGAGGTGATCGGCGTCGCGCTCAGCTTCGTGCGCGGCGGGGAGGTGGGCGTGCGCGTGGTCGGCAGCCCGAACCTGGCGCTCTGCCTGTAGCCGCCGTACGCTGAAGTACGCCGCCGCCGCCGCCGCGTGCCTGCCGTCGATCCACTAGAATCGGCGCGATCAAGCACACGATGCCGGAGTTGCCATGAGTTCCCCCGCCAAGCACGTCCCCGCCAGCGCCACGCAGACGGAAACCACCCCGCTGCGTTTCGTCACCGCGGCCAGCCTGTTCGACGGCCACGACGCGGCGATCAACATCATGCGGCGGATCATCCAGTCGCAGGG
>NZ_JBXAGL010000018.1:0-5788 GCF_058793995.1 Rhodanobacter sp. GW835-FHT13D09 | reverse complement strand
GGTGTTGACGGACGTAAAAAGCGATGTAGAATGGGCGGCTCACCCGGGACGAAAGGTCACGGGGCGATCACTGAAAAGGCGGTCGGGCGAAAGAGGATCTTTGACAGTGTGCGCAGGTGAATTGTGTGGACGTCTTGTGCTGGAGGGTTGCGACCTGTCCAAGCGATGCAAGCGTCCCACCAAGTAAAAAGTCAGTAATGAGTTTTGACTGGTTGGGAAGAACGCTTCCGAAAGATAGATCGGCTATGGTCGATCGACAACTTAAGTGAAGAGTTTGATCCTGGCTCAGATTGAACGCTGGCGGCATGCCTAACACATGCAAGTCGAACGGCAGCACAGGTAGCAATACCGGGTGGCGAGTGGCGGACGGGTGAGTAAGGCATCGGGATCTACCCTGACGTGGGGGATAACCTCGGGAAACCGGGACTAATACCGCATACGTCCTACGGGAGAAAGCGGGGGACCTTCGGGCCTCGCGCGGCAGGACGAACCGATGTGCGATTAGCTAGTTGGCGGGGTAATGGCCCACCAAGGCGACGATCGCTAGCTGGTCTGAGAGGATGATCAGCCACACTGGGACTGAGACACGGCCCAGACTCCTACGGGAGGCAGCAGTGGGGAATATTGGACAATGGGCGCAAGCCTGATCCAGCAATGCCGCGTGTGTGAAGAAGGCCTTCGGGTTGTAAAGCACTTTTATCAGGAGCGAAATACCACGGGCTAATACCCTGGGGGGCTGACGGTACCTGAGGAATAAGCACCGGCTAACTTCGTGCCAGCAGCCGCGGTAATACGAAGGGTGCAAGCGTTAATCGGAATTACTGGGCGTAAAGGGTGCGTAGGCGGTTATTTAAGTCTGCCGTGAAATCCCCGGGCTCAACCTGGGAATGGCGGTGGATACTGGATAGCTAGAGTGTGTCAGAGGATGGTGGAATTCCCGGTGTAGCGGTGAAATGCGTAGAGATCGGGAGGAACATCAGTGGCGAAGGCGGCCATCTGGGACAACACTGACGCTGAAGCACGAAAGCGTGGGGAGCAAACAGGATTAGATACCCTGGTAGTCCACGCCCTAAACGATGCGAACTGGATGTTGGTCTCAACTCGGAGATCAGTGTCGAAGCTAACGCGTTAAGTTCGCCGCCTGGGGAGTACGGTCGCAAGACTGAAACTCAAAGGAATTGACGGGGGCCCGCACAAGCGGTGGAGTATGTGGTTTAATTCGATGCAACGCGAAGAACCTTACCTGGCCTTGACATGTCCGGAATCCTGCAGAGATGCGGGAGTGCCTTCGGGAATCGGAACACAGGTGCTGCATGGCTGTCGTCAGCTCGTGTCGTGAGATGTTGGGTTAAGTCCCGCAACGAGCGCAACCCTTGTCCTTAGTTGCCAGCGAGTAATGTCGGGAACTCTAAGGAGACTGCCGGTGACAAACCGGAGGAAGGTGGGGATGACGTCAAGTCATCATGGCCCTTACGGCCAGGGCTACACACGTACTACAATGGTCGGTACAGAGGGTTGCGATACCGCGAGGTGGAGCCAATCCCAGAAAGCCGATCCCAGTCCGGATTGGAGTCTGCAACTCGACTCCATGAAGTCGGAATCGCTAGTAATCGCGGATCAGCTATGCCGCGGTGAATACGTTCCCGGGCCTTGTACACACCGCCCGTCACACCATGGGAGTGGGTTGCTCCAGAAGGCGTTAGTCTAACCGCAAGGGGGACGACGCCCACGGAGTGGTCCATGACTGGGGTGAAGTCGTAACAAGGTAGCCGTATCGGAAGGTGCGGCTGGATCACCTCCTTTCAAGAAACGACGGCGTGAGTCTTCACGCAAGACGTCCACACAAGACACCTGTACTTCACGCGAAGGGTTTGCTTTACGCAACGTCCCTGTTGCGAAGAGCAAGCATCAAGACCGGCCATCCATGGCCGGACTCTTCACAACAGCGGCTTCGAACGAGGCTTACGGTCACGTCGAACGAACCCGGGTAGCTCGGCTCGCGGGTTCTGGGGTTCACCTTTCATGGGTCTGTAGCTCAGGTGGTTAGAGCGCACCCCTGATAAGGGTGAGGCCGGTGGTTCGAGTCCACCCAGACCCACCATGACCTCACGCGGATCCATCCGCGAAGGGCAGATCAAGACCGCCCTTCCTCGGGCGGACTCCTCAAGGGGCCTTAGCTCAGCTGGGAGAGCACCTGCTTTGCAAGCAGGGGGTCGTCGGTTCGATCCCGACAGGCTCCACCATCCATCGGCGCGTGAAGTATCAGCACACAAAAGATTTTGAAATCATCCGGCATTGAGGCCGGCGTGATGTTCTTTGAAAACAAGTAAACGAGTGACAAGCGTCTTGGTTCGAACCGAACCGAACCGAGGCAAGTGTTAAGGCACGAACGAAGTGGTTTGGACGTGTGATCCCGAGGCGACTTGGGGTTATATGGTCAAGCGACTAAGCGTATACGGTGGATGCCTTGGCAGTCAGAGGCGATGAAGGACGTGGCAGCCTGCGAAAAGTGTCGGGGAGCTGGCAACAAGCTTTGATCCGGCAATGTCCGAATGGGGAAACCCACCGCGCAAGCGGTATTGCATGGTGAATCCATAGCCATGCAAGGCGAACCCGGGGAACTGAAATATCTAAGTACCCGGAGGAAAAGAAATCAACCGAGATTCCCTGAGTAGCGACGAGCGAACGGGGACTAGCCCAAAAGCGCACAGTGTTTTAGTTGAACAGTCTGGAAAGGCTGGCCATAGACGGTGATAGCCCGGTAAGCGAAAGGGCACCGTGCGTGAAATTGAGTAAGGCGGGGCACGTGAAACCTTGTCTGAACATGGGGGGACCATCCTCCAAGGCTAAATACTCCTGACTGACCGATAGCGAACTAGTACCGTGAGGGAAAGGCGAAAAGAACCCCGGAGAGGGGAGTGAAATAGACCCTGAAACCGTATACGTACAAGCAGTGGAAGCCCGCAAGGGTGACTGCGTACCTTTTGTATAATGGGTCAGCGACTTACTGTCAGTGGCAAGCTTAACCGTATAGGGGAGGCGAAGGGAAACCGAGTCTGAATAGGGCGCATAGTCTCTGGCAGTAGACCCGAAACCGAGTGATCTATCCTTGGCCAGGTTGAAGGTGCGGTAACACGCACTGGAGGACCGAACCCACATCTGTTGCAATAGATGGGGATGAGCTGAGGATAGGAGTGAAAGGCTAAACAAACTCGGAGATAGCTGGTTCTCCTCGAAAGCTATTTAGGTAGCGCCTCGGACGAATCTTCCTGGGGGTAGAGCACTGTTATGGCTAGGGGGTCATCGCGACTTACCAAACCATGGCAAACTCCGAATACCAGGACAGACTATCCGGGAGACACACGGCGGGTGCTAACGTCCGTCGTGAAAAGGGAAACAACCCAGACCCGCAGCTAAGGTCCCAAAGTCATAGCTAAGTGGAAAACGATGTGGAAAGGCATAGACAGCCAGGAGGTTGGCTTAGAAGCAGCCATCCTTTAAAGAAAGCGTAATAGCTCACTGGTCGAGTCGGTCTGCGCGGAAGATTTAACGGGGCTAAGCTATGCACCGAAGCTCGGGGTGCACACCTTTGGTGTGCGCGGTAGAGGAGCGTTCCGTAAGCCTGTGAAGGTGGATTGTAAAGTCTGCTGGAGGTATCGGAAGTGCGAATGCTGACATGAGTAACGATAATGGGGGTGAAAAGCCCCCACGCCGAAAGCCCAAGGTTTCCTCGCGCAACGTTCATCGGCGCAGGGTGAGTCGGCCCCTAAGGCGAGGCAGAAATGCGTAGTCGATGGGAAGCTGGTTAATATTCCAGCACTTTTCTACAGTGCGATGTGGGGACGGAGAAAGTTAGGTCTACCGGGCGTTGGTTGTCCCGGGGAAAGGCGGTAGGCATGGATCTTAGGCAAATCCGGGATCCTTTATGCCGAGCACCGAGACGAGCCCTTTAGGGCGAAGTGACCGATACTACGCTTCCAGGAAAAGCCACTAAGCTTCAGCTGTAGAAAAACCGTACCGTAAACCGACACTGGTAGGCAGGGTGAGAATCCCAAGGCGCTTGAGAGAACTCGGGTGAAGGAACTAGGCAAAATGGCACCGTAACTTCGGGAGAAGGTGCGCCCATGGACGTGGTCACGTGCGTGACTGAGCGTCGATGGGTCGCAGTAACCTGGCCGCTGCGACTGTTTATCAAAAACACAGCACTCTGCAAACACGAAAGTGGACGTATAGGGTGTGACGCCTGCCCGGTGCTGGAAGGTTAATTGATGGGGTCAGCCGCAAGGCGAAGCTCTTGATCGAAGCCCCAGTAAACGGCGGCCGTAACTATAACGGTCCTAAGGTAGCGAAATTCCTTGTCGGGTAAGTTCCGACCTGCACGAATGGCGTAACGACAGCGGCGCTGTCTCCACCCGAGACTCAGTGAAATTGAATTCGCTGTGAAGATGCAGCGTTCCCGCGGCAAGACGGAAAGACCCCGTGAACCTTTACTATAGCTTTACACTGAACGTTGAGTTCTTCTGTGTAGGATAGGTGGGAGGCTTTGAAGTGCAGACGCCAGTTTGCATGGAGCCATCCTTGAAATACCACCCTGAAGTGCTTGACGTTCTAACCTCGATCCGTGATCCGGATCAGGGACCGTGTATGGTGGGTAGTTTGACTGGGGCGGTCTCCTCCCAAAGAGTAACGGAGGAGCACGAAGGTACGCTCAGCGCGGTCGGACATCGCGCACTGTGTGCAAAGGCATAAGCGTGCTTGACTGCGAGATCGACGGATCAAGCAGGTACGAAAGTAGGTCTTAGTGATCCGGTGGTTCTGTATGGAAGGGCCATCGCTCAACGGATAAAAGGTACTCCGGGGATAACAGGCTGATACCGCCCAAGAGTTCATATCGACGGCGGTGTTTGGCACCTCGATGTCGGCTCATCACATCCTGGGGCTGTAGCCGGTCCCAAGGGTATGGCTGTTCGCCATTTAAAGTGGTACGCGAGCTGGGTTCAGAACGTCGTGAGACAGTTCGGTCCCTATCTGTCGTGGGCGTTGGAGATTTGAGGGGGGCTGCTCCTAGTACGAGAGGACCGGAGTGGACGTTCCGCTGGTGTTCGGGTTGTCTCGCCAGAGGCATTGCCCGGTAGCTATGAACGGAAGTGATAACCGCTGAAAGCATCTAAGCGGGAAGCACGCCCCAAGATGAGATCTCCCGAGAGCTTGACTCTCCTTAAGGCACCATCAAGACCAGGTGGTTGATAGGTCAGGTGTGGAAGCGCAGCAATGCGTTGAGCTAACTGATACTAATGAGCCGTGCGGCTTGACCATATAACCCCAAGTGGCTTTGTTTGACGCAGGTCCCTCTGCGGAGCCTCCGGCCTTCCTTGGCTGGACTCTTCAAAAGAGCACGACCGCTTGACGAACTTCCCGGAAACTCGATTCACCTCGACGCTTGTCACTCGTTTACGATTTATCTCACGTGAGATCCTTCTCACGAAAAGAAGAGTCAACACCCCGCCATCCATGGCGGACTCTTCAGAAATGCGGAGCCGGCGCACCTGCGCTGCTCCCACCCCTTCCCTGGCGGCCATAGCGGCGTGGTCCCACCTGATCCCATCCCGAACTCAGAAGTGAAACGCGCATGCGCCGATGGTAGTGTGGCTTTGCCATGCAAGAGTAGGTCACCGCCAGGGGCTTTTTCCTGAAACACCCTCACCGGCAACGGTGGGGGTTTTTCTTTGATGCGGTGGCGACCGCAGGTCGCGACCCGCAACAGGTCACCGCCAGGGGCTTTTTCCTG
>NZ_JBXAGL010000017.1:0-22172 GCF_058793995.1 Rhodanobacter sp. GW835-FHT13D09 | reverse complement strand
GACTGTGCTGGTAGCACTAGCTCACCACCACTGGCACCTCGATGCCTGAATGCGCGGGGGCGAGTCCACGCGATTACCAAAGCTCAGTTCTTCGGCGGTGGCGGCGCCAGCACCTCGCGGTTGCCGTTGTGCTGGGGCGCACTGACCACGCCATCCTGCTCCATCTGCTCGATCAGCCGTGCGGCGCGGTTGTAGCCGATGCGCAGGTGCCTTTGCACGCCCGAGATCGAGGCGCGCCGGGTCTGGGTGACGATGGCCACGGCCTTGTCGTAGAGCTGCGTTTCGGCGTCGCCGCCTTCCTCGCCCTCCTGCGGCAGGCCGGCATCGTTGATGAACTTGCCGTCGCCGGTGGCCTGCACTTCCTCCAGCACGCCCTCGATGTACTGCGGTGCGCCCTGCGCCTTCAGCCAGGCCACCACGTGGTGCACCTCGTGGTCGTCGACGAAGGCGCCGTGCACGCGTTCCGGCGTGGCGGTGCCGGGCGGCAGGTACAGCATGTCGCCGTGGCCGAGCAGCGTCTCCGCGCCGCTCTGGTCGAGAATCGTGCGCGAGTCGATCTTGCTGGAGACCTGGAACGCGATGCGGGTGGGGATGTTCGCCTTGATCAGGCCGGTGATCACGTCCACCGACGGGCGCTGGGTGGCCAGGATCAGGTGCACGCCGGCGGCGCGCGCCTTCTGCGCCAGGCGGGCGATCAGTTCTTCCACCTTCTTGCCGACGATCATCATCATGTCGGCGAATTCGTCGATGAAGACCACGATGTACGGCAGCGGCTCCAGCGGCTCGGCGGCGAGGTTCGGCATCTCCGGGTTCGGCCGGAACAGCGGGTCCAGCAGCGGCTGGCCGGCGTTCTCGGCGTCCTTCACCTTCTTGTTGAAACCGGCCAGGTTGCGCACGCCGACGGCGGCCATCAGCTTGTAGCGGCGCTCCATCTCGGCCACGCACCAGCGCAATGCGTTGGCGGCTTCCTTCATGTCGGTGACCACCGGCGCCAGCAGGTGCGGAATGCCCTCGTATACCGAGAGTTCCAGCATCTTCGGGTCGATCATGATCATCCGCACGTCTTTCGGGCTGGCCTTGTACAAGAGGCTCAGCACCATCGCGTTGACCGCCACCGACTTGCCGGAACCGGTGGTACCGGCCACCAGCAGGTGCGGCATCTTGCCCAGGTCGACCACCACCGGCTTGCCGCCGATGTCCTTGCCCAGCGCCAGCGACAGCGGCGACCTGGTCTGGTCGTACTTGTCCGAGCGCAGGATCTCGGAGAGATACACGATCTGCTTGTGCGTGTTGGGAATCTCCAGGCCGATCACATTCTTGCCGGGGATCACGTCGACCACGCGCACGCTGACCACCGACAGGCCGCGTGCGATGTCCTTGTCCAGGCTGGACACCTGCGAGCCGCGGATGCCCGGCGCCGGCTCCATCTCGAAGCGGGTGATCACCGGGCCCGGATAGGCGCCGACCACCTTCACGTCGATCCTGAAATCCTTCAGCTTGAACTCGACCTGGCGCGAGAGCACCTCGAGCGTTTCCTCGGAATAGCCCGGCCCCTGCGGCGGCGCCTCGTCCAGCAGCGACAGCGGCGGCAGTTCGCCCGGCGCGGCCGCACCGGTGAACAGCGGGATCTGGGTTTCCAGGCGTGCCCGCTCGCTCTTGGTCACCGGCGCCGGCGCGGCCTCGATGCGCACCGGCTCGCGTTTGGCCTGGCGCACCGCGTCGGCCTTCTTTACCACCTCGCGTTCGGTGCGCGCCTGCCGCGCGGCCAGCACCTGCGGCGCCTCGCGCAGCTTGCCGCGGATCCAGCCGGCCAGCCGGAGCACGCCCTGGCCGGTCCAGTCCATCAGCTTGAACCAGGACAGCCCGGTGGCCAGGGTCACCGCGACCAGGAACAGTGCCAGCAGCAGCAGCGGCGCGCCCTTGTCGCCGAAGGCGCCGAGCAGGGCACTGCCCACCCACACGCCGATGATTCCGCCCACGCCCTGCGGCAGCACCGGCTCGTCGTGGAAATTGAGGTACAACAGCGCCGGCCCGGTGATGAAGAAGAACACGAAGCCGATCAACCGCAACGCCGGTTCCCACGGGTGCACCGCCCGCTCCTCGCCGCGCTGGCGCAACACCTGCACGCCCAGCAGCAACAGCAGCAACGGGAAGCAGTAGGCGACCAGGCCGAAGATCCAGCGCAGCAGGTCAGCGATGTAGGCGCCCACCGTGCCGCCGAAATTGTGCGCATGTTCCAGCCGGCCGGCGTTGGTCCAGCTGGGGTCATGCGGGTTGTAGCTGAACAGGCACGCCAGCAGGTACAGCGCCAGCGGCAGCAGCAGCAGGGCGCCGGCTTCGCGCAGCCGGCGCTTCAGCTCCTCGCTGAGTCCTTCCTTCGGTTGTTGCCTTGCATTCGTGCTGCGCGCCACTCTTGGTATTCCTTTCCTGCCCAAGGTCAGAGCATACCTTGCAGCGCGGGGTGCACCAGCTTGCCGCCGTCGACATTGATGCCGCTGTTCAGCGGGGCGAACTGGCGCCATTCGCTGCCTGCAGCCAGTCGCTGCACGTACGGCAGGATCGCGGCGGAGATCGCCAGCGACGAGGTCTGCGGCACCGCGCCCGGCATGTTGGTCACGCAGAAGTGGGTGACGCCGTGCACGTCGTAGGTGGGCTTCTCCCAGGTGGTCGGCTTCGAGGTTTCGAAGCAGCCGCCCTGGTCGATCGCGATATCCACCAGCACACTGCCCGGCTCCATCGTCTTCACCATCGCCTCGGTGACCACGTGCGGTGCCCGGGCGCTCGGGATCAGCACCGCGCCGACCACGATGTCGGCATCGCGCACTTCCTCCGCCACCGACGACCCGTAGGCGTACAGCGCGGTGACATTGGGACCCATCGCCATCATCTCGGCGAGGCGGTCCTGGCGCTTGTCGAACACCACCACGTTGGCGCCGGCAGCCGCGGCCAACGCCGCGGCGTTGCCACCGGCGGCGCCCGCACCGAGCACCACCACCTTGCCGCGCGGAGTGGATGCCATGCCGCCGAGCAGCTTGCCCTTGCCGCCCTGCGGGCGATGCAGCAACGTGGTGCCGAGCTGGGCGGCGATGCGACCGGCGATCACCGACATCGGCAACAGCAGTGGCAGCATGCCGTTCTCGGTCACCGACTCGAACGCCACGGCGGTGAGGCCGATGTCGAGCAGCCGGCGGGTCAGCTCGGGCTCGGCGGCCAGGTGCAGGTAGCAGAACAGCAGGTGGTACTTCCTCAGCAGGGCCAGGTCGCCGGCGATCGGTTCCTTCACCTTGACGATCAGCTCGCCGGCCTCGTACAGCGCGGCGGCGTCCGCCACCACCGTGATCCCTTCCCTGGCATAGGCTTCGTCGGCAAAACCGCTGTTCAGGCCGGCGCCGGACTGGATGAACACCTCGTGGCCGCGGCGCGCCAGGTCGGCGGCAGCAGCGGGAATCAGGGCGACGCGCCCTTCCATCGTCTTGGTTTCGCAGGGAATGCCGATGCGCATGGAGAAGGAATCCAGTGGAAGGTTGAACCCATCGCGCCATCGCCGCGGCCGTGCCGCCGATCTGCCGATGCCTTGAATCGGTGCCGCGTATTCCCCATTCTTCCCGGGTCGTGCGCTCCGTCGTCTTCGCCGCTGCAGCCCAGGATGAAACGGTTGCAGGGCTTGGAACGAATAGCCACCCGAGTCCCAGAAAGCCCAAGGATATAACCATGAGCCCCCCCAAACACAGCCGCCTGCTGATCCTCGGCTCCGGCCCCGCCGGCTACACCGCCGCGGTGTACGCAGCCCGCGCCAACCTCAAGCCGACGATGATCACCGGCCTGCAGCAGGGCGGCCAGCTGATGACCACCACCGACGTGGACAACTGGCCGGGCGACGTCGAGGGCCTGCAGGGTCCGGCGCTGATGCAGCGCATGGCCGAGCACGCCGAGCGCTTCCACACCGAGATGATCTTCGACCATATCCACACGGTGGACCTGAAGCAGCGTCCGTTCCGGCTCAAGGGCGACTCCGGCGAGTACACCGCGGACGCGATGATCATCGCCACCGGCGCCACCGCCAAGTATCTCGGCATCGAGAGCGAGGAGAAGTTCAAGGGCAAGGGCGTGTCCGCCTGCGCCACCTGCGACGGCTTCTTCTTCCGCGACCAGGACGTGGTGGTGATCGGCGGCGGCAACACCGCGGTCGAGGAAGCGCTGTACCTGGCCAACATCGGCCGCAAGGTCTACCTGGTGCACCGCCGCGACAAGCTGCGCGCCGAGAAGATCATGCAGGACAAGCTGTTCGAGAAGGCGGCCGCTGGCAAGATCGAGCTGGTCTGGAACCACGCCATCGACGAGGTGCTCGGCGACCATACCGGCGTCACCGGCGTTCGCGTGAAGGACGTCAACTCCGGCGCCACCCGCGACATCGCCGCCACCGGCTTCTTCGTGGCGATCGGCCATACGCCGAACACCGGCATCTTCGAAGGCCAGCTCGAGATGCACGACGGCTACATCAAGATCCATAGCGGCCAGCAGGGCATGGCCACGATGACCTCGGTGCCCGGCGTGTTCGCCGCCGGCGATGTGGCCGACCACATCTACCGCCAGGCGGTCACCTCGGCCGGCTTCGGCTGCATGGCCGCGCTGGACGCCGAACGCTGGCTGGACCAGCAGACGCCGGTCGGCTGATGAAGCAGGAATGAGTGGAGAGGAGTGAGGAACGAACGGTGGCATGGACCGTACCGCTCGTTCCACTCTCCATGCCATGCACCAGATCCGCTTCCACGACGCGATCGCCGAACTGCCTGCCGCGGAATGGGACGCCTTGCGCGCCGAGGCGAACCCGTTCGTGTCGCATGCCTTTCTCGCGACGCTGGAAGACACCGGCTGCATCCGCCTCAACCGGGGCTGGCAGGCGCATCACCTGGGCCTGTACGAAAGCGGCCGCCTGCTGGCCGCCGCGCCGCTGTACCTGAAGGGCAACTCGCACGGCGAATTCGTGTTCGACTGGAGCTGGGCGCGCGCCTGGGAGCGCGCCGGCGGCGAGTATTACCCGAAGCTGCTTTGCGGCGTGCCCTACTCGCCGGTGCCCGGCCCGCGCCTGCTGGCAGGCAGCGGCGAACGCAGGCCGCAACTGCAGCGTGCGCTGGTCGATGCCATGCGTGGCGAAGCCGCGCGACTGGGGCTGTCGTCGGTGCACGCCAACTTCCTGCAGGCCGCCGAACTCGCCGCGTTCGGCCATGACTGGCTGGCGCGCTCGGACGTGCAGTTCCACTGGCACAACCGCAGCTACCGTGATTTCCCGGACTTCCTCGCCGCGCTCAGCCACAAAAAGCGCAAGAACATCCTGCACGAGCGCCGCCAGGTGGCGGCGAGCGGGCTGGCCATCGAGTGGCGCGGCGGCGACACGCTCGACGACGACGAGTGGCGCCGCGTGCATGCGCTGTATGAGGCCGCCTTCGACGCCAAGGGCAACCACGCGGCGCTGACCGCGGCGTTCTTCCGCCGGCTCGGCGGGCTGGGCGCCACTGCGCAGCTGGCGCTCGCCCGGCACGATGGGGGCATCGTGGCGATGGCGTTGTTCGTGCAGGGCGGCAACGTGCTGTACGGCCGCTACTGGGGCGCCGCGGTGGACGTGCCCGGCCTGCATTTCGAGCTGTGCTACTACCGCGGCATCGAATACGCGATCACACATCGGCTCGATCGATTCGAACCCGGCGCGCAGGGCGAGCACAAGCTGGCGCGCGGCTTCCTGCCGGCACGCACGCATTCGCGCCACTACCTGGTGAATCCGGATTTCCGTGGCGCCGTGGCCACGGCGCTTGCCAGCGAGGCCGAAGCGGTCGACGCTTATGCCGCCGAGCTGCAGGACCACAGCCCCTACGCCGATCGCGGCCACCCGGAACGATGATGCGCCTGCCGCTGTTGGACCCCGACGAGCCGGATCGCTTTCCCGATCCGGACCACGCGCAGGCCGAGCCGAACGGACTGCTCGCGTTCGGCGGCGACCTGTCGCCGCGGCGGTTGCTGGCGGCGTACCGGCAGGGCATCTTCCCGTGGTTCGGCGAGGGCGAGCCGATCCTGTGGTGGTCGCCCGACCCGCGTTGCGTGTTCCGCACCGCGACGCTGCGGATCAACCGCAGCCTGCGCCGCCAGCTCCGGGACAAACCATGGCGGCTCAGCGTCGACCACGCCTTCGAGCAGGTCATCCGCGCCTGCGCCGCACCGCGCGCCAACGACTCCGGCACTTGGCTGGTGCCGGCGATGCTCGACGCCTACGTGCGGCTGCACCAGCTGGGCCATGCCCACAGCGTCGAGGTGTGGGACGGCGAACGGCTGGTCGGCGGCATCTACGGCGTGGCGGTCGGCCGGCTGTTCTGCGGCGAATCGATGTTCAGCGCCGAAAGCGGCGGCTCGAAGCTGGCCCTGGCCGCGCTGGCGCAGCTGCTGCACGGGATGGATTTCCCGCTGCTCGACGCCCAGGTCAGCAACGCGCACACGCTCGGCCTCGGCGCGATCGAGGTGCCGCGCATGGAGTTCCTGCGGCAGGTCGCGCAACTCGGCCGGATGCCCGGGCTGGCCGGCAGCTGGGCCGACTTCACGCCGCGGCTGCTGCAGCCCGGCGCCGGCGGCTGAACTGTCAGCCGGCCCGCGCGGTGTACTTGCGCGCCACGTAATCGTCGAGGATGCCCACGAACTCGTTGGCGATGTTGTCGCCGCGCAGGGTCATCGCCTTCTCGCCGTCGATGAACACAGGCGCCGCCGGCGCCTCGCCATTGCCCGGCAACGAGATGCCGATGTTGGCGTGCTTGGACTCCCCCGGGCCGTTGACGATGCAGCCCATCACCGCCAGGGTGAGGTTCTCCACGCCGTCGTACTTGATGCGCCACACCGGCATCTGCTCGCGCACGTGTTCCTGCACGGTCTTGGCCAGTACCTGGAAGAACTCGCTGGTGGTGCGGCCGCAGCCCGGGCAGGCGGTGACCAGCGGGGTGAACGAGCGCAGGCCCATGGTCTGCAGCAGCTCCTGCGCCACGATCACCTCGCCGGTACGAGAGGCGCCCGGCTCCGGCGTCAGCGAGATGCGGATGGTGTCGCCGATGCCTTCCTGCAACAACACGGCGAGAGCTGCGCTGGACGCAGTGATGCCCTTGGAACCCATGCCGGCCTCGGTCAGGCCGAGGTGCAGCGCGTAGTCGCAGCGCGCGGCCAGGTCGCGGTACACAGCGATCAGCTCCTGCACGCCGGAGACCTTGCACGACAGGATGATGCGCTCGCGCGGCAGGCCGATCTTCTCGGCCAGCGTGGCCGAATCCAGCGCCGAGCGGATCAGCGCCTCGCGCGCCACGTGCGAGGCGTCCCACGGCTCGGCGCGGCGCGCGTTCTCGTCCATCAGCGCGGTGAGCATGCCCTGGTCCAGCGAACCCCAGTTGGCGCCGATGCGCACCGGCTTGCCGTACTGGATCGCCTTCTCGATGATCGCCCCGAACTGGCTGTCCTTCTTCTTGCCGAAGCCGACGTTGCCGGGGTTGATGCGGTACTTCGCCAGCACCTCGGCGCAGGCCGGCTCCCGCTCCAGCAGCTGGTGGCCGTTGTAGTGGAAGTCGCCGACGATCGGCACCTCCACCCCCATCATCGCCAGCCGCTCGGCGATCCGCGGCACCGCGGCGGCGGCGGCCGGCGTGTTGACCGTGATGCGCACCAGCTCGGAGCCGGCGCGGGCCAGCTCGGCGATCTGTTTCGCGGTGCCGGCCGGATCCTCGGTGTCGGTGTTGGTCATCGACTGCACCACCACCGGCGCTCCGCCGCCCACCGTCACCTTGTCGATCCGTACGGCCACGCTGGGCCGGCGTAGCGCCGGCGCGGCCGGACGCGGTTTCTGTACAGCGATCTCACTCATGGAATCAACCGGAATGCAGGCTGCGACGGCTCGCAGCGATGCAACAAGGATACCCGATCGCACCCGTCGTCCTGTGACAAATCGGCACACACTGGCGCCGCCAGGACACGCACCGGATCGGGCGGCTCCGGCTCCGGCACCGGCGACGGCATCGCCATGAAATGCCTGCACAATCCCTCGACGCGCCGTTCGCCACTATCGGGCGTCCGCCCGCGGCGGGGCTGCCGCAGGGGCCACCAGGGGGACAGGGGCGGATTGCCGCAGTCGCTTGATCGAAGTCACGATGGCCGTCCATGCTTCGCGCCAGAATGCGCCGATATCTTCCCGGGGAAGTCCATGCCGAACACCGAGTACTACAACGACAAGGTCGTGCGCCAGTTCCTGCTGGCCGCCGCCGTATGGGGCATCATCGGCATGTCGGTGGGTGTGTACATCGCCGCCGAGCTGATGTGGCCAGCGCTCAATTTCAACTTGCCATGGATCACCTTCAGCCGGCTGCGCCCCGACCACACGTTCGGCGTGATCTTCGCCTTCGGCGGCTCGGCGCTGATGGGCACCTGCTACTACGTGGTGCAGCGTACCGGCCATGCCCGGCTGGCCTTCGGCAAACTGGCCGGGTTCACGTTCTGGGGCTGGCAACTGGTCTGCGTGCTGGCGATGACCACGATGCCGCTGGGCATCACCCAGAGCAAGGAATACGCCGAACCGGAATGGTTCGTCGACATCCTGATCGCGGTGGTGTGGGTGAGCTTCGGCGTGGTGTTCTTCGGCAGCCTGGCGCGCCGGCGCATCAAGCACATCTACGTGGCGAACTGGTACTACGGCGCGTTCATCATCGCGGTAGGCCTGCTGCACATCGTCAACAACCTCGCCATTCCGGTGTCGATGACCAAGTCCTACCCGATCTACTCCGGCGTGGTCGACGCGATGGTGCAGTGGTGGTACGGCCACAACGCGGTGGCGTTCTTCCTCACCGCCGGCTTCCTCGGCATGATGTACTACTTCGTGCCGCGCCAGGCGCAGCAGCCGCTGTGGAGCTACCGCTTCTCGATCGTCAATTTCTGGGCGCTGATCTCGGTCTACATGTGGGCCGGCTCGCACCACCTGATGTATACCGCGCTGCCCGACTGGGTGCAGTCGGTCGGCATGGCGTTCTCGCTGGTGTTGCTGATGCCCAGCTGGGGCTCAGCGGCCAACGGCCTGCTCACCTTCAACGGCTCCTGGTACCGGCTGAAGAACGACCCCGCGGCAAAGTTCATGGTGATGGCGCTGGTGTTCTACGCCGCCGCCACCTTCGAGGGCTCGATGATGGCGATCAAGACGGTCAACTCGCTGTCGCACTACACCGACTGGACGATCGCCCACGTGCATTCCGGCTCGCTCGGCTGGGTCGCGATGATCACCATCGGCTCGCTGTACGCGATGGCGCCGCGCGCGCTGGGTCGCCCGGAGATGTATTCGCACAAGGGCATGGAAGTGCATTTCTGGCTGCACATGATGGGCACCCTGCTGTACGTGGGCGCGATGTGGACCGCCGGCGTCACCGAAGGCCTGATGTGGCGCGCCACCCAGCCCGACGGCGCGCTCACCTACGGCTTCCTGGACAGCCTGATCGCGATCAAGCCGATGTACCTGATCCGCTGGATGGGCGGCGTGCTGATCCTGTCGGGCATGGTGGTGATGGCGTGGAACCTGTGGCACACCGCAGCGGACGCGCGGGCACGGCTGATCAAGCCGATCCCGGTGCCGGTGCCCGAACCCGTGCCGCACCAGGTGCCGGCTCCCCTACCCGCCGCCGGTTGAGAGGGGGCTGACTGATGCGCTCGTCCGTGATCGCCGCTTCGATCAAATCCTTCTCGCATGGCGGCAGGCCGCCCCGGCAAATCCAACAGAGGCCATCCATGGCCGCACTTTTCAAGTAGAGCTCATACCATGGCCTACAAGCATTTCGAAGCAATCGAGAAACACGCCGGCCTGCTCGGTATCGGCATCGCGATCATGGTGTCGCTGGGCGGGCTGGCCGAGATCACCCCGTTGTTCGTCGAGGCGCATTCGCTCAAGGCCCCGCCGGGGGTGCACCCGTACGACCCGCTGCGGCTGGCCGGCAAGGACGTCTACGTGCGCGAGGGCTGCTACCTGTGCCATTCGCAGATGATCCGCGCGCTGCGCTTCGAGACCCAGCGCTACGGCCACTACTCGGTGGCCTCCGAGTCGGTCTACGACCGTCCATTCCAGTGGGGTTCCAAGCGCACCGGCCCGGACCTGGCCCGCGTCGGCGGCAAGTATTCCGACGACTGGCAGCGCATGCACCTGATGAACCCGCGCCAGGTCGTGCCGCAGTCGAACATGCCCGGCTACCCGTGGCTGGCCGACAGGAAAATCGATGCCGCCGACATCCAGGCACGCATGCGCGTCCTGCGCAAACTGGGCGACCCCTACTCCGATGCCGACATCGCCGCTGCGCCTGCCGCCGTGGAAGGCAAGACCGAGATGGAGGCGCTGATCGCATACCTGCAGGGCCTCGGCATCCGCAACGAACCCGATCCCGCCGCCGCGCCGGCCAGCACCGGGGGTGCGCCATGAGCCCGGTGTGGGGGCATGTCGCCGGGGTGCTGATCCTGCTGATGATGTTCAGCTTCATCGGCATCTGGGTCTGGGCGTGGCGCAAGTACCACAAGCCCGTGTTCAACCGCATGGCGCGCCTGCCGATGGAAGACGAGCCTGAAACCGACGTCGAGGAGGATCGCCCGTGAGCACAGGATGGTCGTTTTGGGTGATGTTCCTGGTGGTGCTCAACATGGGCATCACGTTCTTCCTGTACCTGTGGGGACCGCGCGCGAAGATCCCCACCCTGCCCGACGGCACCAGCGGCCACGTCTGGGCCCATGGCGTGCTGCGCGAGGGCGTGCGCCCGTTGCCGATGTGGTGGGTGCTGTTCTCCGGTGCGATGTTCGTCGCCGGCTTCATCTACCTGGCGCTGTTCCCCGGCTTCGGCAACTTCAAGGGCGTGCTCGGCTGGACCTCGCACGGCGAACTGGCCAGGCATGTGGCCGCCAACCGGGCCGAGCTGGCACCGCTGATGGACCGCTTCAAGCTGTATTCGGTCGAGCAGCTGGCCGGCGACCCTGACGCGCTGCAGATGGGCAAGGTGCTGTTCGAGGACAACTGCGCCGCCTGCCACCAGCGCAGCGCGAAAGGCAACGTGGCGCTCGGCGCCCCCGACCTCACCGACAACGACTGGCTCTACGGCGGCAGCGGCAGCGACATCACCACCTCGATCCACGACGGCCGCAGCGGCGTGATGCCGCCGTGGGCCAGCCTGGGCGCGGACAACGTGAAGAACCTGGCACAGTACGTGCTCAGCCTGTCCGGTTCGCCGCACGACGCCGCCAAGGCCGCCGCCGGCCAGCCGCTGTTCGCCACCTGTGCCGCCTGCCACGGCGCCGACGGCAAGGGCAACCAGGCGCTGGGCGCGCCCAATCTCACCGACCACATATGGCTGCACGGCGGCAGCGTGGCCGACATCGAGAAGACCATCGGCGAAGGTCGCCAGGGCCACATGCCGGCGTGGAGCCCGCGTCTGTCCGACGAGCAGATCCACGTGCTCGCCGCCTACGTCTACCACCAGTCGCACCAGACCAGCGATGCCAGCCGCCAATGATCCGGCCATCCGCAGCACCTCGACCTGGTATCGCCAGCCGGTGCTGTGGCTCGGCATCGCCGTCTTCCTGGCGTCGCTGGCCGGCTGCGTCTGGATGATCGTGCTCGGCGCCCGCCACGCCGACACGCCGCTGGACACCCCGCATACCGTGTTCGGCGTGCCGGTCGCGCCGCACAGCGCCGCCAGACCGCACGGGCCGCCCCCGGCTCCGGCGCGATGAACGCGAATGCGGCATGGGCTCACCCGCAGCTCGCCGCGCAGGTGGTGCGCACCCGCCGCGATGGCGGCAGCGAAGTCGCCTTGCGGGTCGAGTCGCTGCACGACCCGCGTCAGGTGCTGTGGCTGGAGCAGCGGATCCGCGCCCTGCCCGGCGTGCGGCGCGTCGCCATCGACCGGCCGGCCCGACGCGTGCGGGTGGTGTGGGACGCCCAGGGCACCTCGCTGCCGACCCTGCTCGACAATTTCGACGCCGCACACTGCCCGGCGCAGCCGCTGCAGCACGACAGCATCGACGATGCCCGCTCGCAGGAGCAGCACGACGCGCTGAAGCGCCTGCTGGTGGCCGGCATGTGCTCGATGCAGGTGATGACGTACGCCTTCGTGATCTACATCGGGGTGGTCGATTTCGTCGACTTCAGCACGCGCAACCTGTTCCGCTGGCTCGGCCTGCTGACCAGCCTGCCGGTGGTGTTCTACTCGGCGCAGCCATTCTTCACCGGCGCCGTGCGCGAGCTGCGCGAGCGCCGGCTCGGCATCAACCTGCCGGTGGCGCTGGCGGTGGTGCTGGTATTCGCGGCCAGCACGTTCAACACGCTGCGCGGCAGCGGCGAGATCTACTTCGACTCGGTGACCATGTTCGTGTTCCTGCTGCTCGGCGGGCGCTACCTGGAACTGCGCTCGCGCCACCGCAGCGGCGCGCTCGGCGACGCGGTGATCGACGCCACCCCGCTGCTGGCGCAGCGCCGGCGTGCCGACGGCGCGCTGGAAACCGTCGCCGCGATCGCCCTGCTGCCAGGCGATCGCGTGCACATCGCCGAAGGCGCCGCCGTGCCGGCGGACGGCGTGCTGGAAAGCGCCGGCGTGCAGCTGGACGAGGCCTTGCTGTCGGGCGAATCGCGCCCGGTACGGCGCCAGCGCGGCGAGCGGCTGATCGCCGGCAGCCTGCTGCTGTCGGGGCCGGCCGAGCTCTGCGTCGAGCACAGCGGCGCCGCCACCACGGCGGCGCGGCTGGGCACGCTGGCGGCCCGCGCGCGGCAGGCGCGCGTGCCGGCGACGCCGGGCGACCACGAGGTCGGCCGTTTTGTCGCACGCGTGCTGTTGCTCACCGTGCTCACCGCGCTGGGCTGGCTGCTGGTCGATCCCGCCCGCGCGTTCGAGGCCGCGGTGGCGGTGCTGGTGGTGGCCTGTCCCTGTTCGTTCGCGCTGGCCCGGCCGGCCGCGCTGACCCGCGCGCTCGGCGTGCTGGCCACGCGCGGCGTGCTGGTCACCGACGGCAAGGCGCTGGCCACGCTGGCCCAGGTCGACTACGCGCTGTTCGACAAGACCGGCACCCTCGGCGTGCCGCAGCTGGATCGCCGCGGCATCGAAACCCTGCGCGGCGACACGCCGGAGCAGGCGCTGCAGCTGGCCGCCGCGCTGGCCCACGAGAGTTCGCACCCGCTGGCCCGCGCGCTCGCCGACGCGGCCCGCCAGCGGTCGCTGCCGCTGCAGGCGCAATCAGTGCGAGTCAGCGCCGGCGCCGGCATCAGCGGCGAGGTCGACGGCCGCGCGCTGCGCCTGGGCCGTGCCGACTTCGCGCTGGCGCCCAGCAGCCACCAGGTGCCGGCCGCGATCGCCGACGCGCTGGTGCTGGCCGACGCCGTCGGCGCTATCGCCGCCTTCCACCTCGCCGAGCAGCCGCGCGCCGAGGCCCGTCACCTGCTCGACGCGCTGCGCGCCGACGGCGTCGCCGTCGCCATCGCCAGCGGCGACCACGCCGCCCGCGTGGCCGCGCTGGCCGACCGGCTCGACATCGCCGACCGCCACGCGCGGCAGTCGCCCGAGGACAAGCTGGCCCGGCTGCAGGCGGCGCACACCGCCGGCCACATCACCCTCGCCGTGGGCGACGGCAGCAACGACGCCCCGGTGCTGGCCGGCGCCGACGTCTCCGCCGCGCTGGCCTCGGGCACCGAACTGGCACAGGCCCACGCCGACCTGCTGCTGCTCGACGGCCACCTCGACAGCCTGGCCGATGCCCGCGCGATCGCCCGCCAGGTGCAGCGGGTGATGCTGCGAGGGCGGCGCTGGTCGCTGTGGTACAACCTGGGCGCGGTACCGTTCGCGGCGTTCGGCCTGGTGACGCCGTGGTTGGCCGCGATCGGCATGTCGCTGAGCTCGCTGCTGGTGGTGCTTTACGCGCTGCGCGTCGGCGGCGGCGACAACGCCGGCCAGGCCGGCAACTCCGGCCCCACGCTGCGCACGCGCGAGCTGCGCGCATGAACATCCTGCTGGTGCTGATCCCGGTCACCACGCTGATCGTGGGGGTCGGGGTGTGGTTGTTTTTCTGGGCGGTCAACCACCAGCAATTCGACGACCTGGACAGCCCCGCCGTGCTGCCGCTGCTGGACGATCCGCCGACGGCGGATCCGGCCGCGCCGCCGACCGCCGCGGACAAGCCCGCCGACGATCCACTCGCGCCAGCGCCGTAGCGGCGAGCCAAGACGCGACGCACCCCGCGCGGTCGGCACCTGCAGCGGCCATCGCCTACACTCGGGCCATGCCCATGCCGCTGATCCCCTCCACCCCGAGCCGTCTGCTCGCCGAACAGGCGTTGAGCCGCACCGCGGGCGCGCCGCTGCTCGGCGGCAACGCGGCCGAATGGCTGATCGACGCCGCGGCGCACTACGACGCCTGGCTCGCCGCGATCCGCGGCGCGCGCGGCCGCGTGCTGCTGGAGAACTACATCATCCGCGACGACGAGGTGGGTCGCGCGTTCCGCGACGCCCTGGTGGAGCGGGCGCAGGCCGGCGTGTCCGTCGCGGTGGTGGTCGACTGGCTCGGCTGCCTGGGCCAGTCGCGCAGCGCGTTCTGGGCGCCGCTGCGCGCGGCCGGCGGCGAGGTGCGGGTGTTCAATCCGCCACAACTGGGCCAGCCGTTCGGCTGGATCAGCCGCGACCACCGCAAGCTGCTGGTGGTCGACGGCATCCAGGGTTTCCTCTCCGGTGTGTGCATCAGCGCGAAGTGGCTGGGCGACCCGCGACGCAACGTGCCGCCATGGCGCGACACCGGCGTGGCCCTGCGCGGCCCGGCGGTGGCCGAGCTGGAGGCCGCGTTCGCGCAGAGCTGGGCCGAGACCGGGCCGGCGCTGGCGCCGTTCGCCGTGCAGCCGGACGCGGCCGCGCCGGCCGGCGAGGTGGCGCTGCGGGTGATCGCCACCCAGCCATCCACCGCCGGCATGTACCGGCTCGACCAGCTGATCGCCTCGATGGCACGCAGGACGCTGTGGCTCACCGACGCGTACTTCGTCGGCCTGGCGCCGTACGTGCAGGCGCTGGTGGCGGCGGCGCGCGACGGCGTGGACGTGCGCCTGCTGGTGCCGGGCAGCAGCGACATCCCGGTGGTGGCAGGCATGTCGCGCGCGGGCTACCGGCCGCTGCTGAAGGCCGGCATCCGCGTGTTCGAGTGGAACGGCTCGATGCTGCACGCGAAGACCGCGGTGGCGGACGGCCAGTGGGCGCGGGTCGGCTCCTCCAACCTCAACATCGCCAGCTGGCTGGGCAACCGCGAGATCGACGTGGCGATCGAGGACGCCGGCCTCGCCACGCAGCTCGCCGCGCAATACGAACAGGACCTGGGCAACGCCACCGAGATCGTGCTGGCGACGCGCCGCCGCCGGCACGGCAACGGCAGCCGCGAACAGGTACGCAGCAGCGCGGCGCGGCCGCTGCGGGTGCGCCACGGCGGCGGCAGTTCCGGCCGCGCCGCCGCCGGTGCCCTGCGCATCGCCAACAGCGTCGGCGCCGTGCTGGCCAACCGTCGCGTGCTCGGCGACACCGGCAGTGGCCCGCTGTCCATCGCCACCCTGGCACTGGTCGTGCTGGCGGTAGTGGCCTTCCTGTGGCCCGCCTGGATCGGCTGGCCGCTGGGCGCCTTCGCCGCCTGGCTTGCCTTCAACCTCGGCATCCGCGCATGGCGCGTACGACGGCGGCACCAGCGCGAGCTGCGCGAAGCTGGCGACGACTGAAGCTCCGCGCTTCAGGCTGTTCCTGCACTTCACGCGTCAAGCGGATGTTTTCTCACGACTTGATACCGACCGCATGCTAGGCTCGCGCTCTTATGCAAGCGCCGTTCGACGACTCCACGCCACGCCACGTCCTCACCCCCAGCTCGCTCAACCGGCTGGTGCGCGACCTGCTGGGCGATGCGTTGCCGCTGGTGTGGATCGAGGGCGAGCTGTCGAACGTGGCCAAGCCTGCCTCCGGCCACCTGTACTTCACCCTCAAGGACAGCGGTGCCCAGGTGCGCTGCGCGATGTTCAAGCCGAAGGCCGCCGCGCTGCGCTTCCGGCCGGCCGACGGCATGCAGGTGCTGCTGCGCGCCAAGGTCGGCCTGTACGAGCCGCGCGGCGAGTTCCAGCTGGTCGCCGAATACATGGAGCCGGCCGGCGAGGGCGCGCTGCAGCGCGCGTTCGAGCAGCTCAAGGCCAGGCTCGATGCCGAGGGCCTGTTCGACGCCGCGCGCAAGCGTCCCCTGCCCCGCTTTGCGCGGCGCATCGGCGTGATCACGTCGGCCACCGGCGCGGCGATCCGCGACGTGCTCAGCGTGCTGGCACGGCGCTGGCCGCTGGCCGAGGTCGAGGTGCTGCCGGTACCGGTGCAAGGCCGCGAGGCGCCGCCGGCAATCGTGGCGATGCTGCGCAAGGCATCAAGCAGCGCGCGCTACGACGTGCTGCTGCTGACCCGCGGCGGCGGCTCGCTGGAAGACCTGTGGGCGTTCAACGAGGAAGCCGTGGCGCGGGCGATCCACGCCAGCACGGTGCCGGTGGTCTCCGCGGTGGGCCATGAGATCGACTTCAGCATCGCCGACTTTGTGGCCGACCTGCGCGCACCCACGCCATCGGCGGCGGCCGAGCTGCTGGTACCCGACGCGGCGGCGACCGCCCGCCACCTGCGGCAGTTGCAGCAGCGCGTGGCCACCCTGCAGCAACGCCGGCTGCAGGCACTGGCGCAACGTGTCGACCACCTGTTCGCGCGGCTGCAGGCACAGCGCCCGCAGGCGCGGCTGCAACGCGACCGCGAACGGCTGCAGAATCTGCAGCGCCGCCTCACCGTCGTGCTGCGCGAGCAAACCCAGCTGCACCGCACACGGCTGGAGCGGCTGCATGCGCGTCTGCTGGCACAGCATCCGCGCGCGCGCTTGCCGCTGCTGACGCACCGCCTGACCGAACATGACCTGCGCCTGCGGCGCGCAATCGCGCACATCCTCGAACGCCGGCAGACCGCGCTGCGCCACGCCGGCCACGCACTGCACGCGATCAGCCCGCTGGCCACGCTGGAACGCGGCTACGCGATCCTGTTCGACGCGGACGGCCAGGTGCTGCGTTCGGTGCAGGGTGTCGAACCCGGCGATGCGCTGCGCGCTCGATTGGCCGATGGGGAATTGGCGTTGCGGGTCGAAGGACAGTGCGAGGCTACGAAGCTGCGTGAATGAGTGTGCTTGACGCCATTCTGGCGTTCTGTCTTTCGATTCACGCCTCGGCGGATGTATCCGCCACACTCCATGGCTTGGCTGATCGCAGCAGATCAGCGGGCAGCATTCACTCCGCTTAACATCGGCCCAACGCACACTAAAACAACCTTTACTATCATAATGTTACGATCGACTCTTTAGTAATGGCAAGCGAAGGGGCAAGGGCAGAATGCAATAGGCGCAGAGACTATACCTCAACCGGCTTGACGTAGCACATTCGTGCTACATTGGCCCCGGGTCAACTACTCAAATTCACATGTCCACCACGACCATCCGCCTGCCCGACGCCCTGAAGTCCCGCGTGGCCGCCGCCGCGAAGCAGATGGGCACCACGCCGCACGGTTTCATTCTCGAGGCCATCGCCGAGAAGGCGGAGCTTGCCGAGCGCCGCGCCGACTTCGACGCCGAGGCGGAGCAGCGTTACGCCCGCATCGTCGCCACTGGCAAAACGATTCCGTGGGACGCGATGCGCGGCTATCTGGAGGGCAAGGTCGCCGGCATGGCCGTGCGCCGCCCTGCTCCGCGCAAGCTCGCGAAATAGCCGTGCCTCGCATCGAACTGGCGCCCGAGCTGGGCGGGGATTTCGAACGCATCCTCGATCACCTTGCTGCGCACCAGGCCGCCCACATTGAAGCCCGCTTGCGCGAGATCGTCGCCGCGATCGACGTGCTGGAAGCCAACCCGCTGATCGGGCGACCGGCAGGCAATGGCAAGCGTGAACTGGTGATAGGCAAGGGCCCGCATGGCTATGTGGCCTTGTACCGCTACGTGGAAAGTCTCGACATCGTGTTCGTGCTCGCCGTGCGCGCGCAGAGCGAAGCCGGATTCGCGCACTAGCCCACGCCTCGAAGCGCAGCGCGGCACGGTAACGAGCCGAGCAGTTGTCCCGCCTCACGAGTCCTGAACGCTACCGCACCATATGCTTATCGGATCGCAGCCGCAGGCCAGCGCCATGTTGAACAAGACCTACCCGTACTACCTCGCCAATCGCCCCCAGACCTCGAAGACGATGCTGGACGTCTTCGACAAGTACAGCGGCAAGCTCGCTACCCGCGTCGCCATGCCCGACGCGAAAGCCACTGAAAAGGCGATCGTCTCCGCGGTGCAGGCGGCGAAGCCGATGCGCGAGTTCAAGCCGTGGGCGCGACAGGCGGTGCTGCAGCATTGCGCGACCCGCTTCGTCGAGCGCCGCGATGAGCTGGCCGAGGCGCTGTGCATCGAGGCGGGCAAGCCGATCAAGGATGCCGCCGGCGAAGTGACGCGACTGATCGAGACGTTCCGCATCGCCGCCGAGGAATCCGTGCGGATCAACGGCGAGACGCTGAACCTGGAACTCGCCGCGCGGCTGGACGGCTATCACGGCTACACCAGGCGCGTGCCGATCGGGCCGGTGTCCTTCATCACGCCGTTCAATTTCCCGCTGAACCTGGTCGCGCACAAGGTGGCTCCGGCGATCGCGGCGGGCTGCCCGTTCGTGCTGAAGCCGTCGGAGAAGACGCCGATCGGCGCGCTGGTCATCGGCGAGGTGCTGGCCGAAACCGACCTGCCGCCCGGCGCGTTCTCGATCCTGCCGCTGGACGGTGCGCATGCGGCACCGCTGGTGGAGGACGAGCGCTTCAAGCTGCTCTCCTTCACCGGCGGCCAGGTCGGCTGGCAGCTCAAGGCCCGCGCAGGGCGCAAGAAGGTCACGCTGGAACTGGGCGGTAACGCTGCCTGCATCGTCGACGCCGACCAGGGTCCGAAGCTGGAGAAGGTGGTGGTGCGGCTGATCTTCGGCGCGTTCTACCAGTCCGGCCAGAGCTGCATCGGGGTGCAGCGCATCTATGCCCACGCCGACGTGTACGACGCGCTGAAGCGCAAGCTGGTCGCCGCCACGAGGAAGCTGAAGTCGGGCGACCCGAAGGACAGCAGCGTGTTCCTCGGCCCGATGATCGACGAGGCTGCCGCCGAGCGCCTGCACGGCTGGATTCTCGAGGCGAGGAGGGCCGGCGGGAAGATTCTCTGCGGCGGCAGGCGCAGCGGCAACATGCTCGAGGCCACCCTGATGGAGAACGTGCCGGCCGACGCGAAGGCGAACCGCATGGAGGCGTTCGGGCCGTTCGCCTTGCTCGCCCCGTTCCGGAAGTTCGACGAGGCGATCGCCATGGTCAACGACTCCGATTACGGCCTGCAGGCCGGCATCTTCACCGACCGCCTCGACCATGCGATGCGCGCATGGAACGAGCTGGAACAGGGCGGCGTGATCGTCAACGACATCCCCAGCTTCCGCGTGGACAACATGCCCTACGGCGGCGTGAAGTTGTCCGGCCTGGGCCGCGAGGGCGTGCGCTACGCGATCGAGGACATGAGCGAGGTCCGCCTGATGGTGATGCGCGAGTCCTGATTGCGGGAGCGTGGTGCGTCCCACAGCTCATCGCGTCGTACCAGCCACAAGGGCGGGGGGTACCCGCCGATCCATCGCCGAACAGCCGGCGGGCATTGCCCGCCCTACAGGGCGCCGGGTTTCGTCGCCTGCACGTTCCAGCCCATCGCGTTGTACACGTGGTAGCGCGCGATGCCGGCATACTCGTGCAGGGCCAGGTCGGCCATGGCGAAGTTGTACGACAGCGGCAGCCAGGACCGCATGCCGTCGACGTAGTCGGCGGACACCGGCACGGCGTGGATGCCGAAGTGCGCGAAGTACAGCATGCCGCGGCGCAGGTGGTAACCGGACGACACCAGCAGCACCCGGTCGAAACCGTACGATTTCAGCAACGGGCCGCTGAACTGTGCGTTCTGCCAGGTGTTCATGCTGCGCGTTTCCAGCAGCAGGTCGGCGGCGTCCACGCCAAGCTGTTGCAGGTCGGCGGCGTAGACCGCCGCCTCCGACTGGCCGACCCCGAGCGCATCGCCGCCGCTTGCCTCGACCTTGCACTCGTGCCCGGTCTGCCGGCATGCGCGGTACAGCTCCGCGGCCTTGCTGATGCGCCCGTAGCCGAACAGGCTCGCCTCGACCTCGCCGCTGCCGGCCACCCGCACCGCACCGGCGCCCAGCAGCACGATCGCATTGCGCTGGCCCCAGGCGACCGGTGCCGCTTTCGCATGATCCGATTGCAGTCGCGCGAGCAGCCAGACCGGCAGCGGCCCGCAACCGACCGCCAGCAACAGGACCGTCGCCAATGCCAGCAGCAGGTGGCTGCAGCGGCGCCGTTTCAACAGCCCCAGCACACCGGCAAGCACGATCAGGATCAGCAGCATGTTCGCAGTCATGGACAGGGCCGGTGGAGATGGCGGGGCGCCGATGTCATTATGCCGATGCGCCGCACCGCCGCACGGGCCGGATCGCCATGCGTCACGAGCCCACTGTCGCGGACCCTTGATGGACCGGGCCATTGCACGGGAGCTGAGCCATGACCACCCTCGTCTTCGTCCACGGCTGGAGCGTCACCTCCACCGCCACCTACGGCCAGCTGCCGCGGCAACTGCAGCAGCAGGCCGCCGCGACCGGCCTCGCGCTGACCCTGGCCGACATCTGGCTGTCCGAGTACGTGAGTTTCGACGACGCGGTGACCATGCCCGACCTGGTGCGCGCCTTCGACCACGCGCTGCGCGACCTGCACCTGCTCGACGCCAGCTTCGCCTGCGTCACCCACTCCACCGGCGGCCCGGTGGTGCGCGAGTGGCTGCGCGCGCAACGCGACATGCCGGGTACGCACAGCACGATCCGGCTCAGCCATCTCGTGATGCTGGCGCCGGCCAACTTCGGCTCCGCGCTGGCCCAGCTCGGCAAGAGCACGCTGGGCCGGATCAAGGCGTGGTTCGCCGGCGTGGACCCGGGTCAGCGCATCCTCGACTGGCTGGAACTGGGCAGCGCGGCATCGCTGTCGCTGAACCTCGACCACATTCACGGCGACGACCCGGCCCAGCGCGGCCAGTATCTGTTCGTGCTCACCGGCGACCGGCCCGACCGCGCGCTGTACGACCACCTCAACAGCTACACCGGCGAGGATGGCTCCGACGGCGTGGTGCGCATCGCCGCGGCCAATCTCAACGCCCGGCATGCCGTGCTGTCGCCGCCGTCCGGCGGCAGCGGCGGCGACATACTGGCGCTGAACCTCAGCCACGGCCCGCGCTGCGCGTTCAAGCTGATCGCCGGCGCGGCGCATTCCGGCGACGAACTGGGCATCATGGCCAGCGCCGCACCGGCCACGATGCAGGCGATCCTGCGCTGCCTGCAGGTGCGCAGCGCGAACGATTACGGAGCGCTCTGCGACGCGTTCGAGCATGAGAACGATGCGCGCGATGCCGAAAAAGTGGAGCTGGAACCCGCCGGCCTGTTCGCGCCGCGCGTGCACATCCACGATCCGCGCAGCCTGCTGATCGTGCGGCTCGGCGACGAGGCCGGCGAGCCGCTGACCGGCGCCGGCTTCCTGCTCACCGCCGGCACGCCGGCCAGCCCGGACCTGTTGCCGGAAGGCTTCCTGCTCGACCGCCAGGCGAACTCCAAGCAGCGCACCACCATCTCGCTGTTCCTCGACCACAGCCTGCTCGCCGGCGACGACCGCGTGGCCGACCCGCGCAACAGCCGCAAGACGCTCCGCCCCGCCGTGGCCAGCCGCCAGCCGTACGGCGCCAGCGTGCAACCGCTCGACCTCGGCGGCCTGGTGCACCACGCGCTGGCGCAGAGCGCCCCTGGCGACGACCTGCTCGCCATCCTCGGCCCGCACCAGACCACCGTGCTCGACGTGGTGCTGCCGCGCAAGATCCACGAGGGCGTGTTCCGGCTGACGCGGAACCTCGCACCGGAGGACTTCAGCGAGCCGGTGGCAGGCCCGGTGATCGACTAGTGGACCGTAACGTTTAAATAGGAAGTATCATGGAGTCCTCGGAGGGCACCATGAACTTAACCGAAACTGAAAT
>NZ_JBXAGL010000016.1:0-34541 GCF_058793995.1 Rhodanobacter sp. GW835-FHT13D09 | reverse complement strand
TCCACCAGCTGCGCGAGTGGCCGGCGCTGTACGCCTCGGTCACCGCCGACGTCAACGAATACAAGGTGCGCGACAAGACCATCCGCGTGGAGAACTACCGCGTATCGCTGAGCCACCAGAAGATTCCGAAAGTCTCCCCGCCGAAGTCGAAGGACTGGGGCGAACTCGTCACCTTCCTCGGCAAGGAAAATCTGCCCGGCCACTATCCGTACACCGGCGGCGTGTACCCGTACCGTCGCAGCGGCGAAGACCCCACCCGCATGTTCGCCGGCGAGGGCACGCCCGAGCGCACCAACCGCCGCTTCCATTACCTGAGCCAGGGCGGCGCGGCCACGCGCCTGTCCACCGCGTTCGACTCGGTCACCCTGTACGGCGAGGACCCGGCGCCGCGCCCGGACATCTACGGCAAGATCGGCAACTCCGGCGTCAACATCGCCACCCTGGACGACATGAAGAAGCTGTACTCCGGCTTCGACCTCAGCGCGCCCAGCACCTCGGTGTCGATGACCATCAACGGCCCCGCGCCGATGATCCTGGCGATGTTCATGAACACCGCGATCGACCAGAACGTGGAGAAGCATCTCAAGGAAGATCCTGCGCGCTGGGCCGCGGCGGAAAAGACCATCGCCAAGCTGTACCAAGGCCGCAAGCGCCCGCAGTACCAGGGCGACCTGCCCCAGGGCAACAACGGCCTGGGCCTCGGCCTGCTTGGCGTCGCCGGCGACGAGCTGGTCGATGCCGACACCTATGCGCGCATCAAGACCGACACGCTGACCCAGGTGCGCGGCACCGTGCAGGCCGACATCCTGAAGGAAGACCAGGCGCAGAACACCTGCATCTTCTCCACCGAATTCGCGCTGCGCATGATGGGCGACATCCAGCAGTACTTCGTCGACCACAGGGTGCGCAACTTCTACTCGGTGAGCATCAGCGGTTATCACATCGCCGAAGCCGGCGCCAACCCGATCAGCCAGCTCGCCTTCACCCTCAGCAACGGCTTCACCATCGTCGAGTACTACCTCGCCCGCGGCATGAAGGTGGACGACTTTGCGCCGAACCTGTCGTTCTTCTTCTCCAACGGCATGGACCCGGAATACACCGTCATCGGCCGCGTCGCCCGCCGCATCTGGGCCCGTGCCATGCGCGAGCGCTATGGCGCCAGCAGCCGTAGCCAGATGATGAAGTACCACATCCAGACCTCCGGCCGCTCGCTGCACGCGCAGGAGATCCAGTTCAACGACATCCGCACCACCTTGCAGGCGATGTACGCGCTGTTCGACAACTGCAACTCCCTGCACACCAACGCCTACGACGAAGCGATCACCACGCCCACCGAGGAGAGCGTGCGCCGCGCGGTGGCCATCCAGATGATCATCAACAAGGAACTCGGCCTCAACTTCAACGAGAACCCGTGGCAGGGCAGCTACGTGGTCGAGACACTGACCGACCTGGTCGAGGAAGCCGTGTACAAGGAGTTCGAGGCGATCAGCGAGCGCGGCGGCGTGCTCGGCGCGATGGACACCATGTACCAGCGCGGCAAGATCCAGGAAGAGTCGATGTATTACGAGCACAAGAAGCACGATGGCTCGTTGCCGTTGATCGGAGTGAATACGTTCCTGCCGAAGGACCACGGCGGCGAGATCGCCACCGAGATCGAGCTGATCCGCTCGACCGAGGAGGAGAAGGGGGCGCAGATTGCCAACGTGAAGACGTATGGCGAGGCACGGAACTCATTGGTGCCGGCGAGCTTGCGCACGTTGCAGAACACGGCGCGGGAGCGGAAGAACGTGTTCGAGCAGCTGATGGAGGCGGTGAAGTACAACTCGCTGGGGCAGATCAGCCATGCGTTGTATGAGGTCGGGGGAGAGTATCGGAGGAATATGTAGGGCGAGTCGCAGCGTAGAAATTATCAGGGGAAGGAAATGCCTGTTCTTAATATTCAAGAAGTTAGAACTCTAGGGAGTTACGCCAAGGTTATTGCGCAGAACGTCGACCAAATAAAATGGTATCGCGGAGTGAGTCATGCTAACTATGCACTGATTCCATCGCTTTATAGACACCCTTCCATTCATGATCCACATGACCTTTTAGCCTTAGAGAGTAAGCTAATTACCAGATTCAGAGAGCGTGCTCAGCCGATGGTTAATCGGCAGCTCCCAAGCGATAGACTGGAGATGCTATTCCTGATGCAACATCACGGAATGCCCACTCGCTTGCTTGACTGGTCCGAGAATGCATTCACCGCGCTCTTCTTTGCGCTTTGTGAGGCGGAGAAAGACGAGCGCGGCATGTTTACAGGTTCATCTTGCGTTTGGATATTGCGCCCAGTTCCATGGAATAAGGCAGTTCAGTCGCACATCAACTACAGCGGTGAGCCATTCTCAGTCGGGGATTCTCGGTTAACGAACGGTTACGTAGAAGTAGGGGATGGAGCTGCACTCATGCAAAAGCCCGTCGCGGTCTACGGAGTGCATAACAGTCCAAGAATTGTTTCGCAGCGCGGTGTGTTTACCCTTTTTGGAAGCTCCAATGCAGCGATGGAGTGTGTTTACGTTATGGGAGAATTTGAGCAGGATGCACTTATGAAGATAGAGATTCGAGGTGCTTATCAAGACACGCTATTTCAAGAATTAATGAGTGCTGGGATTCTAGATTCGTCTGTATATCCCGATTTAGATGGTCTTGCCCGCGAATTGCGGCGCGCAAACGGATACAGGGTATAAATATGTTCAAGGTCATTGGCCATGATAGGCGAACTGTTTCTTGGTGGAATTCGCGCCGTGATGAAATAGACTTTGATCCGCCTTATCAGCGGAAAGGTAACGTGTGGAATGAGGGTGCAAAAGCTTATCTAATTGATTCCATCATTAACGAGTATGACGTACCAAAAATGTATTTGGCTGATTTCTCGTTCGGAAATAGTGAGCTGAACTCGAAATCTCGACGCTACGCCGTTATCGACGGCAAGCAACGTCTTCAGGCCATAATGCAATTTATTGCAAATAAATTTCCACTACGTAAGGACTTCGTTTTCGAGTCGAATCCGCTCTTGGATTTGGGCGGGTTGTATTACACCGACCTTAAGCAGTCACATCCTAGTGTTGCGGATCGTCTGGATCAGTTTAACCTTGATGTTATGAGTGTAATAACGGACGACGAGGCTAAAATAAACGACTTATTTATTCGGCTAAATTCTAGTAAACCTCTTAGTGCGCCAGAATTCAGAAATGCGATGAAGGGGGTTGTGCCTAAGATAATTGCTAGGATTGCAAAGCATAAATTCTTTTCCGACTGCGTTAAGTTTTCGACCAAGCGAGGCGAAGATAAGGCGGTTGCTGCAAAACTCTTGTTGCTCGAGTTTAGGGGAAAAATAGTCGACACAAAAAAGAGGCAGATTGATCGTTTGGTCGATGAGGGCCTCTTAGCGGAGTCGCCGGGTTTTGAAGAAGCTATGTCACGCGTTGAGGCGACGCTAGATGATATGTATGAAATATTTGTAGAGCGTGACCCGCTTTTGTCGAGCCAAGGCCCGGTCACTGTCTATTATCAAGTGATTCGTAATTATGGAAGCAAAGATGGTCTTCGGGAGGCTCTTCTTAATTTCAATAAGTTAAGAGATTCTAACAAAAAGACAGTCTCAGAAGGGCAGCCGGGTGATCAGAATCTCTCAAATTTTGACATGATGGCTAGGAATACGAATGACTCGGGTAGTATTCGTCTAAGAACGGCAATTTTGCTGCTCTATATGAAGAATGTAATTGGCCCGTGGAATTAGCTCGTCGGAATTAGAGTGGGCAATTAAAGGGGCGTAGCTGAAAAGCGACCTAGGGGTGGTTGGTGGTAAGACGACCGAATTCGGTCGATGTGTGAAACTTCTAGTTAAGCACGATAAAATTTTCGCCCGTCCTGGCGGGTGCCATGAATTAATATGCTTCTTGGGGGAGGTATGTCGATCATGAATATCTGGCGCGATTTTAAGACGTTTTTCGTGCAAACGAAGAAGTCGTACACGGTTATAGACCAGGGCGAGTACGTTGCGCGTTTTAAGGGCAAGGAGGAAGCAGCTTTCAAGGTTGCGATGGAGGCACGAAAGTTTGAGATCCAGATGTATTGGACAAGAACTGCTTACTTTTGGACTCTCACTGCGGCAGCCTTAGCTGGATTTTTTGCGTCTCTTGAAAAGACCGAAAAGATATATTCCTTTGTTCTCTCGTGCATTGGCGTGATTTTGTCTCTTGGCTGGTCGCTTGCGAACAAGGGGAGCAAGTATTGGCACGAGAATTGGGAGAACCACGTGCAGATGTTGGAGGATGCTTCAATTGGACCACTCCATAAGACCTTGCTTTATAGAGGCGCCGAGCCATTTAGGGTGAGGTACGACTGGGTGTCTCAAATACTTACAGGGCCATCTGGTTTTTCTGTTTCAAAAATAAATTCAATATTCTCGTGGTTTTTTTCTTTATGTGGATAGCTTTGGCTTACCATGTGACGCCTACCTGTGATTGTAACGTGGTTACGTCTATTGACTTGTCCTATGTCTCGTTCACAGTTCTAACGCTTTTTTTCATTTTTGTCCTTTTGAGGTTTAGCGGGTCGTGGGCGCATGATCAAGAGCATGAGGCGCGCGTGTTCAAGGAGGTAATTGTAAAAGAAGGTCGGGTCATATTGGCACCTGATTAGCGGGACAAAGGGACACAAAGGGACAAAGGGGACGGAGACCCTGGTCTCTTACTTCCCTCCTTCACTGGGCTTGGTCGTGCAGCCTAGATACGGCTGCTCGGCGAAGTGGGTTGTCTGAAGCTCAGTACGGCACGTCGTTTGAGTGGATCGGGGCGGGCAGGGGCAACTGGCTGAGCCGTTCGGCCTGCTCGCTGAGGAAGTACAGAGCGGCGAAGAGGCCTTCGGTGGTGGGAGCATCCAGCGGACAGCAGCCGGGTTCGATGGTGTCGCTTTGGTTGTTGGCGTGGAGGTCGCGGAAGGCTTCGCTGTTGGTGAGGACGCGGGCGAGGGCGCGGATGGCGGTGGTGAGGCCGGCCAGGGTGGCGGCGTCCTGCTGGACGCGGGCGACTTCGGCGAGGGTCCAGTAGGGGCGCGAAAGCGGGTTGGTGGGGATGCGCGCATTGTCGTGCGCGACTGCCTTATGATCGGGCTTAGCCATGATCAACTCCTGGTAAGTTGGTTGTGGTCAGCGGGTCGTATGGGTTGCAGCCCATGCGGCCCGCGCTGGTTTTGGCCTTGAGGATTTTCTTCGGTGACGGGTTTCTCCGGCCGGCGGCGATTGCGCTGCGGCGGTTTTCATCATAGAGCGGAAGGGAAATAAAATCTGTCAGGTGGATGGGGTTTATTTGTAGGGATTGGACTTTATTTTGTAATCCATTGTTTTTGATTAATTCGTGAGGCGTTATTGGCGCTTTTAGGAATGAGGGTGAATATGCCAGAAGCGGTCATTGAACAGGCGTTCTAGCGAACCATGCCTTCCTGGATTGACAGGTCTCCATGGCGTGCTGGTAGCCTTCGCGGGCGCTGGTGCGGGCGATATAGGATTTCTCTGTTTCGCCAAGGGCGACGCCTGCGCCGTGTTGCGCCAGTTCCAGCGCGTAGGTCACCGAAATGTCGGCGGCTGTGAACATCTCGCCGGCGAGATAGGGCGTGCGTGCCAGCTGCCGCGTCACCAGGCCCATCCGGCTTTGGAAAACGTCCAGCGCCTGACCGGCGCTCCAGTTCTTCCGTTCGGATTCCGGCGCGAAACTGCGCGCGCCGACGACAAAGTAGATGGAGGCCGCGAGGCCGGCTTCGCCAAGGTGGAGGAACTGCTGGTAAGCGGGGAACGCGGGATCGTGCGGGGCGGGTGCCAGCGGCGTCGGCCCGTAGCGGACCATCAGGTATTCCATGATCGCGATGGATTCGACCATGGTGACGTCGCCGTCCCGGATCGCCGGGATGAAACCGGCAGGGTTGATGGCCAGGAATTCCGGGTCCTTCTCGACGCCGGCCAGAAGGTTCACCGGCCGCAACCGGTACGCGAGCCCCATCTCTTCCAACAGCCAGACGACCCGAAAGCCTCTTCCTTCGCCAAAGACCGTGATCATCGTCAGTCATGTTCCTGTGGTTCGGCCTTGTCGGCCCTGCCACAGGAAGACGAACGGGGCCTTCGACAATCGACATCGACCACTCGCCCGTCGCCCACAATTCCCGCTGCCCCAGCTATGCCGGGGGCGGGGATTGGGGAGAGGGGGCTTTTGCTTGGTATCGTGTATCCAGTGGTGATCGACCCCAACGCCCATTTCATTGGAACATGCCGATGTCCCGCCTAGTCGAGCAAATCAAGCAGGCCCTCGCTGCCTTCGCCGGCTGCAAGACTCCGCCTGCCTTGATCGGGGGCCTGGCGCTGGCCGCGCATCAGGTGGTGCGCGCTACCCGCGACGTGGACTTCCTTGCCGATGCGGACGATGCGGATCGCCTGCACGACATCCTGCTTGGTTTGGGCTACCGCTGCGTGCATCGCAGCGAGGACGCCGCCAATTACCAGCGCGACGATGAAGGTCTGGACCTTCTTTATGCTCATCGCCCGGCCGCGAGGCGCCTTTTGGGTGAGGCCATCGAGCGCACCACGGCGCTCGGCACCTTGCGGGTGATCAGCGCGGAAGGATTGATCGGCTTCAAGCTGCAGGCGCTGGTCAACAACCCGTCCCGTACCCGCGACCTCGACGATATCCGGGCGTTGTTGCGGGCGCAGCGCGGAAAGCTCAACATGGCCGAGGTCCGCGAATACTTCGCTCTGTTCGACCGCACGGAATGGCTCGATGAACTCCTCGCCCAAGTTGCCGACGAAGCATCCTGACCGGGTGGCCGAGCCGCTGGCCGGAGGCTGTGTGGTGTCGGCTTCGCTGCCGGGGAAAGGGGATCTTTCCGACTGGGTGGAGTTGATGGAAGCGGTGGAGGCGTTGTGTCCGGTGTGGCCGGAGAGGGATGTGGCTCGGGGTACGTCGAAATGTCTACTCTGACCCCTGTTTTCGTTTTAAGAAAAAGGTCAGGTTAAATCAATTATCGTCTTTCAAAAATGCGGTGAAAGGAGTTAGATTGGAATAACTTCCTACGATCCCTTTGCCGTTGTCGTATTTGATGGCCCGGAGATTTATTATGACCGTATTTAGTGACAATACGATCTTGGCGAAGTTTGACCAGTTGATTATCGATGGGGATTCTAGTCGCGTACGGGGCTGTGCCTACTCGTTTGTTGCTGGAAAAATCTTTCCGTCCCCGCACTCTGACGAGCCAGCCCACAAGGATGTTTTCGATTGGACGACCAAGGTCGTTGGTGCGTGGCCGGGTGAGGAGGCATACGAAATATGTCCCGGCGAGCTCGTGTCGCTCAGGACTCGCGAAATCGTGAGAATGCCTGCCGACGTGTGTGGCATCTGGAATCAGACGGACGGGCTTTCGCGCAAGGGGCTAATGCTGGTGAACCTTAGTGCAGTTCCACCCGGATACGAGGGGCACTTGACATGCACTTTCGTGAATTTTGGCAAACAGCGTGTCCGCATACAGCCCGATACGCGAGTAGCAAAGCTAATGTTTCTATCGCTTGATAGCGTTGCGAAGTATTCATCAGGCGTATGGCAAACCCAAAGCTACGATAGCAAAGTAGCAACGATGGCGAGTGAGTCACCTGCAACTTTCCTACAAATCTCAGAGCAATCGCGAGAACTAAATGAGCTGATCACCGCCGGCACCGATCGGATTGAGAAGGTGGCCAAGGATCTTGGTCTGGATGCAAAGAAGGATTTGAATGAACAGCTGGCTGAAGCAAAGCAGATATTTCGGGAATCGGTATCGACCGATACACGAACCGCCGTCTACAAGGCCGCCCCGCTTGCTCTGCTTGCCATTGCACTTTTGACTACTGGACAGTGGCTCGCAACGAGATTTCTCACAGAAAATGTTGATCTGGTAGCTAGACAGCGGGCAGATCAAATCGAAGCGAGGATTGACAAGCAACTCGAAGCCGCTGGCCCCAAGCCTGTATTTGTATACAGCGGTACCGAGGAGTCCAAGGCACTGCTTGATCGCATGAAAGTGCTGGAAGATGAGATTAGTCTTTTGAAGACTAAGCAAAAATGAGCGACATTAACGCAATTGCCGCGGCTTATGACCAAGTCGCTCCTTGGTATGACTCGTGGGAGTGGCAGACGTTTTGGGACAGAAATGAGGTGCCGCTTGTACTCGCCGAGGTATCTCGCATGGGGCATGCTGAGCGTGCGGTTGATTTAGGTATGGGGACCGGCCGGTACGTCGCCGCACTGCGTGCGGCTGGGATCGATACTTTCGGCATCGATGTTAGTCAGGAGATGGTCGCCATTGCAGCCCGCAAGTTCAAAAGCAGAGAGCGTTTGCTCGTTGGTGACCTGCGGTCGGACGCGCTTGCGCCTGAGTCGTTTCAATTGGCCATAGCCGCTCGGGTGTTTTGTCATGTGAAGGACCTCATTAGCGCATTTCGCGCAGCCGCCAACTTAGTCTCGCCGGATGGAGCACTTATTGTCACGGAACTCGATATTGGCCATGAGTTTGAGCGGACAAGGATCCCAACGCCTGCCGGCAAGTTTGAGATTGATACATGGAAGCGAAGCAGTGGAGAGGTGATTCGAGTGGCCGAATCCGCTGGGTGGCGCTTTGACCGCATGTTGCAGACCAGGGCGTCGGACTGCGCGTGGCTGCCAAGCAGTCCAAAGCTTAGTTCTGTAGACCGCGACTCGGACCGGGTGATCTTTAACGTGTTTTCGTTTCGTCGCGGTTAGCTGGCGCCACAATCCTACTTGAGAACGGCCACAACGACGGGCTCGGTATGTTGATTGGGCCGCGCATCGATCCGTAGGCAGGCGATATCCTCGATCATGCAGTGGGCGAGATAGCGCACATCAATGAGCGGCGTCAGAAGTATGTTGTGAGCCATGAATCGACGCCATTTTTCGAGCGTAATCGGTTCAAATCCGTAATAGTGGTAAGACTTGCCACTTGTGGCCAGGACGCCGCGCGTCTGGCCCATCAGCTTCATCGCATCGAGAAGAGCCGCGGCGTTCTCGTCGTTCACGTCGCACTGAAAGTCAAGGAGGGGTAGGTGCGCTTCGGTACCGTCGAGTAAGTGAACACGCGAGCATAGGCCTCGAACGCTACCATAGGGCGGCGACTCCGCCAGTTTGTCGGCGAGCATCCCGATTGGGTAGGCCTCAATGGCATTTGGATAACCACGATGTCTGAGCGCCTCGTGGACGAACAGACTTGGCGAGAGCGGCAGGCTTGAGTCGACGCTCAATCTTTCGGTGAGGACCGGCCTAGGCACGTAAGACGTCAACGTGATAGTTGAAATGCTCGGCGAAAGCCGGGCAAGGTTGGTCAAAAGTCGCTTTACAGTACATCCGATCATCAGGCCATATTAGCAAAACGGCGTCGAAAACAGAGGTAGAGAAAACGAGCATAAAGAGGTCAGATTCTGGGCTTTCCCACGTTTTCATGCTGGCACCACTAGTTGATCGATCGGACATAGGACAAATGGGCACGGAGGGAATTAAACGTTCCCAGGCTGGATGCCAGATCGCCGTGGCTGGCCGCGCAGGCGCAGTCGGGCAGGGCGACCTGGGGCTTTTCGATCATGGCCTGGAACGTGACGTCGTCCGGCGCTTGCTCTTGTTCGAGGTGCATGCGGATACCCGGCAGTTCGTCCTTGCCCCAAGACAGGGCCCGGTTCACTTCCTGATCACACGGGACGCACAAAATCAGCGAGGTCACGCATTGGTGCCGGGAACGACTGCGGTGCTCTCGTTCGGGGCTGCGGAGAAGTGAGCCTGGCCCCGTTGCTGCGGTCGTCGAAGATGGCTTGAATCCCGAGGAGGTCGCATGAACACCGTCGCCGCGCCCGGCCAGCCATCCACGCCTTTCCAGGGCAACGACCGCCTGTTGTTCGGCATCATCATGGGCGTGGTCGCGTTCTGGCTGTTCGCCCAGACCACGCTCAACATCGCGCCGGACATGCAGCGCAACCTTGGCATCGGTGCCGCCACCATGAACATCGCGGTGGCACTGACCTCGCTGTTCTCGGGCATCTTCATCGTGGTCATGGGTGGGCTGGCCGATCGGGTCGGGCGATTGCGGATCACCCGCGTCGGTTTCTACCTGAGCATCGCCGGCTCGCTGCTGGTGGCGATCACGCCCACCGGCGCGATGGCCGCGCCGGTGCTGCTCGCGGGGCGGGCGCTGCAGGGTTTGTCGGCGGCCTGCGTGATGCCGGCCAGCCTGGCGCTGGTGAAGGCGTACTGGGACGGGGCCGGGCGCCAGCGCGCGGTGTCGCTGTGGTCGATCGGTTCGTGGGGCGGCGGCGGGCTGTGCTCGCTGGTCGGCGGCTTGATGTCGCAGAACCTGGGCTGGCGCTCGATCTTCTGGCTGGCGATCGCGGTCAGTGCGCTCGGCCTGTGGCTGATGCGCGGCACGCCCGAGAACAAGGCCGAGACCCACGGCGACTACAAGTTCGACCTGCCCGGGGTGCTCGCCTTCATGGTGGCGATGCTGGCGCTGCAGGTGCTGGTGACCCAGGGCAACACGCTGGGCTGGACCAGCCCGTCGGTGCTCGGACTGGTCGCTGCGACGCTGGTATTCGGCGGGCTGTTCGTGCTGATCGAGCGGCGCTCGGCCAATGCGTTCTTCGATTTCCGGCTGTTCGGTAATCCGACCTACACCGGCGCCACGATTTCCAATTTCCTGATCAACGCCACCGCCGGCACGCTGATCGTCTCGTTGCAGCTGGTGCAGCTGGGCGGCGGCATGAATGCGCAGCAGGCGGGCATGCTGACGCTGGGCTATGCGATCGCGATCATCGCCTTCATCCGCGTGGGCGAGAAGCTGCTGCAGCGCTTCGGCCCGCGCAAGCCGATGATCTGGGGCTGCCTGATCACCGGCGTGGCGATCACGCTGCTGATGCCCACGCAATTGCTGCTCGGGCAGTACGAGGTGCTGGCGGTGATCGGCTACTCGCTGTTCGGCCTGGGCCTGGCGTTCTACGCCACGCCGTCCACCGACGCGGCGCTGTCCAACCTGCCGGCGGCACAGGGCGGTTCGGGCTCGGGCATCTACAAGATGGCTTCGTCGCTCGGCGCCGCTTTTGGCGTGGCGATCTCGGCCGCCGTGTTCACCGCGCTGGCGGGCGACAGCAACAGCGTGCGCTGGCTGGAGGGCGTGATCACCTTCGCCGGCCGCCAGGACAACCTGGCGCTGCGCGAAGCCGCCTTCGTGGCGCTGGGTTTCAACGTGCTGATGGTGGCGGCGGCGATTGTCTCGATCGTTCTCACCGTGCCCAGGGGCCGCAAGGCGCACGACTGAGGGCGGGCGGGGCGAAACAGGGGTCAGAGTACCCTTTCCTGCGATACGTCAGGTGCCGGCGGCGCGGCTTCCACTTTCTTCGGCCGACCGATCTTCTTCGGCCCTGTGGTTCACCCGAGCCGGGCTTCGATGGCGAGACTCAAGCGGTCGGGGCCGTAGATGTGCGGGCGTTGAAGGTGCAGGCGGATGGCGTCGGTTTCTTCCGGGGCGACGGTTTCCATGACCAGTTCGCGGTAGCACTGCCGGCGTTCTTCAGCGGTGTTGCCGAGGCGGTCGTTGCCGCGCTGGATCACATGTTGCGCGATGCCAGGCATGTCGAGTCGTGGGAGTCTGGGCATGGTGTAATTCCCGACGTTTGACTTGTGCCGGTCAGCCTGGCCCTGCCGTGGATGGCCGGGTAGCGGCGCATGTCGCCGTGCCGTGTGGGGAACTCCACTCTGACCCCGCTCTTCCTCAGTCCCGCAGGCTCACCGTCTGGCTGCGCCAGATCGCATCCTGGTAGCGGTAGAACTGGTTCAGCGAGGACGGCCTGTGGGATGCAGGAAGCCCCATGGCCGGATCGGGCGCATCGGTGGCGCGCCTGATCTGCGCGCTTCCCCGATCGGGTTGCCGATATTTCCTTCGGGGTATCCTGTTCTTCCGTTGGCTCTGCCAGTCCTGCATGGAGATCCGGGCATGACGTTTCCATCGGTCCTTGTCGCCGCCTTCGTGCTTCTCGCCGGCGTGGCCGGCCCGCTGCACGCCACCGGCCAGGCCGCGGCCTCCACTTCGGCGGCGCCGGTCGCCATCAACCCGCTCTACACCATGCCGCCGGCGTCGATCACCGCCGAACAGGCCGCGTCCATGCAGCAGCAATTGCTGGACTGGCCGCAGCTGGGCCGCTACCGCGACGACAATGCGCAGCTGCCGCCGCCTGCGCCCGGCGCGGCGCGCGTGGTGTTTTTCGGCGACTCCATCACCGACGCGTGGGGGCGCGCCGAGGGCACCCGCTTTTTCCCCGGCAAGCCGTACGTCAACCGTGGCATCTCGGGGCAGACGACGGCGCAGATGCTGCTGCGTTTCCGGCAGGACGTGATCGCGCTCCGCCCCGCGGCGGTGGTGGTGCTCGCCGGCACCAACGACATCGCGGGCAATACCGGCCTCGCCACCTTGCCGATGATCGAGGACAACCTGCGCTCCATGACGGAACTGGCGCAGGCCCACCACATCCGGGTCGTCCTCGCCTCCGTGCTGCCGGTCAGCGACTATCCCTGGCATCCGGGCCTGCAGCCGGCCGGCAAGGTTCGCGCGCTCAATGCTTGGCTCAAGGCCTACGCGACGTCGCATGGCGTCATCTACCTCGACTACTACGGCGCGCTGGCCAACGCGCAGGGCGGCATGGATTCCCGCCTTGCCAGCGACGGTGTGCACCCGACACCGGCGGGTTACGCGATCATGGCGCCGCTCGCGCAGCAAGCCATCGAGCGGGCGCTGGCGAATCCCCGCGCGGGAGGATCCCGGCCATGAGCAGCCGGGCCGCAGCAGCGCAGAACCTGCGCGACCTCGCCCGCCTGCGCCGCGTGCGCGACCGGATCGACCGGGAGTATGCGCAAGCGCTCGACGTCGACGCGCTCGCCCGCGGCGTGCACATGTCGGGCGGCCACCTCAGCCGCCAGTTCAAGCTTGCCTTCGGCGAGTCGCCTTATTCGTATCTGATGACGCGGCGCATCGAGCGGGCGATGGCGCTGCTGCGTCGTGGCGACCTCAGCGTCACCGAGGTCTGCTTCACCGTGGGCTGCGCGTCGCTGGGCACCTTCAGCACGCGTTTCGCCGAGCTGGTCGGGGTGCCGCCCAGCGTCTACCGGCGCGACGCGGCGCAGGCCACGGCGGGGATGCCGTCCTGCGTGGCGCGGCAGGTGACCAAACCGGTCAGGAATCGAGAAGCGCCGGCCGCCGAGCCGGACTTAGCATGACGGCTCCTTCCACCGCGAGCAAAGCCGTCATGGACATCTCCATTCACGCGAGTTTTCTTCCGCAAACCGATCCGGACGCCTCGCTGGCGTTCTATCGCGACACCCTCGGCTTCGAGGTGCGCAACGACGTCGGCTACAACGGCTTGCGCTGGATCACGGTGGGCCCGCCCGACCAGCCCGGCACCTCCATCGTGCTGTACCCGCCGGCCGCCAGCTCCGGTGTGAACGACGACGAGAAGCGCACCATCGCCGAGATGATGGCCAAGGGCACCTACGCCATCATGCTGCTGGCGACCCGGGACCTCGACGCGGCTTTCGAGCGGATCCAGGCCAGCGGCGCCGAGATCGTCGAGGAGCCGACCCAGCAGCCGTACGGCGTTCGCGACTGCGCCGTGCGCGATCCCGCGGGCAACCTGCTGCGCGTGCAGGAGCGGCCCTGAGTTTGTCCGGCGGGCGATGACCACCATGAAGAACGGGAAGATCGGCTCGAAAGAAGCAATCGCGGGCGACACGCCCTCCCGGCTGATCGATGCGAGGATCGCGGAGTTGGGCGACTGGCGGGGCGCGACGCTTGCCCGCATCCGCGCGCTGGTCAGGCAGGCCGTTCCCGAGGTGGTCGAGGAGTGGAAGTGGCGCGGGGTGCCGGTGTGGTACCGCGCCGGAATGATCTGCACCGGCGAGACTTACAGGAATGCGGTGAAGATGACTTTCGCCAAGGGTGCCTTGCTGGACGACCCTGCGGGCCTCTTCAACGCCAGCCTCGAAGGCCATACCCGGCGCGCCATCGATATCCATGAAGGCGACACCATCGACGAAAAGGCGTTGAAGGCGCTGTTCCGCGCCGCGGTGGCGCTGAACGAGTCGTCGGCCGGCCAGTCGCCGGCGAGCGAGTGAGGCCATCCGGTTGCATGAAGGGCGGGCGGTGATAAGTTGGCAGCCTCTTCGTCCAAGCCGCTGGAGTCCCACATGCTTCGTGCCTCTTCCGCCGCGTCGCCGGCGGCTGCGCAGCGCCGGTTTTCACGTTTCGCCCTTGCCGTATGGCTGGCGCTTGCCGCCGGCGCCGCGGGAGCGCAGCAGGTGCGCACAGGCGAGGTGCCATCGCCGCAGGACACGCCGTATCCCGGCACGGTGGCGCTCCATGTCGATGCCCGCGATACCGCACAGGGCATCTTTCGCGTGCATGAGTCGATCCCGGTCAAGGCCGGCGCGCTGACGCTGCTCTATCCGCAGTGGATTCCCGGCGACCACTCGCCGACCGGCCCGATCGCGATGCTCGCCGGCCTCCGGTTGAGCGCCAACGGCAAGCCACTGGCGTGGATGCGCGACAAGTACGACGTGTACGCGTTCCATCTCGAGGTGCCCGCGGGCGTCGCCCGCATCGACGCGGAGTTCCAGTACCTGTCGCCGCGCGACGGCGGATTCGAGATCACCGACCGCATGATGGACATGGAGTGGAGCAAGGTGGCGCTGTATCCGGCAGGCCATTTCACGCGCGGCATCACCTTCGCGCCCAGCCTGACGCTGCCGCACGGCTGGCAGCTCGGCAGTGCACTGGAGCCGGCCTCGCAGTCGGGCGATACCGTCACCTTCAAGCCGGTGACGTTCAACAATCTGGTCGATTCGCCGGTCTACGCCGGCCAGTATTTCAAGCGCGTCGACCTCACGCCGTCCGGCGGTGCGCCGGTGCATATGGACATCGTCGCCGACGCGCCGAAGTACCTGGAGATGACGCCCGGGCAGCTGCAGGCGCATCGCGCGCTGGTGGTGCAGGCGACCACGCTGTTCGGTTCGCACCATTACGACCACTACGATTTCCTGTTCTCGCTGTCCGACCAGCTGGGCGGCAACGGCACGGAACACCACCAGTCCAGCGAGGACGGCCTCGGCGCCGACTACTTCACCGCCTGGAGCGACGCCGCGCCCGGCCGCGACCTGCTGGCGCACGAGTACACCCATTCGTGGAACGGCAAGTTCCGCCGCCCGGCCGACCTGTGGACGCCCAACTTCAACGTGCCGATGGGCGATTCGCTGCTGTGGGTGTACGAGGGCCAGACGCAGTACTGGGGCTTCGTGCTCACCGCGCGCTCGGGCCTGTGGTCGCCGCAGGAGTTCCGCGACGCGCTGGCGATGGTGGCGGCCAACTACGAGCGCAACCGCGGCGGTTTCGGCTGGCGCACGATCGAGGACACCACCAACGACCCCACCGTCGCCCGCCGCTCGGGCCTGCCGTACCGCAGCTGGCAGATGAGCGAGGAGTACTACAGCGCCGGGCAGATGATGTGGCTGTCGGTGGACGCGAAGATCCGCACGCTGACGCACGACGGCAAGTCGCTGGACGATTTCGCCCGCGCGTTCTTCGGCGTCGACGACGGCAGCTACGTCACCCGCACCTACACCTTCGACGACGTGGTGGCGGCGCTGGACGGCGTGGCGAAGTACGACTGGGCGGGTTTCCTGCGCGCGCGCGTCGACACGCTGGACCCGCCGCTGGGCGAGGGCCTCGAGGGCACCGGCTGGAAGCTGGTCTATACCGACCAGGAGAGCGCCTACGAGAAGCAGTACAACAGCCGTCCCGAATCGCCGCGCCACCTGTACAACTACGCCTGGTCGATCGGCCTGACCATGGCCAAGGGTGGCCAGATCAACGACGTGCGCTGGAACGGGCCGGCGTTCAAGGCCGGCGTCAGCACCGGCGCCACCCTTGTCGCGGTGAACGGCCAGGACTACAGCGACGACGTGCTGAAGGACGCGATCACGGCGGCCAGGACGGACAAGGCGCCGATCAAGCTGCTGCTGAAGTTCCAGGGCGGCTACCGCACGGTGGCGGTGGATTACCACGACGGCCTGCAGTACCCGCACCTGGTGCGCGTGGCGGGCACGCCCGATTACCTGAGCGAGATCATCGCCGCGCGCAAGCCCGGGTGAAAGCGGACGGTCAGTCGCGATGCCCCGGGGCGGACAAGTCCGCTCGGCTGATGGCCGCCGTGCCCTGTCTGGCCACGTCCGGGCGCGTCTCCGGCATGGTCAGGAGCACCGGCAGCACGGCCAGGGCGACCGCGGCGATCATCGCGCCGGGCAGGGCGGTCCATCCGGTCAGCCGGACGAACAGCTCGGCGAGGAAGGGCGTCAGGCCGCCGAAGATCACCGTGGCCACGGTCACGCCCAGGGCCAGGCCGCTGAGCCGGCCTTCGCCGGGAAACTGCTCGGCGGTCGCCGGGGCGCCCACCGCGCTCACGCCGCCTGCGAGGCAGGCCAGCACGATCGCGCCGGCGGCGACGCGCAGTTCGCCGCCGCCGGCCATCAGGCCGAACATCGACAGCGGCAGCAGCATGCCGGCGATGCCCAGTCCGATCAGCACCGGCTTGCGTCCGACCCGGTCGGAGAGCGCACCCGCCAGCGGCGTGACCAGGATGACCGCCACCGCGGCAAGGGTCGCCAGCCAGAGCGAACGGCCTTCGGCGAGGCGGCCCGACGAGCTGAGGAAGGCTGGCACATAGGTGATGCCGACGTAATAGGTGATCGAGCCCAGCGCCGAGATGGCGAAGGTCCGCAGCAGCGCAGGTCGATGCCGGGCCAGCACGTGGCGCAGCGGCGATTCGGGCACGCTGTGCTGCTTCAGCTGGCGCAGGAAATCCGGCGATTCGTCCATGGTGGAGCGGGCGATCCAGACGCCGCCGGCCAGCGCCGCGCCGACCAGGAACGGAATGCGCCAGCCCCAGGCGTCGAGTCGGGCGGTGCTCATTGCGCCGACCACCAGGGCGGCGATCGCCACGGCCAGCAGCGCCCCGACCTCGCTGGCGGCGGATGCCAGCGAGGTGATCAGGCCGCGCCGGTCCGCGCGCGCCCCTTCCAGCAGGTAGGCGACCACGCCCGTGTATTCGCCGCCGACCGAGAACGCCATGAAGCAGCGCAACAGAAGCAGGAGTCCGCCTGCGGCCGGGCCGATCGTGGCGTAGTCGGGCAGCAGCGCCGTCGCCAGCATCGCCAGCGTCATCAGCATCATCGACAGCACCAGCGTGCGCTGCCGCCCGATGCGATCGCCGATGTGGCCGAACACCATTGCGCCCAGCGGCCGCATGCCGTAGGCAATGGCAAACCCGGCGAGCGTGGCCAGCAGCGAGCCGTCGCCGCCGCCGAAGAACACCCGCGACAGCACCGTGGCGAAATACAGGTAGAGCGTGAAGTCGTACCACTCCACCACCGTCGACAGCGCTGCGACTACCATGGAGGCACGCGAGATTTCGGGAGCACCGTGCTGTCGGGTCGAGGTCATGCCGGCAGGTTACCGGAAGCAGACCGGGGGCGGGCAAAGTCGGGGCGCGCGCTTCCCGCATCGCTGCTTTTCGCCGCAAGCGCCTTCCTCGACAGCACTTATGCCCGCGCCGCCGACCTGGCCAAGTGGGACCGCAGCGCGCTCGATCGCCAAGCCCTGGCGTGAGACAAACGGCAAGCCGGCGAAACCGGAGTCGCTGACCACGGCTCCGGTGCCGGTCGGCGCTCATCGCGTTTGCCGCTGCCATCGGTGCCTGGGTTGGCGATGGCGGCCGAGCACTACAGCCAGCGGGTGCGTGCGGTCGAGCGCAGGCAGACGGTGAAGCTGCGGGTGAACGTGAAAGCGCGTTTCACCGACGAGGCCAACCAGCCCGGCTACAACACCCTGGCCGAGATCCCGGGCAGCGGCAGCAAGGCCGGCGAGATCGACATGCTGGGTGCGCACTTGGACGCCTGGCACGGAAGGCTGATTCCCGACAGTAACGGTTGCACCGACGGGCCGGTCTTGCCGGCCCGTCGTCATTTCCGCGAAGGCATCCGGGACGGTGCGGACTAGCCCTGTTTGTCGAGCGCCTTCACTGCGTCCAGCGTCTCCTGCACATGTTGTTTCGGGTTCAGGTTCGAATAGACGTGCACGATCTTCCCCGACGGGGCGATCACGTACGAGGTGCGGTCCGACCAGCCGGGCCGCATCTGCAGCAGCGCGTCGTATTCCCTGGCGATCTTCGCACCCTCGTCAGCGGCGACCGGGAACTTGCCGCCGCAGTGCTCGGTTTCCTTCGAGAAGGCCGCCAGCTCGGAGGTATTGCCGGCGGTGACGCCGATCACGGTGGCGTGCTGCGCCTTGAAGCGGTCGATGGCTTCGGAGAACAGGTGTGCTTCCAGGTTGCAGCCGGACGTGTGCGCGGCGGGGAAGAAGTAGACCACCACCGGACCCTTCTTCAGTGCGTCGGCGAGCTTGAACGTGAAGGGCTGGCCGGCGAGATAGGCCGGCGCGGAAAAATCGGGGGCCTGGGCGCCTTCCTTCAGCGCCGCAAACGCCGGCGGGGCGAAGGCGACCGTGCCGACGAGGGCGAGGGTGGCGAATTTCAACAGGGCGTTCATGGTGGTGTTTCCTGTGGTTGGGCAGTCGAGTTATACGCCAGAAGTGCCGGGGTGGATGCCGTGACAGCCCGCGAATCCGGGTTTGTCGCCGCGGCAGCTGTGGCACGGGTGGTGGCCACGGCCCCTTTTGCTCGGCCCAGCCGCCGGGCGGGAGTTCTGCTGTGTTGGCTGCAGGGATCGTGTCTGCATGTCCATTCGCGTCTATTCGGCCGGAGGTCAGCCACGTGGCCACAACAAGTCACGCTCGAGCTTTTCGGTCGGCCCGGTCGACTGGAGCGATCCGAACCTGGACGCACTGCTGCAGAAAGTCGACGGCTGGAAGCTGGACAACCGCAGCAGCCACGCGCCGCAGGAAGTGCAGATACATGTCAGCTCCGGATGGACGGCCGGCTCCGTCGTCAGCAAGTCGGCGCAGCTGATCTCCATGGATGGGCAAACCATGGTGCCGGCGACCCGGTTTCCGGTTGCGAACGGCGAGCACGTGCGCGTGGACACCCGGGATGCGCACGGCACGCATACCGTGTGGGCCTGGATGATGAAGGGCGCGAGGGCTGCCGCGTCGAGGACCGCGAACACGGCCTGTTCCTGAGCAAGCTGCGTATCGGCTGACGGTCTGGCGGCAGATACCGGAAGGCGTCGCCGGAGCACGCCGGCGCTTGCCGCACACTTTGTCGCGGCACGAGGTTTTGCCAGTCGCGGGCGGTGCTCGAAATCCAGCCACGGGTCGGGGCTGGGCGCCTCCCGAGGCTGCTGCCGGGGTCCGGAATTTCAGGCTTCGGCCAGGCTGCCGTCTCCGCCATCGGCGATGACGCGGTTGCGCCCGGTGCGCTTGGCGCGGTACAGCGCGGCGTCCGCTTCCTTGCAGAGTCGTTGCAGCCCGTAGCCGCAAGTGTCGGTGGAAGCCAGGCCGACGCTGGCGGAAATCCATATGTCGTGCCCGTCTTTTTCGATCGGCGTCGTTTCGATGGCAACGCGGATGCGGTCGGCGATCTCCAGCCCCTGCGCGCGGGAACACTCGTGCAGCAGGATGCCGAATTCCTCGCCACCCAGCCGGCCAAACAGGTCGGCGGGGCGCAGGTGCTGCTGGCAGATGCCGACGGCCTGCTTCAGCACGGCATCGCCCATGGCGTGGCCATGGGCATCGTTGACCTGCTTGAAGTGGTCCAGGTCGATCGAGGCCAGGCAGGCGTGGTGGGCCCGCTTCTCCAGCAGACCCAGGGCGCGCTCGGCCTCGCCGATGAAGTGCTGGTGGTTGTAGATGCCGGTCAGCCCGTCGAGGCGCGACAGGCGCTTGAAGCGGAGCTGCGAGCGCTTGAGCCGGAACAGCCACAGCACGATGGAGGCCAGCGCCATCAGCAGCAGCGCGATGTACAGCCGGCCGGTTTCCACCGTCTTGCCGGCCAGCGCCTGCTGCATGCGCAGCACGGCGTTCTGCCGGCCCAGCTCTTCCGCCTCCATCTGCCGGGTCAGCACCTGCTGCTGCACCGTCCGGTACGCGAGCGTGCGCGCGCTGACGTCGTTGAGGTAACCCTTGTCCTGGGCGGCGTAGTGCTCGTGGTAATCCAGCGCGGCGGCGGCATGGCCCTGTTTCTTCTCGACCTGGTAGAGCACCTCGTAGGCATCCTTCAGCCACTCGTTGATGTCCCCGGGGTGGCCCATCGCCACGGCGGCGAGTGCCGCCGTGCGGGCTTCGTCGTCGCGACCCAGCTTCGCGTAGGCCATCGCCCGCTTGGCCTGGGCCGACAGCATGTGCAGGTAGTAGCGGCTGGCCTCGATGGCGGGGGCGATGCGGTCGAGCAGGGCCAGCGCCTTGCCGGGCTGCTCCTGGTCCAGGTAGAGGCTGTCCAGCGCCAGTTCCAGGGCATGGGCGATGATCGGTTCCCTGGCTGCCGTGCAGGTGTCGATGGCCTGCTGCAACTCCGGGCTGGCCGTCGTCAGCCGCTTGCCGTTGTACAGCGCCGCGACCTGCAGGTAGCGAGGTAAGCACAGGCTGCCGCCGGGCGGGGTGACGCTCTCCATCATGCGTGCGTAATTGACGGCGAGGCCGGTCTGGCCCGCGTAGTTCAGCATCTGCGACAGGTTCTCCAGCAGCATGAAGCGCGCCTGGGGATCCCTGACGGCAGGCAGCGTGGCCGTCAGCTGGTTGGCCAGTTTGTAGGCCTCCTCGTAGCGACGATTGAATCCCAGGCTACTCAGCAGCAGCGCCGATGCCTTGGTGGTCAGGATGGCGTCACCTGAGCGGCCGATGATCTCGCGCAGCTGGCTTTCGGCGCCGGCGGCGTGGCCTTCGTAGGTGGCCTCCCAGGCATCGAGGTAACGCAGGTGCCATTGTTCGGAGGCGGTCAGTTGGGGCGCCTCGCGATGGAACTGCGCCAGCATTTGTGCGAATCGCGGGTGGTCGGTGGTGCGCAGGCGTTCGATCCGGTCGAGCGCCTGCGCCGGATCCGTGGCGGGAGTGGGCGGGTTGCCGGCATGCGCCAGCACGCACCACGCCATGGCCGCCATCGCAGGCCACATGCGGATGCGGCTGGACAGCGCGGGCATGCCGGTTTCGTCTAGGACAAGGGCAGCGGACGGTCGTCGTCGGGTACCGGTTCTTCGCCGTCCTCTTCCTCTTCTTCTTCGTGCGCGGGACTCTGAACGGATTCGGTGGTCAGGTTCACCCTGTTTCCGAACTCCGCCGCCAGCATCGCGCGGTCGCCGCTGGCCACCGCCGAGATGAGTGCGGCGGACGCCTGGGCCTCCTCGAGCACGTTCGCCAGGTCCTCGGCCGCGGCGTGGCGCAACGCGGCATCGCCGCCGATGGCCTCCAGCAGGTCGATCGTGTCTGTCATGGTTTTTCCCCGTTCCGTGATGATCGTGCGATTGGCAGGGCGGGTCCGCCGGTGCCGGTGGCGTCATGGGCCGGTGCGGACCTTTCCCCAGGCAGGCACGGCCGCCGAGCCATTATGTTCGCTGGTTCACGTTTTGGCACCTGCCTCCAGCCGGTCCAGCGCCCCAAGCCGCTCCAGCACGGCGCGGTTGGGTTTCATCGCCGCGGCCGGGGGCAGCACCACGGTCTCCTCGGCGCTCAATGACACCTGCGGCAGGTCGCGCAGCGCGATGCGGCGGATGCGTGGCTGCTGGATCGGCAGGGTGGCGCAACGGTAGACGATGACCGGGTGATCCAGCGGATAGTCGCGGGCCAGCAGGTCCACCAGCACCTGCCGGTAGGCCGGCCCGGTCTGGGAGATCCCCAGCGACCAGTCGCCTGCGTGCGCCACCTGCCACAGCACCAGGTAGCCGGTGTTCTCGATGCGCCGTTCGTAGAACAGCAGCTGGCTGGCCTCGAAGTGCTGGCAGCCGTAGCGGCCGGGGTCGATGCCCAGGTCGGCATAGAGGCAGTCCTCGGCGGAGATGCCCGGCTCCATGTGCGCCTCGTAACCTTCCGCGCGGGCGGCCTCGATGGCCTTGTGCGGCGACCAGGCGAAGATGCCGGGGTGGCCGTAGAACACCCCGCAGACCCGCTTGCCGGCGTGCACCTCGGTCATCATCAACTCGACCCACTCGCGGTAGGTCTGCAGCCGCGACTTGCCCTCCGCGTAGTAGGGCTGCAGGCTGCGCACGTCCGGATGCATGCGCCCGAGCCACACTTCCACGATGGCGTCGGACAGCCCGGCGAACACCACGTCCGCCCGCTGGATGTGGCTGCGCGCCAGTGGCGTGAGGTGGGAGCCGAGGGTCATGCCCAGGCCCACGCAGGCCAGGCTGCCGCGGGACGGGCCGTTCGATGACGGGAGGGACGGGGTATCCATCGGCCCGGATGGTAGGGCAACTCCAGGTCGGACGGCACGGTGTGTTCAGCGCCGCGTGGCCAGTACCCCGTCCAGCGCCAGTTCCGCCCTGAAGCCGGCCTGCTCCAGCCGCCGAGCCACTTCGCGCGGCACGTCGCGGCCGCTGGTGAGCTTGTTGGGGCTGCCGGTGTAGTGGAACAGGCGGCCGCCGCGGCGCAGCACGCGGGCGAGTTGCCGGTAGAACTCCAGCGAGTACAGCTCGCCGGCGATGCCGAAGCGCGGCGGGTCGTGCAGCAGCGCGTCCACCGAGGCGTCGGCGAGTTGCGCGATGGCCTGCGCCACGTCCGCGTGCTCCAGCCGCAGGCGGCCGCCGTTCTGCGGCGCGTCGGGGTCAACCGCATCAGGATCGGGCGACCACGGGTTGAGCGTGCGCAGCCACAGCACGTCGGGGTTCTTCTCGAACGAGTGGATGCGCGCCGCGCCGGCCTCCAGGCAGCAGGCGGCGAAGTAGCCCAGGCCGCCGCAGGTATCCAGCACCACCTTGCCGCGCGGCTCGACCAGCGCGACCTTGCGGCGTGCGTCGTCCAGCGGCGACTCCTTCGAGGTGGGCAGCATCTTGATGCCGTCGATCTCGAAGGTGGGCGCGCCCCACTCGGTGGGCACCAGCTTGATCAGCGAGCCAGCATAGCGCGCCACCGGCGCGAACCCGTCGTCGTCCCAGTAGTAGATCGTGCGCTCCTTCAACGCGGACGGATACGGGTAGCGCCGGCCCTGCCACAGCCAGGCGTCCGCCTGCAGCGATGCGCTGCCATTCGAGCGTCCCAGGTCCAGCGAGCCGCCCCATTCGTGCGCACCGGCATCGCGTGCGGCCAGCAGCGCCCCGGCAATCGGGCGTGTGAGCAAGGGACCGGAGTAATGCGGCACGGCGGGCTTTCCTGGAGCGGCGGCGCCGCGACGCGGTGAAAGAGCGGCATCGTAACCCGGCAATCCGTCGGCGTGGCGGACTGTCGAATCGGTCCGGGCGCGATACGGCGTGTCGCCGTTTCCGCGCTACTCTTGCCGCTCCTGTCGTCGTCAGCGTTTCGGAGGTGGAGCATGGCCATTCTGGTGGGGTTTTCCGGCAGCCTGCGCAAAGGCTCGTTCAATGCCGCCCTGCTGCGCGCCGCCGTCGCGGCGATGCCGGGCGGCAGCCGGCTGCAGACCATGTCGATCGCCGCGTTCCCGCTGTACAACGGCGACGACGAGGCCGCGCACGGCATTCCGGCCGAGGTCGCGGCGCTCAAGGAAGCGATTGCCGCGGCCGACGGCCTGCTGATCGCCACGCCCGAATACAACAACAGCATTCCCGGCGTGACCAAGAACGCGCTGGACTGGCTGACCCGGCCGGCGGCCGACATCCCGCGCGTATTCGCCGGCAAGCCGGTGGCGCTGATCGGCGCATCGCCCGGCGGCTTCGGCACCATCCTGTCGCAGAACGCCTGGCTGCCGGTGCTGCGCACGCTCGGCGCGGAACTGTGGACCGGCGGCCGCCTGATGGTGTCGCACGCGAGCAGTGTGTTCGATGCCGACGGCGCTATCGCCGATGCGCGCACCAGCGACCAGCTGCGCAAGTTCATGGAAGGCTTCGTCGCGTTCGCGCAGGGTGGCTCGAAGGGAAAGGCGTGAAAGCCGCGGTTGATGGAACGCAGGAGGCAGTGCCTTGTCCGGTGCAAGTGACACGACCGGGGTGAGTCCGGCGCCGCGGATCACCGGTCGCAGCAGTTCGCATTTCACCCGCCTGGTGCGCGTGTTCGCGCAGGAACTGGGCGTGGCCTGCGAGTTCGCCCCGGTCTACGACCTGGCGTCGCTGGATGCGCGCGACTATGCGGGGAACCCCGCGCTCAAGCTGCCGGTGCTCACGAAGGATGGGGCGACGGTATTCGGCGCCGAGAACATCTGCCGCGTGCTGGCGGAATCCGTGCCGGCGCAGCGGCGCATCGTCTGGCCCGAGGACGTGCGCGACCTGCAGGCGCGCAATGCGCAGGAACTCGTCTGGCACGCCATGCAGGCGCAGGTGCAGCTCGGCTTCGGCACGCAGATCGCGCAACTTCCGGCGGACAGCATCTACTTCGCCAAGGCCGCCGCGGGATTGCGCAATGCCCTGCAGTGGCTCGACGAACGGCTGCTGCCGGTCATCGCCACGCTGCCGCCGCGCGACCTCAGCCTGCTGGAGGCATCGCTGTTCTGCCTGGTCGAGCACCTGGCCTTCCGCGTCACCGTGCCGCTCGCGCCTTATCGCCACCTCGCGGCCTTCGCCCGGGAGTTCGGCAAGCGGGCATCGGCGCGCAACACGGCGTACCGCTTCGATGTGCCGCCCGATGGCTGAGGGCGCGAGGCCACGCTGTTCCCTGGACGGCGGCTTCACGGAAATTTGTCGGGCCTGTCCGGTGGTTCGCGTTACAACAACCGCCTTCATGCAGGAGTGACGACATGGTTCTGCACCGGATCGATTGCAGCCACGTGTTGCTGGTGGTGGGGCGCGTGCCCAACACCGGCGACCTCGGCCTGGGCCAGGCCGGCGCGGCGACGGATGCGCGCGGCTACATCGGCGTCGACGACGAACTGCGCACGAACCCGCCGGGCGTCTGGGCGCTGGGCGACTGCAACGGGTGCGGCGCGTTCACGCATACGTCCTACAACGACTTCGAGATCGTCGCGGCGAACCTGCTCGACGGCGAGAGCCGTTGCCTCAGCGAGCGCGTCAGCGGCTACGCGTTGTACATCGACCCGCCGCTGGGGCGTGTCGGCATCGGCGAAACCGAGACGCGCAAGCGCAGCCGCCCGTTCCTGGTCGGCAAGCGGCCGATGGCTCGGGTCGGGCGCGCGGTGGAGAGGGACGAGACGCAGGGTTTCATGAAGGTGATCATCGATGCCGGAACGAAGGCGATCCTGGGTGCCGCGATCCTCGGCATCGAGGGTGACGAGGCGATCCACGGCATCATCGACATGATGAGCGTGGGCGCCACCGCCACGCAGCTGCAGCGCACGGTGCCGATCCATCCGACCGTGTCGGAGCTGATCCCCACGCTGATCGCCGAAGCACGCGCCGCGGACGGCTAGGGCGGCAGCCCGGATGCATCGCCATCGCCGTGCGGGATCGACCTTGTCCAAATCGGGGAACCCCGCACGTCATAGGTATGGCGGCGCATGCTGCCCGCCGATCACCTGGAACGGAGAATCACGATGCAATATCTACTGATGCTGTATGCGGAGGAAGGCGGCTGGTCGCGGATGTCGCCGGCCGAGCAGGAACAGGGCATCGCGGCCTACGGGGCCTATACGCAGGCGTTGAAGACGGCGGGCGCGCTGGCCGGCTCGAACCGCCTGCAGGGCACGGCGAACGCGACCACCGTGCGCGTGGCGAACGGCAAGTCGCAGGTGCTGGACGGCCCCTACGCGGACTCCAAGGAGCAACTGGGCGGCTACTACCTCATCGACGTCGCCGACCTGGACGCCGCGCTCGCCTGGGCGGCGCGCTGCCCGGGCGCGAGTCACGGCATTGTCGAAGTGCGGCCGGTCTGGAGCATGTAGCTTGGATCGCACCGCGCAGGCACGCCGTGCGGCGGATGCGGTGGCCCGCCGCAGCTACGGCAAGCTCGTCGCCTTCCTCGCCGCTGCCATGCATGACGTGGCAGCGGCCGAGGATGCCTTGTCCGAAGCGTTTGCCACGGCCCTGGCGGACTGGCCGCGCAACGGCTGCCCCGCGAATCCGGAAGCCTGGCTGCTGACCGTGGCCAGGCGCAAGGGAATCGACCGGTTCCGGCGCCACCGCCACGGCGAAGCGGCAGCCGTGCAGTTGCGGATCCTCGCCGAGATCGAGGAGAGCGCGGTGGCGGAAGGAGATGACGCTGCCATCCCGGATCGGCGCCTCGCGCTGTTGTTCGCCTGTGCGCATCCGGCCATCGATGCCGGCATCCGCGCGCCGTTGATGCTGCAGGCGGTGCTCGGGCTGGACGCGAAGGCGATCGCCGCGGCCTTCCTCGCCTCGCCGCAGGCGATGGGCAAGCGGCTGGGGCGGGCGAAGCAGAAGATCCGGCAGGCCGGCATTCCCTTTGCCGTGCCTGCGCGCGACGAACTGGCCGGGCGGCTGGACGGCGTGCTGGAAGCCATCTACGCCGCCTTCGCGGAAGGCTGGAGCGATCCCGGCGGCACCGATGCGATCCGCCGCGACCTCACCGCGGAGGCGCTGTTCCTCGCCAGGCTGGTGGCCGGCCTGTTGCCGCAGGAGCCGGAGGCGCTGGGTCTGCTGGCCTGCATGCTGCACGCGGAAGCGCGCCGTTCCGCGCGCCGCACGGCGGCGGGCGACTACGTGCCGCTGGCCGAACAGGATGTCGCGCGATGGGATGCGGCGATGATCGACGAGGCCGAGGCGCTGCTGCTGCGCGCCAGCCGGCTGGGCCGTATCGGCCGCTACCAGCTCGAAGCCGCGCTGCAGTCGGCCCATGTCGAGCGTTGCCGCAGCGGCCGCGCCGACTGGACGCCGGAGGTGCAGCTCTACGACGCGTTGCTGGCGCTCAGCGACTCGCCGGTGGTCGCGCTCAACCGCGCGCTGGCGATCGCGGAGCTGCAGGGCCCGCAGGCGGCGCTCGAAATCATGGATGCGCTCGCCGCCGATGGCCGGCTCGTCGATTACCAGCCCTACTGGGCGGCACGGGCGGCCTTGCTGGCCAGGACGCACGCCTGCCGCGACGCGCGGCACGCCTTCGACGTCGCGATCGGCGTTGCCGGCGATCCCGCCGTGCGCCGTTTCCTGCAGGGTCGCCAGGCTGCGTTGCCGGGCTGAGCCTGCGGCCATTCCTCGCCGGCAGGCGGCACGCCGCCGGGGACATGGGAAAGATGTACGCTGCACGGCTGAAGTCGTGTCTGCCGCGGATGACGCGCCCGTGCATCGAGGAAGGAGATTTGCGATGACGCCGGAACCGGCCCCCGAGTGGCGTACCGTAGCCTGGCTGAACAGCCCCGGGCCGCTGGGCCTCGGCGATTTCCGCGGACGGGTGGTATTGCTGCATGCCTTCCAGATGCTCTGCCCGGGCTGCGTGGCGCACGGCATCCCGCAGGCGCAGCGCGTCGCGAAGCTGTTCGAGGGCGCGCCGTTGGCGGTGGTCGGCCTGCACACGGTGTTCGAGCACCACGCGGCGATGGGGCCGGAGTCGCTGCGCGCGTTCCTGCACGAGTACCGCGTGCTGTTTCCGGTCGGCATCGACGCACCGGGGCCGGCCGGCGACCCGATCCCCTGCACCATGCGCGCGTATGCCATGCAGGGCACGCCGACCACGATCCTGATCGACGCGCAAGGGCGGCTGCGCCGCCAGGTGTTTGGCGTGTACGACGACCTGCTGCTCGGTGCAGAGATCGGCACGCTGCTGGTCGAGGCGGGGCAGCAGCGCCCCTACGCCACGGTCGAGGCGCCCACGGCGGAACGTTGCGCCGAGGGTCGCTGCGATGTGGATGCCGCGGCGGCGGAGCGGCACCCGCTTTCGTAGCCGTGCGCAGGCGGCGTGTGTCGATCCGGCCCGGGCCCGTTCGTCGCCATGGCAGGAGCGCGATGGGCGGGCCGGCATGGGGCCGGTCGCGCGGCTGCGCCATGACCTACAGGAGCGACGACGATGCGATTTCTTTCGATGATCCGGATCAACGAGAACACCGGGCAGCGGCCCAGCCAGCAGCTGATGGACGACATGGGCAAGCTGATGGCGCAGATGATGGCGGACGGCACGTTGTTGGACACCGCAGGGCTGCGGCCGACCGCGGAAGGCACGCGCACACGGTTGTCGCACGGCAAGCTGACGACGACGGACGGCCCGTTCACCGAGACGAAGGAAGTGATCGGCGGCTACGCACTGCTGCAGGCCGACTCGATGCAGCACGCGCTGGAGCTGACCCGGCGCTTCCTGCAGGTGCACGGCGAAGAGTGGGAGATCGAGTGCGAGCTGCGCCGGCTGGACGAGAGCTGCGTTCCACCGCGTCCGTGAACTATCGACGGCGGCTGCACGCCGCCGCCGGCAGCATCAGTACTCGAGCTTCGGGTACCAGTCCGTGCCGCGGCCTTCCGGCGTGCAGTCCAGGATGGTCCACAGCGGCGTCAGGTCCGGCGCGCCGCGCGGATCCTGGCCGGGGTCGGCGCTCTCGAAACCCATCTCGCCGCTCCAGAAGTGGCGGATCGTGCCGTCGCGGCGGGTGAACACGTTGAAGGCGGCCTGGTCGCCGTCGCCGCCGTCCGGGTCGACGGCGAAGTAGTCGCGGCTGTAGGCGCCGTCGGTATCCGAGTACAGGCGGAGATCGCGCCAGCCGCGCTCGTTCTTGAACGCGACGAGGCGCTCGATCGGCGAGCGTGCCACCACGGCCAGCGCCACGCGCTGCGGGCCGAACATGTAGCTGTAGACGACCAGGCTCGACTTGTCGCCGAACAGGCCGGCGAAATCGACCGGCCCGCGTTCGCCCCGGAAGCGGTAGTCGCCGGTCACCTCGCCGCCGGGCGGCAGCGCGCGACGCAGTTCGGCGACACGCTCGATGTGCCGGCGCAGCTCGATCTCCCCGGCCAGCAACGCGGTGCGCGCGCGGCGGTAGTCGTTGCTTTCGTTGGGAAAGCGCAGGCGGTTGCGCGCGGCCAGTTCGGCGGCGGGCACCAGGGTGGGTGCAGGGTTCATCGCGGTTCTCCTGGGCTCGGGACTACCCGGATGACGAACAGGCGCAGGCGAAATCGACATCGGTGCGGTGGACGCATCGCCTGTCGAGCGTGTCGTGCGATGCGCACTGCGCGGTTCAGCCCGACGCGGGCCGGTTCCTGCGCACCCGCCGCGCCACCGGCACCAGCGCGAGCAGCGCCACGATCGCGAAGCCGGCACCGGAGAGGAAGGTGGCGCGCGAGCCGAACGCGTCCCACATCCCGCCGGCCACCACGCTGGCCGCCAGCAGGGCCAGCCCGCTCACCAGGTTGAACATGCCGTACGCGGTGCCGCGCAGGTCGGCCGGTGCGGTGTCGGCGACCATGGCGGCCAGCAGACCCTGGGTCATGCCCATGTGCAGGCCCCACAACACCACGCCCAGCGCCAGCCCGGCCAACCCGCCGACGAGGGCCAGCGCCAGGTCCGACAGCACCAGGATCAGTACGCCCAGCCCGAGCAGCGTGCCGCGGTCGACGCGGTCGGCCAGCACGCCGGCCGGGTAGGACGACAAGGCATACACCACGTTCATTACCACCAGCACCAGCGGGATCAGCACCAGCCCCAGCCCCAGTTCCTGCGCGCGCAGCACCAGGAAGGCCTCGCTGAAACGGGCCAGGGTGAACACCGCGGCGATCGCCACCACGCCCCAGTACAGCAGCGGCAGGCGCGCCAGCTCGGCGCGCGACAGCGGCGAGCGCGCCCGCTTCTTTTCCCCGCTGTCCGGCACGTCGTGCACGCCGAACACCACCAGCGCGAATGCGGCAAAAGCCGGCAGCACCGCGAACCAGAACACCAGCCGGATGTTGTCCGCAGCCAGCCACATCAGCGCGATCGCCAGCGCCGGGCCGACGAACGCACCGATGGTATCAAGCGACTGGCGCAGGCCAAAGGAGGCTCCGCGCAGTGCGGCCGGCGCCAGGTCGGCGATCAGCGCGTCGCGCGGCGCGCCGCGGATGCCCTTGCCGATGCGGTCCACGAAGCGTGCGGTGACCACCCAGCCGACCGTGCTCGCCAGCGGAAAGATCGGCTTGGTGAACGCGGCGAGGCCGTAGCCGATCGCCACCAGCAGCTTGCGCCGGCCCAGCCAGTCGGACAGCGCGCCGGAGAACACCTTGGTGATCGCCGCGGTGGATTCGGCGATGCCCTCGATGAAGCCGACGGCGAGCGCCGAGGCGCCGAGCACGCTGACCAGGTACACCGGCAGCAGCGCGTGGATCATTTCCGAGGAGGTGTCCATCAGCATCGAGACCATGCCCAGCGCCCAGATGCCGGCCGGGATCCGGCGCAGCACGGAAGGCGTTTTCGCCGTGGTGCTGCTGGGTACTTCCGTGTGCTGGTTCATCGCGGTGCTTCCCGGGGTTGCATGGTCAGGCCGCTCGGCGGCCGGGCAGGGTGTAGCCGAGATCGTAACCGTGCTTGTCGTCGGCGGCGGTGATCGTCATCGCCTCGCCGAGGCCGGCCAGCTCGCCCGTACCGGAGCCGGGCACTACCGCCACGGTCCACTCCTGCGGCAAGCCGTCGACCATCAGCGCGCGGTGCACCAGCACGAACGTGCCGCTGCGGCCGTGCAGCTTGCCGGTGACTTTTTCCAGCGCCACGTAGGCGCCGGAGGTGGTGCCGTCGCCCGCGGCCATCATCTTGCCCTGGCTGGTGGCGTCGAGGTCGCCATGGAACTGCTTGTCCAGCGACAGCCGCGCGAGGCCGGAGGCCTGGGCCCGCGGGTTGTCGGGGTTTTGCGGGGTGATGCTGACGTCGAAATGGCCGGTGGCATGCATGGTGGTGGGCTCGGAGAGGGCGGGTACAGGCGCGGCGGCGGGCACGCCCGCAGCGGGAATGGGCACGGCGAGCGGCGGCAGGAGTGGAGTCATGGCTTTCATGGAAACGCCGGCGCGTTTTCAAGGCGCTGGCGGGGTGTCCGTCGGCGGAGTATGCACGACGGGCGGGTTGAGGCCGGCACGGCGCGTTATCCGCCGGGGAGGCCGGCGTACGGCGTGTTACCTTGCGGGCCGTGTAAGCCCGAAAGTCCCGCGTGCGCAGGTGGAAGCGGCGCGCTGATCCTGGCTTGCGGGTCTGTATACGGAATTGGGCATGCACTTCGACCTCTTTACGCTCGGCGTCATCGGCGCGGCCATCGGCATCGCCATCTCGATAAGTTTCACCCTGCTCGGGCTGGTGCTGAGTGGCCTGCCGGCGCTGCGCATCTGGGCCACCGCGTTCTGGGTGATAACCGTCGCCGTGCTCCTCCAGGGCCTGAACGAAAACGGCAGCCTGCTCTCCACGGTCGTGGGCGGCGGCCTGATCGCGCTGGCCAACGCGCTGATGCTGATGGGCATCGCCATCCACCTGCGCTACCCGCTGCGCTGGCGCTGGCCGCTGGCGGTGGTGGGCCTGTTCGTCGCCTGCCAGTTCTACGTCTACCTGTCGCCGCCGACGCAGACGGTCTCGGCGCTGATGTTCGGCGGCTACAGCGTGTTCTGGGACGTATGGATGGTCTGGGTGCTGCTGTGGCGCTCGCCGCGGGACATGCGCAACACCTGCAGCTTCACCGCGCTGATCTTCATCATCGACGCGCTGTTCTACCTGCTGCGTTCGGTGGTGGTGCTGTTTCCGCAGCTGTTCGCGCACTCGCCACTCGACGAACTGCTTACCACCTGGAACTACCTGTTCGGCATCCTGTCCTCGTTCCTGCTGAGCACCGGGTTCACCCTGATGCTGGCCGAGCGGTTGACCCTGGACCTGCGCCGGCTGGCGCGCACCGACGGGCTCACCGGCCTGCTCAATCGCAGCGCCTTGATCGAGGCGGGCACCCGCCTGGTGGACGCCTGTCGTGCGCGCGGGCAGGCGTGCAGCGTGCTGATGTTCGACCTGGACCACTTCAAGTCGATCAACGACAACTGGGGCCACGCGGCGGGCAACGCGGTGCTCAGCCATTTCGTCGAGGTGATCCGTGGCGCGGGGCTGGCCCGCGAGGCCCTGTTCGCGCGTTACGGCGGAGAGGAGTTCATGCTGGTGCTGCCTGCCATCGCGCCGGCGGTCGCCGACGCACTCGCCGAGCGCATGCGCGCCGCCGTGGCAGCGGAACCGGCATTGTTCGATGGCCGCAGCATCGACATCACCACCAGCGTGGGCGTGGCCACCGCTGTCAACGCGGACTTCGAGCAACTGGTCAATGCCGCCGATGTCGCGCTGTATCGGGCGAAGCACCAGGGCCGCAATCAGGTGGCGTGGAATCCGGCGGCGTAAAGGGAGCCGGGCATGGGCGGGTCGACATTCCCTCCCGGGGACGCAAACCCGCCCCCTCTCCCCGATGCGCCTGCACCCGATCCGGCAGGCACGGCATTTTGCACCCGGTTACACCCGCACATTTGCCTGCGTAACTCATACACCCTCAAAAGTGTCGGATAACACCGCTGCTTGTACCCGAATCGATGACGGCGCTAACGCGCAAGGGACTGATCTGTTTTAGGAATTGTCGGCTTGTGCGGTCAGGGTCGGAGCCGCATACTCGGTGCAACACCCCATTCTTGGGGTCTACTAAGCGTTAGGGGCAAAGCATGCGCGATCGCGATTACGGCTCAGACTGGCATGCTCAAGAGACCTACAAGGGCCTCATACAGATTTCTATCAGTGCTCTTCGTTTTGGTATTTTTTCCAACGGCGGTGCCGCCGTAGCGCTTCTAGCGTTCCTTGGCAAAAATATTTCCATTGTCGAGCTACACGCTGCAAAAGGCGCAATGGCATTCTTCATATCAGGAGTTGCTCTGGGCGGGCTTGCACACGTCACCGCCTATCTAACGCAGTTAAGGTTGTACGGCGAGTCGGCGCTCGGCAACCCTCAACAAGGCCTTTTTCGACACAACAACTTCCTCTACGCCACCGTCGTCCTTGGCGTCGCTAGCATCGTTGCATTTGCTGTCGGTTCTCTGTGGGGCGTCGCTACCCTTCATCCCGTTACCCCCTAACAGTTCGTTCAAGGCGGACGGCTTCGCCGCCGCTTAACTCCAGCGTTAGGCCTCAACGCTATGGCAGAAGAATCACTCAGGCACCCTCGGTTGGAACTTGCAGCTGCGGCGAAGGCGATTACCGGAATGCGCAACGCCAAGTCGTTGGACGAATTCGAAACCGAGTGGCGTGCATATCTCAACGCCATAGAAAAACTATGGCAGAAAGTGGAGCGTTGCTGCCAGCATGTCCGCGGGGCCTTCGAACCCTGGCAGGGCACTTATCATAAACTTCGAAAGAAGGACATGCTTCTTCGGTACTTGAAGCAGGCGCGAGACGCAGACAACCACTCAATTCAGGACGTCACCAAAATCCAGCCCGGGCAGCGGGGATACCGTTTTGTGAATCCGAGCGGCGGCTACATCAAAAGAATGGAGATCCGAAACGGTAAAGTTGTTCACTACGAAGGTGACGCGATGATGGTTGAAGAAACGCCGCCGCATCCCGTCGCAGTGCCTGTAAAGAATAACGGTGAGTGGTTCAACCCCCCTACATCCCATCTTGACCAGCCTGTCGCCAATCACCATCCGGTGCTTCTCGCCGAACTTGGCCTGAACTTCTATTCAAACTACCTTGATGAAGTCGAGAAAAAGTTCTTCGCAACCAAAGCCTAACCCGGCAGTCGAGGGGACAGCAAAAGCTACGCTTTTGGTTCCCTCCGCGCTTCGCGCTCCGGCTGCCCCTCACTTTGAACGTTGGGCCTTGTTGGAACAACCATGCTTGATCCCGCAAAAATCCTTGCTGACGCTCGTTCCACGGTCAATTTCAATCCGCATGACCTAGTCAAAGAGTTGGTGGCTTACGGGGAGACAGATGCAGCGGATATGCTGCTGCAACTTGACCAGCAGGGCATAGCTGCAATTGGTGTTCTTGCTTCCAAGCACTATTCTGCGCCAGACAGGCCAATACTCGACAAGGCGATTTGCTTGGGCATCGTAGAGTTCTTAGAGGAGCGAGCCCGGCCTCTCAAGCGTAAGCGTCGGCTCTATCCAAAAACAGGCCCCGCTGGTGCGGCCTAAGGATGCTCTGATCTATTCCCCGTCTGCGGCATCATAGCCAGCAGTTCCCAGGAAACCCAACACCGATGAAGCAGCATTCCTTTGCCTCCCTGAGCTTCGAGTCGAAGAAGAAGCCAACGCGCCGGGAAAAATTTCTGGGCGAGATGGACAAGGTGGTGCCGTGGACGGCGCTGCTGGCGCTGATCGAACCAAGTTATCCCACGTCTGGTCGCCGTGGTCGGCCACCGATGCCGGCAGCCACGATGCTGCGCATCCACTTCATGCAGCAGTAGTACGCGCTGAGCGACCCGGCGATGGAGGATGCGCTGTACGAGATCGAGTCGATGCGGCGGTTCGCGGGGCTGGAGC
>NZ_JBXAGL010000015.1:0-54573 GCF_058793995.1 Rhodanobacter sp. GW835-FHT13D09 | reverse complement strand
ACAGGGCAAGAAGTGAGACGCGTAAGCCTTGTTTGAGGCTTATGACCCAATTTTACCCTTATCCGGGCACGACCCCGTCCAAGCGCCGTGCCGTTTGTCGTTGTCCCCTTAACCATTGTTCTCCGCAGAGAAACTTCTACTTCCACGGCAGTAAACCTCTGCAAATGGCGCACATAAAGTTCTGCATCGGGGAAAGCAGCGCAGTGAAACTTACGCAGCGGAGAACGCACCAAAGCAGTCCTCGCGGTTGCTCATGATCGTGGATGATCCTTACGTCTGCTTCTTGGCCTTGGCGCTCTTCGACGACTGGACCGATCGCGGAGCTCGCTTAGTTTTCGGGCGGGCGCTGGGGGCGCTGGTCTTGGCTGGCGATGCTTCGAGCGCCGCAACGTGCCCCGAGAGACGTGCGACCTCCATCTCGGCGTTCTGCCATTGTTTCTGTGACGCCTCGCAACGCGCCTCAAGGGCTTGCACCGCGTCACGATAGCTCCGTTCGGCCGCTTCGTGGCGGTGCTGCCATTGTTTAGTGTCTTGTCGGGCGCGACGTGGATCATAGTGAGTCGGGCCAACCCCGAGACTTTGCCTCGGGGCTCATCAGATCAGGCGGCACCGACGACTGAGCGGTCAATGGCAGGTTGATGAGTCACTTACACTCCTCCGGCTTCGTCTCACACAGGATCAGCCGCTGATTGGCGGCGATTACGTCCCCTTGGTCCTTCAATGCCTTGGCCTTAGCGGCATCTGCTTCTTGCCGCTTGGTCAGCACGGAATCGACCGATTCCAGCAGATTCTCGGCACCAGTCTTACTGACGAATTGAATCTTCTTCAACGCGCCGGCATCGGTAAAATCTGCCGAAATTGTTTTCATGCCGAAGATCGCCGGCTTCGTTACTGGAATGGTGTAGCGATTACCGAAACCGGCAAACACGACTCTATCTTCCGATATGGGGACGACGAATTTAGATGTCGTCTCACCTGGGCTTGACTGCACATCGACCGCCACCACCTTAAAGTGGAGCAATACCGGCTGTCGTGCATGGATTACGTCCTTAGACGAGTCATTAGCAGCGCGGGCTGTACCATCGAAAACCGATGCCCCAAGGGGTGTTGAATCGATGATCGTGAACCGCCCCGGGTTCAGTGGAGGCTCCAACTCTTGAGAGAATGGAGCCATGAACAAGTCCACAAAGTTTTTCCCTGAGGTCCGCGAGCGCGCGGTGCGCATGGTGCAGGAGCACCGCGGCGAGTATCCGTCGCTGTGGACGGCGGTGGAGTCGATCGCACCGAAAATCGGCTGTGTGCCGCAGACCCTGCTGAGCTGGGTCCAACGGCATGAGATCGATACCGGCGTACGTGAGGGCGTGACCACCGCCGAAGCGCAGCGCGTGAAGGAGCTCGAACGCGAGGTCAAGGAGTTGCGCCGGGCCAACGAGACCCTGAAGCTGGCGAGCGCTTTTTTTGCCCAGGCGGAGCTCGACCGCCGGCTCAAGTCCTGAGGGACTTCGTCGACGCGCATCGAGCCACGTTCGGGGTCGAGCCGATCTGCAAGGTGTTGCAGATCGCCCCGTCGGGCTATCGTCGGCACGCCGCGCAGGTCCGTGAGCCACAGCGTCGCTGTGCCCGGGCCAAGCGCGACACGCGGCTGCTGTCGGAGATCGAGCGCGTCTGGCAGGGCAACCTGCAGGTCTACGGGGCTGACAAAGTCTGGAAGCAGCTGGGCCGCGAAGGGATGACGGTGGCCCGTTGCACGGTCGAGGGTCTGATGCGGCAACAGGGTCTGCGGGGTGTCGTGCGTGGCAAGGTGGTACGCACCACCGTCAGCGATGGCAAGGCGCCGTGTCCGCTGGACCGGGTCCATCGGCAGTTCCGCGCCGAGCGGCCGAACCAGCTCTGGGTCTCGGACTTCACCTACGTCTCGACCTGGCAGGGCTGGCTTTACGTGGCCTTCGTCATCGACGTGTTCGCCCGCCGCATCGTCGGTTGGCGCGTCAGCAGCTCGATGAAGACCGACTTCGTGCTCGACGCCCTGGAGCAGGCCCTCTACGCGCGCCAGCCGGAGCGGGACAGTGCCTTGATCCACCATAGCGATCGCGGGTCGCAATACGTGTCCATCCGTTACAGCGAGCGCCTGGCCGAGGCGAGCATCGAACCGTCGGTGGGTAGCAAGGGAGACAGCTACGACAACGCGCTCGCCGAGACCATGAATGGCCTCTACAAGGCCGAACTGATCCACCGCCGAGCGCCATGGGAAACCAAGCAAGCGGTTGAGCTGGCCACGCTGGAATGGGTGGCCTGGCTCAACCACCAACGCCTGCTCGGACCGATCGGCTATATCCCGCCGGCAGAGGCCGAGGCAAACTACTACCGGCAACTCGTCAGTCAGGCAGCCACCGTGGAGGCCTGACTTAAACCCAACAGCCTCCACGAAACCCGGGGCGATTCACTTCATCCCCCCGGAAGGTGCGATAACTTCGTTCGAAGTCATGCGGGACGTCATAGTTCTGCCACGGACTCTACGCGACTGCTGCCAAGAGACCGGGTTGATATCGTCCACGAACCAAACGCTGACGTTGAAGCGTCAATCCATTCGGGCGACTGGAATCCACGATTTCCCATCTGCGCTCGCCAAATGGTCCTCGTTGCGGCACGAAGTCGCGACGCTGGATTTGCCTCCACAGGTGGCGCCGGGATTCGTCGACATTGCCTGCCGGATCGCCAATCGCCTGCCCCCGGAAAGCTTGTCAGACGCGGAAATGTCGTTCTTTTTTGACCGATTAGCGCGTCAACCGGATCGGACGTTCAAGCCGGCGAAGCGGGCGTCACACATAGAAATTCGCTTCCTTCCACCATTCTTCATCGGTGAAATGCGCTTCATTCACCGAAGCACGCTCAGCAAAACCGCCTCGCAGGTGGCTGCGCGGCTGCTAGCTTTAGTCGTGGGCGAATCTGTGCCGGATGATCCCCCTGTGGATACGAGCCAACACCTTTTGTTGTGCGCCTTGGCCTGCATCTTAAAGCGCGCCTACGCCGAGGGTATGCGCGTCGTGCTGTCCCGCTATATCCCATCCCTGTTCGACTCTAAACGAGACCGGCCCCGCCTGACGGAGCCATGGATCCTCGCTCGGAAGGACGGACAGCAACTGGACGCTGTCACAATAGTCTGGGCGAAGCGAAAGTGGCTACCCTGACTCGGGCACCGGGTGGAGATCCTGCTACGCGCACGTTCCTCGTCGCTGAAGTCTGAGTGAGTTGTGTTCCTGCATGCATAACTTCCTCTGCAGTGGATTCCCCGCTGCAGAGGTTTCTCTGCAGCACGTTCTCCGCTGCGGAAGTTTCTCTGGTGTGCGTTGTCCACTGCAGGTGTTTCTATGCAGTGGTCAATACACCATGCGATCAACAAGACCTCGCACACGTCAGTTAGATCAAAGAGTTAGTCGATCGAGGTTTCAGTGCCGAGAACATGGAAAATCAAGGGTTTGAAGGATCATGCGTGAGTTTTGGAGTAACAAGAACTGGCGTCTGGACGGCGACGCTTTGATGATGCCGAACGGCTGGCGTATACCGCTCAAGCACGTCCGGCAGTGGCGGCAAGATATGGTCAACGGAAACGCCGACCTCCCCGGCAAGTGGGCCAGCTGGCGCGTCCGGCAACAATGGCTGATTCCGCCCGGCGGCACCATGCGGCGCGGGCGGATCGCGCAGCACGTTTTGTCCCGCGAAATCTCGCGGCACGATTTCGACCGGCTGGAAATCAGCCGGCTGCAACTGACACTGTTCTAGCGGATCGGTCGATCCGCCAGCCGACCACCACAGCGCACTGGGTCACCCACGGTGCCCAGCTGCGTATAGGTCGAACCGTTCACCCTGACGACGACACCGCCGACGCACTGCATGTCCGGCGCAAGCGTCCGAGCCTGCCTGTCGACTGACGTCTGCACCTGACGGCGCTGCGCCGCCTGCTGGGCGGCCTGTAAGCGGCCAACATCGAATTGTGCCGGCAACTGCGCGATGCGATCCATGACAGCGTTCGCCTCGCGCACGTCGCGCGCCCGGTCGAACTCGCGATAAGCGATATACACCACGGCCAGCACCACCGCCGCGACCACGATGCCGACAGCCACTTTTACACCCTCGCTCATACCTGCCCCTCCCTGATCTGCGGGCATGATAACAAGGGCATGGTCAAGCCTACGGCCTGACCACAGATCACCAGCAGGACGCGGCCCATCGCTGTTTTCTCCACAGGTTTTGACCAAGTGCAGGCACTTGGTCCCGATCATCGCTGAAAAGCGGGTTTTACGGGGAAAGGTTGATGCCGAAGGGATCACCAGCGCAGGACATGCGGGCCGGTTGTGCGATGCGTTCCAAGGGCGAGGGTGCGACGGCCCTTAGTCACGCCCTCCCGGGCTCGGGCCTACGGCCCACAGAGCGGGCAGCGTCAGCGATGCGAGGAACCGAAGGGGTCAGCGTTCCACGCGGCGTAGGTAGGCGGCTGGTATGGCTTGGCCGTGGCACGTTCCGCCGTTGGTCCCTCCACGCCGGCCACAGCGGCAGCGCCACCCGGCCCGGCCGGCGCCTGCGGCTGATCCGGGCGGGCCGGCTTGCTCTGCCGCTCTTTCTGCTTGGGCGGAACGATACGGATTGTATACGCCATCGGCCACCATCCGACTGCGCGAGGGGACACGCAGCCGGAACCGGGACATGCGCCTTACTTCATAGCTTGGCCTTGATGCCGACGAAGTACGTGCGTCCCACGACATCGTAGGTCGCGGCATCCGTCAGTATTGGTGCACCCGCGATCCGCGGCGGAGCCTTGTCGGTCAGGTTTGTAACGCCCGCTGTGAGCATGATGTTGTGCGATACCTGCCAGTGAGCATCCAAGTCGAAGTAGTTGTAGGCCGGCACTCCACGATCGCCGCTTCCGGTGCCGTCCATCAAGTCGGTCATCGCAGAGATGTAGCGCCAGTGCAGCGCCGCCGACACCGGCCCAACGGAGTAATCGAGCGTCGTGTTGGCCTTCCACCTCGGATGCGACAGATCGGAGATGCTCGAGCCATCAGCGGCCAACGCCGTACTGGTGTCGGCGACCGAGCCCGCGTAGTTACTGGCCGCAATACCAGGCACGCCGGAGATCGTCAGCGAGTGCACGTACGAGATGAACGTCTGCAGCTTCACCTGGCCACCCAGGGGGGGTACCAGGTCATGCAGCGGGAATCCCCAGTGAGCCTCCATGTCAACGCCGGTCGTGACATACGAACCGATGTTCTCCGAAGACTCCCGGCCAAGCGTGATGGCTCCGGTGTTCGTATCACGCGTGATACGCTGGCAGAAGGCGTTGCTTTCCGAGTAGCCCGGATTCGAGTTGTTGGCGTTGAAGCAGTTCTGCAGGACCGCATCGAGAGTCGTGCCCGCGATCGCGCCCTTGATCGCCGTGTGGTAGTAGTCAACGGACATGCCGAGGTCACGCGCCATCGGCGCATCAAAGTGCGGCGTCAGCACCCAGCCTAACGTGTAGGTATCGGACTTCTCGGGCTGCAGATCCGTGTTGCCGGTGATGATGCCGTTCGCCGAATTGAGACCGTAGGTGAACGACGGATACACCGACGCGGGCACGCCCTGTGCCTGGCACAGCGCCGCAACTTGGGAGGCGTTCGAACCGCTGCGCTGCGGACTGCCGACTTCGCACGGATCGCCATTGATGCTGTCCTGCGCCTGCACGGTCGGGTTGTACAGCTCCTGCAGGCTCGGCGCGCGAATCGCGCGGTTGAACCCGCCACGGAACATCAACGCATCATTAACCTGCCAGCGCAGACCCACTTTCCAGGTGTTCTCGCCGCCGAACAGATCGTAATGCGAATAACGTTCGCCGAGGTCGAGCGAAAGATTCTTCGCGAACGGCTTGTCGCTCAGCAGCGGCACACTCAGCTCGCCGAACACCTCGCCCACGTTCATCGAGCCGCCCGTCGAACCGATCAGGTCGTACGACGGAGAAATGATGTCCGGAGGAATCGGCGAGGGCATCACGTTGAACGCCGGATTCAGAGCCGAGTCGGCCTGGTAGCTGAACCGACCAGCGCGGTAATCGACGCCGAATGCGGCCTCAACAGTCCCTGCCCACAGGTCCCCAAGGTCCCCGCTCACGGTGCCCTGGAAGTAATCCTGCGAGAGCACCATGTGGTTGTGCGCGGTGCCCGTGACGTACGCCAGACAGCCGGGGCTCATCTGGTGGTTACCGAGCGGATTCCAGGCGTAACCGACGCAGTTGTTGCCATTGGAACCAATGTAGTTCGCCGTGCCATACAACATCGTCTCGAGCGCCGGCAGATTGATGTTGTTCTGCTGATCGTTGTTGAAGTTGGTCTGGCCGTAGGAGGCGAACGCGTTCCACTTCCAGCTCGACCAGCCGAACCAGCCATTGAGTCCGGCGGTCAGCTGGTAGTTGTTGTAATGGAAGCTCTCGATGCGCGGCCCAAGCCCGGTCAACCAGGCTTCCATCTCGAGCGGCCCGGTGCTCGGGGTGCCGCCAGCGGTCGACGCCGTGCGGGAATTGAGCAGGGACATCAGCGCCGCATTGCCCGTCACGAATGGATTGTTCTGCGGCACGTAGACGAACTTGCCCGGACCGGCGAACGCGGGGCCGTTGTTGTCCGTGGCAGTCGAGCTCATGAAGTTGACCTGTGCGTAGGCCTGAAGGGATTCGTTGACGTTGTAGGTGACCTTCGAGAACAGATTGATCCGATGCGATGGGACCTGCACGAAGAAGTATTTGCCGAGGTAGTCCTTGATCGTCGTGCAGTTCGGGGAAATCGCGAGCCCCGGGATCTCGCCCAGCGGCCCCTTGTAGTTCTGCACGCAGTTCCCCGGCGCACGCGTAGTGAACAGGGTGCCGTCACTGTTCACACCGACGTAGCCACCGTAGTTGCCAGTGCCGGCGATCGGCGTCGTGCCAGGGTAGCCGGCCAGGACGGAGTTGACTGCGGAAACCGGAATATTTCCGCCGAGCTCTCCAGCGTTGAAGATACCTTCCGGTGCGCGCGGCACGCCACGATTGAAATTCACGGGGTCGGAGAAGAAGGTTCGATCCGCACCGGTGATTGCATCGCGCTGGTTGTACTCGAGGTCGATGACCGCGTTGCCCTTGTTGTCCGCGAACTTGCTGCCCATGAGGACGCTGGCGCTGTTTTCCTGGCCACCGCCTTTGGTGCTCCCCCCAGTCTGGGCGGAGAGCTGGATGCCCTGGAAGTCCTCACGCAGGCGGAAGTTGACGACACCCGCTACGGCGTCCGAGCCGTACGTGGCCGAGGCGCCGCCGGTGATCACATCCACGTTCTCGAGCAGCGCCATCGGAATCAAGTTCAGGTCGACCGCGCCGTTCGGGTTGGTCGGCACCAGGCGCTGCCCGTCGAGCAGTACCAAGGTACGCTCGGCGCCGAGGCCGCGCAGGTCGGCGTAGGACTGGCCACCCTGAAAGCCGGTGGCACCCTGCACGTCGCCGACCTCGCTCTGGCCCTGCGCGGCCGCGAACTGCGGCATCCGGCCGATCGCCGAATCGAGCGAGACCTGGCCGGCGGCGACGATCTGGCCGACGCCGATCGTCGCCAGTGGGCTGGAAGAAACTTCGCTGCGGCTGTGGACCTGGAGCAGGCTACCGGTGACCGTGACGGCTTCTAGCCGCTTGATTTTTGGCTGCTTGACGGGCGGCGCGACCGAGCCCGCCACAGCGAGCTGCGGCGCGGAGTCGGCATCCGGAAGGCTCGTCCCGCCCGCGGCCGCGGCGGTCGGGGGATCGCTGGTGAGGCCTGCGGCGGGCGCAGCGGCGGTGGTGGCCATGAGCCCCGCCACGATCATGAATATGGCGCGCGCGAGTGGCCGGTGTACGAGTGGTCGGGTGTGGGTACCCATACCCGATAGCGACTCAGGATCATTCACAAACTTAGGCGCGGAGACAGACCGTGACGAAAATGCCGTCACAACCGGCCGCATCGCAGATGCGGCGGTATGCTTGCTCTTCATGATTTAACCCCTTCCACGGTATGTCCGAATTGTTCCGGACGGGACACTACGATCAAAGATCCCGGTCGCCCAACAACGACGATTTTCTCCCCCGGTAACTTCGACTACGCGAAATCGTCGCCACCTATAACCGCTCGACCTAAAAGCAACCTGAAACTAAAATAAATTTTCGTTAATGGAATTCGCAGACATCCCATTTCGGGGGCATCTTGACTTTGTGCAATTTGCAGCGACCTGGGAACCTGGGCTTAGCAGGCTGTTGAGAAGCGGCGGCTTGAACATTGCGCGATAAAAGGGATTGATCGCTCGAGGCTCATCATCGTCGGATTCGGCGATATTTCCCGGCCAGCAGACGCACGTTCCCTCACGTCGGCGAGGGGTTCCACCACTCGCCGACGCCACCAGGTCGGATCAGGTTGTATGCCGCGAAGTTCCAGTACACCCATGCATTGACCTTCGCCAGAGCCGGGCCAGCAGCACGGTGTGTGCGAAGAAGCACTGGGTGATCTCGGCGTCGAACAGTCGATCCCGGTTGAAGGGAAAGGTCGAGTGATCCCACACCGGGTCGTCGATGTTCAGACCCACGAACCAGCGGAACGGCAAGTTGTAGTTCAACTGCTCCATCAGCAGCCGCTCGCTGCGTACGCTGTAGACCACTTGCAGCAGCGAGGCGCGCAGTAACCGCTCCGGCGGGATCGACGTTCGGCCGCTGGCGGCATAAAGGGAGGCAGCACCTCATCGAGTCCCTTCAGGATCGTATCGACCAACACCCGCAACTTGCGGATCGGGTGGTCGCCCGGCACGCGCACATCCACCGACACATACGAAAACATGCCCAACTTCTGGATATCCGCTCCGCGCACTGCCACGACCCTGATGATTGATGATGGCTATGATTGTCGCCGCTACGGGACGTTTCTCAACGGCCTGTTAATCACCCACTCTTCCTCCCAGAAAAGAATTCGGGTTACACAAAATTCTGTACACGCTCGTCGCTCGCAGGCAGCTCGAACACCACACGCAAGCCCCTGCCCTCTGCGCGCGGCTCCGCATAGATGCGCCCGTTGTGCAGCTGGATGATGCTGCGACAGATGGCCAGACCCAGGCCGCTACCACGATCTTCCTCGCTGTTCTGGTGGAAGCGCACGAAGCGTTCGAAGGCGCGCTCGCACTGATCACGGGTCAGGCCCGGTCCCTCGTCCTCAATGCTGACGCGCCAGTAACGGGGTACAAATTCCGACCGCAGTGTGATCAAACCGCCCGGCGGCGAGGCCCGCAGGGCGTTGGTGAGAATGTTGAGGACGACCTGCCGCAGCCAGCGTTCCTCGAACGCCACCCAACCTTGGCCGCGACATGTGCAGCGCAGGCGTCGTCCCTGGTGCTCGGCCAAGGCGCAGACGTCCTGCTCGAAGCTCTGCAGAAAGCGGTGCGGATTCTGCACGACAAGATTCATGTGGATACCCTGAGCCTCGGCGCGCGAGAGAAACAGCAGCTCATCCACCATCTGGTTGATGCGCGCCAGCTCTTCCAGCTGCACCTGCACGGCATCCTCCTGCACCGAACTCAGGTTGCCGTCGACCAGCAGTTTTTCGGCATGCAGTCGCACCAGTGACAGAGGTGTCTTGAGCTCGTGGGACACCTCGGCGCTGAACTGGCGAACTTGATTGAAGGAGGACTCGAGCCGGTCGAACATCTGGTTCAACAGCCGGGCGAGATCGGAAATCTCATCGTCGATGCCGGTGACGCTGATGCGCTCGGTAAGGTTGTCGGAGCGTATGCGGTTGGCTGTCTCGCCGATCAGTCGAACCGGACGCAGCATCATGCGGGAAAGTCCCAGTCCGATCACCATGCTGGCCAGGATCATGCCCAATAGCAGCGCCAGGCTGACTTCGGTATAGGCCACCATGGCACGCTGCATCTGGCCCACCGGTGTACCGATGCTGACGTCGAACGGCGGCAGCAGGAACTCTGCGATGCGCAATTCGCCGACACCGGGCATCTTGCCGTTGAAGACCCGTTTGCCCTTCACGTCGGGCAACGGGTTGCCGGCCAGGTTCTTGGAACGGAAAAGGTTGCCGTGCCCTGGCGCGTCGATGCTGATGTAGAACAGCACCGATGCGTATTCCGTGGTCTGGCGGATCCGCTCGTCGATGGTCGCCGGGTTCAGCGTCGCGTAGTCCGGCCCCAGGCGCGCCTTGATCTGCCGGAATTCGGTGGCGTTCAGCAGATCAAGGTCATGGATCATGTAGTCCTTAAGCAGGTGATAGCCGGCAGTGAACAGGCAGGCCAGCGTGAGCGTGACGCTCAGCACGAACCAGAACGTGATGCGCGCCCCGATCGATTTCATACCAGCTGATAGCCGACGCCTCGCAGTGTCTTGAACAGCGGCTCGCCCAGGCCGGCTTCCAGCTTGTTGCGCAGCCGGCTCATGTAGACGTCCAGCAGGTTGGTGTCGGCCAGCCCGGGCCAGATACGCTCGGAAATGTACGAACGCGTAAGCGTGCGCCCCGCGTTCTGCATGAAAATCTCCAGCAGGGCGAACTCGCGGCTGGTCAGATCCACCGGCTGCTCCTTCAGCTTGACTGTGTGGCCGAGCAGGTCGATTCGCACGCAGCGGTGGGTGATGACCGTTTGCTTGACCGTCGACTGGCGGCGCAACAGGGAACGCACGTGGGCCAGCAGCTCATCGAAGCTGAAAGGCTTGGGCAAGTAATCGTCGGCGCCGATGTCCAGACCCTTGATGCGGTCCTCCACCGTGTCGCGCGCGCTGAGGATCAGCACCGCTTCGTTGAAGCCTGCACGGCGCCACTCGGCAAGCAGGTGCAGGCCATCGCCGTCAGGCAGGCTCAGGTCGAGGATGATCACGTCGTAGTTGGTATCGGCCAGCGCATCACGGGCCTCCCTGCAGGTGCCGACCCAGCACACCGTGTACGCGCATTCGCTGAGCCCCTGCTTGAGAAACTGGCCAAGGCGCTGCTGGTCTTCGACGATGAGAATCTTCATGGCGCACCTGCCTGTCGACATTGCGCGGCGAGTGTATGCCAGCCTCGAACGCAACCAGTGACGCGACGCACAAAGCATATGCGGCGCGCCGGAGCGTTGCTGCATGCTCCAGAGCACGAGGGGAATCCATGCCTGTCGCGCCACGGCGCGACAGGCGCTGCCGCCGCGCCGACCTGAAAGAGTTTTAAGAATCGTTACAGGTATCCGTCAGGTGCTTGCCCTAGGGTGCGTGCCATGCCGGCCGAGTCAGGTGTGATGGGACGGGGCAATCGCTGGTCACTGCGTCCTACCACCCATTCCTGCCCGCACCATCCCGTATGACACGCTGACATTCACTTCATTTCGCATCCATCGTCGAGGACGGAATCCATGGTTCGTTACGCAATGCTCCTGGCCACTACCCTGCTGGCGCCACCGCTGCTGGCGCAGACGACCGCACCGAATTACGCCCAGCACCTGGTGGACGAAACGCTCGCCGCGCACCCGAACATCGCCATCATGGCGATGCACGTGACGCCGCCCAAGCAGACCGTCAACGTCATCATCGCCTCGAACATCGGTCGTATCGGCAAGGCAGCCGATTCCGACGACATGGGCGTGGTCAACACCGGCAAGCCGGCGCTGGAAGTGAACAAGGAGGGCGATCACTTCGAGGTGGAGATGCCGCTGAAGGACGTCACCGACGATACGGTGGGCGCGCTGAGCATCGTCTATCCCTACGCTGCCGGCGACGACAAGGCTGCGCTGGCGAAGAAAGCCGAGGCGGTGCGCGACCAGCTGCGGCGGCGGATCTCCAACGTCGCCAACCTGACCCAGCCCTATGCGTTCGATCCCAGCGTCCCAACCCGCACCTATGCGCAACAACTGGTCGACCAGACCATGGCCGCGCATCCGAAGCTGCTGATCCTTATGCTGCACATCGTGCCGCCGGGCAAGAGCGTCAACATGGTGGTGGGGTCGAGCATTGGCCGTATCGGCAAGCAGGCCGACGCGGATGACATGCACGCCATCAACACCGGCATCCCCAACCTGGAGGTCAACGGCAACCGCTTCGAGGTGGAGACGCGCCTGCTCGATGCCGGCGGCAAGACGATAGGCGCGGTGGGCATCGTGTTCCCCTACAAGCCGGGCGACGACAAGGACGCGTTGAAGCGCGAAGGCTTCGCGATCCGCGACGAGCTGCGCAAGAAGATTCCCTCGCTGGCCGCGCTGATGAAGCCGGTGCCGGCGGCCATGGTGGCCGATCCCCACCCCACCGCCACGTTGGCCGGACGCAGCGCCGGCTGGACGCCAGGCTACTCGGGCGACTTCGACCACTTCGGCTACGACCTGAAGGGCGACCGCCTGTGGCTGGCGGCGGAGGACCACGGCACGCTGGAGCTGTTCAACCTGCGCACCGGCCGGCATGAGCGCACCCTCACCGGCGTCGAGACGCCGCACGCGATCATCTACCTGCCTGAGGCCAACCGCCTGATCGTCACCGACAGCGACAAGGGCATGACCAAGGTGTTCGACGCCACCACCTACAAGATTGTCAGTCGCATCACGCTGGAGCCCGGCGCGGATTCGGCCGAGCTCGATCCTTCCACCGGCCATCTGTACATCGTCACCGGCGGCAAGGACGTGGGCATGAAGGACTGCTTCCTCAACGAGGTCGATCCGCTCACCGGGCATGTGTACAACAAGCTGCGCTTCGACTCCGACCACACCGAGGCGGTGAAGGCCGAGCAGCACGGCAACCGCCTGTTCGTGAACGTCGCCGACCACGACGAAGTGGACGTGGTGGACAAGAAGACCTTCAAGGTGATCGCACGCTGGCCGCTGAGCGGCGCCAAGACCAACCTGAGCATGGCGCTGGACGAGCCCGACCACCGCCTGTTCGTGGGCACCCGCAACCCCAGCAAGCTGTTCGTGCTGAACACCGATACGGGCGCCACTGTGGCGACGCTCGATGCGCCGGCGACCTCTGACGGGTTGTTCTGGGACAGCGCCAGGAGGCGCGTGTACCTGCCCGGCGGCGACGGCTTCCTCGGCGTGTACCAGCAAGTGACGCCGGATCTCTATGCCGCGCGACCGCGTATTCCGAGCGCCGTCGGTGCGAAGTCCAGCGTCGTGGTGCCGGAGCTGAACCGCCTCTACCTGGCCGCCTCGCCGGGCGAGCATGGCAAGGGCGGTGAAGTGCTCTGGTTCGAGCTGGGCAAGTAGGGGCCGGCCGATGTCTTCGTCCACCCAGTCCAGCCGCCCACGACAGCGTGGCTTCCAGGCCTTGGCGATCACGCTGCTGTGTCTGGCGGCGCTGCCCACCCCGGGCCACGCCGCCAGCTTCTACCGGCTTCGCTCGGCCGTGACCCTGCCGGGCAAGGCGCCGGCGTGGGACTACCTCAGCTATGACGCCGCGCGCTCGTACCTGTTCATCGGCCGCCGCCACGACGGCGTCACCGTGTTCGATGTGGCGACGCACAAGGTGGTGGCCGCCGTCGCCAACTCTGCCGGCGCAAACAAGGCGATCCTGGTGCCGTCGCTGGGGCTGGGCTACACCGTCAACGGCGACGGCTCGACCACCGAATTCGAGCTCAAGTCGCTGAAGACGATACGGCGCATCCACTTCGGCAACGACGCCGATGCCGGCAGCTTCGAGCCGGTGACCGGGCAGTTGATGTTCACCATGGGCGACAGCGGGAAAGTCGCCTTCATGGACGCCCGCAGCGGCAAGCCGGTGGCGACGCTGCCGATGTCCAGCCATCACATCGAGGCATCGGCGCCGGACGGCCACGGCAACCTGTTCGTGGCAGAGCGCGACCGCGATGCGGTGGTGCGCATCGACGCCCGCACGCACGCGGTCACCGCCACCTGGCCGACCGCGCCATGCCACCAGCCCACTGGGCTGGACTACGACCCGGCGAGCCGGCGCATCTTCGTCGGCTGCCGCAGCGACCAGCCGCTATTGGCCGTGCTGAACGCGGAAAGCGGCGCCGTGGTGGCCAGCTTGCCGATCGGCCGCGGCAACGACGGCGTGGTGTTCGATCCGGCCACGCACCGCATATACGCCTCCAACGGGCTGGACGCCGACCTGATGGTGATCGACCAGCGGAGCCCCGACCGCTACCGCCTGGAGCAGGCCGTAACCACCCGTCCGATGGCGCGCACGCTGGCGCTCGATCCGCAGCGCGGCCGCATCTACCTGGTCGCCGCCGAGGGGGGCGTCGATCCGGCAAGGAAGGTGGAGACCGCAGTGGCGCCGTTCTATCCGAACTTCTATTTCGACAATAGCTTCACCGTACTGACCTACCAAGAGAACTGAAACAGACAACGAATGGCAGTTGCCGCGTAGCGCCCGGGGGATGGAGATCGATGAATGAGGAATGGGGCTCGCTGCGCGAATTGCCGGGGACTGGACACGACATCAATGTTGGTGGGAGACATCACATGCACGACTATCCACGCAAGGCGCTGTTCGGCGCGCTGATCATCGGCCTCGGCCTGACCGGCCACGCCCTGGCCGCGACGCCCCAAAGTGCAGATGCTGGCGCGCCTACCAAGCAGAAACAGGCGACCGCCACGGCCACCGAATCGCCCAAGGTCACCAATCTGAACCAGGTCACGGTGACCGGCACCTTGCTGCCGATCGATCCGAACGCCGCGGCCGTTCCGGTCACGACGCTCGATGCCGGTGATCTTCGCCAGACCGGTGTCTCGACCAACATGCTCGACGCCTTGCGCAAGGCCGTTCCCGCCTTCGCCGGCCGCAGCAACGCGGGCGCGAGCAACGCGCAGAACCGCAACCAGTTCACCGCCGGCGGCTCGCAGGTCGAACTGCGCAACCTGCCGACGCTGGTGCTGGTCAACGGCCGGCGCATGGCGCTGGACGGGGTCGCCGGCCTCAGCGGCAGCAAGAACTTCGTCGACATCAGCCAGATCCCGGCCGCCGCGCTGGAGCGGGTCGACGTGCTCACCGACGGCGCTTCCTCGCTCTACGGCGCCGACGCCGTCGGCGGCGTAGTGAACTTCATCCTCAAGCGCGACTACCACGGCGTGACGGTCGGCGCGCATTACGGCGCGGCGGACGGCGGCTACAAGGATCGCTCGGCGTACGTGACGTTCGGCGGCGACATCGGTCCGGTGAACATCACAGCCACCGTCAGCGACGCGAGGACCAGCCCGCTTTTCCAGAGTGCACGCTCGTTCACCAGCCCGATGTATGGCGTCGTTCCAGGCACAGGCCTGCCGGGCGTCGTCGCTGGCGGCAACTACGTGCTGGCGCCCGGGCTGCTCACGCCGCCCGTGCCGACCGGCACCGCCGCGACCGCCGGCAGCTACGTAGCCCTGTCGCCGGCCGTCTACAACGCCACCAGCGCGGCACAGCTATCCAAGGGATTCGACTATTCCAAATACGCCATGCTGCTGCAGCGGCAGGAGCACAAGAACCTCGTCGTGAACGTGACCTCGCAGCCTTTCACCGAGGACCAGATCGAGGCCTCCGGCGACCTGTTGATCTCGCAGAACAAGGTCCAATCCACCGCCTGGGCGGCGGCGGGCCAACCCTTCTCCCATGTCACGCTGACCGTTCCGGCCGGCGCGCCCTACAACCCGCTGACCGCCGCCGCGACGGGCGTGACGTTCGCCGACATGTCGCGACCCAAGCAGGTGTTCGACACTACCGACGCCTATCGCTTCTCCTTCGGACTCAAGGGCAACCTGCCCTACTCCTGGACCTGGCATACCAGCGTCGATTACAGCGAGAGCAAGCTGACGGAGCGCGACACCAACCTGATTTTCACGCCGAATCTGGCGCGGGCCGTCGCCGGCGGATACGACTCCAACGGCAACGCCGTGGCAGGCGGCGCCTACAGCATGGTCTACGGCGGCTATTCGATCGACAACCCGCTCGTGCTGCAGCCGGCGCTCAATCCGTTCGCGGTGACCGGCAACCCGGCGGCCGCGTTGGCAAACGTGCTCGGTGCGGAGATGCTGCACGGCGACAGCAAGCTCTACTCCTGGGATGCGCACGCCGTCGGCCAACTGTTCGAGCTGCCGGCGGGGCGGGTAAACCTTGCCGTTGGAGTCAGCTGGCGGCGTGAAGAGGTTTCCGGACACGCCGACCCGAATGGTCGCGTCACCGATCCCGTCACCGGCTCCACCGCCGGCAACGACCAGCACTGGAGCGGCGGCCTGTTCACCGATCCCTTCAGTCACGGCCGCAACGTGAGCGCGGTGTACGCCGAGACGTTGATCCCGATCACCTCGAGCAGCATGGGCATCCCCGGCCTGCACCAGTTCGACCTCACCGCCGCCAGCCGCTTCGAGCACTACAGTGACGCCGGCAGCAAGAACTCGCCGAAGCTCGGCTTCCGCTGGGAGCCCTTCGACAACCAGCTCGTGCTTCATGGCACCTTTACGAAGTCCTTCGCCGCGCCACCGCTTTATCAGGCCTACGGGCCATTCGACACCCGTCCGGTGACCGACCGCCTCATCGGCATCGTGTTCGGGCCGCAATACGCCGTCGGAAACACCTTCAACGGCGAAGACGGCGTCAATCCGTCGCTCAAGCCATCCACCTCGATGTCGCGCTCCATCGGTTTCGAATTCCATCCGAACTTCATCAAGGGCCTGACGCTCACCGCGGATTATTCCTCGATCACCGTGCGCGGTTTCCCGGGCGGCGCGGACTTCACCACCATCATGCAATCGGTCAACGCGTTGGGTTCGGCATCACGCTACTTCGACAGCGTCAGCACGGGCAACTTCACCAACCTCGGCGGCACCGATCCCTTCGGGACCCCGGGCTCGCTGAAGGCGTTCCTCACCAATCCGGCCACCGGCCTGCCCGATCCGAGCAAGTACTCACAGCTCTACGTCATCGACAAATTCCGCAACCAGAGCGTGTTGATCGAGCATTCCTGGATGCTGGGACTGGACTACGCTCTTCCCACGGCGCATTACGGAACCTGGGAGTTTTCCAGCAAGGGGATGCTATTCAACTCGTACAAATTCCAGCGCTTCGCGGGCGGCTCGTACCAGCAGTACGCCGGCAACGCCAGCAACATCGGCGTGTTCGCCGGGACGCTGCCGAAGGCGAGCTTCTACTCGACGCTCGACTGGTCCTACGGAAACCTGGATCTCATGCTGGCGAACACCTACATCTCCTATGTCAATGACGCGGGCGCCGCCGGCACCCTCCCGGGCATCCGGGTGCCGAACTACAGCGTGTGGGATCTGCATGGTTCGTACACCTGGACGCCCGGGGGCTTGGCGAACGACAAGAGCATCACGCTGTCGCTTGGCGTGAACAACCTCGACAACAAAATGCCACCGATCTTCCCGCGTGCCTTCACCAACCAGTTCACCACCAGCGATATCGGCACGTACTCGCCCATCGGCCGGCTGATCTATGGAGACGTGAAGGTGACCTTCTGAGGGTGGCGGGCGACCCGGCCGCTGCGTCCGCCCGGGTTCCATTCCGCCTCCCGCTCCGGTCGAATCCTGATGTCGAACTCCCCGCGATCTCGCCGGTGCGGCGCACTGCCCCGACCGGGATCATTCCTACCGCTGACAGGTGAACAACGTGTCTGAAATTGCCTCCGCCAGGATCGCCGCCCGCCTCGACCGGCTGCCGCCATCGCGCACGATATGGAAGATCGTGCTGTGGATCTCGCTGGGCGGCGTGTTCGAGTTCTACGATCTGTTCTTCACCGCCTACGTTGCTCCGGGCATGATGAAATCCGGTCTCTTCACATCGCAATCGCTGGGCTTTTTCGCCAGCCTGGACTCGATCAAGATCGCCGGTTTCGGAACCTTCGTCTTCAGCACCTTCGCGGGCCTGTGGGTGGGCGTGGTGCTGTTCGGCCATATGGCGGACCGCTACGGCCGGCGGCCGGTATTCACGTGGTCGCTGGTGTGGTACGTGGCCTGCACCGCGATCATGGCGTTTCAGCGCAGCGGCGAAATGCTCAACGTCTGGCGCTTCGTCGCCGGCGTGGGTTTCGCGGTGCAGCTGGTCACCATCGACACCTATATCTCCGAACTGATCCCGGGTGCGGAGCGCGGCCGCGCGTTCTCCGTCAACCAGTTCATCACGTTCGCCGTGGTGCCGCTGGTGGCGCTGCTGGCCTGGCTGCTGGTGCCCCTCAGCCCGCTGGGCATCGACGGCTGGCGCTGGGTGGTGCTGATCGGCTCGATGGGCGCCGTGCTGGTGTGGCTGCTGGTGCAGGGGATTCCGGAGAGCCCGCGCTGGCTGGCCCTGCAGGGTCGCACCGATGAGGCGGAAGCCATCATGGCGGCGATCGAGCAACGGGTGGTCGCGGAGACGGGCAAGCCGCTGCCGCCGCCTGCGCTGGCGCATGCCGAGGAGACCGGCCGTGGACACTTCGGCGAGATCTTCTCGCCACCATACCGCAAACGCACTCTGATGCTGTCGGTATTCAACATGGCGCAGGTGATCGGTTTCTACGGCTTCGCGGCATGGGTACCGACCCTGCTGATGGCGCGCGGCATCACCGTCACGCATAGCCTCGAATACTCCTTCATCATCGCCATCGCCAATCCGCTGGGGCCGCTGCTCGGCGTGCTCTTTGCCGACCGCATCGAGCGCAAGCTGCAGATCATGCTGGGGCTGGTGGTGATGGGCCTGAGCATGCTGGCCTTCGCCATGGTGGACAACCCGGTCACGCTGATCGCGCTCGGCGTGGTGTTCACGCTGGCGGCCAACGTGATGTCATACGCGTACCACAACTACCAGGCAGAGCTTTATCCGACCCGCATACGCTCCAGAGCGGTGGGCTTCGTCTATTCGTGGAGCCGCATTGCGGCCGCATTTGCCGGCCTGGCCGTGGGGTATCTGCTCCATGCAGGCGGCGTGCTGGCAGTAGCGATGTTCATCGCAATCGCCATGGTGGTCGGCATTGCAATGATCGGCATTTTTGGCCCGCAGACCAAGGGCGTGGCACTGGAAGAAATCAGCCACTGAAGTTTTAAGGCTCTCCTGGGGAAGACGTTGGAGATGCACGTCTACGTACGGGGAGCCCAATGGAAGATGGGAGACCCGAAAACCTTCCATCGACCCAACATGTGGAAATGAGGAATCCCCGACCGATGCCTTTCCTCGTGCCGATGGCTTGGCGGCCCCGCATAGGTAGCAGTTGTTCCTGAACAGGTTCGATCGAAAGCGCGACTGCCCTACCCCTGATAACGCACCCTAATCGCGTGCTCAACCCAGGGACAGCGTGCCTGAGCAACCGTGCTGGGCGGCGGCATCCGGAGGATGGGTTTCACGCGCTTTCGGTCGCCGACTCAGGGGTGAACCAAGCTACAGCTGTGGCCGCGTGATTCGCAGCTTGGATATGCCCAGCATGGGCTTCAACGGGAAATAGGCCTGGTGCGTGGTGCCATCCACGGCGACGACGTGGGCATTCGGGCCGAGCATCGCGGTGGCGAGCGGTCGAACGGCCTGCCCGGTGACTTTGAAGATCGACACCTCGCCGGATTCACCGGCCACGTAGAGCCAGCCGAGCGAAGCATCGAAGGCCAGGACATCCGGATCATCGGCAACCTCGAAGGTGGCCCGCACCGTTCGACTGGCCAGGTCCAGCACCAGCAACTTGCTGTTGTCCTCACATGCGATGAAGGCCAGGCGTGACGCGCCGTCGATGTAGAGGCCGTGATTGCCGGCGGCACCGGGAAGGCTGATCCGGCTGATCACCTTGTCGGTAGCTGGGTCGATTTCCACCAGCTGCCTGCGGGTCTGCACGTTCGCGAAGATGTGCCGGGTAACCGGATCGTGCTGGGTGTTGCCCACCTCGCCGCCCAGCGGAATCGTGGCCACCCGGGCGTTCGACCGCACGTCGATCACGGTATCGGTGCCGCCGTGTTCATCGGAGACATACAGCTTGTGCACGTCCGGGGCATAGGCCATGCCGTCCGGATAATCGCCCGCCGGCGTGCGCGCAATGATCTTGAAGGTTTTGGCGTCGATCGCGACCACTTCATCGGTGCCGGTCGCCGAGGCGTACACCCGATCCAGCTCTGGCACATACAGCACACCGTGGACGGAGCTGACATCAGCAATGGTCGCCACCACCTTGCGCTGGGCGGTGTCGAACACGACGACAGTGCTGTCGCCCAGGTGCGCCAGGAAAAGAAGTTGGCTTCGTTCGTCGAGGCTGGCGTAGTCCCAACGCGTGGCTCTGCCGGGTAATGGCACCTCCGCGAGCGTGGTCAGCGGCAACCGGCTGCCCGGACCGCTCGTGTCGCTGCACGCGGGCGTGGCCACGAACAGTGATGCAAAGCTCATCAAGGCCATCAGGCTTCGACGGAGGGTGCGGTCTGCCTTGAGGTTCATGCGCCGGCACTCGTGTCCAACGCACACATGCTACGCGCTACGTGTGTTGCCATGACGTCACTGCTCTTCCGGTGGCTTGAGGTGTCGAAATTGCGCCAGTAGCAGCAGGTCGTAGAGGATCTTGAGTGAGCCGCAGATCAGCAGCGGCCACGCGAAAGACGAAGCCGCGAACAGTGCACCTGCCAGCGCAGGACTCGCGGAGGAAGCCAGACTGCGCGGCACCGAAGTGAAACTGGCGGCGGCGCTGCGCTCCGCCTCGGTCACCACGGCCATCACGTAGGACGAGCGTGTCGGCACATCCATCTGCGACAGCGCGGCGCGTACCAGCAACCATGCCAGCGCCGACGCAAGCGACGGGGCGAAAGCCGCGAGCATCAACGCGATGCTGGACGGGATGTGCGTGAACACCATCGTGTTGACCAGGCCGATGCGTCGCGACAGTCGCGCAGCCACCGGATACGACAGCGCGGACAGCAATCCCGTGCCGAAAAAGAACACACCGGCCGCCGCCAGCGAGAGATGGAACCGCTGGAACAACCACAAGGCGAGCAGCGACTGCACGACGAATCCACCGGCGAAGGCGTCCAGGCTGAACAGGGCTGCGAGCTTCATGACGATGGCGCGCGAAGGGCCCAGTGCACTCGCCGGGATGGCCGCTCCAGCGACGGCATGCCGGGGAAGGCGCGTATAGAGGTATCGCCCCGCCACTCCCAGCAAGGCATACAGCACGAACATGGCCCGCATCGCGGTCGACCGGTCCACGCCGAGCGACGTCGCCAGTTCAGGGGCTCCGGCGATCAGCGCACCCAGAGCCGCGGCCAAGGCGCCGGCCACGCTGTAGAGCGCGAACATCCGGGTACGGTCCTGATCGCCGGCTTCGCGTGCCAGTGCGGCATGCTCCAACGGTACGAACACGCTGACGTTGCCAGCGGACGGGTTGATCGTGCCGGCGAAGGCGACGAGCAGCAGAACGCCGTAATCACGGAAGCTGGCGAACGCCAGCCCGCTGGCGACCATCAGTCCGGCAGCGAGCAGCAAAAGCCGGCGGTATCCACAGCGCGCGCCCAGCCATCCGGCCGCGAGGGTCAGGCACGCCGAACCGAACAGCGACACGGTGGCGAGCACGCCGACCGCGAGCGGCGAGAAACCCAGCGCCAGCAGATAGGCCGGCAGCAGGATCGCGACGAAGCTGTCGCCAAAGTCGCGCAATGCGCGGGCGGCAAACAGGCTATACAGCGGATCGAACGCCCGCCGCGAGGATGCGGCCATTAAATTCATCAGGCACATCCGAGTTCTTGTAGAGGTCATTACATACATGTAGCTTATAATACATGAACACGAATCCATCGCCTTGGCTGATGCTGGTGGTCTCGCTGCCGGGGCGCAGCCAGACGCCACGCATGCGCCTGTGGCGCGCCCTCAAAGGGGCCGGCGCCGAGGCGCTGCGCGACGGGGTGTATGTGCTGCCGGACAACGCATCCGCCCGGGACCTTTTCCAGGCGCAGGCCGATGAGGTGATACGTGTCGCGGGGATCGCCCAGATCGTGCCGTTCCATGCGACCGATGCCACGCAGGAAGCCCAGCTGCGCGGCGCATTTGACCGATCGGCACTCTACGCCGAAGGTCTGGAGCAGTTGTCCATGGTCATGGTCGAGCTGCCCGGTCTGGCAGAGAGCGAGGCGCGCCGACGGCTGGCGGCGGCGCGCCGTGCGGTAGAGGGCGTCGTTGCCGTCGATTTCTTCCCCGGGAAGGCACGGGATCACGCCGAAACCGCCTTGCGCGATGCCGAGCAGACCCTCAACGGCCAGTTCGCGCAGGACGAACCTCACGCCGCGCATGGGCTGATTGCCCGCCGGAACGCCGCCGAGTACCGCGGTCGCCTCTGGGCCACCCGCAAGCATCTGTGGATCGATCGGGTGGCTTCGGCCTGGCTGATCCGACGTTTCATCGATCCGGATGCCCGCTTCCTCTGGCTGGACCAGCCCGCGGATTGTCCGGCGGACGCCCTGGGCTTCGATTTCGACGGTGCCACGTTCACCCACGTCGGTGCCCGGGTGAGTTTCGAAGTCCTGGCGACCAGTTTTGACCTGGATCGCAATGCCGGCCTGGTTCGTTTGGGCCGCCTGATCCATTACCTCGACATCGGCGGTGTGCCGGTCGCCGATGCCGCCGGCTTTGCCAGTGTCATGGCCGGTGCGCGAAGCCGTCGCGGCAACGACGACGACGGCTTGCTGCAGGACATGACCACCGTGCTCGACTGTTTGTACGCCGCCTACCTCGACCCACCAGGAGAGTCGCCATGAACGCTCGCGTTTTCCGCCCCTGCCTGCGCCCGCTTTGCCTCGCGCTGATCGCGCTCAGCCTGACCGCGGCAGCCCTGCCCTCTGTCGCCACGGCCCTGGATCCCGCCACGATCGGCAAGGCCGCCGGCGTCGACGCCAAGGTGCAGCCCGATGGCGCCGTCAAGATCGGCTGGAGTCGCTCGGACGTACCGGTCACCATCGACGGCATGCGTCTGTCGCCGGCCGCCGGCCTCGGCTCCTGGGCATCCTTCACCGCGATGGGTGATCAGGCCATGGTCATGGGCGACACTGTCGTCTTCCAGGACGAAGTCGACGCCGCCATGGACGCCGCCTTCGCACACGGCCTGAGCGTCACCGGGCTGCACAACCATTTCTTCTACGACCAGCCGAAGGTGTACTTCATGCACCTCGGTGGCGAGGGTTCACCGACGCAGCTGGCCGCTGGCGTCAAAGCGGTGTGGGATGCGGTGAAAGCGGTACGCGCAGCCCATCCGCAGCCTGCGCAAGGGTTCGGCGGCGCCACGCCGTCGCCGGGCAAGCTGAGCGCGGAAGCGATCGCTACGATCGTCGGGCATCCCGCGCCGGTCACCGATCGTGTGGCCAAGGTCACCATCGCACGCGAAGGCCAGATGCATGGTCAAGCCATCGGTGCCTCCATGGGATTGACCACCTGGGCCGCGTTCAGCGGCAGCGATGACCTGGCGTCCATCGATGGCGATTTCATCATGCGCGCCGACGAGGTGCGCCCGGTACTGCAGGCGCTGCGCAAGGCCGGTATCCATATCGTGGCCCTGCACAATCACATGATGGGTGAGAATCCGAACTACTACTTCACCCATTTCTGGGGCAAGGGCAAAGCCGCCGACCTCGCACACGGGTTCCGTGCCGCACTGGATGCCCAGGCTGCCAGCGCCAAGCACTGATCATCACGCCCAGGAACCATCGTACGGAGTGCGTCGTTGCAGCTCGCGATCGTGGCGGGCCTGTCGGAGAGTTGCATGAACACTGTCGATCGGCAAAGGACGGAAGCCGGCTCCACCCCAATACCCTCCCACCTCCGCCACGGGGTATCATTTCGCGAGGCGTTCTGGGTCTGGGTACGCGTGGCCGCATTGAGCTTCGGCGGCCCGGCCGGCCAGATCGCGGTGATGCACCGCATCCTGGTCGAAGAGAAGCGTTGGATCAGCGAGACGCGATTCCTGCACGCACTCAACTACTGCACCCTCCTGCCGGGACCGGAAGCGCACAAGCTCGCAGTCTATGTCGGCTGGCTGCTGCACCGGATCCGGGGTGGTCTGGTGGCCGGCATCCTGTTCATCCTGCCAGGGCTGTTGACGCTGGGCGTACTGAGCTGGATCTATGCCAGCTACGGTAATGTCGGCGTCGTCCAGGCGCTGTTCTTCGGCCTGAAGGCCGCCGTGCTCGCCGTGGTACTGGAGGCGGTGCTTCGAGTCGGACGCCGCGCGCTCAAAAGCCGCGCGCTCGTGGCAGTGGCCGCACTTTCCTTCATCGCGATCTTCTTTTTCGATGTGCCTTTCCCGATCATCATTCTTGCCGCGGGCGTGATCGGTTGGCTCGGTAATGTGCTGGGGGTGTCCGGACTGCAAGGTGGTGCGAGCCACGGCAGAGCGGGGGCGGCGGAGGACGGGCCGCTGCCGGCGATCGACGCGGCGTTCGCGCAGGAGATTCCACCACACGTCCGGCCGGATCACCGCCGGATACTCAAGGTGTTTGCGGTTTGCCTGGTCGTCTGGTTGATGCCGCTCGTCGTGCTCGCGCTGGCCGCGGGTCCGGACAACGCCTTCACCCGGATTGCGTACTTCTTCACCAAGATGTCCACGGTGACGTTCGGCGGCGCATACGCGATCCTCGCCTACATGGCCCAGCAGGCGGTCGAGCATTACCACTGGCTCGCCCCCGGCGAAATGCTTGCGGGACTTGGCATGGCGGAGACGACGCCCGGCCCGCTGATCAGCGTGGTGCAGTTCGTCGGGTTCATGGCGGCCTACCGTCATCCCGGCGTGCTGTCACCTGTCGTCGCCGGCACGCTGGGAGGCGTCCTGGCGAAGTGGGTGACCTTCGCACCGTCGTTTCTGATCATCTTCGTCGGCGCTCCCTACATGGAGGCCCTGCGCAGCAACAAGGCGCTCGCTGCCGTACTGACCACCATCACGGCCGCCGTGGTCGGCGTGATCCTCAACCTTGCCGTCTGGTTCGGCCTGCATACGTTGTTCGCTCGCGTCGAGGCCAGACACATCTACGCGCTGACGCTCCAGGTTCCAGACTGGTCGAGCCTCGACCGGTGGTCGTTGCTGTTGTCGGCAACAGCCGCGGTCCTGCTGTTCCGGCTCAAGGTCGGGATGATGACGACATTGGGCGTCTGTTGCGCCGCAGGCGTCGCCGTCCATCTGCTGGGGTGGCTCTGACAGCGCGCTGGATCACCACCCATTCCCGGGCTGGCTGGGCGTCATGGCCAAGCCTGCTCCGGGCAGCGGACACGCCAAGCCCACTTGATTCAGGCACTGCAGGCCTGCCGTCGCGCCATGCAGCGCAGGGCGGCGTTCCCGGCCACCGACGACGGGAGGCCGCTTTCGATCGTCAGGCATTGATCTGCCAGCGTCGCTACGCCGGGCCGGTGCGAGACGACGACCAGGGTGGTTCGCGGCAGGCGACGCTTCAGCGTGTCGAGGACGGCCAGCTCTGCGGCGGCATCAAGCGCGCTGGTGGCCTCGTCCAATACGGCCAGGCGTGGTTGCCGCAGGATTACCTGGGCCAGCAGCAACCGCTGCAGTTCGCCACCGGACAACCGGCTGGACGCTCTGTGCAGCGCGGTGTCGAGCCCGTGTGGCGAGTCGGCCAACCGCCGGTCGAGGCCAACGTCAGCCAGCGTGCTGCGCAGCAGCGCATCGGCGGCATCAGGCGCGGCCCAACGCAGGCATTCGCGCACCGAACACTGCCACGGCCGGACGTTCTGGCTGACATAGGCGCCATGGCGCACCAGCTCACGATAGGCGTCGAAACCGATCGACCGGCGGTCGAGGCGAGCCACGAAGACCTCGGGCGTCGTCATGCCGGCCAGCACGTCGACCAGGCTGCTCTTGCCGATCCCGGAGTCGCCGGAAATCAGCGTGAGCTCGCCGGGCGCCAGTACCAGTTCACCAACCTCGAAACCCGCCAGCGGTGGCGTCACCCGCATCCGCTCGATGCAGATGGTCTCCTCGCCTGCCGCTGGCCGGCGCGGCGCAGCAGGCGCAGGCGGTCGATCCGCGTCCAGACGCATGTAGCGATGCCACAGCTCGAAGGCCGGGGCAGTCGAACGCAGTTGCTGGAAGCTTTGTCGCGTCGCCACCAGGTATGGCAACAGGCGCCCGAGCAGCAGGCACACGGCGATGAGCGAGGCGCGGTCCACGCCGCGCCAGCGGTCGGCGAGCAGGAACAGCGACGTGATGCCGAGCGTCGCCAGCAGTTCGAGCACCAGTCTCCCGGAAGCCACCAGCTCCAGCTGGCGGCGATAGCCGTGGCCGAGCCGGGCCGCAGTCGCGCCGCAGCTCGCCTTCTCCGCAGCTTCGCGTTCGAACGAGCGCACGTGGCGCAGGCGCCGCGGAAAGTCCTCGGCATGCCAGAACAGCTGCGTCATGTCGGCCACGTAGCGACGTGCGACCAGGGCCTGTTCGCGGCCGTAGGCACGCGAGGCGGCCAGCCCGAGACCGACCAGCACCGGTGCGGCAAGCAGCAGCGGCGGCGAGACCCAGAACGCGAAGCCAAGACTGACCGCCGCGGTGATGCCGACCACCAGCAGCTGCTGCAGGGCGCTGAAGCCCTGCACGAGGATCTCGACGTTGTGGGTGAGCACGTTGGCGATCTCCGCGGACGTCGCATCGGCCAGTGCCGCCAACGGCGCGTCGATCAGCCGCGCATGCACCTCGCGGCGCAGATCCATGCCGTAGCGGCCGACCAGCCGCGCACCTACCCACGCCGCCTGCCAGCGCAGCAGCGCAAACGCGCCGCTGGCCGCGGCGAAGGTTGCTGCCTGCGCGCCGACGCTGCGGCGCGCATCGAGCAGGCCATCGCCGAACGGCAAGGCATGGCCGGGCTGCACCAGCGGCACCAGCAGCAGCGCCGCCACGCTGCCGGCGATGGCTGCGCCCAGCGACAACGCAACGTACATCGCGGTTTCCACCAGATCCTTGCGCGTGAGCGTGTTCAGCAGCGCGCGCAACAGGTCAAGTGACGGAACATGCATCATCGAAGGTTCGTCGGGCATCGCTGCCGGATCGTGCGGCCGGACGGAAGCCGCGGTTCCGAAGGCGCTGCCCGACGATTCGGTGCGACGCTGCTCCCTGGCCGGATTTCGCATGCTGGTGAGTGCGAATCACCGGGCAGGAAGTTGTGCGTGGCCGGCGAGTTTTTCACGACGGAAGCCGCCCGGAATATCCGCCGCCCGCACCGACTCGGCGGACTGGCCTGCTCAGTGGTCGCCCGTCGTGGGCATCTGGCCCGTCCGCATGCGCTGCACGATGGCCAGCGACCGCGCCACGTGCTGGTCGGGCCGCAGGTGATCGGCCTCCGACGACAGCGTGGCGACGATCCGGCCGTCGCTGGCGATCACGAACGTGGTGCGCGAGATGAAGCCATGGTTGATCGCCACCCCGCGCACATCGTTGATGCCAGGTTGCGCCGCCGTCATCCTGAGGTCATAGGACGCCGCCACCTTGCCATCGGGATCGGAAGCTACCGGAAACTTGCCGGCGCAGTACTTCGGATCAGACGAGAAGGCATTCAGCCGCTCGATACTGTCGGCGGAGACCCCGATGATGGTGGCGCCGGCCCCGTCGAACTTGACCTTCTCGGTGGCGAAGGTATGCGCCTCCAGATCGCAGCCACCGGTGTACGCCGACGGGTAGAAGTACACCACTACAGGTCCCTTCTTGAGGGCCTCCTTGAGCGAGAAGCTGAAATCCGCGCCGGCGCGACTGGCTTCGGCAGTGAAATCCGGCGCCATGGCGCCTGGCTTGAGCGCGGCAAGTGCCGGCAACGCCACCAGCAGCGCCAGCAACGCCGCCGCGACCATCGATCCCGTAATACGCGTTTTCATTGGCGACCCCCGCATGTGTGCATCGATCCGGCATGGAATGGCTGCGCCGGGTTCCTGCCAGGTTGATGTTGAACCACTCCGGTGGTTCGTCGGACCTGGCCCTGAAGTTACCTCTCCCATCGACAAGGACGTCAACACCCGTCGCAGGCGGCAAAAACGACCCTGGCTGTTGCCGGACGATCAGCACGCGACCCGTCGAGCAGTCCGCGCAGCGCGGCGACCGCGTCGCGCGGATGGCGCCCCCGACGCAGCTCGTGGACACCGCGATGGATCAGCTGTCGCTCGAAGCGATCCCAGCCCGGTTGTGCCGCCGCGTATGACTGGTTGGCGCGCAGGCGGACTGCCGCCTCGCCGGCACGAACCGGGCTCAGCAGCGCATCCGCATGGTCAGCCATCTCGGCAGACACGAACACCGCCCCGACCAGATCCATGGGCGCTGCCGCGAGCCGGCCGGGACCCTGCCGCAAGTCGGCCTCGAACTTCTCCACACCGCTGCGCCGGTGGATGCGCGGCGAGCGGTCGAGCCAGCGCCGGGCGGCACGATCGTCCACATGGCACAGCGTATCGGCCTGCACGTGCAGGTAGTTGGCGACGCCGGTGGCGAGCAAGGTGTCCGGCTGCACGAAGACGGCGTCCTCGGCGAGGAAATCAAGGCCATCCAGCAGGCTGTGCAAGGCGAGCGTCGACTTGCCTGCACCGCTCGCACCCAGCAGCAGCACGCCGCGCCCTTGCCGGCCCACGCAGGCGCCGTGCAGCGGGACCAGGCCCAGTCCACGTGTCGCCAGGGTGAACACGGCGAATTCCACGAGTTCGTAGCGCAGGTGGTAGGGCCGGTCGAGCATGTCCTCCGAGGCCACTACCAGCGCCTGCCGCTGCGCCGGTGCCAGCACCACGTAGTTCGACGCGTCCATCACGCCGCACAACAGGCCGGTGCCGGCTTGCATCCGCACCGGCAGCGGCTCGACGCCCGGCGGCAAGGCACGGCGCGGCAGCAGGCGCAGCTCGACGCGGAACTCCGGCGTGGTCTCCGGCAGGTGGTGCGGCGGCAAGCCGGCATAGGCGGTCTCGACCACCTGCAGCAGGGCCGTGCTGGCACTCTCGAACCGGAAGTCGCCGCCCAGGATCTCCTTGCGCACGGAGAACATGGGACCGCCGCGCTCACGGAACGGGTCGGCATCCGTGTCCGGAATGCCGTGGGGGATCGTCAAGGCCATCCTCGTCGCGTGTGGCTTGTGGCAAGTACACCATAAGTGCGACCGCGACAAAAAAAGGTTGCATGCGCACAGCCGGGTTCGGAATGACGAGCACCGCGTGACGGTGCGGCGGCTCGTTGTCATGGGGCAACCGAAGTTCCGCGATGGAGCACTCACTTCCGAAAACAGCAGGCTCGAACGAAGCCGTCGCCCGTCGTGGCGTTACCACAGCCCGTCCCCGGCCCACGGAGGCCATAGCGATGCTGAAGATCCTGGTCGGTCATGCCTATTACCTGAAGTACGACCGGAAGCAGTGGGAGCGCGCCAAACCCTATCCCCCACTCGCCACGATCCAGGTGGCTGCCCTGTTGCGGCAGCTGGGGCACGAGGTCGCGTTGTTCGATGCGATGCTGGCCGAGGGGGTCGAGAATTTCGCCGCATCCCTGCATGGCGTGCACCCGGACCTGGTCGTACTTTACGAGGACAACTTCAACTTCCTGACCAAGATGTGCCTCGGCCGCATGCGCGAGGCGGCCTGTCGCATGATCGCCGAAGCGCGTACCACCGGCGCCCGCGTGATCGTCGCCGGCTCCGACGCGTCCGATCACCCGGAGGCCTTTCTCGCGGCGGGTGCGGAAGTGGCGCTGATCGGCGAGGGCATCGCGGCCCTGGCCGAGCTGATCGGCCGGCTGGAGCATGCGCCCGGCGTCGCCACCCCGGATTGGGTAGCCGGCCTCGCCGGCGTTGCCGTGCAGATGGGCGATCAGCTGCAGCTGACGCGCATCGGCGCGCTGCCGCCAGATCCGCGTCTGGTCGGCCACCCGGCCTGGGATCTGATCGATATCGAGCGCTATCGCGCTGTCTGGCACCAACGACGAGGCTACTTCAGCCTCAACATGGCCGCGTCACGAGGTTGTCCGTTCCGTTGCAACTGGTGCGCAAAGCCGATCTGGGGCAACCACTACATGCAGCGCACCCCGACGGATGTCGCGGCGGAGATGAGCTACCTGAAACATACCTTCCGGCCGGACCATGTCTGGATGGCGGACGACATCTTCGGCTTCCGCATCGACTGGGTGATGGAGTTCGGTGAACACCTGCGTGCCACCGATGGCGCGGTACCATTCACCATCCAGACGCGTGCCGATCTGATCAGCGAGCGCATGGCCGAGGCGCTGGCCCAGGCCGGCTGCGCCGAGGCGTGGCTCGGTGCCGAGAGTGGCAGCCAGCGCGTGCTCGACGCCATGAACAAGGGCACCACGGTTGCCCAACTGATCCTGGCGCGGGAACGGCTGGGCCGGCACGGCATCCGCGCCTGCTTCTTCATCCAGCTCGGCTATCTGGGCGAACAGCTGGCCGACCTGCTGGCCACCCGCGAGCTGGTCGTGCAGGCGGTGCCCGACGACATCGGCGTGAGCGTGTCCTATCCGTTGCCCGGAACGCGGTTCTACGAGATGGTGAAGGCCCAGCTCGGCCGGAAGACGCATTGGCGGGACAGCAGCGACCTGGCCATGATGTTCCGCGGCGCCTACGACTCGGAGTTCTACCGCAGTGTGCGCGACCTGCTGCATGAGCAGGTCGCGCTGCAGCAGACGAAAGCGGGCACGCCACCGGAACGCTACCGTGCGGCCGCCGCTACGCTCGACGCGCGTTGGGATGCGCTGATCGCGTGTCAGGAAGCGCACCGCAACCACGACGCGACGCCGCCGCCCGCGCCACGGCGCATCGCCTTGCACATGCGTTGATCGCCATGCTGCCGCCACTCGCCATCGTCAGGAACGGCCTGCGTCGCACCACCGAAGCGCTCGCTGCGGAGCTGGTATCGGCACGGCCGGGCGGCGAGACCCCCGCGTGGAGCGAGCTGGAATGGGAGTTGGCCGCAGCCACCGCCGTCGCGCACGGCGTGGCGCCGCTGCTGGCCCGGTATTCGACCTGGGACCATCCTGCATGGCAGCGCTTCCTTGCCAACCAGCGCACGCACGTCGAGCAGCGCCATCGCCGCATCACCGAGTTGCTCGTGCGCATCGATGCCGGCGCCCGCGCGGCGGGTTTTCCCGTCGTCGCGCTGAAGGGCTCAGCGCTGCATGCGATAGGAATCTACGCGCCTGGCGAGCGGCCGATGGCCGACATCGACCTGCTGGTGCGCGAAGCCGACGCCGCGGCCGCAGGTGCGTTATTGCAGGAGCTCGGCTACGTCGCCTCGTTCGCACAATGGAAGCACCGGGTGTTCAAGCCCGCCGGCAGCCGGCCCTATGCCGGACTGGGCGAGCACCGCGACGCGCCGGTGAACATCGAGCTGCACACGCAAATCCAGGAGCGGCTGCCCATAGCCGCCGTCGACATCACGGAACGGGTCTACCCGCGCGAGCCCAGGCCGGGCCTGAATCCCTACCCGTCGACCGGCGCACTGATGAGCCACTTGCTGCTGCACGCGGCAGGCAACATCTGCGGCCGCAGCCTGCGATTGATGCACCTCAACGACATCTCGCTGCTGGCTGCGCGCATGGTCGCGCGCGACTGGGACGAGCTGTGGGGTGCTTGCGGAGACGACGCGCCCTGGTGGGCGTTGCCGCCGCTGCAGATGGTCGCGCGCTACTACCGGCATGCCATTCCCGAAACCGTGCTCACGCGACTCGAGCGCGACTGCCCTCCCCTGCTGCGTACGGTCTCGCGACGACAGACCCTGACCCGCGTGTCGTGCTCCGAGCTGTGGTTGCACGCGCTCGCCGGCATCGAGTGGTCGCGCTCTTTCGGCGAAGCCGTGCACCATCTTGCGCGCCACGTCCGCCCCTCGGACGAAGCCCGGAAAGAGCGCGCCGACATGGCCCGTACCCAGCTCTGGCTGCAGGGGCAAGACTGGGTGACCTCGCCCCGGCGCCGGCGCCTGCTGACCTGGCTCATCCGACCGGTGCCGCGCATGGACACCATGTATGTGGTGCGCGCGGCGCTGGAGCCTCACGCTCCAGCGACGAGCGAGTAGCGGATTCGCCCGCGAGGCACCGACGGCATGCACACTGGCGAGCAGTACCACGAATTCATGCTGGCCGCGCCGCGGGACCAGGCCGTGCGGGCCAGGTTCCAGCAGTTGGCGCTGGGTCTCTTGCCTGCGGGCGCGGCCGTGCTCGATTTCGGCGCCGGCACCGGCATCGATGCGAAAGCCTATGCCGCCCATGGCCACCCCACGTTCGTGTTCGAACCCGCGGAGGCGATGCGCGATTGCCTGGTGCGGCACTGCCGCGACGAGATCGCCCGCGCGACCGTCGTTGCGGTCGCCTCGCCGCTCGCCTGCGAGGTGCAGGGGGTCACGGCGAACTTCGCGGTCTTCAACCACTTCGCGGATCATGCCGCGCTGTTCGAGCAACTGTCGCGCGTGGTCCAGCATGGCGGTTTCGTACTGGCCAGCCTGCTCAACCCCTACTGTCTCGTCGACGTGCGCTACCGCTGGTGGCGGGCGAACCTGGTGCATCTCGTGCGCCGTGGGCACTACGCCATCCCGAGCGAAAGCCGCATCCACCGTTTCGCGCCGCGGATCGTGGCACGGGCGGCAGCGCCGCACTTCCGGCTGGAGAGCCTGGCGCCCCGCGGCTTCAGGCTGGCCTTCGAGCTCTACATGTTCCTGCTGTTCCGGAGGGTCTGAAGATGTGGAAGGACTGGATCAGGCCGCTCGTTCGCCCCTTGCCGCAGTGGTCGGTGGTCGCCGTCGCGTCCCCACAGCAGGTGGTCACCGCAAACTTGCGCTGGAACCGCGCCACGGCAGACGTCACCACCGACCACATCGTGGCTTCGCTGCGGCCGCTCACCATCGCGACCAGCCTGGACGCCGGGCCGCGCGCGGCACTCGAGTACCGCGACCGCGCCAGCGGCCGGCTGCTCGGGGTACTGCACCTCGCGCGTGAGGCGACGGTCAGCACCCAAGGCAGCACGCTCACCCTTTACCGCGTCGCAGCCGGCGGGCATCGCTGCCTGGTCTGGCCGTTGCGCCCGTGGAACACCTGGCTGCAGAACCGCCTTATGCGGCGGAATACTTCGTCGCCGCACTCCCTCATGGCACCTGCCGCGACCCAGCAGCTGATGATCGTCTACCTGAGCCCGCGGCCGGTCATCCTCGTCTCCGTCGACGCGCCCGGTCACCACAACATCTTTCCGATGGACCTGATCGGCCCGCTGGGGCGCAGCGGGCTGTTTGCGCTCGCGCTGCACAGCACCAACGTTTCCGTGCCGGCGATGCGTGCATCGCATCGGGTCGCCCTCTCCTGCATGCCGGCGACGATGAAGGACGCTGTCTACGCACTCAGCGTGTACCACAAGCAGCCACTCCCGGACTGGGCGGCACTGCCATTCCCGGTGCGTCGCTCGCGTGCCTTCGGCATACCTGCGGTGGCTGCGGCGCTGCGCATCCGCGAGCTGGACATCGTGCACAGCGAGGAAGTCGGCTCGCACACGCTCTTCCTCGGCCGCATCGTGTCCGAGGAAGCCCTGACGCAAGACGCGCAGCTGCACCACACGGCAGGCTTCCACCAGGCCTATCGCCGCCAGCGCGGCACGCCGTTCGCGGAGGTGCGACCTGCCTGAGCGCGCGGCCGTGGCTCACGCCTTCGTCGCCATCGCGATGGTGAGACTTTGCAGGAAATGGAAGTCCGGCCGCCGCAGCACGTAGCACGCGTCGTCCGGATCGCACAGCCGCGCCAGCGTGCTGAAATCCTCCGGGTGCAGGTAGGGCCGCAGGCGTTCGCCCCAGGTATCCCGGAAGATCGCATCGCGCAGGTAGCGCTCGTCCGTTTCGGTGAGCGGCTGGGTGCGCTCGATCATCCGCGTGCGCACCGCCACCTGCGGCAGTCCTGACGCCTGCAGCCAGCCGACCAGCGCGCGGATCGCGGTGAATTCATGCTCGCTGCCGCCGTAACGCTCGCGGTAGTACGAGCGCACCGCGTCGTTGACACGTTGTTCGAGACGGGCATCCCAGGCGAAGTACATGTCCGGCACCAGCGAGCTCTGCCCCACCACCAGGCGACCGCCCGGACGCAGCAGCTTCGACAGTACCTGCAGTCCGGCGACCGGGTCGCGCAGATGATTGACGGCGTTGACGGCCCAGACCAGGTCGAAGCTGTCGTCCGCCAGCGGCGGCCGCAGCATGTCGGCCTGCAGGATCGGCGCTGGCGCCGGTGCACGGCTGCGGGCGACACGGACGTGCGCGGTCGCCAGGTCCATCCCCACCACCAGCGCGTGCTTCCCCGCGGATTCGTGGAACCAGCCAACCGCCTCGCCCGTGCCGCAGCCGGCGTCGAGCACGCGCTCCCCTGTCCGCACCGCCAGCGCGTCGATCGCCTCGCGTAGCTCGGGCCGTGCGAAGGCGTTGAACAGCTGGAGCTTCTCCGTGTAGTCGCGCTGCGGAGTGTCGCCTAGCAGTCCAGACATGGCCCGTGCCCTGTTCATCGCGGCGGGCTCGTCGCCATACGGTATCTGCGCTGACCCAGAACGATGGCGGCCAGTTCGTTGCCACACCGCAGCCGCTTGCGCAGGCGGGTGAATGGGCGTTTGATCAGGAACCAGGAAGACAGCGCCGCGAAGAACACCAGCACGCCGAGATGCACGACATCGCCGCGCCAGCGACCGTACTCGGCGATGGAAACGGGAAAATACCGTGTTCCGCAGAGATGCCTGTAGCACACCATCAGGATCGAGATTGCTCGGAATCCGCCCAGTGATGGCATGCGGGTGCCGGTCAAGCCCGACGCCTTCGCTCCTTCAGGCCCGGAAAATGGGGGGCCACAGCTGGCCGTTGCCTGCCCGCGTGCATCGCCGGGCGCTGCCGGACCAGCCGGCACAGCCACCGGTGAGGCCGCGGCGCCTCTCATGCGCATGCGGCGACCAGACGGGTGTAGAGCGCCTCGAACGCGCGGGCGGTGTGATCGGCGTCCTCGCGCAGCGCGCGGAACTGTGCGCCGGCGGCCAGGCGCAGCCGTAGTTCGTCGTCGCCAAGCAGACGGCGAATGGCATCCGCAAGCGCCGGCGCGTCGCCGACTGGCACGGCCAGCGCTGCCGCCGGAGCCCACTCCGCGATGTGTCCGACCGCCGTGCCCACCGTGGGCACGCCCACGGCAGCGGCCTCGAGCGCCACCAGCGGCCCGGCCTCGTGCAGCGACGACATCACCAGCAGGTCGACCGATTCCATCAGCGGGCGCAGTTCGCGCTGGGTCTTGAAGCCGAGAAAGCGCACGCGTCGATCCAGTTTGAGCCGACAGGCGAGCCGTTGCATCTCGCCCTGCAAGGTGTCCACGCCGACGATGTCCATTTCAAAGTCCAGCCCTGCCCCTGCCAGGACTGCCAGCGCATGCAGCAGGGTCGACTGGTCCTTGACGCGGTTGAGGCTGGCCACGTGGATCAGCCGGGCCGGCCCTCTGTCGCGCCCACGCGGCGCGCGTGGCGGCCAGGCCATCAGATCGACGCCCAGCGGCACACGCCGCGCATCGAGCCCGAGTACGCGCAGCGATTCGAGGATCGGCGCGCTGGCTGCGGTGATCGCATCGGCACCACGCAGCACCACCGCCTCGCGCAGCCGCGCTTTCCACGTGCATCGGCCACCGTAACCGATCTCGGGCAACGCGATCAGCTCGCCGCCGGCGACATGCACCAGGCTTGGCCGTCGCAACAGCTTCGCCGCAACCACGGCGACCAGGCTGCAGGAGCCGGAGAAGATCGCGTGGATCGCGTCGAACTGCGCGCGGCGATGCTCGGTGCGGATCGCCGCGATCGCACGCAGTCGGGTGCGGCCTTCGCCGATGTTGTGGATGTGCGCGCCGGCCAGTTCCCAGCAACCAGGCGCCGCCTCCTGATGCAGCGCAAAGACGTGCACTTCATGTGCGCGTGCCAGCCGCGCGATCAGCGCCAGCAGGACCGGGATCACGCGGAACTCGCCGCTGCGGTCCACCCCTCCGGGAACCACCAGCGCGAGCTTCATGGCACGCTTCCAAGGCGACCGTCGAGGACCCGTGCATAAACATCGGCCCAGAGCCGCCCCACGGCCTTGAACGAGAGGGTCTCATCGAAATGCGCGCGCACCTGCAGCGGCGGAGATAAGTTCGCCGCTGCACCGACCAGCGCCTCGGCCAGCGCCGCCGCGTCGCCGCACGGCCACAGCCGGCCGATGCGACCGTTGCCGGTCAACGCGCGGAAGGCCGGGATGTCCGTGAGTACGGGCGTGAGGCCACAAGCGATGGCCTCCATCGCTGCGTAGCCGCTGCTCTCGGTGTGGCTGCCGGAGACGAACAGATCGGCGGCGCGCATCAGCGTCTCGACCTGTGCATGTTCCACCCTGCCCAGCAGGTGCACGCGTCCGGCCAGTCGCGCATCGGCCTCGATGCGCGCCCGCACCTCGGCCAGCATCGGTTCCTCGCCAAAGGCGCACCACAGGCGCAAGCCTGGCACGTGCTCCGCCGCCAGGGCGACGCCGTCGAGCACCGTCAGCGGATCCTTGCCGCGATTCAGGCGCCCCACCCACAACGCGCAAGGCTCACCATGCACCCCGGTTGCCGCGCGCGCGCACGCGCGATCCCCAGGCGTGAAGCGGCTGCTGGATTCGGGGATCGCGAGGACTCGTGTTGCCGGGCCGAACATGCCGGCGGCGACGAAGGGCCGTGCGAGATCGAGCGAGGTGAAGGCCACGCCCGCCGCCGCCGCGAAGCGGCGGCGATGGCGCGACCGCCGCCACCAGCGTGGCGGCCGGTCGGCATGATCCTGGAAAACCACCGGCAGTCCCTGCGCGAGATTGCCGGCAACCGCGAACGCATCGTCGACATAGGCCAGGCTGTGCGCATGCAGCACGTCGACGCCGATGCCGTCCAGGGCATCGGCGAAACGGCGGCCGCGGCCTTTCGCCGTACGTGTTCCGCGCATGTCGACGAGGTGGTAGTCCACGCCGGCCTGCGTCAGGCGCTCGGCATGCGCGGCCGCCTGCAGCACGGTGACCCGGACGCCGGCCGTCGCCACCAGCTCAGCGATGTCCGCCAGCGACGGCCAGCGTTCGAGCAAGGCCGCAAGGCCCAGGCGGCGGGGCGCGGGCAGGAAATTGATCTGTGCCACGTGCATGGCCGGCACCAGCCTACAGGCCCGACACCTGCGGCATGCGCAGGCGCACCAGCCGGTTCGCCAGGGTCAGCTCCCACGGCCGGTCGTATTTGCGGAAGCGGTAGCGCCAGCCGGCCATGGTGCTCAGCCTGCGCTTGGCCCACGTCGGTGCGCGCAGATCCTGCACGGTGGGATAGCGGCAACGCAACACGGTGACAAAGTCGTTGATGCGGCGGCGCAGCCGGTCGGTGAGCCAGGGTGCATCCATATGGCAGGCGTAATCGACCCAGCGCGGCTGGGCCCACTCATCCGGCGTCGCGGGAAACACCACCGGTTTGCCATCGATGTCCAGCAACGGTGCGCCCGGCCGCTTGGCGCGGTCCTTCTCATGGCGACTGTGCTCAGGCAGCGGCGTGTAGATGTAGATGACGATCTCCGTCTGCGGATTGATCCGCTTCATCTCGCGGATGAACTCGAACGTGCGCTCGGTTTCCTCCTCGGTGTTTTCCGGTGGTGCGACCATGAACGACAACTCCGGGATCACGCCATGGCGGCGGCACTGCTCCACCACCTCCAGGGTCTGATCCGGCCGCGTGCCCTTGCGAATGTCGTGCAGCATCTGGCCGCTGGGCGATTCCGCACCGATGTAGGCCATGCGCAGACGGCTCCGGCTTACCAGATTCCACGAGTGCTCCGAGAGCTTGAGCAGCGCGTCGGAACGGGCGAAGCACCACCACGGCAGCTCGAACCTCGCCATCACCTCGAGCAACGGCACCATGTCCGCCTCGCGATCGAAGAAATTATGGTCGAAGTACTGCACCGAATCGGCGCCCAGCACGTGCTTGAAATAACCCAGCTCGCGCTCCAGCCGTGCAACCGCCGGCAGCTGGGTCACGCCGTTGAACATCGCGGCCACGCCGCAGAAGGTGCAGTGGTAGCGGCAGCCGATCGCTGCCTGGTGCGCTACGGTGCGCTGGCCGAGGTAGGTGCGCGCCAGGTAGCGGCGCGGATCGCCGAGCTTGTCGTAGGGCAGCAGCCCCGCGGGGTCGTGGCGCGCGATGCGGCGGGCCGGGTTGTGCACCACCGCGCCAGCGCGCTTCCAGGACAAACCGGCGATCTGTTCCAGCGCGGGGCCGTTGCCGGCGAGCGTGGCGACCAGTTCCGACAGGGTTTCCTCGCCCTGCGCGCGGATCGCGTAATCGACGTAGGGCGCGACCAGCGTGGCGTCCGTGTGCAGCGTGGGAAAGTAGCCACCCCAGATGATCGGCAACGCCGGAAAGCGTTCGCGGATCGCCTGCGACACGGCGATCGCCGGCGCCACCTGCGGGCCGCCCATCACACCGATGCCGACGGCGTTGAAGCGCTCCTGCTCCAGCGCGCACAGGGTATCGTTGACGAAGTCGCGGTCCACGTTGCCGTCGATGATGCGGCTGCTTCCACTGCGGTCCAGCGCCACCGCCAGGTGCAGCAACGCCAGCGGAAAACGCGCGCTGGTGCGCGAAGTGATGGTGGGGTTGATCAGCAGGGTGCGCGGGGAAGTCATGGGAAGGCCTGCGGATAAACAGCGTCAGGGTGCCCGCCGCAGCTGGAACACCAGCGCGACGGGAACCTCCAGCGCCATGCGGTCGAAGTGCGCACCGGCGGGGACGTCGGCCGGGTCGAGCATGGGTTCCAACACCCGCTCGATCTGCAGCCCGAGCGCGGCGCAGGCGCGATGCCAGTGGCTGTAGAGATGCAGCGTATGCCGCACGGCGTAGCGGCGGCCGTCGGATTTGAAGTCGCGCCGCCAGCCGAGCGCGGTTCCGATCGGATGCACGTCGCTGCACAGCAGCGTACCGCCGGGCCGGGTGACCCGGCGCAGCTCAGCCAGCGACCGTCCGAGGTTGCCGAGGTGTCCGATGACCAGACCGCATACGGTCAGGTCCGCCTGCGCATCCGGCAGCGGCAGCGCTGCCAGGCTGCCCTGCACCAGCGCGACCGGCGTGTCGGCATGCAGCGTGGCCAGTTCCGTGCCGGCGCGTTCGAGCATCTGCGGCGAAAGGTCCACGCCGGTCACGCGCGCCGCGCCGCGGCGCAGCGCATGCAGCATGTAGCGACCGCTGCCGCAGCCGATGTCGAGCACCGCCTGTCCGCGCAATGCGGCCGGCATCAGCCCGAGCATCGCGCGCTCCTCGGCCTGCATCACCGGGTTGTGCGCATGCGCCGGATAGCCGGGCGCCCACAACGCGTAGGCCGCGCGCGGCTCGAGGATCTGCGGGCGGGTCATCAGTAGCACCTGGCTTCGATAGTGGTATTGCATGTGGGGCCGTTGCGCCCGGTGACCCGTTCGAGCCCGGGTTCGAGTGCGAGCAGCGCCGGCGCGGCCAGCGGCGCGGCCAGCAGTTTCGGCTTGCCGTCCAGCGTCACCGGCACGGCTTCCACGCCGGTGGCGGCGAACCATTCGGCGAAATCCGGATCGGCGATGCGCGGCACGCCATCGCGCACCACGGCGCGGATGTCGCTGCGGCGGAGGCCGGTCAGGCTGCCTGCCGCGTCGCCGCCGCGGTCCTCGACGATCACCAGGTCTGCCCGTGCGCCCGGCGCGAGGCTGCCGCGCGAAGGCAGGCGCAGGATGCGCGCGGCAGCAGCGGTGGCCAGTTCCAGTACCTCCGTGGGGCCGAGTTCGCCGCGGGCGACCACTCCGCGCATCTCGTCGAGCAGATCGCGCGCACCGCTAAGCCGCGAGTCGCTGCCCAGCGCCAACCGTCCGGCCGCGCACAGCCGCCGCGGATCGAGCGAGCGCCCGAGCAGGGCGTGGTTGCTGGTCGGGCACCAGACCACTGCCGCGTCGCTGGCAATTACGCGGTCGATGTCGCGCTCGCGCAGACCCACACCGTGAACCAGCACGCTGTTTGCCGCCAGGCAGCCCAGCCGCTGCAGCTGCTCCAGTTCGGCCTGCGCCGTCGCGTCGGTGCCTTCGGCCAGGTGGATCAGCCACGGGCGATCGGCGGGCGTGGCGGCAAAGCTTTGCTGCGCCGGTGGACCGTAGTCGGGCCAGCCCAGCGCGTAGCTCCAGCCGTAATCGCGCAGCAGGGCCACCGGGAAATCCGTGGCGTCGAGCGCCGAATGCCAGGGATCGTGATGCGCCACGCAGGTGACGCCGGCGAGCAAATTCTTCAGCGCCCCGTGGCGCAACCGCAGCGCCTTCGGCCGCTGCAGCGCGGCGGCGACGGCGGGTTCCGCGAAATGGGCCTGGAACGCCGCAATCCAGGCGTAGCTGTTGGGGAAAGGCGCACCAGTGCGCAACGGCGGCACGGCGTTGACGTGCAGATGCTCGTGCGCATTGACCAGGCCGGGGAAGATCAGGTGGTCGCGCAGGTCGACCCGCCAGGCCCGCGCGGCCAGCGAGGAGCCGATCCGCCCGGCCCGGATCGGCAACGGCGCGCGCGAGGCTCCTTCCGGCGTGACCGACACCGCGCGGCACAGACTGACATCCAGTGCTGCCTGCAGGACGTCCATGGCTCAGCGCCGCCGCATCACGATCAGGAAGTGGTCGCCCATGTCGCGCAGCCACGGCAGCGCGCCGAAGCGGTCGTCGAGCCCACCCAGGCGCTCGCACCAGCGGCGGTGGCGACGGTAGTAACCCACCAGGTAGGGCGGCGGCATGAACAGGCTCAGCGCGCGGTAGCCGGTCAGCGAGAAGTGCTCGGCGAAGGCGCGGTAGAACTCGCGCGGCAGGTAGTAGCGGGTCCAGATCGTACGGCGGTTCATGCCCACCGCGGTGACGCCGCGCGCCGCGCGCACGCTGGCACGCCTGAAGCGGCCGCGCAGCGCGTAGTGCCCCAGTTCCCATGGACAGATCCGGCCCATCACCGAAAACACCAGGCTGCCGCCCGGGCGCAGCAGGCGCGCGCATTCGGCTGCCACGCTGCCGAGGTCCGATACGCAGTTCAGCGGCCCGAAGTTCGAGTAGATGCCGTCGAACGCACCGTCGAGCTGTTCCAGCTGCTGGATGCCGAGATGGATGGTGGTGACGCAGGACTGCAGATCCTCGGCTACGGCGCGTGCCCGGGTGCGCGCGACCATCCGCGGCGACCAGTCGCTGGCGACAACCTGATGGCCGCACCGGGCGAATTCGAGGGCGTCGATGCCGGTGCCGCAGCCCAGGTCGAGCAGGCGCGAGGCGGCCGGGAACTCGCTCTGCACGGTGTCCCACAGGGCCAGCCGCATGCGCTGGATCAGCTCGTTGTTGCCGCGCGGGCCGTCGTAGTCGGCGGCGACGCTGTCGAAGGCGCGCTGCGTGTCGAGCAGCTGCGCTTCGTCCAGCGACATGCCGGCGCCTTCGAGTTCGTGCTGCCCGTTCATGCCCATCCGTGTTCCGCCGCCCCGATGGCCTTTCCGGTGAGTGCCGGCATGGGCGGCTTTGGTTGAATGCCCGGCCGGCGAATGCGGACTAGCCCCGCGCAGGCCGCCGCGCGACGTTCCTGGCCAGGGCCGCGGACGAGCCCAGGAAAATTCCCAGCAACAGGCCGATGCCATAGGTCAGTTCGGGATTCGGAAAAGCCTGTTTTTCGGGGACATAGGCCGGCCACACCATCGACGTGCCGTAGGTATAGGCGGGACCGAGGCGCTCGGCGAGATCGTTCCGCACCTGCTGCAGGCCGCGGACCTCCTCGTTCTTGTTGGCCAGCAGCAGGCTGGCCAGCACCGGGTTCGCCACGTCCTTGCCGTTCGCCTCGTGCTTGTTCCCCGGCTCGACCGCCTGCTGATAGCGGGCGCGGTCCGTCTCGGTGGCCCGCAGGTCGGATTCGATCTGGGCCAGCCGCGCGTGCGCCGACTTCAACGGCGCCTCTTCCAGGCCCTGGTGGACCGCGCTCAATCGCGCGACCGTCGCCCCGGCGAGCTCGCTGGCCTGCTGCCGGGAATAGGCCCGCACGGTCAGCTTGACCAGCGAGCCCGCATAGAGCATCGGCTCCAGTTTCAAGCTCTTGCGGTAAAGCCGGGCCTCCGGCGAGGTCTTCGCATAGCCGGCGCTTGCCAGGACCTCGTTCTCGAACGGCACCAGCTGCAGCCGCTCGGTGACCCGTTGCAGCGGCTCGACCTTCGGGTCCTGTCCCGCGGGCACCTGCCCGACCTGCCCGATCTGGATCCACGCGGTCGCCTGCCACTGGCGCTGCACCAGATGTGCGAAGGCATAGGTGCAGGCCAGGGTCAGCACCAGCACAAGCGCAAACCACATCCACTCGCGGGTGAAGATCCGCCACAGGTCGACCAGATAGATTTCATCGCGTTCCATGGTTCGGTACTCGCTGGAGGGAGGGTGGGGACGAGGCTGGCGCGGCGACCGGCGTCTTCCGGTTCGGCAGCCAGCTGGCCACGACCGGCAGAAACAGGCAGATGCCGATGAAGCCGAAATTGGTCCAGGTGAAGGCCTGCGGCGCAAACGGCGACATCACGCCGACGTAGGCCATGCGCAGGAACATCAGCAGGGAAAACAGCGGCACCGCCGGGCGCAGGCGTTGCACGCTCCACAGCAGCATCGCGTACAGCGCGAGCACCGCCAGCGCGGCGCCGACCGGGCCGAACGCCATCAGGAAGGGAAAAAACTCGCTGCCCACGTTGATGTTCGATGCATCCAGCGGAATGCTCGTGCCGGCCGTCACCACCGAGCCGTGCAGCGGCACCAGCTGGTTGATCAGGAAGTCGGGGTTGAGGTAGCCCTTGGCCAGGATCGCGCTGAAGTTGTAGGGCCCGGCGCTGGCGTACAGCAGCAGCCATTTGATGCCCTGCGGGGCGGCGTGGTACGTCGCGCTGAAAGGCAGCGTGATGTACTCCAGCGGCCCCGAACGCAGGATGCCGAGGATAGAGAAGATGCTGCCGCCGGCGAGCGCCAGGCAAAGCAGGGTCTTCCACGGCAGCGGCCTGGCCCCGTCCCGGCGCAGTACCAGCACCAGCGCGAACGAGAAGAAAGTGGCGAACAGCCGGTTGCGGTCGATCACCAGCACCGGGAACACGAAGCCGATCGCGACGAGCAGGCCGCGCAGCCGCCGGCTCCTGGCGCACAACAGCCCGATCGGCGGCAGCACCCAGCACATGTCCGACACGTGCCGGATGTGCGCGCGGCCGCCTTCCATCACGGCATAGGCCGACGGCTTGTCGAACAGCGGGATCGGGAACAGCGCGAGGTCGAACACGCAGAACAGCACGATCAGCCAGGCCAGCGCCAGTGCGAGGAACGCCTCGCGGGTGCCGGCGTAGCGGCGCGCGCGGAACTGCGCGAACTCCGGCAGCCGCACCCCCGCCTGCACATCGAACAGGATGATTGCCGCCGCGAGCACGACCAGCAGCAACAGGCCCTGCAGGTAGTCGGCGGAAAGATCGTAGGTGAGCCAGGTCAGCCCGCAGGCGAGCAGGATCGGCAGGCCGAGCCAGGTGGAAGGAAGCCGCAGCAGCCGTTTCATGTCCCCTCCGCGCCGCGGGCCGCCGGCGGCAGCCGGGTCTTCGCGGCCACGACCAGCGACAGATAGGCCGTCATGTGCGCCAGCAGCGGCCCCGGCCTTCTTTCCAGGAACGAGATCTTGGCGCCGATGTAATGCGATTGCGCCCGCAGCAGGGTGCGGTACGGCTCGTCGAACAGGCCGGCCCGGCGCAGCGCGATGTGCCGCGACTCGGCGAGGTTGCCCAGGCGGGTCTCGAGGCGCCGCGTACGGCTCAGGTTCCCGCCGTGCATGCGGTACGCGCAGACGCTGACGTCGACGAAACCGAGCGCGTCGCGCGCGGCCAGGCGCAGGAACAGGTCCCAGTCCTCGATGCGCAGCCCTTCGCTCCAACGGTCGACGGTGTCGAGCGCGCGCTTGCGGATCAGCGCGACCGGGCCGCCGATGGCCCATTGCCGGATCACCGCGCGGCGGATGCCGTCGTCGGAGCGGTACAGGCTCTTGTCGGCGCCGTGCAGGTCGCACATGCCGCTGTCGTGCAGCTTCCTGCCGTCCTGGTCGACCACCATCGAATCGCCGATCACCGCGCCCTTGTCCGGGTGCTCCTGCAGGTAGCGGACCTGGGCGTCGAGGCCGCCGGGCAGCAGGTAGTCGTCGCTGGCGCCCGGCCGCAGGAACTCGCCGTTCGCGCGCGCCGCCAGCTCGTTGAGGGTCGCGGCGATGCCGCGGTTCTCCCGTTGCACGTACTCGATGGGAATGTCCATGCAGTGCGTCGCCACCCAGTCGGCGATCCGCGCGCCGGTGCGGTCGGTCGAGCCGTCGTCGATGACGATCAGCTCCTTGGCCGGGTACGGGTCTTCCAGCACGCTGTCCAGGCAGCGCCGCACGAAACGCTCGTGGTTGAACGCCGGGATCAGCACCGAGACCAGCGGCAGCGCGCCTTTGGATACGTCGGACGCCATCGTCACAGCCCTCCCAGGTAGCGCCGCACGACCAGCACGTTGAACGCGAGGTAGGCGAGGTAGTTGGCCGCGAAGGCGTACATCGCGCCGACCAGGCCGAAGTGCGCGGTGAACACGTAGACCAGCGCCAGGTAGCTGGCCGCGAACACGCACTCGGAAACCACGAACAGCCGCGTCATGGCCTTGGCCAGCATCACGTAGGAAAGAATGAAGGAGGCGATCTTGATGACGTCGCCGGCCAGCTGCGGCCCGTACAACGCATTGGCCGGCGCGAAGTCCGCGCTGAACAGCAGGCGCGTCACCCAGTCGCGCAGCAGGTACACCGACGCCGCCAGCACGACCACCGCGGGCAAAATGTAGCGGTACGCATGGCGCAGTTCGAGCACCAGCGCGTCGCGCCCGCGGATCGACGCCAGCTTGGGCAGGTAGTAGATGTTGATGGCCGCGGTGAGGAACAGCAGGTAGGCATCCGACACCTTGCTCACCGCCTGCCAGTAGCCGACCTGCTGCCAGCCGAGCCGCAGCGCGAGGTGGTCGCGCACCGCGATGTTCACCAGCGGCGAGACCAGCGCGGCGGTGAGCGTCATCACCGAAAACGCCGCCAGCCGCAGGGTCATCTCGCGGTCGAAGCGCAGCCGCAGCATGCTGCGCCGGAAGTACGGGCTACGCCACCACGCCGGCAGGCCGACGACGAGCCACAGCAGCTGGCTCACGATCAGCGCCAGCAGCGCGCCGTACAGGTGCAGCCAGCGCGCCAGCCAGATCACCATCACGATGCTCAGCAGCGAGCCCAGCACCTGGATCAGCGCCAGCCGGCGCACGTCCATGAAGCCGTTGATCACGGCCAGGATGTAGTTGACCAGCGCGATGCCGAGCTGGGCCACGGCGAGCACGCGGATCAGGCCCGCGTAGGCGGGATCGTCCAGCAGCCACAACGCCAGCTGCCGACTGAACAGCAGCGCCAGGCAACCCATCAGGACGGAGGCGCACAGCGCATACCACAGCGCGGCGGCCAGCAGGCGCGCCAACCGCTGCGGATCCTCGCGGTACTCGGCGACGTACTTCACGATGCCGGCGCTGATGCCGCCGCCGGCCAGCACGGCCAGCAGCGACATCAGGCTCATGAACTGGCCCAGCTTGCCCACGCCCTCGGGCCCGGCGAACCACGCCACCAGCTTGATCACCACCAGCGCCGCCAGCAGCCGCGCTGCGGTGGCGAGGGCGGAATAGAAGCCGGCGCGCACGATGTTCATGCGGGACACTCGAACGCCTGGCAGGCCCGGATGACCCGCTCCACCGCTTCCTCGTCCAGCGTAGGACTCATCGGCAGGCTCAGCACTTCCTCGTGCAGGCGCTCGGTCAGCGGCAGCCGCCGATCGTGCAGGTCCGGGTAGGCCGGCTGCCGGTGCGGCGGCACCGGGTAATGCACCTGGCTGTGGATGCCGTGCGCCAGCAGGTGCCGCTGCAGTGCGTCGCGATGGGAACAGCGCACCACGAACAGGTGCCAGGCGTGCTGTTCCTCGTGCGCCGCCTGCGGCAGCCGGATCTGTGGATGGCGGATGCCGTCGCGATAGCGGCGCGCCACGCGGCGGCGCCGGGCGACGTCCTCGTCGAGATGGCGCAGCTTCACCCGCAGCATCGCCGCCTGGATCTCGTCGAGCCGCGAATTGACGCCCTGGAAAAGATGGCGGTACTTCACCGCGGAACCGTAGTTGCGCAGTGCCGCGACCTGCTGCGCCAGCTGCGCGTCGGCGGTCACCACCGCGCCGCCGTCGCCCAGCGCGCCCAGGTTCTTGACGGGGAAGAAGCTGAAGGCCGCCGCGTCGCCGAACGCGCCGGCCTTGCGGCCGTCGCACATCGCGCCGTGCGCCTGCGCGGCATCCTCGATCAGCAGCAGCCGGTGCCGCCGGGCCAGCGCCGCCAGCGCCGGCATGTCGGCCAGCTGGCCGTACAGGTGCACCGCCATGATCGCGCGCGTGCGCGGCCCGATCGCCGCCGCCACGCAGGCCGGGTCGAGGTTGAAGCTCGACGGATCGGGCTCCACCGGCACCGGCACCAGCCGGTTTTCGCTGATGGCGAGGAAACTGGCGATGAAGGTGTTGCCGGGCACGATCACCTCGTCGCCCTCGCCGAGCGCGCCGAGCTGCTTGTAGCCGCGCAGGATCAGCGACAGCGCATCCAGCCCGTTGCCCACGCCCACGGCGTGGGGCACGCCGCAATAGGCGGCGAACTCGCGCTCGAAGGCCGCCAGTTCCTCGCCCATGATGTACCGGCCCGAGTCGATCACCCGCGCGGCGGCCGCCTTCAGCTCGTCGGCATGGCGCGCGTTGATCGCCCTGACGTCGAGGAACGGGACGTCCCTCCGGGTGGTCTCCGTCGACGCGTGCTCCATCACAGCAGCCACTCGTAGAAATCGTGCACCACGGCGCGGGCGCCGAAGTATTCCTTCTGGGTGACCAGGCCGCCGTTGAGCACGCGCCCTTCCTGCTCGGTCGAGATGCCGAAGCTGAAATACGTGCGCTGCGCATACACTCCGCCGATCAGCTCCGCCAGCAGGAAGCTCAGCGCGCCCAGCCGCCGCCCTTCCTCCGAGACGGCCATGTACTGGGTATGCACGACCCGGCCGAAATCGTAGGCGAGCACGCCCGCCAGCAGGACGCCTTCGCGGCGCGCCTCGTGCAGCACGATGTGCTGCGGGAAGCGCGACTGCAGCAGGCGCAGCTCGGCCAGGCTGTGGGTCGGCAGGGTGTCGTGCTTGTGCAGCACCTCCGTCAGCAGGGCGTGGAAATCCGCCGGATCGGCGCCGGCCTGCAGCTGGATGCCGGCTTTCCTGGCCTTGTTGACGGCGCGCTGGCGGCCCTGCGTGAAGTGGAATGCCTCGCGCAGCGCGATCACCGAGGAGAGGTCGCGGCGCTGCAACCGCGCGCCCAGCCGATGCAGGGCATACAGATCCTCCTCGGCGGGATAGGCGTGGAATACGTGCGGCACCGCCTTGTAGATCACCCGCTCCACGCCCAGCGCGCGGTAGTGGGCGCCGATCTGCCCGAACACGGCCAGCGTCGATTCGGCGCGCAACGCATCCGTGGTGAGCAGCCCGGCGTAGGTGAGGCCGCCGTGGCTGGTCACCACGCTGCCCTGGATGCTCGCGGGGAACACCGCCACGGCTTCGCCGTGCCGCTCGACGACCAGCGACCGGTCGACGAAGCGATCGGCGTGGTAGTCCATGTAGCCGCGCCGGTGCAGCAGGTTGCCGTTGCGGGAGCGCCCGACCAGCGCGTCCCACGCGTGCACGTCGGCGGGGTCGTAGGGCCTAATGCTGCACATCGGCATCACCTTCGCCGGCGTCGGCGTCGGCCTCTGCCTCGGCCACGCCGAAGCCGGCCACGCCCATGTCGTTGCCGTTGTAGAACATCAGCAGCTTGTCGCGCGCGCGGATCAGCGCGGGATAGCACAAGGTGCGCGAATCCCAGCCGTCGGCGGACAGCGCGATGCCCAGCGTCTCGTCGCGGCGCTCCCAGGCGATGCCGTCGTCGCTCAGGGCGACACCGGGAAAATACTCGCCGGCGCGATTGCCCCACGTGAAGTACATGAGGTAGCGGCCGCCGTAGCGGTACACGCGCGGCCGGCCGATGCGGTACTCGCTGCCTTGCGGCCGCAGGCAGACATGGTCCGCGCGCGGCATCGCGGCGAGGTCGGCCGTCTGCGCACAGCGGATGTGGTAGCGCGGGAACGGCTGGCCGCCGATGGTTTCCCAGTCGTCGCCCACGGCGTACCACAGGCGCCAGCGGCCGTTCTCGTACATGGCCGAATGCACCGCGCCGATGGTGCTGCGGCCGGGCGCGCGGTCCAGGATCGGGGTTTCCTGGGTGCGCCGGAAGCTGTTGCCGCCGTCGCCGGAAACGGCCAGGCCGCTGAAGGCCAGGAACTTGGCCTTGGCCACGCGCTGGAAGCCCACGTAGAACATGTGCAGGCCGCCCGGCGCGTCGACGAGATCGCCCAGGATCACGCCGTTGTCGTCGAAGCAGCCGGCCCGGCCGATGTCGAGTACCGGCTCGGCGCTGACCCGCACCACCGCCGCTGGGTCGTCCGCCCGCACGTCGACGTAGCCGATCCGGCTGACGCCGTCGGCGTCGCGAAACCCCGCATAGACGCGGATGAGTTCGTCGTCGAGGCGGTACGGCGTCGGCGTGAGCGCCGAATGGCGCATCCAGCCGCCCACGCCCTGCCGCGCGGTGTCGAAGACCAGCCCTTGCTTGGTCCATGCGAACATGCGCTCGTCAAAGCCTCACGTCGAGGCTGCACCGGTCGGGCACCGCATGAGCCGGCGAACCGACGTAGACCCGGCCCGGCTCGGTATCGCGGGTGACCAGCGCGCCCGCGCCGATCACGTTGTCGGGGGCGACTTTCACGTGGTCGTTGAAGGTGCTGTTCACGCCGACGAAGCTGTTCTCGCCGATCTCGCAGTAGCCGGAGATGACCGCGTGCGAGGCGACGAACACGTTGTCGTGCACGACCGTGCGATGCCCCACGTGGTTGCCGCTCCACAGTACGCAGTTGTTGCCGATACGCACGAACGGCTGCACCACGTTGCCCTCGAAGATGAAGCTGTTCTCGCCCACCTCGGCGTTGCGCCACACGAAGGCGCGCGAACTGACGTAGGTGGCGAACCGGTAGCCGCGGCGCTTCGCATCGCGGTAGAGGCGCGTGCGCAGGCGGTTGAGCTGGCTGGCCGGCACGGCGACGAAGACGTCGACCTCCACCGGCGGGTAGTGCGTTTCCAGCGTCTCGTACGCCACCACCGGGCGGCCGGCCAGCCGCGGCTGCGCGAGGTAGTCGCGCTCGACGCTGAAGGCGACCACGTCATGCTCGCTGTCGTGTTCGAAATATTCGCAGGCGATCTGGGCGAACTCGCCCGCGCCGATGAGGACTAGAGGCTTTGGCATGCCACCATGCCCTCCTGGTACACGGGGCCGCGAACCTCGCGCAGAAAAGCGGCGTAGTCGGTGATGTAGTCGGCCGGGTCGTACAGGTGGTCGGCCAGCACCATCAGCACGCAGTCTTCGCTGAAGTCGTACAGCTCGCGCCACACCATGCTGCCCAGGTGAAGACCGTACGATGGATCATCGAGCAGAACCTCCACCGGGCCGCCGCCGTCGTCCAGCATGAAGGTGACGGAGCCACGCACTGCCACGGCCAGTTGATTGAGGTGGCGGTGTGCGTGCCGGCCCCGGTGCACGCCACCGTGGGTGGCAAACAGGTAGTACACGCGCCGGATCACGAAGGGCACGTTCAGATCCTGCTCCAGGGCAATGAGCATGCCACGATCGTCGCCATGCTTTTGCAACCGAATGCGTTCGATTTCCATGTACCGGATCCGCTCCTGAGTTCATGGATATGACCCACGACATCTGAGTGTCGTCCGGCTGGCGAAAGGTTGTGCCTCGATCAGGAGAGGCCAGGCACAGGCTTCGTCCTGGACGACGCTCCGACTCGTCTCTGCGGCAACTTGGTTGCGACAGGCACCGACGCCTCGGCGCCATGACTCCATTCACGGCTGATGCGCACCGCCGGGCCATCGGGGATTTCCGGTCTTCCCGGTTGCCAGATGCAACCTTTCGTTACCCCCGCCGAGGTAGTGGTGCCATCTTCGACGACACGGCTACCCAGGATTCGCGCTAGGCTCCGCAAAGCGGGGAACCATCCAGGCGGCTTGGGGGAACCATCCGGCCCATGAATCGATGCGTATTCGGTTTGGTGTCGCTGGCGTTGGGCACGTGCCCTCCGTGGGGATTGCACGCCCAATCGACGGGTTTCCGCGGCACCGTGGCACTCAGCTCCCAACTGGTCGACCGTGGCCAGGCGATTACCGCCGATACGCCGATCTTGCAGGGAGCTGCCTCCTGGACCTCGCCGACTGGCTGGTCGCTGGGCCTGTCGGCAGGCACCGAGTTGCGCACGCCAGGCCATCTCGCCGAAACCTCCGCCCAGGCCTCGCGCTACTGGCCGCTATCGGCTGCCTGGCAGATGCAAGTGGGCCTGCTGTATTACCGTTACTCCAGCTCGACCCATGCGCGCAGCTTCGGCCGAGCCGAGGCGGGCGTTCACTGGATATACCGCGATGTACTGACTTTCGGTCTGTCCGCCGTGCGCGATCTGGGCGAGTGGGATCATCGGTTGCACGGCGCGGCCGATATTGATTTTCACTGGCCGTTGCCTTGGCACTTCTATCTTTCCGCCGGGGCGGGTGTCGCCCAGGCTCCCGCCGTGCCCTATCGCGCTTACGCTGTGCCTGTCCGCGCCTACGAGTACGCGCCCCCCGGCTACGGACGCGAGCCCCCGAGATCCTATCGCTATGGGCACGCGGGCCTGGCATGGGCCATGGGGGACTGGCAGGTGGAACTCGATCGCATCGTGACCGACCCGCGCATTCGCCCTGCACAGGGCGCTCCGATCGCTGCGCCGTGGATCGCGACGGTTTCGTGGACCTTTTGATCCGGAGGCAACCTTTCCGCGCCCGAAGGGCACCAAACTGATGACTCATGAACGAAGCCGATACCAACGCTGATGTCACCGACCGCATGTTGCTCCAGCGCATGGCGACGGGCGACCGTGCCGCGCTGGCGGCGTTGTACCGCAATTACCACAGCCGGCTGTGTCGCTTCCTGTCCCGTCTCACACGACGCAGCGATATCATCGAAGAGGTCGTCAATGATTGTTTCTGGATCACCTGGCAGAAGGCGGGCGAGTTCCGTGGCGACTCGCGCGTTTCCACCTGGATCATGGGCATTGCCTATCGATGCGGCCTCAAGGCCTTGCGACAACACGGCGACGAGCCTGCCGAATACGAAATGCCGGCGGACGAGCGCCTCGTATCCAACGACCCGAACGAAGACCGCGAGTTGCGCGACTGGCTGGGCAAGGGACTTGAGCACCTGTCGGCGGATCAGCGCGTGGTAATCGAGCTGGTCTACGGCGTGGGGCATTCATTGGACGATGTCGCAGCCATCATGCAGTGCCCCCTAGGCACGGTGAAAGCACGGCTGTTCTATGCACGGGTCAAGCTTCGCAACGTGCTGCCCGCCTTGGCCGGGAACCCAGTCTCCTGCAAGGAGGGTGCTTCATGGAGACCACGGTGAACCCCGGCATGGATTGCCCGCACGCCTGGGAACTGATGCCTTGGGTGCTGCAGGACCACGCCTCGGACGAACAAGCTGCCTGGCTCGAGATGCACCTGGCTGGCTGTGCATCGTGCCGAGCCGAGTTTGCGCAGCAGAGCTGCCTGCGGCTTGCGCTGTCGCTGCCGCCGGACTTGTCGCTCGATGCGGAGGTGGGGTTGAAGCGCCTGCTGGACCGGCTCGATGCGTCCGATCCCCAGAAAGCCCCGCGGCAACCCTCGTCGAGAGCGTGGCTGGTGCGGGCGCTGGCTGCCACTGTGCTCGCCCAGGCGGTTGGCCTCGGCGTGCTCGGTGTCAGGCTGGCTTCCGTTGAAAATCCAGCGTACCACACGCTCAGCGAGGCGCCGCCAGCCGCGCCGCCCGGCGCGATCCGCGTGGTGCCCGATGCGACCATGACACTGGCTGACTGGAACGCCTTGCTGTACGCGTTGCACCTGCAGGTGGTGCAAGGTCCCAACAGCGTCGGAGCCTATACGATAGTGCCGACGGATGCCGCGGCGACAACCGGGCAGCTTCTGCCGAAACTCCGCGCCACCCGTGGCATCCGTCTGGCCGAACCCGTCAGCGTCACGCCATGAGCGGCCGGGTGCTCGTCCTCGTCGCGCTGGTCATCGCCATGGGTACACCGGTGCACAAGGCGGTGGCCAATGACGGACGCCACCCTGGCAGCGGAAGCGCGGCCGCAGCCGCGGTATCGATGGACGCCCAACGTGACATCGTGTTGGCGGTCGACAATCTGCTGGAACCGCCATCGACGCGCGCCGGCTCCAGTCTGCTTGGCTACACTCCGCCTGGGCGCTACGGTGCCGGGCAACGGGCGCTATCCGTCATGGACGCGCTGAAACGGCGCTATGGTCTGCGCGAGATCGCCGGCTGGCCGATCAAGCCGCTTGGCCTGTACTGCGGTGTGTTCAAACCTCCGCCCGGCACGACCCGAGACGACCTGCTCAAGATGCTCGCCGCGGACGCGCAGGTGCGGCTCGCGCAGCCCTTGCAGGATTTCTCCGTCTATGCGCAGCAGGAGACGCCCACGCGCCGATACAACGACCCGTACGTGGATCTCCAGCGTGGCTTCGTCGAAACCGGCGCCGAGCGGGCCCATGCATTCAGCCAAGGCAACGGGGTGGACGTCGCGATCGTCGACACCGGCGTGGACGCGCGCCATCCCGAACTGCAGGGACGTATCCACGACGTGCACAACCTGGTGGACGAGGGTAACAGCCCGTTCGACACCGACCCTCACGGCACCGAAGTGGCTGGCATCATCGCCGCCGACGGCAACAACCACCAGGGAATCGTCGGCATCGCCCCCGAGGCCACGCTCAGCGTCTACAAGACCTGCTGGTATCCGCCGATGCCGGACGCCGCCGGTGCACGCTGCAACTCCTTCACGCTTGCCAAGGCACTGGCGGCGATCATCGATACCCGGATCCGCATCGTCAATCTGAGCCTCGGCGGCCCGGCCGACCCCTTGCTGCAAATGCTGCTGACGCGGCTGCTCGAGGAGGGACGCATCGTGGTGGCCGCCATGCCTGCGGATGGAGCGCCCAACGGCTTCCCCGGTGACGTGCCGGGCGTCATCGTCGTGCGTGTGGCCGACGCAGCGGCGGCCCCGCCTGGCGTGCTGAGCGCCCCCGGAATGGACATCCTCACCATCCAGCCCGGCAACGGCTACGACTTCACTACCGGCTCATCCATGGCTGCCGCACACGTGAGCGGCATCATAGCCTTGCTGCTCGCACTCGCTCCGGAACTAGATGCTCGCAGCGTCCATGATCTGTTGCGGGACAGCAGCAGGGTTTCCGATGGCCTGCTGCAAGTGAACGCCGCTGCGGCGGTGGAGCAATTGCGTGGCATGCGGCGAACTGTTCGTACGTCGCACCGCATTGTGCAGTGACAATGCGGGCTGGCGCGCCTGTCCGGTTTTGTATCACTGAACCTGATCGGCCTGATCGATCGCGTCGAAGAGGCGCTTGGCACGCCGGTGCAGACAGCCGTGAAGCGCGACGATCGGCAGTTGTTCAAGCGCGGCCAGCGAATCGCGCGCCGCGCGCGGATGGCGCAGCACGATCGGATAGCGCTCGCGCCCGGCGACGACCTCGCCGATCGGCTCGCCGCCGACCACCGTGGCGACCAGCTGCTGCAGCTGCTGCTGGGTCAGCCCGTAGCGCGCGGCCTCGGCGCGGCGGATGCGCACGTCCACGTAACGCCCCGCGGCGGCGCGCTCGGCAACCGCCGAACCCACGCCCGGCACGGTGGCTTCGTCCACCTGGTGACCGGCGAACTCATCCCTAGACGACACTTGGCATGGCAATCGCGGCCCGGACGGGTGCATCCATCCCAACGAACGTTTCCCAGACATGAAGGCGCTGGTGGCCGACTACGTGCACGCGCGCGGCCTCAAGCTAGGCACCTACAGCTCGCTCAGTCCTAGCACATACGCGAACCATGCCGGTTCCTGGGAGCGCGTGGAACAGGATGCGCGGACCTATGCAGCATGAGGTATCGACTACCTCAAGCACGACCTGTACGGCCTGCGTGACGTGATGAGCGAACGCCGCCGACGCGCAAGCGCGAGCCTTCGGTCGACCTGGCGGCGTGGGCTCCGTCACGCAGCACCTAGCGAGGCGCGATATCAACCGTGCCGATCCAGCCCTCTCGCGGGCGGGTCTGGTGCAAACCATCCCAGGCAGTTGCGGCCGGCACGCTTGGCGTGCGTAGAGCGCCTGCTCGGCCTGGTCCAGCAAGACCGGCTTTTCGCCCTGTCCGCCTTCGTCCCGGGCAGCGGGCGCAGCATCGTCGCCACACCGCACGCGCAGCGTAGCGTGGCTCGACGCTTCACATGCAGATGAGTACCTTCCAGGCGCTAGGGATGCTCTGATCTATTGAGAGCGAGATGGACGTCTATACGTCCGCAACGTAGATCGCAGCATCATGTGAAGAAACGGGATGAATCACCGGGCGTGGAAGGCTTCCACAAGGCATATCCGCCTCTGACCCGATGGATTTCCTGGC
>NZ_JBXAGL010000014.1:0-95328 GCF_058793995.1 Rhodanobacter sp. GW835-FHT13D09 | reverse complement strand
AAACGTTACGGTCCACTAGCTCACCACCACTGGCACCTCGATGCCTGAATGCGCGGGGGCGAGTCCACGCGATTACGCGGGCCGATGCAAGAATCGGTAGAGCAAGAGCGTCGCGCACGACCAAAGGAAGTCCCTTGTGGACAGGGTGCGCTCTTCCAGGTGCTGCGCGTCAGCTCTCGGCCGATTCGCCTGCCTCTGCCAGATCCTTCAACAACTGAAAGATCTCCCGGTACGCCCGTGGCGGCTTGTTCGGCGTGTCCTTCTCGATGCGCGCCTGGCGCACCAGCGAGCGCAGGCGCTGGCGGTCGACTTGCGGATGCCCGGTGATCAGTTCGGACAGGGCGCTTTCGTCCTCGCTGAGCAGCCGCTCGCGCATCGCTTCCAGGCGGTGCATCGCGGCGGTTTCCTGGCGCTGCTTCTCGCGGTTTTCGCCGAGTTCGGCGCGCACGGCGGCGAAGTCCTCGTCGTCGTAGCGGCGCATCACCTTGGCGAGGAAGGCGAGCTGGCGCTTCTTCGCGCCGTGGGAGGTGATGCGGCGGGTGATGTCGATCTCGCGGCGCACGTCGTCGGGCAGCGCCAGCTTGGCCAGCTTGCTCGGCGGCAGCTCGATCAACTGGCCGGCGAGGGTCAGGATGGCCAGCGCTTCGCGGCGTTGCTGGGTGCGGCTGGGGCCGTAGTCCGCATCGTCGAGTTCGGTCTGGTTGCGGCTGCGGCTCGGGCTCACGGGTTCATTCCAGAAGAAAGCGGGTGGATCAGGCGTGCCGGCCGTTGCCGGATGTTTCGTCGCCGGCGCGCTCGCCGTCGGCCTGCTCGAGCGCGAAGCGGGCGATCGGTTCGCCGTCCAGTTCGATGGTCTCGCTGAACATCGCCGCGGGACGCACCCACAGGCCGTGGTCGCCGTAGAGCGCCTGGTAGACCACCAGCGGCTCCATGGTTTCGCTGTGATGCGCCGTGCCCAGCACGCGGTAGCGCTGGCCCTTGTAGTGGCGATAGATGCCGGCGGTGGGTTGCATGGGCGTTCTCCGCAGCTCTTTTCATTTCGCCGCCGTGGCCCCATGTCGGGTGCCTGCGGCTGCGAACCGCCTATTCTACCCGCCTAATTCCCAGGAAAGCCCGACGTGAGCGAAGTTGCCATCAGCCCGGACCCCAGCCTGCACGAACTCGACCGCCTCGCCGGGCTGGCCGAGGACGTGATCCGCCGCGCCCGCGCCGCCGGCGCCAGCCAGGCCGAGGTGGCGGCGAGCATCGACACGGGCTTGAGCGTGAACGTGCGGCTGGGCGAGGTGGAGACGGTGGAGCATACCCGCGACCGCGGTTTCGGCCTTACCGTGTACTTCGGCCAGCGCAAGGGCTCGGCCAGCACCGCCGACCTCCACCCCGATTCGATCCAGGCCACGCTGGACCAGGCCTGCGCGATCGCCCGTTACACCGAGGAAGACCCCGCCGCCGGGCTGGCCGACGCGGCGCGCATGGCCACGGCATTCCCCGACCTCGACCTGTGGCATCCGTGGGACATCGACACCGCGCAGGCGATCGCGCTGGGCATCGCCATCGAGGACGCCGGCCGTGCACACGCCGGCATCAGCAATTCCGACGGTGCCAGCGTGCAGGCCGGACAAGGGCTGTCGGTGTACGCGAACTCGCACGGTTTCGTCGGCCGTGAGCGCGGCACGCGGCATTCGCTGTCGCTGGCGCTGATCGCCGGCGACGAGGGTGGCATGCAGCGCGACTACTGGTACGACAGCGTGCGTGCGGCCGGTGATTTCATCAGCGCGCAGGCGCTGGGCGACAAGACGGCCGAACGCACGCTGGCGCGGCTGGGTGCGCGCAGCCTGTCCACGCGGCAGTGTCCGGTACTGTTCGCGCCGGAGCTGGCGCGCGGGCTGGTCGGCCACCTGCTCGGCGCGGTCAGCGGTGGCGCGCTATACCGCCAGGCCAGCTTCCTGCTCGACCATGTGGGCAAGCCGGTGATGCCGGCCTGGCTGAACATCGACGAGCGGCCGCGCCTGCCGCGCGGGCAGGGATCCGGCAATTTCGACGCCGAGGGCGTGGCCACCCGCGACAGCGCGCTGGTCGAAGGCGGAGTGCTGGCGCGCTACGTGCTGGGCAGCTATTCGGCGCGCAAGCTGGGCCTGCAATCGACCGGTAACGCCGGTGGCATCCACAACCTGATCGTGGAGCCGGGTGCGGCCGACGGCGAGCGCAGCGATTTCCAGCGCATGCTGCAGCGCCTGGGCACCGGCCTGCTGGTGACCGAGGTGATGGGGCAGGGCGTGTCCATCGTCACTGGCGACTACTCGCGCGGCGCAGCGGGCTTCTGGGTCGAGAACGGCGGGATCGCCTACCCGGTGGAGGGGATCACCATCGCGGCGAACCTGCGCGAGATGTTCGCCGGCATCGTCGCGGTGGGCGCCGACGTCGACCCCCGCTCGCACATCCTCACCGGCTCGATCCTGCTGGACCGGATGATGGTGGCTGGCGAGTAGGCATGACTCTCCCTCCCCTGCATCGCAGGGGAGGGCTGGGATGGGGTTATCGCAGATTCATGCGGCAAAGCGGTGCAAGCCTTGCTAGCATCGGCACGACCGGCAAGCGGCCGGTGAACTGTCGACGTTGAGGAGTAGCGCATGAGCGTTCCACCCGAGTCCGTCATTCCGCCCCCGTCGAACGAGCCGATGACCGGGGCACCTTCCGCCGAGGAGCGCCAGTGGGCGATGTTCGCGCACCTGTCCGCGCTGGCCGGTGTGATCATTCCGCTGGGCAGCATCATCGGGCCGCTGGTGATCTGGCTGATCAAGAAGGACACCATGCCGTTCGTCAACGACCAGGGCAAGGAGGCGCTGAACTTCAACATCACCGTGGGGATCGCCGCCATCGTGGGCTGGATCCTCTGCTTCATCCTGATCGGCTTCCTGCTGCTGGCGGTGCTGGCGATCGGCTGGCTGGTGTTCGTGATCATCGCCACGATCAAGGCGAACGAGGGCACCACCTACCGCTACCCGTTCACGCTGCGGCTGGTCAGCTGAGGCCGGTGACCGGCGCATGAAACGAGGGCGGCGTGAGCCGCCCTTTTCATTGCGCGGCATCGGATCAGTAGTGGCGGTGGGCGGCGTACAACGCCAGCTCTTCCAGCAGCGTCGCGTGCTCGCCCAGCGGCGCGATCGCGGCCAGCGCGGTGTCGGTCAGCTCGGCCAGCCGGGCGCGCGAGGCGTCGAGGCCGATGATCGAGGGAAAGGTGGGCTTGGCGGCGGCGGCATCCTTGCCGGCGGTCTTGCCGATCACCGCCGATTCGCCTTCCACGTCGAGGATGTCGTCGCGCACCTGGAACGCCAGCCCGACTGCGTGGGCGTAGCGGTCCAGCGCCTGCAGGGTGTCGGCGTCGGCGCCGGCGGCGAGCGCGCCGAGCTGCACCGAGGCGCGGATCAGCGCGCCGGTCTTGCATGCGTGCATGTGTTCGAGTTCGCCCAGCGCGAGCGGGCGGCCGACTGCGGCCAGGTCCAGTGCCTGGCCGCCGGCCATGCCTTCGGCGCCGCAGGCCTGGCCCAGCGCGCGCAGCATGGCGATGCCGGTGGCTGCATCGGTGCGTCGTGCGGCGTCGTCGGCGAGGATCTCGAACGCCAGCGCCTGCAGCGCGTCGCCGGCGAGGATCGCCATCGCCTCGCCGAACACGATGTGGCAGGTCGGGCGGCCGCGGCGCAGCGCGTCGTCGTCCATCGCGGGCAGATCGTCGTGCACCAGCGAATAGGCGTGGATCAGTTCGACTGCGCAGGCGGCGGCGTCCAGCGACGAGCCGTCTTCGCCGAGTGCATGGGCAGCGGCGTAGACCAGCAGCGGGCGCAGCCGCTTGCCGCCGCCGAGCACGGCGTAGCGCATTGCGCGATGCAGTTCGGCGGGGGAGTGTTCGGCTGTCGGCAGGATGCGGTCCAGTGCCTGTTCGGCGCGGACGATCAATGCTTGCAGGGCGGGACCAAGCTCAGAGTTCGGGTTCAAACGGTTGGGCGCTGTCGGGGGCTTCGGGGTCGAGCAGCAGCCGCACGCGCAGTTCGGCCTGCTCCAGCGACTGCTGGCAATGGCGGAACAGCCCGATGCCGCGTTCGAACGAGGCCAGCGATTCGTCCAGGCTCATCTCGCCGCCTTCCATCTTCGCGACCAGTTGTTCCAGTTCGTCGAGGGAGCGTTCGAAGTCGGCGGCGGGCGGGGTCTTGCCGGGTGCGGGAACGGTCTTGGCCATGGCCCGCAACGCTAGCGCAGCGGCCGTCCGGAATCAATCTGCGCAGGCCGTGGAACGCTGCTGGCGTGACCTGGCTCAGCGTCCCGCACGCCAGCGCGGCGACGCGCCGGCCTGGCGGAAAATCGACGTGCCGCGGGCATTGATCCAACGGTCGGCCACGGCAACCAGTTCGTCGCCGGCGTACAGCAGCGGGCAGGCGTTGCGTCGCCACGGCGGCAGCTGCGCCTGCTGGAACAGGTCGCGCAGCTCGCGCGTATGCGCGTCGCCGTCGGGCTTGATGCGCTCGCCGCCGCGGCGCAGGCCAACGAGCAGCGGCTCGGCCAGACGGGTGCCTTCGACCGTCAACGACAGTTCGCCGCCGTCGGGCAGCGCCAGCGGCTCGCCGTGCCAGGTTGCCTGCCAGCCGGCGGCGACGGCGCGCCCCGGCGGCAAGGCCCACAGGCGCCCTTTCCAGAGATGCAGCTCGGCGCCAGCCCAGCGGATGCATGGCAACCGGCCCGGGCGTGCGCCGCACTGGCGCTCGATCTGCCGGCGCTGGGCGCTGCTGGGCGCGGGCAGGCCACGCAGGTGCAGCCAGTGGTCGAGCAGCGGCTCGCGCAGCGCCGGCATCAGCGCCAGCCAGCCGGCGGCTTCGAGGCTGCCGCTGGCCGGGTCGTGCAGGGCATCGAACGCGGTCAGCCATTGCAGGCGCAGCGCGTCGGCAGCCGCGCGGCAGAGCGCTGCGCTGTGCAGGATCGAATCCGCCGCCTGCGGCCAGCAAGGCGCCAGTCGCGGCAGGATCTCGTGGCGCAGGCGGTTGCGCGCCAGCGAGGTATCGGCGTTGGACGGGTCGTCGACGACATCCAGCCGTTGCGCCTCGACGTAGTCGCGCAGCTGCTGCCGCGACAATGCCAGCAGCGGCCGCCACAGCTGGCCGCGGCCGAACGTGCGCAGCGTGCGCATGCCGCCCAGCCCTTCCGGGCCGGCGCCGCGCAGCAGTTTCAGCAGCACGGTCTCGACCTGGTCGTCGCGGTGGTGGCCGAGCAGCAGGTATTCGCCGTCGCGCAGCTGCGCGGCCAGTGCGGCGTGGCGTGCGTGGCGCGCGGCCGCTTCCAGACCGATGCCGGCGCCTCGCTCGACCTGCACGCGCAACACTTCGCACGACAGCCCCAGCACAGCGCAGAAGTGCCGGCAATGCTCCGCCCAGGCGGCGCTGTCGGGGTGTAGGCCGTGGTCGACGTGCAGCGCGCGCAGGCCGCGCCTGCGCGCCTCGGGCAATTGCGTCAGCGCGTGCAGCAGGGCGGTGGAATCCGGGCCGCCGCTGAAGGCGACGCACAACGGAGCGGGCGGCATGGCCGCGAGGGAGGCCTGCAGATGCGCTTGCAGCGGGTTGCTCACTTCTTGCTGTCGCGCGGCCGGACGTAGAGATGCTTGCCGTTGCCGATCTGGCGTTCCTCGGTCTCGAACAGGCCGATGCCCTTGATCAGGCCGCTGAGCTTGGCGTAGCCGTAGTTGCGCGAGTCGAAGTCGGGCGACTGCTTGCTGATGATGCTGCCGATGGTGCCGAGGCTGGCCCAGCCGGTGTCGTCCGAGGCCGCCTCCAGCGCGCCGCGCAGCAGGTTCATCAGGCGCGTGTCGCCGCGCAGTTCCTTCGCCGAGCGCGGTTTCGGCGCGGCCGCGGTCTCGGCCTCGGCGGTGCCAGCCAGCACCTCGGTGTAGATGAACTTGTCGCAGGCGGTGCGGAACGGTTCGGGCGTCTTCTTCTCGCCAAAGCCATATACGGTCAGGCCGGATTCGCGGATGCGCGAAGCGAGCCGGGTGAAGTCGCTGTCGCTGGAAACGATGCAGAAACCGTCGAAGCGTTCGGCGTAGAGCAGATCCATCGCGTCGATGATCATCGCCGAGTCGGTGGCGTTCTTGCCGACGGTGTAGCGGAACTGCTGGATCGGCTGGATCGAGTGGCGCAGCAGCACTTCCTTCCAGCCGTTGAGGTCGGGCTTGGTCCAGTCGCCGTAGATGCGCTTGACGTGCGCGGTGCCGTACTTCGCCACCTCGGCGAGCAGGCCTTCGACGATCGCCGGGCGGGCGTTATCGGCGTCGATCAGCACGGCGAGTTTGTCGTGGGCCATGACGGGCTCCTGGGCGGCAGCGGAATGACAGGATGGTAGCGCCTTGCCGGGATGCCACAACGCTGTCTGCCGGTCCGCGGCCGGCCTTCACGGGCCAGTCACGGGGCCGATCAAGCGAAGCCCCGGCCAGGGAGGCCGGGGCTCGACTCTTGCTCGGCAACGGCGCGTCGGGTGTCAATGGGCGCCGGAGGCAAAGCCGTAGGGTGGCGTGATGCCGGTGAAGTCGCCGACCGCCTTGGCGTCGTAGGGTCCGTTGAGCTGGTTGAAATCGTCACCGGGCAGGTTGAGCGCGCCCTGTTGGAACACGATCTTGCCCGCGGGCGTGACCTCGATGACACGCTGGTTGAACTGGTCGCTGATCAGCGTGTCGCCGTTGCGCAGGCGCAGGGCCCGCGTCGGCAACGGCGCGGGGTTGCTGCCCGTGTCGGTGTTGGTCTGGTACAGCCAGACGACGCGGTCCTGGCCGTCGACTTCGACGATGCGGTTGTTGTTGGAGTCGCTGATCAGCGTGTCGCCGTTGCCCAGCCGGCTGGCGAAGGCGGCGCCGTTCACCGTGCCCATGGCGGTGAATTGCTTCAGGATCTGCAGGCTTGGGTCGACCTCGATGACCCGGTTGTTGTTCTCGTCGGCGATCAGGATGTGGCCGTTGGCCAGCACTTCCGCGCTGTTCGGGTTGTTGAGCTGGTTCGGGCCGTTGCCGGCTACGCCGGTCGTACCGTATTGCCAGACGATCCTGTGTTCCAGGTCGACCAGGATGACGCGCTGGTTGCCCTGGTCGGTAATCAGCACGTGTGCACCGGGGTGATGCGGAAAGCTGGTCAGGAAGAGCGAGTGCACCGGGGTATTCAGCTCGTTCGGGCCCGCCCCGGTGATGCCTGCCTTGCCGTACTGCCAGAGGATGTCGCCGCCGGGATCGACAATCAGCACGCGGTTGTCGGGACACCCGCTGACCGGGGTGGCACAGCCGGGGAGCGCCGGGCTGCTGGGCGGGATGCCGGTGCCCGAGATCAGCGTGAGGACGCCGAAGCGCTCGGCATCGTTCACGCCCACGATGCTCCTCGGGCCGGGCAGGTCCGAGCCGTTGCCGAAATGCCACAGCACACGATGGGTGCCGCGGTCGATCTCGATGACGCGGTTGTTGAACTGGTCCGCAATGAGGATGGTGCCGGGCGCCTCTTCGCTGGCCGGCGCCGCCGGGGGAAAGGAAATGCCGCCGATTGCCGTGGCAATGGCAAGCGCGAGCAGTACGCGCCGTGGCATCGTCGTTGCTGGCGAAGCGTGTGTCATGGAAAGCCCTCCACTCGGGTCAAACCGCGACAAGCAGACCCAAAGGCTCCCCCTGACAATCCGTTGCGATGGCCTGCAGGGCAGGCATCCTGCTGGAATATTTCGCGCGTTCGCTTGATCGCCCTTGGGGATCACCGTTGCTGTGCAACGGAGCGCCGACCGTATATCCAGCGCTGTAAGTGGTGGTGTGTTTCGCGTTAACACGGTGCTATCGAAGGTGTCGACAGCCAAGGGCCTGCCCTGGAATGCCTGGCCGGAAGCGGGTGTGGCCGGGGCCACGCGCAACGGAGGGCCCCGTTTTACTCCTGATATGCGCCGTAGCTGCGCAGGCGCTTGTAGCGCTGCTGCAGCAGGTTGGCGACCGGCATCGCCTCGAGTTCGTCGAGCTGGTTCAGCAGCACCGCTTTCAGGCGGATCGCCATCGAGCGCGGGTTGCGGTGGGCGCCGCCGAGCGGTTCGCGCACCAGTTTGTCGACCAGGCCCAGTTCCAGCAGGCGCGGCGCGGTCATGCCCAGCGCCTCGGCGGCGTCCTTCACCTTGTCCGGGCTCTTCCACAGGATCGAGGCGCAGCCTTCGGGCGAGATCACCGAATAGGTGGCGTACTGCAGCATGTTGGTGCGGTCGCCCACGCCGATCGCCAGCGCGCCGCCGGAGCCGCCCTCGCCGATCACGGTGCACACGATCGGCACCTTCAGCTCGGCCATCTCCAGCAGGTTGCGCGCGATCGCCTCGCTCTGGCCGCGTTCCTCGGCGCCCACGCCGGGATAGGCGCCGGGGGTGTCGATCAGGGTCAACAGCGGCAGGCCGAAGCGCTCGGCCATCTTCATCAGGCGCAGCGCCTTGCGGTAGCCCTCGGGACGCGGCATGCCGAAGTTGCGACGCACCTTGTCCTTCGTGTTGCGGCCTTTCTGGTGGCCGATGATCACCACCGGCCGGCCGTTGATGCGGCCGAGGCCGCCCACGATGGCAGCGTCGTCCGCGTACATGCGGTCGCCGGCCAGCTCGTGGAATTCCTCGCAGATCACGCCGATGTAGTCGAGCGTGTATGGCCGCGCCGGGTGACGCGAGAGCTGGGTGGTCTGCCACGAGTTGAGGTTGCGGAAGATCTCGGCGGTCTTGACCTTGAGCTTCTCGCGCAGGCGGCCGACTTCCTCGTCGATGTTGAACGCCTGGCCATGGCTGGCGTGGCGAAGCTCTTCGATCTTCGCGTCCAGCTCGGCAATCGGTTGTTCGAAATCGAGGAAGTTGGGGTTCATTCGTTGCTTTTCATGGCACGGAAGCGGCTCAGTATACCGTCCCGCAGGAAAACGAGAGAACGCCGCCGTATGGCTGTGACCGAGTCGGCAGACGCCTGCCGCAGGCCGGGCGATTGCGCTATCGTCCGCTCATTCCATGACCGTTTTGCGGGATCCGCGCCATGCCCAGCAAGCCCATCGACAACGCCAGACTCGACCGCATCGTGGCCGAGGCCCGGCGCGCCGCCGAGCAGCGCGAACTGGGTTATCGCGAGCGGGCGCTGAAGATGTATCCGTGGGTGTGCGGCCGCTGTGCGCGCGAGTTCACCCGTGCGAACCTGCAGGAACTGACCGTGCACCACCGCAACCACAACCATGACGACAACCCGTCCGACGGCAGCAACTGGGAATTGTTGTGCGTGTACTGCCACGACAACGAGCACGCGCGGCACATCGACCACGTGCGGGGCGGGGTGCTGGCGGTGGAGGATGCGCCGCCGGCGACCGGCAATCCGTTCGCCGACCTGAAGGCGATGCTGGAGCGGGGCCGGAAGTGACGGGAACGGTTCCTCCCCCTGCAGAGCAGGGGGAGGTCAGGAGGGAGCAAGGCGGTTCAATCCTGCTGCTTGACGATGCGCAGGCGCGCCGCTTTCACGCCGGGCAGGGCGCGCACGGCGCGCAGCAGGTCGGGGATGGCTTCCACGCGCCAGGCTTCGCCGAGCTCGAGGTCGGCCTGGGCGCTCTGGTTGCGGTAGCCGTGCAGGGTCACGCTGGTGCGGCCGCCGCGATAGCCGGCCAGGGCGTGCTGCAGCTGGCTGACGAAGTCCGGGCCGATGCCGTTCAACTTCAGTTGCAGCAGGCGCGCATGCCGGCGGCAGGCGTCGGCCAGCGAGCAGGCGCTGCGTGCACGCAGCTGGAAGCCGCCGCCGGAGAAATCGTCGATGCGCAGCCCGCCGTCGACCACCAGCATCTCGTCGCGCGTCAGCAGCGGCGCGATCTGCTGGTACAGCTCGCCGAAGAAGCTCACCTCGATGATGCCGGTACCGTCCTCCAGCCGCACGAAGGCGTCGCTGTCGCCGCGCTTGCGCACGGCGGTGACCATGCCGGCGACGGTCCACGGCGTGTCGGGACCGCGGCGGAAGCGGTTGTTGTCGCCGTCGTCGTTCTTGCGCGGCTTCGGCGGCTGGTAGCGGTCGGCGATCTCGCCGAGCGGGCAGGTCGACAGCTGTGCCAGTTCGTCCTTCCACGGGTCGGTGGGATGGCCGGACAGGTAGTGGCCCAGGGTATCGCGCTCGCCCTGCAGTTTCTGCTCCAGTGGCCATTCCGGTACCGTCGGCAGATGGATGTGCACCACGGGTGTCATCGTGCCCACGGCGGCGCCGAACATGTCGTTCTGGCCGGACTGCCGGTCGCGCAGGTGCTGCTCGGCGGCCTTGATGGCGTCGGGCAGCTGCAGCATCAGGCTGGCCCGATTCGGCGCCAGTGCGTCCAGTGCGCCGGACAGGATCAGCGCTTCCAGCACGCGGCGGTTGAGCCTGGCCGGATCCACGCGGCGGCAGAAGTCGGCCAGATCGGTGTAGCGGCCGTGCGCGCGCTCGGCCACGATCGCCTCGCACGCGCCCTGGCCGACGCCCTTGATCGCGCCCAGGCCGTACTGGATCGTGCGAGCGCCTTGGCGCGAGTGCACAGACGACGAGTCGGATTCGACCGCCACGAACATGTATTCGGAAGCATTGACGTCCGGCGGCTGCACGGCGATGCCGATGGCGCGCGACTCGTCGAGGAAGGTCACCACCTTGTCGGTGTTGTCCATGTCCGAGGAGATCGTGGCAGCCATGAATTCGGCCGGGTAGTGCGCCTTCAGCCAGGCGGTCTGGTAGGAGACCAGCGCATAGGCGGCGGCGTGCGACTTGTTGAAGCCGTAGCCGGCGAACTTCTCCATCAGGTCGAAGATCGAGTCGGCCTTCTCGCCGCTGAGCCCGTCCTTCGCCGCGCCCTCGCGGAACTTGGCGCGCTCCTTCGCCATCTCCTCGAGTTTCTTCTTGCCCATCGCGCGGCGCAGCAGGTCGGCGCCGCCGAGCGAGTAGCCGCCCACGATCTGCGCCATCTGCATCACCTGCTCCTGGTAGACCATGATGCCGTAGGTCTCTTTCAGGATCGGCTCGACGCGCGGGTCGGGGTATTCCACGTCCTCGCGGCCGTGCTTGCGCGCCACGAAGCTGGGGATCAGGTCCATCGGGCCGGGGCGGTACAGCGCCACCAGCGCGATGATGTCCTCGAAGCGGTCGGGTTTCGCGTCCTTCAGCATGCGCTGCATGCCGGAGGATTCGAGCTGGAACACCGCGACGGTCTGCGCCTTCTTCAGCAGTTCGTAGGTGAGCGCGTCGTCCAGCGGCAGCGCGGCGATGTCCAGCGGCGTTTCGCCCACGGAATCCACCGCAGCCGCCGGCTGCGCCGTCCTTTCTTCCCCTGCCTGCAGGGGAAGATGTCCGCAGGACAGATGGGGTCGCTCTTTCGCACGGCGCGCGTTGATCGCCTTCACCGCCCAGTCGATGATGGTCAGCGTGCGCAGGCCGAGGAAGTCGAACTTCACCAGGCCGACCGCCTCGACGTCGTCCTTGTCGTACTGGGTCACCACGCCGCCGCCGCCGGCTTCGCAGTACAGCGGCGCGAAGTCGGTCAGCGGGCTGGGTGCGATCACCACGCCGCCGGCGTGCTTGCCGGCGTTGCGGGTGAGGTTTTCCAGCTTCAGCGCCAGGTCGATCAGCGCGCGCGCTTCCTCGTCCTGCTCGTAGGTTTCGCAGAACTCCCTGACGACGCGATCGGGCTCCTTCCTGGACTTCTCCGAGCGTCCGAGCGCGTCGGACAGGGTGAGGTCGAGCGGCCGCGGCGGCACCATCTTGGCCAGCCGGTCGACCTGGCCGTACGGCATGCTGAGCACGCGGCCGGAATCGCGCAGCACCGCCTTGGCCGCCATCGAGCCGTAGGTGATGATCTGGCTGACCTTGTCGCGGCCGTACTTCTGCGCGACGTAGTCGATCACCTCGTCGCGGCGGTCCATGCAGAAGTCGATGTCGAAGTCGGGCATCGACACGCGTTCGGGGTTGAGGAAGCGCTCGAACAGCAGGTTGAACTGCAGCGGGTCCAGGTCGGTGATCTTCAGCGCCCAGGCCACCAGCGAGCCGGCGCCGGAGCCGCGGCCGGGGCCGACCGGAATGCCATTCTGCTTGCCCCAGTTGATGAAGTCCGCCACGATCAGGAAGTAGCCGGGGAAGCCCATCTTGACGATGACGTCCAGCTCGCGCTCCAGCCGCGCCTGGTAGTCGGCCAGTGTGTGGTCGGCCGCCAGCGGCGCGTTCGCCAGCCGCTCGCGCAGGCCTTGCCGCGACAGTTCGCGGATGTGGCTGTCGAGGTCGTGGCCTGCGGGCACCGGGAAGTCGGGCAGGTAGTAGGTGCCGAACTTCAGCTCCAGCGTGCAGCGCTTCGCCAGCTCGACGGTGTTTTCCAGCGCCTCGGGGATATCCGCGAACAGCGCGGCCATTTCCTCCGGCGTCTTCAGGTATTGCTGGTCGCTGTATTCGCGCGGGCGCTTCGGATCGGCCAGCACGCGGCCCTGGTGGATGCACACGCGCGCCTCATGCGCGTCGAAATCGTCCTGCCGGAGGAAGCGCACGTCGTTGCTCGCCACCACCGGCAGGCCGAGTTCGGCGGCCAGCGCCAGCGCGGCGGTGTTCCAGCTTTCCTCGCCCTCGCGGCCGCAGCGGGTCAGCTCCAGGTACAGCCGGTCGGGGAACAGCCGCGCCAGCGGGCGCAGCTTCGCCAGGGCGGCCCCGATGCCCTGGTTCAGCGCGATGCGGCCGACCTCGCTCTCGCGGCCGAGCAGGGCGATCAGCCCGTTGCAGGCGCCGCCGGCCAGCCAGCCGGCCTCGACCAGCGCGCGGCCGCCGTGCTGGCCTTCCTGCCACGCGCGCGAGACCAGCCGCGACAGGTTGAGGTAGCCGTCGCGGTCCTGGCACAGCAGGGTGAGTCGCCACGGGCGCGGGTCGTCGGGCGCGGAGATCCACAGGTCGCAGCCGCCGACCGGCTTGATGCCGGCAGCACCGCACGCCTTGTAGAATTTCACCAGCGCGAACATGTTGCTGTCATCGGTCAGCGCCACCGCCGCGATGCCGTCGCGCACGCAGGCCGCGACCAGCGCCTTGATGCGGATGGTCGAGTCGACCAGCGAGTATTCGCTGTGCAGGTGCAGGTGGGTATAGCGGACGGTCATGCCGGTGTGCGCGGTGAATCCCCGCAGGCTAACCGGCACCCTGCCCAGCGGCAAGATTGACTTCCGTGCGGTTTGCGCGACGCCCGGCGATGCCCCGCCGGAAGCTGCCGCTCAGCCGCCGCGGCGGCCACCGCCGGCGGTACCGGCTCGGCCAGCAGTGCGTTCCGTCGCGAGTCCGGCACATGTATGGATGCCATCCATGGCATGCGCCCTGCGGGCCAGCCTGCGGCTGTTCAAATCCGTTCCTGACCGATTTGTGCGGACTCGCTCCCGCTAATCAGGCGCTTGCGTGCCCGATCCGCGCCCGGCATCGGGCAACTGCTCCTTAGGTCTTGATGTTGGACCTCTCAGCGGATGTGGAAGCGTTCGCCTTTCTCCTCGACGGGCAGCACGTAGTGTTCGAGGCTGCTCACCGCCAGCGGGTGGAGGTTGTAGTCGGCATGCGGCGGCAAGGCTTCGTCGACGCCGTCGAGTGCGGGATTGGCCGGCGCGGGCACGGGCCGGCCAGCCTGCATCGGTGGAACGGATGGGCGATGGGACGGAGGCATCATGGCACGACTCCTGCGATCTGCGTGGCGCGTGTGGCAGCGGATCGGCGGGTCAGTGCTGGCTGGACATCGCCGCTGCTGCGGGTGCGTCCGTGCGGGTTGCGTTCCCTGATGCCAATGATGCTCCCGACCGGGGAAAAGTTGCATAGACGGATGGCCTATGCCGTTCAGTCTCACCGGGTGCGTGATCAGTGGCCTGCGCGCCGATCAGAACAGCTTTGCCTGGTCCAGCAGCAGGCGTACCGGCGCGAAGCTGCGGCGATGCTGGCGGCACGGCCCGAGCCGCTGCAATGCGGCCAGGTGCGCCGGAGTCGGGTAGCCCTTGTGCGCGGCGAAACCGTAACCCGGGTGCTCGTCATCGAGAGTCACCATCACGCGGTCGCGGCTGACCTTGGCCAGGATCGAGGCGGCGCTGATCGCCGGCTCCAGCGCGTCGCCGCCGACGATCGCGCGACCGGGGCAGGGCAGGTCCTTCGGCAGCTGGTTGCCGTCGACCAGCACCCGGTGGGCGATCGGCACAAGGCCGGCTACGGCCCGGCTCATGCCGGCCATGGTGGCCTGGAAGATGTTCAGGAGGTCGATCTCGTCCGGCTCGATCAGTACCACGCAGTACGCCAGCGCGCGTTCGACGATCAGCGGATACAGCGCCTCGCGTTTCGCCTCGCTGAGCTTTTTCGAGTCGTCCAGCCCGGGAATCGGGCGGTTCGGGTCGAGGATCACCGCGGCCACCGCCAGCGGGCCGGCCAGCGGGCCGCGGCCGGCCTCGTCGACGCCGGCCGTGAGCATGCTTTCTGCGTTCGCCACTGCTCCCCGGAGAGCAGGACGGCGGCTACTCGCGGGCAGCTTATCCAGCGGCATGTCTTTCATCGATCAGTTCGGCGATCGTCGCTGCCGCACGGTCCCCTGCGTGGCCTTCGAGGCCGCCGCGCAAGGCCTGGTGCAACTGCTCGAACGCGGCGACGATCGCGCCGCGCCGTTCGCTGTCCTTGAACAGCGCCAGGGTGGCGGCGGCCAGGTTCTCCGCGGTGCAGTCGTCCTGCATCAGTTCGGGCACCAGCAGGCCGTCGCCGAGGCCGCAGGCGCGGGCCAGGATGTTCGGCAATGCGTAGACGTCGGTCTTCAGCATTTTCAGCGCGCGCGCGATGCGATAGCTCAGCGGCGCGACGCGGTAGCCCACCACCATCGGGCGCTTGGCCAGCATCGCCTCCAGTGTGGCGGTGCCGGAAGCCAGCAGCACCACGTCGGCGGCCAGCATCGCCTCGTGCGCGTGGCCGTCCAGCAGCAGCGGTGTGTCCTCGTCGTGCGGGCCGCCGGCGAGCAGCTTGCCAAGCCGGGCACGCACCTGCGGGTTGGCGGCCGGGATCACCACGCGCAACCCCGGCACCGCGACGGCCACCCGCTTCGCCGCGTCGATGAAGGCCCGGCCCAGCCGTTCGACTTCGGACAGCCGGCTGCCGGGCAGCACCGCCAGCACCGGCGCCTGCTGTGGCAGCTGCAGGATCTCGCGCGCGCCGACGCGGTCGGAGACCAGCGCGAAACGGTCGGCCAGCGGGTGACCGACGAAGCGGGCGTCGACGCCGTGCTTCGCGTAGATCGGCGGCTCCATCGGGAACAGGCACAGCACGCGGCTGGCGCTGCGGCCGATCTTCTCCGCGCGCTTCTCGCGCCAGGCCCAGACCGACGGACTGACGTAATGCACGGTGAGCATGCCGGCCTGCTTCAGGCGCTGTTCCACGCCGAGGTTGAAGTCGGGCGCGTCGATGCCGACCACCACGACCGGCCGTTCCTTGAGCAGCCGCGCGACCAGAGCCTTGCGCAGCCGCAGCAGGCGGGGCAGGTGGCGGATCACCTCGCTGAATCCGAACAGCGACAGCTCGCGGATGTCGTACCAGGAGTCGAAGCCCTCGCGCTGCATGCGGGCGCCGCCGATGCCGACGAAACGCGCCTGCGGGTAGCGCTGGCGCAGGGCGACGATCAGGTCGGCGCCGAGCTGGTCGCCGGAATCCTCGCCGGCGAGGATGGCGATCAGCGGGGATTCGAGCTGCGGGTGGTCAGTCATGCCGGAAGCATAAGCCAGAGCGCGTGCCTGATCGCCCGATAAGCGAGACGCTTATCGGGCGAGCGCGCGCTCGCTGTGATCGAGGAATTCCAGCATCGCCCGCACGTCATCGCTCTCGCGTGCCTGTTCGACCAGCTTCTCGCGTGCCTCGGGCAACGACAGGCCGGCCATGTACAGCGTGCGGTAGGCGCGCTTGATCGCGGCAATGCGCGTCGCGTCGAAGCCGCGGCGCTTCAGGCCTTCGCTGTTGATGCCGCGCGGGCGGCCCTGCTGTTCGTTCGCCATCATCACGAACGGCGGCACGTCGTGACCGACCAGGCAGCCCATCCCGATGAACGCATGGGCGCCGACCTTGCAGAACTGGTGCACGCCGGAGTAGCCGGACAGGATCGTCCAGTCGCCGATGCTGACGTGCCCGGCCAGCGCGGAATAGTTGGAGAACACCACGTTGTTGCCGATCTGGCAGTCGTGCGCCACGTGCACGTAGGCGAGCACCCAGTTGTCGTTGCCGAGGCGGGTGACGCCGCCGCCGTCGCCGGTGCCGCGGTTGAGGGTGGTGAATTCGCGGATCAGGTTGCGGTCGCCGATCACCAGCTCGGTGCGCTCGCCCTGCCACTTCTTGTCCTGCGGTGCGCCGCCCAGCGAGGCGAACTGGGCGATGCGGTTGTCGCGGCCGATCCGGGTGGGACCCTCGATCACCACGTGCGGACCGACCACCGTGCCGTTGCCGATCTCCACCTCGGCGCCGATTACGCTGTAGGCGCCGACGCTGACGTTGCTGCCGAGGACGGCGGAAGGGTCGATCAGCGCAGTGGGGTGGATCATTTGTCGGACCTCGCGGCGCACATCAATTCGCAGCTGGCCACTTCCTTGCCGTCCACCAGGGTGCGGGCGATGAACAGGCCCATGCCGCGCACCAGGCGCTTCTGGGTCACTTCCAGGCGCAACTGGTCGCCCGGCACCACCGGCGCGCTGAAGCGCGCATTGTCGACCTTGACCAGGTAGAACAGGGGGCTGCCGTCGTCGCCCTTGGCACGGCGGCTGAGCTGGGTCAGCAAGCCCGCGGCCTGCGCCATCGCCTCGACGATCAGCACACCGGGCATCACCGGATGGCCGGGGAAGTGGCCCTGGAAGAACGGCTCGTTGATGGTGGCGTTCTTGATGGCGACCACGCTGACGTCGGGCACGATCTCGACCACGCGATCCACCAGCAGGAACGGATAGCGGTGCGGCAGCAGCTCCTGGATCTGCTCCACGTTGATCGGCATGGGCAGCGCGCCTCGGTTCTCACTCATCGTTATTGTCCTTCTCCAGCGCCGACAACCGGCGCGCGTACTCGTCCAGATGTTTGAAGCGCGCCGCGTTCTTCCGCCACTGGCGGTTGTCCTGCAGCGGCACGCCGGATGAATATTCGCCGCCTTCGCGGATCGAGTGCGTCACCAGGCTCTTGGCGGTAATGGTAACCCGGTCGGCCAGTTCGAGATGGCCGAGCACGCCGGCGTTGCCGCCGATCATGCAGTAGCGGCCGATCTTCGCGCTGCCGGCCACCGCGGCGCAGCCGGCCATCGCAGTGTGCGCGCCGACGTGCACGTTGTGGGCGATCTGGATCTGGTTGTCCAGCCGCACGTCCTCCTCCAGCACGGTGTCCTCCAGCGCGCCGCGGTCGATCGTGGTGTTGGCGCCGATCTCGCAGTCGTCGCCGATGCGCACGCCGCCGAGCTGCGGGATCTTCACCCAATGGTCGCGCTCGAACGCCAGGCCGAAACCGTCCGAACCGATCACGGCACCGGGGTGCACCAGCACGCGCCGCCCCAGCGTGACCCGGGTGACCAGGGTGACGCGGGCCACCAGTCGCGATTGCGCGCCCACCACGCAGTCCTCGCCGAGGATGCAGTGCGGGCCGAGCACGGCGCCGTCGCCGACCTCCGCGCCAGCGGCGATCACGCAGCCCGGACCGATGCTGGCGCTGGCGCTGATCCGTGCGCCGGCAGCCACCACGGCGCCGGGATGGATGCCCGCGGGTGCGGCCGGCAGCCGTTCGAACAGCGTGGCGATCTTCGCGTAGGCGACGTAGGGATCATCGGCGACCAGCGCGGCGGTCGTGCAGTCGGCGAGGCTCTCCCCGCGCAGCACCACCACGCCGGCGCGGGTCGTCGCCAACTGGCCGGAGTACCTGCTGTTGGAGAGGAAGCTCAACTGGCTGGGACGGGCGCCCGCCAGCGTGCCGACGCCGTCGATGATGCGCGTGCCGTCGCCGTTGAAGCCGAGCCCGAACCGTTCGGCGAGTTCGGCCACCGTGTAGTTGATTGCGCTCATGCGTGCTCCGGAACCTGCCGGCCATTGTAGGGGGTGGCGTCCCGGCCTGCAGTGCGCCGCTCCGGCAAAAGAAAGCGCGGCATGGCCGCGCTTCCCCGTGTTCCCCCGGCCTCCGGTCGGGTCAGAACTGGCTGCCGAAGGTGAACTGGATCCGTTCCTCGTAGTGACGATCCGCGGCCTGCGTGCGCAGCGGTACGGCGAAGCTGATGATCAGCGGGCCGATCGGCGCCTGCCACTGCAGCGACAGGCCGGTGGATGCCCGCAGGTCCGAGGCGTTGAAGCTGTTGTAATCCTTGTAGACGTTGCCGACGTCCATGAACCAGGACACGCGGGCGGTGTTGACGTCCTTCAGGAACGGCAGCGGCAGGAACACCTGCGCGGTGCCGAGCACCTTGAAGGCGCCGCCGATCGGTTGCGCGTAGTAACCGCCGTTGCACAGGCCGCCGGCATTGGGCTTGCTGCCGTCGATGCAGACCCGCGGGCCCAGCGTCTGGTCCTGGTAGCCGCGCACGTCGCGCACGCCGCCGGCGTAGAAGTTCTGCCAGAACGGCAGGTCCTGGCGCATGTCGGTGATGACATGGTTGGGGTTCTGCGCCAGGCTGGCGGTCTTCAGTGCGTCGAAGGCCTGGTCGCTGATGCCGTTGCTGCCATAGGTCTTGCCGTAGCCGACCTGGCCGTCGAGGTACAGTACGAAGCCCTTGCCGATCGGCCAGTAATGGTTGATTTCGGTGGAGAGCTTCCAGTACTGCACGGTCGAGCCGGGCAGCGCCACGTCGGTCGAGGCCGAGATCAGGCCGCCGCGGGTCGGTGCCCAGTAACCGTTGCGGGTATCGTGGTTCCAGCCCAGCGTGCCGGTCCAGGTGTGGATGGTCTTGTTGCCGATCTCGTTCTGGTAGTCGAGCAGCACCTGCGGGCTGTAGCCGGAGAACAGGTTGACCGTGTTGCTGCTGATGCCCAGGCCCACGCGCAGGCCGTCCGTCTCGCTGATCGGGATGCCGAGGTAGGTGGAGAAGCTCTTGGCGCTGGTGGCGTAGTTCGCGAAGTCGGTATTGCCGTAGTCGGTCTTCGAGTACGAGGCGCTGTAGCCGATGCCGATGCCGCTGTCGGTCAGGTACGGGTTGTAGTAGCTGAGGGCGATGCGGCTGTAGTAGGTGCTGCGCTCGCCGCTGATCGAGAAGCTGTCGCCGGTGCCGAACAGGTTGTTCTGCGACACCGAGGCGTTGAGGATGATGCCGGAGTACTGCGAGTAGCCGATGCCGAACTGCATGCTGCCGGCGGACTGCTCCTCGACCTTGACGCTGACGTCCACCTGGTCCTGGGTGCCAGGCACCAGCTTCTTGTCGATGTCCACCTTCTTGAAGTAGCCGAGCCGCTGCAGGCGGACCTTGGAGCGGTCGATCGCCGCCTGCGAATACCAGGAACCCTCGAGCTGGCGCATCTCGCGGCGGAGCACGTTGTCCTCGGTGCGCGTGTTGCCCTGGAACACCACCCGCCGTACATACACGCGCTGGCCCGGCTCGACGTACATGGTCAGGTCGACGGTGCGCTTTTCCTTGTCCAGCTTCGGGATCGGCGTGACTTTGGCATAGGCGTAGCCGATGTTGGCGAGCAGGCCCTTGATCGCCTTGGAGCTGGCCTCGATCGCCCCGCGGTTGAAGGTGTCGCCGGTCTTGACGAAGACCAGCTGGCGCATGGTCGCCTCCGGCAGGATCAGGTCGCCGAGCAGCTTGACGTCGGCGACCTTGTAGATCTCGCCTTCCTTGATGCTGGCGTCGATGTACATCGCGCGCTTGTCCGGCGCGATCGCCACCTGGGTGGAGTCGACGCCGAAGTCGGCGTAGCCGCGGTCCATGTAGTAGGACTGCAGTTTTTCCAGGTCGCCGGAGAGCTTCTCGCGCGAGTACTGGTCGTCCTTCGAGTACCACGACATCCAGTTGGAGGTGTTCGATTCGAAGCCTTCGCGGATCTGCTTGTCGGTGAACGCATGGTTGCCGAGGATGTTCAGTTCCTTGATCTTGGCCGCCTTGCCCTCGCGGACCTCGATCTCGACGGCCACCCGGTTGCGGTCCAGCCTGGTCACGTGCGGGTCGACCGACACGTTGTACTTGCCGCGGTTGTAGTACTGCCGGATCAGTTCCTGCTGCACGTTGTCGAGCGCCAGCCGGTCGAAGGTCTCGCCCTCGGACAGGCCGATCTCCTTCAGGCCCTTCTTCAGGTCGTCGGTCTTGATGTCCTTGTTGCCGCGCAGGGTCAGCTTGGCGATCGACGGCCGCTCGACCACCTTGATCACCAGGATGCTGCCTTGCCGGTCGAATTCCACGTCGCTGAAGAACTTGGTGCGGTACAACGCGCGGATCGCGCGCTGCGCCCCTTCGTTGGTCAGCTGGTCGCCCTTGTTGATCGGCAGGTAGTTGAAGACGGTACCGGCGGAGATGCGGCTGAGGCCGTCGATGCGGATGTCCGACACCACGAACGGGTCGAACGCGAACGCATTGGCGGAGAGGGAGGCAAGCAGGATCAGCGCGGCGATACGCTTCATCGTCGGTTCCGTTGGGTTATTTCGATGGAGCGGCCAGCGCGGCCGCCCCGATCAACGCATGAGGCAGGGACAGGCCCTGCCTCGAAAGAGAATCCGCACCCCGCCGGGAGAGTGCATCCGGTGACATCCCGCCGCACCGTGCCGCGATCGGCGCAGGCAGGCTCGTCGTCGACATGCGGCGGTCGCCGGCCGTCGGCATCACGACAGCAGCATGCGGTGGATATCGTTGTAGAACGCCAGTCCCATCAGGGTGAACAGCAGGGCGAGGCCGATGTACTGGCCCACCACCATCGTCTGTTCGCTGACCGGGCTGCCCTTGATCAATTCGACAAGATAATACAGCAGGTGCCCGCCATCCAGGACCGGGATTGGCAGCAGGTTGAGGATCGCCAGGCTCAGCGACACCAGTGCCAGGAACTGCAGGAACCACGGCAGGCCCATGCTGGCCGAGGCGTTCGCCACCTCGGCGATGCCGATCACGCCGGACAGGTTCCGGGTCGAGGCCTCGCCGGTCAGCATCTTGCCGAGCATGCCGAAGGTCTGCGTGGTGTTGTGCCAGGTGGCGCCGAGCGAGGCAGCCATGGCCCTGACCGGGCCGTAACTCACGGTGGCCGGCTCGATCGCCGGTGCACCGACACCCATCACCCACTTCGGCGGCAGGCCTTCCAGCGACTCCCACCTGGCGGTGACGTTCAGTTGCAGCGACCGGCCGCCGCGTTCGATCGCAATCGCCAGCACCGGCGACTTGACGGCCTCGGCCTGCACCAGCTTGCCGAACGCGGCAAAGTCAGCCACCGCCTGGCCGTTGACGCTGGCGATGCGGTCGCCGCCCCGCATGCCGGCCAGCGCGGCCGGCTGGCCGGGCATCACGGTGGCGGCGATTGCCGGCGGCGGCGCCAGCTTCAGGCCGAGCTTGCCCAGGTACTGGCCCACGTCCTGGCCCGGCGGCAATTCATCCAGCGGCAGCACCAGTTCGCGCGTGCGTCCGTCCTGGCCGCGCACGGTCAGCGGCAGCGGCGCGCGTCCGAGCAGGGCATTGGCCACCACGTCCATCGCGTCGGTCCAGGTGCCGACGCTGCGGCCATCGACGCTGAGGATGCGGTCACCCGGCTGGACCCCGGCGCTGGCGGCAAGGCTCTGCGGCGCCGCGGTCACCACCGGGGCGACATCCGGCCGCCCCAGCATGAACATCAGCCAGAACGCGACGACCGTGAAGATCAGGTTGAAGCCCGGTCCGGCGGCCACGATGGCGATGCGCTTCCACACCGGCTTGCCGGTGAACTCCTGGTCGCGCAAGGCGGGATCGACCTCGCCCTCGCGCGCGTCGAGCATCTTCACGTAGCCGCCCAGCGGGATTGCGGCGATCTGGTACTCGGTGCCGTCGCGGCCGATGCGTTTCCAGATCGCGTTGCCGAAACCGACCGAGAAGCGCAGCACCTTGACCCCACAGCGGCGCGCGACCCAGTAGTGGCCGAACTCATGGAAGGTGACCAGCACGCCCAGCGTGACCAGCAACCAGAACACCGAGCCGAAGAAGGAAGTCATCAAATACCGTGGCGAAAAGTCATCGGGACAAGAATATCAGCAAGCATTGCGCAGAACGCGGCGGGCCGCTTCCCGGGCCGTGCGGTCGCGTTCACACAGGGTTCCCACATCGACCACGGCCTGCGCCGGCAGTTCCGCAAGCACGGCCTCGACCAGGTCGGCGATCGCCAGGAACGGCAGCGCGCCGGCCAGGAAGGCTTCCACCGCCACTTCGTTGGCGGCGTTCAGCACGGCGGGGGCGTCGCCGCCGGCGCGCAACGCCTGGAACGCCAGCGCCAGGCAGCGGAAGGTATCGAGATCCGGTTGCTCGAACTGCAGCGGGGCGCAGGCGGCCAGGTCCAGCGACGGCACACCGGATTCGACCCGCTCCGGCCACGCCAGCGCGTGGGCGATCGCGGTGCGCATGTCCGGGTTGCCGAGCTGGGCCAGTACCGAGCCGTCGACGTATTCGACCATCGAGTGCACCAGGCTCTGCGGGTGCACCACCACCTCGATCGCCGCGGCCGGCGCGCCGAACAGGTGGTGCGCCTCGATCACCTCCAGGCCCTTGTTCATCAGGGTGGCCGAGTCGACCGAGATCTTGCGGCCCATCACCCAGTTCGGATGCTTGCAGGCCTGGTCCGGCGTGATGTCGGCCAGTTGCGCCCGCGTCCGCCCGCGGAACGGGCCGCCGGAGGCGGTCAGCACCAGCCGGCGCACGCCGCTGCGGCTCAGCTCGGGGCGTCCACCGGGCAGGCACTGGAAGATCGCGTTGTGTTCGGAATCGACCGGGATCAGCGCGCCGCCGCCGGCGGCGACCGCCTGCAGCAGCAGCGGGCCGGCCATCACGATGGATTCCTTGTTGGCCAGCAGCAGGCGTTTGCCGGCGCGTGCCGCCGCCAGCGTCGACTCCAGACCGGCGGCGCCGACGATCGCGGCCACCACGGTATCGCACGAGTCGCCGGCCGCGGCGGCGGTCAGCGCGGCCGGCCCGCTGGCCACCTCGCAGCGCACGCCGGCGGTGGCCAGGCGGCGCGCCAGCTCGGCTTCCAGCGCCGGATCGGCGATCACCGCCAGCTCCGGCCGATGCTGCGCGCACAGCGCGGCGAGCGCCTCGACCTGGCGATGCGCGGTCAGCACGGTGGCGCGGAAACGCTGCGGATGGCGCGCGATGACATCGAGCGTGTTGCCGCCGATCGAACCGGTGGCGCCGAGAACGGCGACGTTGCGCATGGTCAGAGGTCCAGCAGGAGCAGGCCGGCGGCGAATACCGGCAGCGCGGCGAACACGCTGTCCAGTCGGTCCAGCAGGCCGCCATGGCCGGGGAAAATGCTGCCCGAATCCTTCACCTGGGCGTGCCGCTTCATCAGGCTCTCGATCAGGTCGCCGACGATCGACACGGCGACCGTGAGCATTGCCAGCAGCGCCAGCGCCACCAGCCGGCCGCCGCGCACGTCGAGCAGCCAGGCGCCCGCCGTCGCCACCAGCACGCCGGCCACCATCGCACCGTACGCGCCGGCCCAGGTCTTGCCCGGGCTGATCTGCGGGGCCAGCTTGCGCCGGCCGAACGTGCGGCCGCTGAAATAGGCGCCGATGTCGGAGGCCCATACGATCACCAGCGCCAGCAAGGTCCACCAGTGGCCGTGCGGCGCGCGGGCGTGGATGCAGACCAGTGCCATCCAGGCAGGCAGGATCACGAGGGCACCGGCCAGCAGTTTCAGCGCGAGGTTCTCGCGGGTGGGCGCCGCGCCGAACGCGAAATGGCGCAGCCACAGGCAGGCCAGCAGCCACCAGGCCACGCCGGCGCCGAGCAGCAGCGGGGCCAGCGCGGTCGCGCGGGCGCTCCACAGCCACGCGAACAGGCATGCCGCCGCAAGCAGCAGGCCGATGCACCACGCCTGGCTGCGCAGGCCGCTCAATTGGGCCCATTCCCACCAGGCCGCCAGGAAGGCCAGCGAGACGATCACCGCGAACACGGCGTTCGACGACAGCAGGATGATCAGGATCACCAGCGGCGCGAGCACCAGGGCGGTGAGGGTGCGCTGAAGCAGCATGGGAATCCTCAGGAAGGGATGGCGACCTGCTCGCCGGTGCGGCCGTAGCGGCGCTCCCGTCGGGCATAGTCTTCGATGGCCCGGCGCAGGCAAGCCTGGTCGAAATCGGGCCACAGGGTATCGGTAAAGTAAAGCTCGGCGTAGGCGACCTGCCACAGCAGGAAGTTGCTGATGCGGCATTCGCCGCCGGTGCGGATGAACAGGTCCAGCGGCGGCAGCTCGGCCAGGCTCATCCACTGGCCCAGCCGGGCCTCGTCGATCTGCTCCACGCGCAGCTCGCCGCGCGCCACCGCGCCGGCGGCCTGGCGGCTGGCCTGCACGATGTCCCAGCGCCCGCCGTAGCTCACTGCGATGTTCACCTGCAGTTTGTCGTTGCCGGCGGTGCGGGCCATCGCGGCACGCATGCGTTCGCGCAGGGCATCGTCGAACGCGTCCAGGTCGCCGATGAAGCGCAGCCGCACGCCGTGGCGATGCAGCTCGTCCACTTCCTTGTCCAGTGCGCGCACGAACAGGCCCATCAGGGCGCCGACCTCGTCCTGCGGGCGCTGCCAGTTTTCGCTGGAGAAGGCGAACAGGGTCAGCGCCTGGACACCCTCGCGCAGGCACGCCTCGATCACTTCGCGCACGGCCTTGCGACCGGCGTTGTGGCCAAAACTGCGGGGGCGATGGCGGGCCCTGGCCCAGCGACCGTTGCCGTCCATCACGATGGCGACGTGGCGTGGGACCGTGGGTGCCTTGGCCTTGGTCATGAAATGGGAACGGGCGGTGGCGTGATCAAAGCGCCATCAGCTCCTCTTCCTTCGCCTTGACCACGGCGTCGACATCCTTCACCGCGCGATCGGTGAGCTTCTGGATCTCGTCGTCGGTGCGGCGGTCCTCATCCTCGGTGATGAGTTTTTCCTTGAGCAGATCCTTCACCTGCTGCAGGGCGTCGCGGCGCACGTTGCGGATCGCGATCTTGGCGTTCTCGCCCTCGTGGCCGACGTGCTTGGCCAGCTCCTTGCGGCGTTCCTCAGTGAGCGCGGGCATGTTGAGGCGGATCACGGTGCCGGCGGTGGTCGGCGTGATGCCCAGGTCGGAGGCCATCAGTGCCTTCTCGATCGGTGCCACCATGGTTTTTTCCCATGGCGTGATGATGATCGTGCGCGCGTCGGACAGCGTGACCGAGGCGACCTGGGTCAGCGGCATGTCCGAGCCGTAGTAGGGCACCTTGATGCCGTCCACCAGCGCGGTGCTGGCGCGACCGGTGCGGATGCGGGTGAGGTCGTGCTTGAGAGATTCGATGCTCTTGCCCATGCGGGTCTGGGCATCGTTCTTGATGTCGTTGAGCATGTGGCGCTTCCCGGTAAATCTGTCAACGTTCGATTATAGCAGTGGCGGCCGGCGGAGCTTGCTGCGGCGCGGTCAGCCGCCGTCGACCAGGGTGCCGATCGGCTCGCCGCGCATGATCCGCATCAGGCTGCCCGGCACGGTCATGTCGTAGATGCGCAGCGGCATGCCATGGTCGCGGCACAGCGCGATGGCGGCAGTGTCCATCACCTGCAGGTTGCGCTGGATCACGTCGCCGTAGGTGAGCTGCTCGTAGCGGGTGGCGTCGGCGTGGCGGGCGGGGTCGGCGGTGTACACGCCGTCGACCTTGGTCGCCTTCAGCAGCAGGTCGGCGCCGATTTCCACCGCGCGCAGGGCGGCGGCCGAATCGGTGGTGAAGAACGGGTTGCCGGTGCCGGCGGCGAACAGCACGATGCGGCCCTTCTCGATGTGGCGGATCGCGCGGCGGCGGATGTAGTCCTCGGCCACGTCGTGGATCTGGATCGCGCTCATCACGCGCGCGTAGCCGCCGCGCTTCTCGATCGCATCGGCCATCGCCAGTGCGTTCATCACCGTGGCCAGCATGCCCATGTGGTCGCCGGTGACGCGGTCCATGCCGGCAGCGGCGAGGCCGGCACCGCGGAAGATGTTGCCGCCGCCGATCACCACGCCCACCTGCACGTCGGCCTTGCGTACCTCGATGATCTCGTCGGCGAGCCGGCCGAGCACCTTCGGGTCGATGCCGTAATCGGCGTCGCCCATCAGCGCTTCACCGGAGAGCTTGAGCAGGATGCGGTGGTACTTGGGCTGGTCGCTCATGGGGTCTCCGGATTGTGTGGGCAAACTGTCGCATTGTAGCTGAGAGCGGGAACGAGGAGTGAGTGGAGAGGAGTGAGGAACGAGTGCGTGCGGCAGGGCTCCGGTCGCGAAAACGAAAAGGGCCGCGGTTTCCCGCGGCCCTTTGCTTGAAACGCTGATTTTTTTATCTCAAGCCGGCCTGCTTCATCACTTCGGCGGCGAAATCCTCTTCCACCTTCTCGATGCCTTCGCCGACGGCCAGGCGGGCCACCGAGATGACGTCGGCGCCTTCCTTCTTCAGCGCCTCGGCCACGGTCACATTGGTGTCCAGCACGTAGGGCTGGCCGAGCAGGGTGACCTCGGAGACGATCTTGTGGACCTTGCCGGAGACGATCTTCTCCAGGATGTCGGCGGGCTTGTTCTTCTCCTTGTCCGACATGGCGGCCAGCGCGATTTCCTTCTCCTTGGCGAGGAAGTCGGCCGGCACGTCCTCGGCGCGGACGTAGGCCGGGTTCATCGCGGCGACGTGCATCGCGATGCCCCTGGCCAGCTCCTCGGAGCCGCCCTTGAGTGCCACCAGCACGCCGATGCGGCCGCCGTGGATGTAGCTGCCGATGATGCCGTCGGTCGCGACGCGCGCCAGGCGGCGCACGTCGATCTTCTCGCCGATGGTGGCGATCAGCGCCTTGGCGGCTTCTTCCACGTTGGCGGCGCCGGGGTAGGCGGCCGCCTTCAGCGCGTCGATGTCGGCGGCGCCGGAATTCAGCGCGACGTCGGCGACGGTGTCGCTGAACTTCAGGAAGCTGGCGTCCTTGGCGACGAAGTCGGTTTCGCAGTTGATCTCGACCAGCACGGCCTTGCCCGGGGCCTGGGCGGCCACGATGCGGCCTTCGGCGGCGACGCGGCTGGCCTTCTTGTCGGCCTTGGCCAGGCCGGACTTGCGCAGCCATTCCATCGCGACTTCGATGTCGCCGTTGTTCTCGACCAGGGCCTTCTTGCATTCCATCATGCCGGCGCCGGACCGCTCGCGCAGCTCCTTGACCAGTTGTGCGGAGATATTGCTCATCGTCAATCCTCTGATGCGTTGGTGACGCCAGGGCGACTTGCTGCCCCGGCGCGTTGTCGCTGGTGGTCCGACGGCGGGGCCGTCGTCGCGCGCTTACTTGGCGGGGGCGCCATCGCGCGAGCCGCGACCGCCGTCGCGACCGCCGTCACGACCGCCATCGCGGCGCGGGGCGCCCTTGCGCGGAGCGGCATCGCGTCGCGGGGCCGGCCTGCGATCGACCTTGGCGACCGGGTTGCCTTCCTCGTCCAGCTCGACGAAGTCGTTCGCGTCGCCCTGGGCGGCGGCCGGCGCGGCGGCCTTGCCTTCGAGGATCGAGTCGGCGGCGGCACGGGCGTACAGCTGGATCGCGCGGATCGCGTCGTCATTGCCCGGGATGGCGTAGTCGACCAGCTCCGGGTTGTAGTTGGTGTCGACCACCGCGATCACCGGGATGCCGAGCTTCTTGGCTTCCTGCACGGCGATGTCTTCGTGGCCGATGTCGATCACGAACAGCGCGTCGGGCAGGCGGTTCATGTCCTTGATGCCACCCAGCGAGGCCTGCAGCTTGTCGCGCTCGCGGCGGCGGGCCAGCACTTCGTGCTTGACCAGCTTGTCGAAGCTGCCATCGGTCTCGGCCGCTTCCAGTTCCTTCAGGCGCGACACCGACTGCTTCACGGTGCGGAAGTTGGTCAGCATGCCGCCGAGCCAGCGCGAGGTGACGAACGGCATGCCGGCGCGGGCGGCCTCTTCGGCCAGCGGCTCGCGCGCCGAGCGCTTGGTGCCGACGAACAGGATGGTGCCGCGCTTCTGCGCCAGGCCCGACAGGAAGTTCATCGCGTCGGTGAACAGCGGCAGGGTCTTTTCGAGGTTGATGATGTGGATCTTGCCGCGGGCGCCGAAGATGTACGGGGCCATCTTCGGGTTCCAGTAACGGGTCTGGTGACCGAAATGGACGCCGGCTTCGAGCATCTGGCGCATGGTGACTTGGGCCATGGGTGTAACTCCGAATTGTTGAGCCCGCTGGCGGGCTCGGGGGTTGGGACCTCCACGCATCCCCGGCTTCGACCGCGACTGGCCCGATGTTGTCGGTGGGCGAGGCGCGGCACCCCGAAGGCGGTGCCGATGCGTGTGTGGCGTTGGTTTGGGTGTTGTACCGCGCAGGGTTACAATCCCGGTTCGCTTTGCGCTGGCCGGCCGTCAAGACGGGCGTGTCAGGTCTGCAAAACTCCAAGATTGTAGCCGGTACGCCGGCGGTGCGGCAAGTTGCTGGATAACGGCAACTTTTGCCGCCATATGAGTGGAACCCATGGCCATTACCCTCAAATCCCCCGCCGACCTCGAAGGCATGCGCGTCGCCGGCAAGCTGGCCGCCGAAGTGCTGGCGATGCTCAAGGAGTACGTCAAGCCCGGCGTCACCACCGAGGAGCTGGACCGGCGCGCCTACGAGCACATCGTCAACGTGCAGAAGGCGATTCCCGCCAACGTCGGCTACCACGGCTTCCCCAAGACCCTGTGCACCTCGGTCAATCACGTGATCTGTCACGGCATCCCGAGCGAGGGCAAGGTGCTCAAGGACGGCGACATCGTCAACCTCGACGTCACCGTGATCAAGGACGGCTGGCACGGCGACACCAGCCGCATGTACGTCGCCGGCACCCCCTCGGTGCTGGCCAGGCGGCTGGTCGACACCACCTTCGAGGCGATGATGCGCGGCATCCAGGCGGTGCGCCCCGGCGCGACCCTGGGCGACATCGGCCACGCGATCCAGCAGCATGCCGAGGCGGCCGGCTTCTCGGTGGTGCGCGAGTACTGCGGCCACGGCATCGGCAAGGTCTATCACGACGAGCCGCAGGTGCTGCACTACGGCAAGCCCGGCACCGGCGTCGAGCTGAAGAAGGGCATGACCTTCACCGTCGAGCCGATGATCAACGCCGGCAAGCCGCAGACCCGCCAGCTGCCGGACGGCTGGACCGTGGTCACCAAGGACCACTCGCTGTCGGCGCAATGGGAACACACCATTGCGGTCACCGACGACGGCTTCGAGATCCTCACGCCCTGGCCGGATCAGGAGTGAGTAAAAGGCAGGAATGAGATCGCGAGCGGTACGGCTCGCAAGCTTTTTCTCATTTCCCGCTTCTGCTTCCTGCGCTCGCTTCCGGGGTCACGCCATGCCGTCAACTGCTCCGACCGCCAACGCCCTGCCGCCACTCCCCCGTTTGCCGACAGCGGTTCCGCGTTCGGGCGTTTCGGCCGACGCGCGGCGGGCGCTGCGGCAGCTGCTGGGCGACGTCGACCGGGCGCTGGCCACGGCGTTTCGCGACGGCGCCGATGCCAGCGTGCTGGCGCGGCGGCGCGGCGAATCGGTCGACCGGGTGGTGGCACACGTATGGACGGCCTGCCTTGGCGACGTGACCGGGGCGGCGCTGTTCGCGGTCGGCGGCTACGGCCGTGGCCTGCTGTTCCCGTACTCGGACGTGGATCTGCTGGCCCTGGTGCAGGCAGCGGAGCCGGCCCGTCGGCGCGCGCTGGAGCAGTTCTTCGCCACGCTGTGGGACATCGGCTTGAAGGTGGGCCATGCGGTGCGCGACCCGGCGCAGTGCCGCGCGCTGGCCGCGCAGGATGCCAGCGTGTTCACCAGCCTGCTGGATGCCCGCCGGCTGGCTGGCGATCTGGCGTTCGACGCGCAATTGCGCGCCGTGGTCGACGATCCCGCGCTGTGGCCGGCGTCGGCGTACCTTGCGGCGCGGCTGGCCGAGCGCGATGCCCGGCATGCCCGCTTCGACGACACCGCCTACAACCTCGAGCCGAACCTCAAGGACGGCCCCGGCGGCCTGCGCACGCTCGACTCGCTGCGCTGGCTGGGCCGGCGGCTGGCGCATGCGGGCGAACTCGCCGACATGGTGGCGGAAGGGTTGCTCGATCCGGCCGAGCAGGCGGCACTGGAGCAGTCCGAGGCCACCTTGCGCCGCTACCGTTACGCATTGCACCTGGAGGCGGGCCGGCCCGAGGAACGGCTGCTGTTCGATTACCAGCGCGCGCTTGCCGCGCGGCTGGGCTTCGAGGACGAGCATGAACGGAACCTCGGCGTGGAGCAGTTCATGCAGGGCTATTACCGCGCCGCCAGCCAGGTCGAGCGGCTCGGCATGCAGGTCGCCGAACGCTTCGTGGAAATGCTGGAACCGCCGGGCGAGGCGGTGCCCGTGGGCGCCGACTTCATCCGCTACGGCAAGCGCCTGGCGGCGCGCGACCCGCAGCTGTTCATGCGGCGGACCGCCGCCCTGGTGGAGATCTTCATCGCGCGGCTGGACCAGCCCGGCGTGGTCGGCTTCAGTGCCGACACCATGCGTCGCATTCACCAGGCCACCGCCGTGCATGGCGATGCGCTGGCCGACGACGACGAGGTGCTGGCCGCGTTCCTGCGGCTGCTGCGTCGCGGCGCGCCGGCGGTGGAGGCACTGTGGCGGATGAACCGGCACGGCCTGCTGGCGGCGATTCTGCCGGCGTTCGGCAAGGTGTTCGGGCGCATGCAGTACGATCTGTTCCACGTCTACACGGTCGACGAACACACCCTGCGCGTGCTGCGCAATCTGGCACGCTTCGCCGACCCGGCGGCGCAGCGCGAGTTTCCGCTCGGCCGCGAGATCTGGGCCGGTCTGCCCGCCCCGGAGGTGATGCTGCTGGCGGGGCTGTTCCACGACATCGCCAAGGGGCGCGGCGGCGACCACTCGGTGCTCGGCGCGGAGGATGCGCGGGCGTTCTGCAGCCGGCTCGGGCTGCCGCCGGCCGACGTCGAGCGGGTCGCCTGGCTGGTGCGCTGGCACCTGCTGATGAGCACCACCGCGCAGCGCCAGGACATCACCGACCCGGACGTGGTGCACCGGTTCGCCGACGTGGTCGGCAGCCGCGAGCGGCTCGGCCAGCTGTACCTGCTCACCGTGGCCGACATCATCGGCACCAGCCCCCGGTTGTGGAACGGCTGGAAGGACCGCCTGCTCGCCGACCTGTGCACCAGCACGCGCTACGCCCTGCGCAGCGACGTGGATCTGCCGCGCGACATCGGCGCGCGCGTGCGCGAATGCTCCGAGTACGCGCTGGCGCTGCTGCTGAACGAGGGTCATGCCGAAGCCGACGTGGTGCGGGTCTGGGCCGACTTCCCCCAGCTCAGCTTCCTGCGCCACCGGCCGGAGCAGATCGCCTGGCAGACCGCGGCGATCCTGCTGGCGCAGGGTGCGTTGCCGCTGGTGGCCGTGCATCCACTGTCGGTGCGCGGCAGCACCGAGCTGTTCGTCTACACGCCCGATCGAGATGGCCTGTTCGCCACCATCACGGCGGTGCTGGACCGGTTGCGTTTCTCGGTGGTCGAAGCGCGCGTCCTCAGCTCGCCGACCGGGATGGCGCTGGATACCCTCCTGCTGCTCGACGCGGACAGCCAGCAACCGGTGAGCGCGGCCCGCGCCGAGGAACTGCAGCAGCGGCTGCAGCGCGCGCTGGCGCAGTCGGCCGGCGTGCAGCCGAGCAAGCGCGGCATGTCGCGCCACCAGAAGCATTTCCAGATGGCGCCGAAGATCAGCTTCCACGCCGCCGGCGACCGCACCCAGCTGGCCCTGGTCGGCGCCGACCGTCCAGGCCTGCTGGCCGCGGTGGCGCAGGTGATGCTGGCCGCCGGGGTGCGCGTGCACGATGCGCGCATCGCCACCTTCGGCGAGCGCGTGGAGGATTTCTTCCAGCTCACCGACCGCCACGACGCGCCACTCGACGAGGCGCTGCAAGGGCGCCTGCTGCAGGCACTGGAGGAACGGATCGGCCCGGCGCGGGATTGAACGGCGGGCGCCGCGTTATCATCGCGGCCGCTGCGTGTCGCAGCGGCCGAGCGGTTTCGCCATGACCTACCTGCTGATCAAGTCGTTGCACCTGCTGTTCGTGATCGCCTGGATGGCCACGGTGTTCTACCTGCCGCGGATCCTGGTGAACATGGCCGAGGCCGCCGGCGAGCCGGCGGTGCTGGCGCGGCTGCAGCTGATGGGGCGACGGCTGTACAAGTTCGGCCACAACATGTTCGGCCTCGCGTTCCTGTTCGGCCTGACCCTGTGGCAGGGCTGGCGCGTGTTTCCGCAGGCTCTGCCGAACGTCGCTGCCGGCGCGCACTGGATCGACGCCAAGCTGACCCTGGTCGCGGTGCTGCTCGGGTACTTCGTGTGGGCCGGGCGGCTGCTCAAGCGCAGCGGAAAAGGCGGCGCGCTGCCGTCGTCGCGCGCGCTGCGCTGGCTCAACGAGCTGCCGGTGCTGCTGCTGCTGGCCGTGATCTGGCTGGTGCTGGCCAAGCCGTTCTGAGAGGCGGAGCGAGTGGAGAGTAGTGAGAAGTGAGAGAAGAGCCTGATCGAAGCCACTCTCACTTCTCACTCCTCCCCACTCACTTCTCGAAGTACTCCCGGTACCACTGCACGAAGCGCGCCACCCCATCCTCGATCGACGTGCCTGGCGCGTAGCCCACGTCTCGGCGCAGCGCCGACACATCGGCCCAGGTGTCGGGCACGTCGCCGGGCTGCATCGGCAGCAGGCGTTTTTCCACGCTGCGGCCGAGGTTCCGTTCCAGCAGCTCGATGAAGCGCAGCAACTGCACCGGCTGGTCGTTGCCGAGGTTGTAGACGCGGTACGGCGCGTTCGAGGTGCCGGGGTTCGGTCGCTCGGCGTTGTACGCCGGATCCACTTCGGCCGGGTGGTCGAGCGTGCGGATCACGCCCTCGACGATGTCGTCGATATAGGTGAAGTCGCGACTGTGGTGGCCGAAGTTGAACACGTCGATCGGTTCACCGCGGCTGATCCGGTCGGCGAACAGCATCGGCGACATGTCCGGCCGCCCCCACGGCCCGTATACGGTGAAGAAGCGCAGGCCGGTGGTCGGCAGGCGGTACAGATGGCTGTAGCTGTGCGCCATCAGCTCGTTCGCCTTCTTGCTGGCGGCGTACAGGCTGACCGGGTGGTCGACCGCGTCCTCCACCGCGAACGGCAGCTTGCGGTTGGCGCCGTAGACCGAGCTGGACGAGGCGTAGACCAGATGCCCCACGCCGCCGTGGCGGCAGGCCTCGAGGATGTTGGCGAAGCCGACCAGGTTGCTCGACACGTAGGCCTGCGGGTTCTGCAGCGAATAGCGCACGCCGGCCTGTGCGGCGAGGTTCACCACCCGCTGCGGCCCGAACGCGGTGAACGCATGATTCAGCGCGCCCGCATCGGCCAAGTCGGCGCGCTGGTGGGTGTAGTTCGGGTGGTCGGCGAAGCGCGCCAGGCGGGCCTCCTTCAACGCCGGATCGTAATAGTCGTTGTGGTTGTCGACGCCATACACCACGTCGCCGCGCGCCAGCAGGCGCTGCGCCAGGGCGGCGCCGATGAAACCGGCGGTACCGGTGACCAGGATGCGCATGGATTGTCCTCGGGAGATCGCCGGCATTGTATCGCCGACGACGGTGGGCGATGACACGCCGGCTGCGGATTGACAGGCAATCCGGGCTAAACTAGCGTTTCCTCATCCATCACCGGACCTAAGGTGGCCCGCGCTGCGCGCCGGCCGAGTGTGCGACATGGCAACTATCCGCTTCCACGACTGACCGCCGCCACGCCTCCGTTTCTTCGTCACCAAAGAAAGGGCGTCATGCCCTTTTTTGCTTTTCCAGAGAAGCCTCCATGATTGAAATCACGCTACCCGACGGCAGCAAGAAGCCGTTCGACCATCCCGTCACCGTGCAGGACGTGGCCGCCTCGATCGGCGCCGGTCTGGCCAAGGCGACCCTGGCCGGCAAGGTCGACGGCAAGCTGGTCGACGCCAGCTTCCTGATCGAGCACGACGCCAGCGTGCAGATCGTCACCGAGAAGAGCCCCGAGGCGCTGGAAATCCTGCGCCACTCCACCGCGCACCTGATGGGCCAGGCGGTGCAGCGGCTGTTCCCGGGCGCGCAGGTCACCATCGGCCCGGTGATCGACAACGGTTTCTATTACGACTTCGCCTACGGACGGCCGTTCACCCCGGACGACCTGCCCCGGATCGAGGCGGAGATGCACAAGATCGTCGACGAACAGCTGCCGGTGACGCGCAGCGTGAAGTCGCGCGACGAGGCGGTGGCGTTCTTCCGCGGCATCGGCGAGAACTTCAAGGCGGAGATCATCGAGGGCATCCCGGCCAGCGAGGAGCTGTCGCTGTACACGCAGGGCGAGTTCACCGACCTGTGCCGCGGCCCGCACGTGCCGAACACCGGCAAGCTGCATTCGTTCAAGCTGATGAAGGTGGCCGGCGCGTACTGGCGCGGCGATTCGAACAACGCGATGTTGAGCCGCATCTACGGCACCGCCTGGCTCAACGACAAGGACCTCAAGTCCTGGCTGCTCCAGCTGGAAGAGGCCGAGAAGCGCGACCACCGCAAGATCGGCAAGCAGCTCGACCTGTTCCACCAGCAGGAAGAGAGTCCGGGCATGGTGTTCTGGCACCCGAACGGCTGGGCGATCTGGCAGCAGGTCGAACAGTACATGCGCGGCGTGTACCGCAAGAGCGGCTACCAGGAAGTGCGTTGCCCGCAGGTGCTGGACGTGTCGTTGTGGAAGAAATCCGGGCACTGGGATAACTACCAGGAAAACATGTTCTTCACCGAGTCGGAGAAGCGTACCTACGCGCTGAAGCCGATGAACTGCCCGGGCCATGTGCAGGTGTTCAACACCGGCCTGCACAGCTACCGCGAGCTGCCGATCCGCTACGGCGAGTTCGGCGGTTGCCACCGCAACGAGCCGTCCGGTGCGCTGCACGGCATCATGCGCGTGCGCGCGTTCACCCAGGACGATGGCCACATCTTCTGCACCGCCGAGCAGATCGAGTCGGAGGTCACCGCGTTCCATCGCCAGGCGATGCAGGTCTACGCGGACTTCGGCTTCAAGGATATCGGCCTGAAGATCGCCCTGCGCCCGGACAAGCGCATCGGCGAGGATGCGGTGTGGGACCGCGCCGAGGCGGCATTGCGCGCGGCGCTCTCCGCCGCCGGCGTGGCCTGGGAGGAGTTGCCGGGCGAGGGCGCGTTCTACGGTCCGAAGATCGAGTACCACATGAAGGATTCGATCGGCCGCGCCTGGCAGGTCGGTACCATGCAGGTCGATTTCATGATGCCCGAGCGGCTGGGCGCCGAGTACGTGGACGAGCATTCGCAGAAGCGGCATCCGGTGATGCTGCACCGGGCCATCGTGGGTTCGATGGAGCGTTTCATCGGCATCCTGATCGAGCACCACGCCGGCCTGCTGCCGGCCTGGCTGGCCCCGGTGCAGGCGGTGGTGATCAATATCACCGATGCGCAGGCCGAGTACGTCCGCGAAGTGACGCAAACCCTTGTCGACAAAGGTTTCCGGGTACAATCGGATTTGCGCAACGAGAAAGTCGGCTATAAAATCCGCGAGCATACGCTGCAGAAAGTGCCTTATCTTCTCGTGGTCGGTGACCGCGAGAAGGAGACGGGTGCCGTTTCCGTGCGTACCCGTTCCGGCGAGGACCTGGGCAGCATGCCGCTGGCTGGCTTCGTCGAACGACTGGAGACCGAAATCCGGCGCTGAACGCCGGGCGGTCTGTTTCATCACTTCTTCTGGAGGATCGTGGTATCGCTACCACCGACAACAAGGGCAATCGTCGCAACCTGGAAATCCGCGTGCCGCGCGTTCGCGTGATCGGCCCGGATTCGGAACAGCTCGGCATTCTCTCGCGTGACGAGGCGCTGCGCGCAGCCGAGGAAGCGGGCATGGATCTGGTCGAGATCCAGCCGAACGGCGATCCGCCGGTCTGCCGCATCATGGATTACGGCAAGTTCAAGTTCGAAGCCCAGAAGAAGGCGCAGGCCGCCAAGAAGAAGCAGAAGCAGGTCGAGATCAAGGAAGTGAAGTTCCGTCCGGTCACGGACGTGGGCGACTACCAGATCAAGCTGCGCAACATGCTCCGTTTCCTCGAGGAAGGCGACAAGGTCAAGGTCACCATCCGCTTCCGCGGCCGCGAGATGTCGCACCAGGACCTGGGCCAGAACCTGGCGAAGAAGATCCAGGAAGATGTCGGCGAGAACGGCCTGGTCGAGTCCTTTCCGCGGCTGGAAGGGCGTCAGATGGTCATGATGATCGGGCCGAAGAAGAAATAAGCCGGTCGCCTTTGGTAGGAGCCCAGCCCGCTCGCGGGCGATGCTCTTTCACCGTGTCTCCCGGAGCAGCTGCCTTGTTGGATAGGGGGCAAGCCCCGCACCCTCACCTCAATCCTCTCCCGGAGGGAGAGGAGGCAAAGGCAGAAGGCGCTTTATTGGATTGGAGCGGGGCAAGCCCCGCACCCTCACCTCAATCCTCTCCCAAAGGGAGAGGAGGCCAGGGTCAGCACTTCGTGCTGGTGTTTGGCTTTTTGAACCCGTATAATTACGGGTTCGACCCGTCTGGAAGGGTCGTGCACCGATCGTGGCAGGACGGAAAGCGTGGCCGGGTCCCTCCGGGATGCCGCCACCGCCAGATCAGTCAGAAACCGGGCCGTCCCGAGCGGACGAGTCCCCCACAAGGAGCATTACCATGCCCAAGATCAAGACCAACCGGGCGGCGGCGAAGCGTTTTCGCAAGACCGCATCGGGCAAGATCAAGTGCGGCCACGCATTCAAGTCGCACATCCTGACCAAGAAGTCGACCAAGCTGAAGCGTGGTCTCCGTGCACCGAACCACCTCAAGGCGTGCGACGCCCCGGGCGTGGCTCGCATGCTGCCGTACTTGTGAGGAGATAGACCATGGCTCGTGTAAAGCGTGGCGTCACCGCCCGTCGTCGTCACAAGAAAATCATCGGCCGCGCCAAGGGCTACTACAACGCCCGCCGCAAGGTCTTCCGCGTTGCCAACCAGGCCGTCGTCAAGGCCGGTCAGTACGCCTATATCGGCCGCAAGCAGCGCAAGCGCCAGTTCCGTGCGCTGTGGATCGTCCGCATCAACGCCGCCGCGCGCATGTTCGGCCTGTCCTACAGCCGCCTGATCAATGGCCTGAGCAAGGCCGGCATCACCGTTGACCGCAAGGTTCTCGCCGATATCGCCGTGCACGACATCAAGGCGTTTGGTGCGATCGCCGAGAAAGCGAAGGCCAGTCTGGCGGCGTAGTTTGTGCGCTCATCCTTGATCGCGAAGATCAAGGGCGGCCATTCATGGCCGCACTCTTCAAAAGAGCGAACGTTCGCGGGGAGGAGGCCAAAGCCTTCTCCCCGTTTTTGTTTCTGTGCACTTCAAACGGAACCGCATCGATGGATGACCTGGACAGCCGCGCCGCGCAGGCGCTGGCCGACATCGAAAGGGCCGATACGCTGGAGGCGCTTGATGCGCTGCGTGTCGGCCTGCTGGGCAAGAGCGGCATCGTCACCGCCGCGCTGAAGACGCTGGGGGCGCTGGCGCCGGATGAGCGCAAGGCGCGCGGCGCGGAAGTGAACAAGGTCAAGGATCGCCTCGCCGACGCGCTGGCCGTGCGCAAGCAAGTGCTGGAGCAGGTCGAGCTCGACCGTCGGCTCGCTTCCGAGCGGCTCGACATCAGCCTGCCCGGGCGCGACGGCGGCCGCGGCGGCATCCATCCGATCACCCGCGCGCTGGAACGCATCGCGTCGATCTTCGCGCGGCTCGGCTACCAGCGTGCCGACGGCCCGGAGATCGAGGACGACTGGCACAACTTCGAGGCGCTGAACTTCCCGCCGCACCATCCGGCGCGCGCGATGCACGACACCTTCTACATCGCCGATGAAGGCAGCGGCGGCCGCCGCCTGCTGCGCACGCATACCTCACCGGTGCAGATCCGCGCGATGGCCGGCCGCCAGCCGCCGATCCGCATCATCGCGCCGGGCAAGGTCTACCGCAGCGATTCGGACCAGACCCATTCGCCGATGTTCCACCAGATCGAAGGCCTGCTGGTCGACGAGACCTCCAGCTTCGCCGATCTGAAAGGCACGCTGGCCGAATTCGTCCGCGCGTTCTTCGAGCGCGACTTCGAGATGCGCTTCCGTCCCAGCTACTTCCCGTTCACCGAGCCCTCGGCCGAGGTGGACATCCGCTGGGAGACCGAGGACGGCCAGAGCCGCTGGCTGGAGGTGCTCGGCTGCGGCATGGTGCATCCGAACGTGCTGAAGAACTGCGGCATCGACCCGGAGCGCTACACTGGCTTCGCCTTCGGCCTGGGCGTGGAGCGCTTCGCGATGCTGCGCTATGGCGTCTCCGACCTGCGCGCGTTCTTCGAGAACGACCTGCGCTTCTTGAAGCAGTTCGCCTGAATCGCGTCTAGGAATCGACAAGCATGAAATTTTCCGAGAACTGGCTGCGCGAGTTGGTCGAGATCAGGGCCGACCGTGCCGCGCTGGCCCATGCGCTGACCATGGCGGGGCTGGAGGTGGAGGAGCTCACGCCGCTCGGTGAAGGCCTGGCCGGCGTGGTGGTAGCCGAGATCGTCGGCGCCGAGAAGCATCCGCAAGCCGACCGCCTGCAGGTGTGCAGGGTCGATGCGGGGCAGGGCGAGCCGCTGCAGATCGTCTGCGGCGCACCGAACGCGCGCGTCGGCATCAAGGTGCCGCTGGCGACGGTCGGTGCGAAATTGCCGGGCGGCATCGCGATCAAGGCGGCCAGGCTGCGCGGCGTGGAGTCGTCCGGCATGCTGTGCTCGGCGAAGGAGCTGGGCGTCGACACCGACGCTTCCGGCCTGCTGGAGCTGCCCGCGGATGCGCCGGTGGGCCAGCCGCTGGGCGACTACCTCGGCCTGCCCGACGCCAGCATCGAGCTGAAGCTCACCCCGAACCGGCCCGATTGCCTCGGCCTGTTCGGCCTGGCGCACGACGTGGCCGCGTTGTTTGGCAGTGCGGTGAAGCTGCCGGCGCAGGTGGCCGTACCGGTCACCGGCGCGTCGCGTCGGGGCATCCGGCTGGAAGCCGGCAAGGACGCGCCGCGCTATCTCGGCCGGATCGTCGAGGGCATCGATCCGGCTGCGCGCACGCCGCTGTGGCTGGCCGAACGCCTGCGCCGCGCCGGGCTGCGTCCGATCAGCGCGGTGGTGGACGTGACCAACTACGTGATGCTGGAGCTGGGCCAGCCGCTGCACGCCTTCGACAACGACACGCTCGAAGGCGACATCGTGGTGCGCCACGCGCACGCCGGCGAGCTGCTGAAGCTGCTCGATGGCAGCGAGGCGAAACTGGACGAAGGCTTCGTGCTGATCGCCGACCAGCACAAGGCACTGGCGGTAGCGGGCGTAATGGGCGGCTACGATTCGCGCGTCACCGACGCCACCCGCAACGTCTTCCTGGAGTCCGCGCATTTCGCGCCCGCCGCGATCATGGGGCGCGCGCGCAAGCTGGGCCTGCATACGGATGCCTCGCACCGCTTCGAGCGTGGCGTCGATCCGGAGTTGCCGCGGCGTGCGCTGGAGCGTGCCACCGAACTGCTGCTGGCGATCGCCGGCGGCCACGCCGGGCCGGTGCTGGTGGCGGAGAACCCGGCCGACCTGCCGCAGCCGGCGCCGGTCGCCCTGCGTCGCGCGCGCCTGAAACGCGTGCTCGGCGCGGACGTGGATAATGCCGAAGTGGTGCGCATCTTCACCGCGCTGGGCATGCGGGTGGAGGCGACCGCCGACGGCTGGCGGATTACCGCGCCGAGCAGCCGCTTCGACATCGAACGCGAGGAGGACCTGATCGAGGAGGTCGCGCGCATCTTCGGCTACGACAACATTCCCACGGCGGCTCCGGCCGGCGCGCTGACCCTGGCGATCGAGCCGGAAGCGCGTATCGGCGAACTGGCGCTGCGCGAACAACTGGCTGCGCGCGACTACTACGAAGCCGTCAACCTGTCGTTCGTGGCGGCCGATCTGCTGGCGGCCTGGGGCTTCACCGAGCACCTGGTGCCGCTGGCCAATCCGTTGTCGGCCGATCTGGCGGTGATGCGGCCATCGCTGCTGCCGGGGCTGATCGAGGCATTGCGCCACAACCGCGCGCGTCAGCAGGAGCGGGTGCGCCTGTTCGAGCTGGCGCGAGTGTTTGGTGCCGGCGATCCCCCGGTCGAAACCACCAGTCTGGCCATCGCCGCCTGCGGCAGCGCCCGCGCCGAGCAGTGGGGCGAGCCGTCGCGGGCGCTGGATTTCCATGATCTCAAGGGCGACCTGGATGCCCTGATCGCCTGGGGCGGCGAGCCGCAGCGCTGGTCGGTGCATGCCGACGGCCTGCCGGGCTGGCTGCATCCGGGGCGTGGCGCGCGGGTGGCCCGCGATGGCGTGACGGTGGGGTATCTGGGGGCATTGCACCCGCAACTGGCCAGGGCGCTGGATCTTGGCCCCGACGTGCACGTGCTGGAACTGGCGCTGGAGCCGCTGCTGGCGCGCCGCCTGCCGCAGGTTCGAGCGGTGCCAAGGTTCCCCGCCGTGCGCCGCGACATCGCGGTGGACCTGCCGGAATCGGTCAGTTGGTCACAGATCGAGCAGGTGGTCCGCCGCACGCTGGGCGAGCGGCTGAAGGAATTGCGCCTGTTCGACCGCTACAGCGGCAAGGGAGTCGAAGCAGGCCGAAAAAGCCTCGCTATGGGCTTGATTTTGCAGGACGCTTCACGCACCCTTACCGACGACGACGCGGACCATTGCGTACGTGAAGCGATGGCCGCGTTGGAGCAATCATGCAAGGCGAAGCTGCGAGGATGAGATGGCGCTGACCAAGGCGGAAATGGCCGAGCGGCTTTTCCTCGACGTAGGCCTCAACAAGCGCGAGGCGAAGGAATTCGTGGACGCCTACTTCGAGGTGGTCCGCGAAGCCCTGGAAAGCGGCGAGCAGGTGAAGCTGTCCGGTTTCGGCAACTTCGACCTGCGGCTGAAGAACCAGCGGCCCGGGCGCAACCCGAAGACCGGCGAGGAGATCCCGATCTCCGCCCGGCGCGTGGTGACGTTCCGGCCTGGGCAGAAACTCAAGGTAAGGGTCGAGGGCTATGCTGGACCAAGGGAATAACACCGAACTGCCTGCCATCCCGGCCAAGCGCTACTTCACCATCGGTGAGGTTGGCGAGTTGTGCGGTGTGAAACCCCACGTGCTGCGCTACTGGGAGCAGGAGTTTCCTGCGCTCAACCCGGTCAAGCGTCGCGGCAACCGCCGCTATTACCAACGCCATGACGTGCTGATGATCCGCCAGATCCGTTCGCTGCTGTATGACGAAGGGTTCACCATCACCGGTGCACGCGCCCGGCTGGAAGGCCCGCAGGCGCGGATGGAGGCGAGCATGTCGCACCAGATCGTGCGCCAGGTGCGGATGGAGCTGGAGGAAGTGCTGGCGCTGCTGCGCCGCTGACTTCCGGACCGCCGTCACAAGCTGCTAGACTAACCAGCTTGCCGTAGCGTCGGGGCGTAGCGCAGCCTGGTAGCGCATCTGCCTGGGGGGCAGAGGGTCGTCGGTTCGAATCCGGCCGCCCCGACCAATTCGGAAGACTCGACAGAAACGGCGCCTCGGCGCCGTTTCCTGTTTTTGCCCCGGTGCCGCATGCGGTCGGGAAGTGATGCATCCGAGGCGTGCCGTGGGGTAGGCTCCGGCTGGAGATTTCCACCTCCGGGAGATGCCGCCATGCCGTCGAACAGCTGTCATCCCTGCGCCCCGCACGTGAAACTGAAGGCCCCCGACTGGTACGTCTCGGCGTTGATGCTGGACCGTGCGCTGGACGCGATCCTGCGACGGGTGAAGAAGCTCGACCGCGAGCACGACATTCCCTACCTCGCCGGCTACAGCAAGGATGGCAAGACCATCTACATCGACCGCCATCTGCCGGAGAGCTTCATGTTCCGCGGGCGCACCGTCGAGGTGGACCGCTTCCTGATCCTGCACGAGGAGGTGGAAAAGACCCTGATCGACCAGTTGGGCCTGCACTATCTGCACGCGCACCAGATCGCGACCCGCGCCGAAGAGGCGGCGGTGAACGCCGAACGGATCACCTGGGCCGCCTACGACCGCTTCATGCAGAAGTACGTGAAGTCGATCGGCGACGAGCGTCTGGTCAAGGTGCCGGCGGATCTCGACCTCAAGCCCTACCGCGATTACCACGATTACGACCTGTTCTAGCGGATGCTGCGGGGCATCGACGAGGGCCGGCTTTCCGGGCCGGACGCCAGTGCGAGGAAGCGGAGCGAGCTGAAGGCCTATATGGACGCGTTTCGCGAGGAGCATCGCCTGCAGCAGCGCCATGCTTCAGGCAAGACCAGCGGATCGCGCAAGGGATCTCCTCCTGCAGGTGCCGATGGTGCCGGCTCGGCGAACGAGGCGCCGGCAGGGAAGGCGGCCGTGGGCAAGCGCGGTGGAACCAGGCAGACACGCATGCCTGCCCGGTCCGGTTGACAGGAAAGCCCCGCCGCGGATTCCTGCGTTCAGTCCGGGGGCAGGCATCTGAACCGCAGGCGCGGCCCCGGTGTGCGACCCACTGGTGGATTGCCGGATCGGCTCCGTAGGATGCGTCTCGCGGACGCCGGCAGCACCGGCGGCCGTCATTCCAACCGAGACCGACGGAGATACATCCATGAAGATCCAGTCCATGCTGATTGCCACCCTGCTGGTTGCTGTCGCGGGCACGACCGTGTGCGCCGCAAAGGATGTCGATACGAAGTGGCAGAAGCACCACCCGCGCCGCGAACAGGTCAACGACCGCCTGCATCACCAGAACGCGCGGATCCGTGACGAAGTGAAGGAAGGCGACATGAGCAAGGCCGAGGCGGCCAAGTTGCATCAGGACGATCGCCAGATCCGCCGGGAGGAGCGCGACATGGCCAGCCAGAACAATGGCCACGTCACCCGGCAGGAGCAGAAGACGCTGGACCAGCAGGAAAACCAGGTCAGCAAGGAAATCGGCCACTGAGCAGGGGCCGGCTGCGCTTTTGCGGTGACACGAGGGGCGCGCTGGCGCCCCTCGTGTCACCCACCGGTTTGCCTCAATACAGGACGCGGCTGCGCAAGGTGCCCGGGATCGCCGCCAGCTTCGCCTTGAGGTCGTTGGCCTGGGCCTCGTCGGCGCTGACGTCGATCACCACGTAGCCGACTTCGCTGTCGGTTTGCAGGAACTGCGCGTCGATATTGATGTTGCCGGCCGAGAACAGTTCGTTGATGCGCGACAGCGTGCCCGGCACGTTGCGGTGGATGTGCAGCAGGCGGCGGCTGTGCGGGTGCTCGGGTAGCGACACCTCGGGGAAATTCACCGCGGACAGCGTGGAGCCGTTGTCGCTGTAGCGCACCAGCTTGCTGGCCACCTCGATGCCGATGTTGTCTTGCGCCTCCAACGTGCTGCCGCCGATATGCGGGGTGAGGATCACGTTGTCCAGGCCCACCAGCGGCGATACGAACGGGTCGTCGTTGCCCTTGGGCTCGACCGGGAACACGTCCACCGCGGCACCCGCCAGGTGGCCTTCGCGCAACGCCGCCGCCAGCGCGTCGATGTCGACCACGCTGCCGCGCGAGGCGTTGATCAGCACCGAGCCCTTGCGCATCACGGCGATTTCGCGCGCACCGAACATCAGCTTCGTGGCCGGCGTTTCGGGTACGTGCAGAGTCACCACGTCGGCGCGCTGCAGCAGGTCCTGGAGGCCGGCGGCGGCGTGGGCGTTGCCCAGCGCCAGCTTGGTTTCCACGTCGTGGAAAATCACCCGCATGCCCATGCTCTCGGCCAGCACGCCCACCTGGGTGCCGATGTGGCCGTAGCCGATCACGCCCAGCACCTTGCCGCGCGCCTCGTAGCTGCCCGTGGCGGATTTGCTCCAGCCGCCGCGGTGGCATTGCGCGCTCTTCTGCGGGATGCCGCGCAGCAGCATGATCGCCTCGGCGATTACCAGTTCGGCCACGCTGCGCGTGTTGGAATAGGGCGCGTTGAACACCGGAATGCCCAGCCGCTCCGCTTCGGGCAGGTTGACCTGGTTGGTGCCGATGCAGAAGCAGCCTGCGGCGATCAGCCGCTTGGCGTGGCGCAGCACCTCGGCGTTGAGCTGGGTGCGGGAGCGCAGGCCCACGATGTGGGCGTCCGCGATGCGCTCGATCAGCTTTGCCTCGGGCAGCGATTTCTCGTGGTACTCGATGCTGCTGTAGCCGGCATGCTCGAAGGTTTCCACCGCGGTGCGACTCACGCCCTCCAGCAGCAGTACCTTGATGTCTTGCCGTGGGAATGAGGTCTTCATGGCGGCTCCGATGCGAATGGAGCTGATACTATGACAGAATTGCGGCAACGCAGCACAGAATGTTTGGACGTCTGAACGACCCTTGATGGCATAACGCCGCCGGAGACTGCATGAGCGCCGCCCTGGACGATCTCGCCCGCCGCTTGCCTGGATTGCGCCTGCTCACCGGGCAAGGCGACCTGGAGCACTACGGTCGCGACTGGACCCGCCGCTGGACGCCGGCGCCGCTGGCGATCGCGTTGCCGGCCACGGTGGAGGAGGTGCAGGGCATCGTGCGCTGGGCCAACGAGCATCGCGTGGCCGTCGTGCCCTCGGGCGGCCGCACCGGGCTTTCCGGTGGCGCGGTGGCGGCGAACGGCGAGCTGGTGCTGAGCCTGGAGCGGATGAACCGGGTGCTCGACTTCAACGCGGTCGACCGCACGCTCACCGTGCAGCCCGGGATGATCCTGCAGCACGTGCATGAAGCCGCCCGCGAACATGGCCTGATCTACCCGGTCGACTTCGCGGCGCGCGGCTCGTGCTCGATCGGCGGCAACATCGCCACCAATGCCGGCGGCATCCGGGTGATCCGCTACGGCAACACGCGCGAGTGGATCGCCGGGCTGAAGGTGGTCAGCGGCGGCGGCGAATTGCTCGAACTCAACCGCGGCCTGATCAAGAACTCCAGCGGCTACGACTTCCGCCAGCTGATGGTCGGCTCGGAAGGCACCCTGGGCATCGTGGTGGAGGCCACGCTCAGGCTGACCGACCCGCCGCCGCCGTCGCAGGTGATGCTGCTGGCGCTGCCGGACATGGATGCGTTGATGCAGGTGTTCGCGCTGTTCCGCGCGCGGCTGCCGTTGCAGGCGTTCGAGTTCTTCACCGACGTGGCGCTGCGGCATGTGCTGGCCCACGGCGCGCAGCGCGCCATCGCTGGCGATCATCCGTACTACGTGGTGTGCGAGTTCGACGCGGCCGACGAGCGGCAGCAGGAGGCCGCGCTGGCCGCGTTCGAGCAGGCGCTGGAGCAGGGCTGGGTCAGCGACGGCGTGATCGCGCAGAGCGAGGCGCAGGCCGCCGCGTTGTGGCAGCTGCGCGAGGGCATTACCGAGAGCCTGGCGCCGCGGCGGCCGTACAAGAATGACGTGTCGGTGCGAATCAGCGCGGTGCCGGCGTTCCTGCACGAGATGCAGGCACTGCTGGCGCGCGAGTATCCGCAGGCCGAGGTGGTCTGGTTCGGCCATATCGGCGACGGCAACCTGCATATCAACGTGCTGCGCCCGGATGGCCTGGCGGAGGACGCGTTCATCGCCCAGTGCGAGCACGTCACCAAGCTGCTGGCGGCGACGCTGCAGCGCCATGGCGGCAGCATCTCGGCCGAGCACGGCATCGGCCTGGTCAAGCGGGCCTATCTGCAAAGTACCCGCAGCGCGGCGGAGATCGCGCTGATGCAGGGCGTGCGCAAGGTGTTCGATCCCAACGGCATCCTCAACCCCGGCAAGCTGTTCGTGGCCGATTGAAGGCCCGGAAGCCGCGCCCGTGCTAGGCTTGGCGGCTTGTCTGATGGTTCGAAGGAGCCGCCATGCCGTCGTCGCCGCTGCGTTCGCTGTACCCCGAAATCGAGCCATTCGACAGCGGCTTCCTGCCAGTCTCGGCGTTGCACACGCTGTACTACGAGCAGAGTGGCAACCCGCGCGGCAAGCCGGTGGTGTTCCTGCATGGCGGCCCGGGCGGCGGCACCAGTCCGAAGTGCCGGCGCTTCTTCGACCCGGCGGTGTACCGCATCGTGCTGTTCGACCAGCGCGGCTGCGGCAAGTCCACCCCGCATGCGGAGCTCACCGACAACACCACCTGGGATCTGGTCGCCGACATCGAGCGTGTGCGCACGCACCTCGGCATCGAACGCTGGCAGGTGTTCGGCGGCTCGTGGGGCTCCACGCTGGCGCTGGCCTACGCGCAGACGCATCCGGACAAGGTCACCGAGCTGGTGCTGCGCGGCATCTTCATGCTGCGCCGCTGGGAGCTGGAGTGGTTCTACCAGAAAGGCTGCGACGCGCTTTATCCGGATGCGTGGGAGACCTACCTGGCGGCGATTCCCGAAGCGGAACGCGGCGACCTGATGAGCGCCTACCACCGCCGCCTGACCAGCGCCGACGCGAAGACGCGCACCGACGCGGCGCGCGCCTGGTCGATGTGGGAGGGCGCCACCAGCTACCTGTGGCAGGACCAGTCGCACATCGAATCCAGCGGCGAGGACGAGTTCGCGCTGGCGTTCGCGCGGATCGAATGCCACTACTTCGTCAACGGCGGCTTCTTCGAGCACGACGACCAGCTGCTGCGCAACGTCGAGCGCATCCGCCACATCCCGGCGGTGATCGTGCAGGGTCGCTACGACGTGGTGTGTCCGCTGCGCAGCGCCTGGGACCTGCATCGCGCGTGGCCCGAGGCCGACCTGCGCATCGTGCAGGACGCCGGCCATTCCGCGTTCGAGCCCGGCAACGTGCACGAGCTGGTGGAGGCGACCGACCGTTTCGGCCGCTGAGGCGAGCGGGCTCCTACACTGCTGGTATCGGCCGGTCGTTCGCCGGCAACTGCTTGGTGCCGAAGATCTTGTCGCCGGCGTCGCCGAGGCCGGGCAGAATGTAGCCGTTCTCGTTGAGGCGTTCGTCGATCGCGGCGACATAGATCTCGATGTCGGGATGCGCCGCCTCGATGCGCTGGAGGCCCTCCGGCGCGGCCACCAGAAACAGTCCCTTGATGCGCTTGCAGCCGGCCGCCTTCAGCATGTCGACGGTAGCGACCAGGGTGCCGGCGGTGGCCAGCATCGGGTCCACGATCAGCGCGATGCGTTCGTCCATGCGGCCGCTGAGCTTCTCGTAATAGGTCGTCGGCTTCAGCGTGTGCTCGTCGCGCTGCAGGCCGACCACGCTGACCTTGGCCGCGGGGATCAGGTCGAGCACGCCCGGCAGCATGCCCAGGCCGGCACGCAGGATCGGCACGACAGTGATCTTCTTGCCCTTGATCCGGTGCACCAGCAACGGGCCGGCCCAGCCCTGGATCTGCTCTTCGGCCGTTTCCAGGTCCTTGGTGGCTTCATAGGTGAGCAGCGCGGCAACCTCGGACGCCAGTTCGCGGAAGTCCTTGGTGCTGACGCCGGCACGGCGCATCAGCCCGAGCTTGTGCTGGATCAGCGGATGGCGGACTTCGACGATCTTCATGGCGGCGGTCTTCCCGGGCGGCGCAGGCGCGCGACACCCGGGAAGCTTAACCAGGCGGCCCCGCCGGCGCACGCATGGGCAGGCGTACGTGGGCGGGGCCGGAGTTGCAGGAGGTCTTGAGGTATTACGGCGTGGTGGCTGCGTCGCCCTTGAGACAGCTGCTCATGAAGGTCTTGCGCTCCGCCCCCTTGAGCGCCTTCGTCTTGGCGTCGGCGTTGCAGGTCTTCATCTTTTCCTGCTGGGTCTGTTTCGCCGCGGGTGCGGCGGCCGCTGCGGTGGCCGGTGCCGCGGCGGCGGTGCTGCCGCCCTTCAGGCAGGTGCTCATGAAGGTCTTGCGCTCGGCCCCTTTCTTGCCGGTGGCCTGCTTGTTGCAATCGACCATGCGCTGCTGCTGCGCCGAGTGGACCTTGGTGGCCGGAGCGGCGGTGCTGGCTTGCGGTGCGGCCGCGAAGGCGGCACCGGCGAAAGCCAGGGCAGCACTGGCGGCAAGCAGGCGAAGTGACATCGACATCGTTGAACCCTCCCTAGGTGACCGGCAAGCACCGGCCTGGACAGTCTATGCCGGAGGCCGCCATGGCGGGAGTGGGTGAAACCTGACATGCACGAAGTATTCAGCTGCGGCGACGTGTCAAGCGTCGCCGCAGCCGTCTCCGCTCAGGCGGCCTCGGCCTTGGCCTTGGCCTTGCGCGGGCCTTCCAGCATCGCCTTGCGCACGTGGGCGACGATCAGGTCGACCTCGGCGCTGGTGACCTTGAAGTGCGGGGTGAAGCGCAGCGAATTGGTGCCGCCGTGGATCACGCCGACGCCGTGCTCGCGCATGTATTCCTCGGTGGAGCCGGCGCCGTAGCACTTGTATTCCGGGGCCAGCTCGCAGGAGAACAGCAGGCCGGTGCCCTGCACCTTGGTGATCAGGCCGCCCAGCTCGTTCTTCAGCGCGTTGAGCTTGTCGACGAATTCCCTGCCGCGCTCGCGGATGTTGCTGCGCACCTCGTCGCTGAGCTCGCCCAGCGTGGCCAGCGCCACGTCCAGCGCGCGCGGGTTGGCGGTCATGGTGTTGCCGTAGATGCCCTTGCGGTACAGCCCGGCGGCGCGTTGGCCGGCGGCCAGCACCGACAGCGGATACTGGCCGGCGTTGAGCGCCTTGGAGAAGGTTTCCATGTCCGGCGGCGGCAGGCCCTCGAAGCCGGGGTAGTCCACGAACGACAGCACGCCGTGCGCACGCAGGCCGGCCTGGATCGAGTCGACCAGCAGCAGGCTGCCATGCGATTCGGTCAGCGCGCGGGCGGCCTTGTAGAACTCCGGCGTCACCGCACGGCCGGGGTCGCCTTCGCCCATCACCGGCTCCAGGAACATCGCCTCGATGAACCAGCCGTGCCGGTCGGCGTCGGCGAACGCCGCTTCCAGCTGCGTCACGTCGTAGGGCGCCACGGTGATCAGGGTGTCCTCGTGGCGGTAGCTGGCGAGGTTCTGCTGGTAGGTCTTGCGGCTGGAATCGGAGTACAGCGCCGGCGCCTCGGTGCGGCCGTGGAACGCGCCCTTCACCGCCAGCCGCTTGATCGTGCGGCCGGCGTAGCGCGCGCCCGTGTCGGTCATCGCCTTGGCGTTGACGTCGGCGATGCGGCAGGCCAGCGAGACCGACTCCGAGCCGGAGTTCAGGCACAGGTAGCGCGTGTACGGGCTGCCGCCGCGGCTGCGGCCCAGCTCCTTGTTCAGCGCCGCGGTGAAGCGCAGCTGCGACACGCTGGGCGACATCACGTTCGCCATCACCTGCGGGCGGGCCAGCGCGGCCAGGATCGCCGGGTCGTTGTGGCCGAAGCCGAGCATGCCGTAGCCGCCGTTGTCGTGCACCACGGCGCCCTTCAGGGTGACGATCCACGGGCCGCGCGCGGCCGCCGGCAGGTACGGGTTGATCGCGTCGTCCGGGTAGAAGTTGACGAAACCGGCCTGGGCCCGGGCCAACTGCTCGGCTTCGTCGAGCTTGAGGAAATCACCCATGCCCGCCGCAGCCAGCTCCGCGCGCAGCTCGCGATGTCGCGTCACCGCCTCGGCGATCGCCTGGCCCAGCAGGGGGTCGTTCGCCGCCAGGCGCTCGATGCTGGCGTCGTCGAGGCCGGTGGTCCGCGGCTTGCCGCCGAATTCGCGCAGTTCGCGCAGCTGGTTGATCACACCCATGGCTATCTCCTCAGATCCGCCGGCGCCTCGCACCCAGCGCGAAGCAGGCCAACGTGTAGTGCGTGGGGGAGCCCGGCTCCCGCGGCGCGCGGCCCGGTTTGACGGCTGAGGGCGCATCCACGCATGCCGAGGATAACCCGCGGCATGGCCTGCCCGGTACCCCCTGCGCCTGGCTGGCTGATCCATGGCTGCTGCGTTTTGCCTCGGCCGATCAGGCGCTTGGGATGGGATCCGCCGTGCGGATGACACCTGTCACCCGTGATGGTTGACGGCGGCGACAGGGGCCGATGCGGCGCGCTGCCCAGGCTGTGCGGCAGGAGGAGACACCCGCATGAACGACACCACTGTTGCCCGCCTCGCGCCGCCGCCGTGAAGCGCTACGGCCCACTCGCCGCGCTGGATGGCGTGGACCTCGCCGTGCGGCGCGGCGAACTGCTCGCCCTGCTCGGCCCCAACGGTGCCGGCAAGAGCACCAGCATCAGCCTGCTGCTGGGATTGATTCGCCCGGACACGGGTCGCGCCGGACTGTTCGGACTCGACCCGCGGCGCATCGAGGCGCGCCGGCGCATCGCCACCGCGCAGGCCGAGGCGGTGGTGCGCCGCCTGCTCGACGCCGATCCCGCCCTCGGCGAGCTGGAAGTGGAGCGCGCCGGCCCCTGGCCGAGGCGTTCACCGAACTCACCCGCGATGCCGCGGACACCGACCAGCGCGAGGCTGCCTGACATGCAAACCGCCAGTTCCATCACCGCATCGGCAGTTGCCGTCGGCATGCCGCACCGCCGGGTGCTCGGCGCCTATCTCGAAGAGGCGCGCAGCGAATGCCTGCGCTACCTGCGCGCGCCCGGCTTCATGCTGCCGGTCATGCTGTTCCCCGCGATGTTCTACCTGCTGTTCGGCGTGCTGATGGCGAAGGCGAACGGCGCCGACGCGGCACGCTACCTGCTGGCCAGTTACGGCGTGTTCGGCATGATGAGCCCGGGCCTGTTCGGTTTCGGCGTGTCGCTGGCGCTGGAGCGCGACGGCGGTCTGCTGACCTTCAAGCGCGCCTTGCCGATGCCGCCCGGCGCCTACCTGCTGGGCAAGCTGCTGATGGCGATGGCGGCCGCCGGCGTCGTGATCCTGTTGCTGCTGGCGATGGCGCTGTCGCTGGGCCGCGTGAAGTCGGCTCCGCTGCTGGCCGCCAGCCGCTTGCGCCGGCACGGTTGAACTGGCATGCCGGCAAAGCCCAGTCCGCCGGTGACATCGCCGTGCAGTTGAACCTGTCGCACGGCACCGTGCGCAATTACCTGTCCGAGGCGATCGGCAAGCTCGGCGTCGCCAACCGCATCGAGGCCTATCGGCTGGCGCGGCAAAAGGGCTGGCTGTAGGCGGTTGCGCCGGCATCGGCGCGCTGCGGGATAATGGCCCGTTTCCAGACGCCGGCCGCACCGCCTTGAAGAAGTCCGATTTCGATTTCGAACTGCCGCCCGAGCTGATCGCGCAGGCGCCGCTGCCCGAGCGTTCGGCCAGCCGCCTGCTGCTGCTCGACGTAGCCGCGCAGTCGCGGCAGGACCGCCGGTTCCGCGAACTGCCCGACTTCCTGCAGCCGGGCGATCTGCTGGTGTTCAACGACACCCGCGTGCTGCCGGCACGACTGTACGGGCGCAAGGACACCGGTGGCGCGGTGGAGATCCTGATCGAGCGGGTCACCGGCGCGCACGAGGCGGTGGTGCAGTTGGGAGTGAGCAAGAAACCGAAGGAGGGCGCGCGGATCGAGCTGGCCGACGGCAGCCAGGCGCTGGTGCTGGGCCGCGACGAGAGCTTCTTCCGCCTGCGTTTCGAGGCGCCGGAGCCGCTGGAGAAGCTGCTGCAGAAGCTGGGCGAGATGCCGTTGCCGCCGTACATCGAGCGGCATGCCGACGCCAGCGACATGGAGCGCTACCAGACCGTGTTCGCGCGCGAGCCCGGCGCGGTGGCGGCGCCCACCGCCGGACTGCATTTCGACGAGGCGATCCTGGCCAGGTTGCGCGAGCGCGGCGTCGAATTCGGCTACGTCACCCTGCATGTGGGCGCCGGCACGTTCCAGCCGGTGCGCGTGGATGACCTGCAAGACCACCACATGCACCGCGAGTGGCTCAACGTCGGGGCGCACCTGATCGGGCAGATCCGCCGCACCCGCGCGAATGGCGGCCGGGTGATCGCGGTCGGCACCACCGTGGTGCGCGCGCTGGAAAGCGCCAGCAAGGACGGCGAGCTGCATCCGTTCGCCGGCGAGACGCAGATCTTCATCTTCCCCGGGTATCGTTTCACCAGCATCGACGGCCTGATCACCAACTTCCACCTGCCGCAATCGACCCTGCTGATGCTGGTGTCGGCGCTGGCCGGGCGCGAGTTCATGCTGGGCGCATACCGCCACGCGGTCGAGCAGCGCTACCGCTTCTTCTCGTATGGCGACGCCATGCTGATCCTGCCGCACGGCGCCTGAGGGTTTCGAACAACAGCCCTGTTGCCGTCATTCCCGTTTTCGCGGGAATGACGGTGGTGTTTCGAGGTTCCGTAGCGACACACACGTGCGCATGCACGGTGGGACATACCCACGATGTGGCGATGGGCGTGGCGGGCCAAACCCGCGATAATGCCCGGATGACTTCCCTCCGCTTCGACCTCCACGCCACCGACGGCGCCGCCCGCCGTGGCCGCCTCACGTTTGCCCGCGGCACGGTGGAGACGCCGGCATTCATGCCGGTGGGCACCTACGGTTCGGTCAAGGCGATGACGCCGCGCGATGTCACCGAGATTGGCGCCGAGATCATCCTGGGCAACACCTTCCACCTGTTCCTCCGTCCGGGGCTGGAGATCGTCGAAAAGTTCGGCGGGCTGCACCGGTTCATCGGCTGGGACAAGCCGATCCTCACCGACTCGGGCGGTTTCCAGGTGTTCTCGCTGGCGCACAAGCGCAGGATCACCGAGGAAGGCGTGACCTTCGCCTCGCCGGTGGACGGCTCGAAGGTGTTCCTGTCGCCGGAAGTGTCGATGCAGATCCAGGCCACGCTGGATTCGGACATCGCGATGATCTTCGACGAATGCACGCCGTACCCGGCCACGGAGAAGGTGGCGGCTGATTCGATGGATCTCAGCCTGCGCTGGGCCGAGCGCTCGCGCCGCGCGTTCGACGATTTGAAGAATCCGAATGCGCTGTTCGGCATCGTGCAGGGCAGCGTCTACGAGAACCTGCGCCGGCGCTCGGCGGCGGGCCTGGTGGACATCGGCTTCGACGGCTATGCGGTGGGTGGCCTGGCCGTGGGCGAGCCGGAGGCTGAGCGCAACCATGCGCTGGACTTCACCGTGCCATTGCTGCCGGCGGACAAGCCGCGCTACCTGATGGGCGTGGGGCGGCCGGAGGACATCGTCGAGGCGGTGCGCCGCGGCATCGACATGTTCGACTGCGTGATGCCCACCCGCAACGCCCGCAACGGCTTCCTGTTCACCGCCGAGGGCACGTTGCGCATCCGCAACGCGAAGTACGCCGCGGATACCGGGGTGATCGAGGAAGGCTGCGACTGCTACGCCTGCAGCTACGGCTTCAGCCGCGCCTACCTGCGCCACCTCGACCGCTGCAACGAGATCCTGGGCAGCCAGCTCGCCACCATGCACAACCTGCGCTACTACCAGCGCCTGATGGCCGGCCTGCGCGGGGCGATCGCCAGCCGCACGCTGGAATCGTTCGTGGCGGAGTTCTACGCCCGCCGCCAGGGTGCCGGGGTTTCATAGGCGCGGGTGGAGCCGGGGTCGGAGTGGCCTTGCAACGGGCTGCGGTTGCCCTCATCAGGGACCAGCCGGCGCCGCCGTGCATGGCCCGGGGGTGCATGGCATAATCGAGAATCTTTTATCGGGCGTTCAGCCGAAATTCCCGGCAGCGCCATAACTTGCGAGATAAATCCATGAGTTTTCCGATCTCTTCCGTGATCGCCCAGGCCGCGGCTCCGCAACCCGCCGGTGGCGGCATGTCCATGATCATCATGATGGTGGTGCTGTTCGGCCTGATGTATTTCATGATGATCCGCCCGCAGATGAAGCGGCAGAAGGAGCATCGCGCGCTGATCGCCGGGCTGGCCAAGGGCGACGAGGTGGTCACCAATGGCGGTATCGCCGGGCGCGTGGACGAGGTGGGCGAGACCTTCATCACGGTCGAGATCGCGCCCAACGTGAAGGTCAAGGTGCAGAAGGCCGCGGTCCAGCAGGTGCTGCCCAAGGGCTCGTTGAAGTCCGCTTGAAGCCCGGGATGTCCAGGGGCGAGGCTTTTTCGAATAGTGCGGCCATGGATGGCCGCTTCTCGACGTTCGCGATCACGGACGATCGTAAAAATAAACTGCGGCCATGGATAGCCGCTTCTTGACGTTCGCGATCACGGACGATCGCAAAGGACCGGATCATGAGTGATTTTCCCCGCTGGAAATACGCGCTGGTCGCGTTGGTGATGTTGTTTGGCGTCATCTACGCCTTGCCGAATGCGTTTCCCCCGGTACCGGCGGTGCAGGTCACGGCCAACCGCGATGTGCCGCCGATCGACCAGGCGGTGCAGCAGAAGGTGAGTGCGGCGCTGACCGCCAGGAACATCGCGGTCACCAGGGTGTTCGTGGAGGGTGACCACCTGCTGGCCACGTTCGCCAACTCCGACGTGCAGAAGAGCGGCGCCGACACGATCAAGGCCGCGCTGGGCGACGGCTACACGGTGGCCTTCAAGCTGCAGTCCAACGTGCCGGGCTGGCTGGGTGCGATCGGCGCCCGCGCGATGCCGCTGGGCCTGGACCTGCAGGGTGGCGTGCACTTCCTGATGCAGGTCGACCAGAAGGACGCGATCGAGAAGCAGGAAAACAGCTATGCGGACGACATCCGCGCGCTGCTGCGCGACAAGAACATCCGCTACGAGTCGGTCACCCGCAATGCCGCGGGCGGCCAGGGCATCGCGGTGATCCTGCGCTCGGCCGACGATCGTTCCACCGCGTCCGATGCGATCGCCAACGAATACACCGACCTGCTGGTGTCCTCCGGTGCCAGCACCGGCGACCGCTTCGTGCTGAACGTGGTGATCAAGCCGGAGAAACTGCGCGAGCTGTCGCGCAGCGCGATCACCCAGAACCTGGGCACGCTGCGCAACCGCATCAACGCGCTGGGCGTGTCCGAACCGCTGATCCAGCAGCAGGGCGACAGCCGCATCGTGGTCGAGCTGGCCGGCGTGCAGGACCCGACCGAGGCGAAGAAGCTGATCGGTGCGGTCGCCACGCTGCAATACCGTCCCGGCATCGGCCAGCCCGGCGACCCGCGCGCGGTGGAAGCGGAGCGCACCGGCAACATCCCGCCGGACGCCAACCTCTACCACATGCGCGGCGACAACCGGCCGGTGCTGGTGAGCAAGCAGATCATCGTGACCGGCAACCAGCTGGTGGATGCCTCCTCGGGCATCGACCAGCAGAGCGGCACGCCGAAGGTCGACGTCACCCTGAACGCGGCCGGCGCCAAGAAGATGGGCGACTTCACCAACGCCAACGTCGGCAAGCCGATGGCGGTGCTGTACGTGGAGCAGGTCTACGAGACGAAGGTGATCGACGGCAAGGAGGTGCGCGTACCCAAGGTCACCGAGACGGTGATCAACGACGCCACCATCCAGAGCCCCTTCAGCAGGCAGTTCCAGACCACCGGCCTGGGCAGCCCGAAGGAAGCCTCCGACCTGGCGCTGCTGCTCAAGGGCGGTGCGCTGGCGGCGCCGATGGACATCGTCGAGGAAGGCGTGATCGGCGCCAGCCTTGGCCAGGACAACATCGACAAGGGCTTCAAGGCGGTGTTGCTGGGCCTGGCGCTGGTGCTGCTGGCGGCGGCGATCTACTACCACCTGTTCGGCCTGGTCGCCGACATCGCGCTGTTCTTCAACCTGGTGATCCTGGTGGCGGTAATGTCGCTGATCGGCGTCACCCTGACCATGCCGGGCGTGGCCGGCATCGTGCTGACCCTGGGCATGGCGATCGACGCGAACGTGCTGATCTGCGAACGCGTGCGCGAGGAATTGCGCAACGGCTCCAGCCCGCACGCGGCGATCCGCGCCGGCTACGAGAAGGCCTGGTCGACCATCCTCGACGCCAACGTCACCCACCTGATCGCCGCGCTGGCGCTGACCACGATGGGTACCGGCGCGATCAAGGGCTTCGGCGTGACGCTGATGATCGGCATCCTGACTTCGCTGTTCACCTCGGTGACGCTGACCCACGCGTTCACCGCGATGATCCACGGCCATCGCAAGCTCAAGACGCTGTCGGTCTAAGGAACTCCCATGGAAATCTTCAATCACGACAGCAACATCCACTTCCTGGGGATGCGCAAGTACACCATTGCCATCGCCATTTTCCTGATGGTCGCCTCGGTCGGGCTGATCGCATTCAAGGGACTCAACTACGGCCTGGACTTCACCGGTGGCGTGTCGATGGTGATCGACTACGACCAGTCGGTGGAAATCTCCGAGGTGCGCGATGCGCTCGACAAGGGCGGCATCCACAACGCGATGGTGCAGAGCCTGGGCGGTACCCGCGAGGTATCGATCCGTCTGCAGCCGAAGGACGATCCGGGTGCCGTCGACGCCGCCGGCAAGTTCAACCTCGACCGCATCGCCGCCGACGTGATCAAGGTGCTGCACGCACCCCGTCCGGACGCGCGGCTGAAGAGCCGCGACTACGTGAGCGCCCAGGTGGGCCAGGAGTTGCGCAGCGACGGCACGGTGGCCGCGGTGTTCGTGATCCTGGGCATCATGGCCTACCTGTGGGTCCGCTTCGAGCGCCGCTTCGCGATCGCCGCGGTGATCACCGAGGTGCACGACACGCTGGTGACGCTGGGCATCCTGGCGCTGGTGCAGCGCGAGTTCGACATGACCGTGCTGGCCTCGGTGCTGGCGGTGATCGGCTACTCGATCAACGACAAGGTGGTGGTGTTCGACCGCATCCGCGAGCTGTTCCGGCTGGCGCGCAAGGCCGAGCCGGAGGAGATTCTCAACCGCTCGATCAACAACACGCTGTCGCGAACCATCATCACCTCGCTGTTCACCGGCATCACCATGGGCGCGCTGTATTTCTTCGGCGGCACCGCGGTGCACGGCTTCGCCATCACCATGCTGATCGGCATCGTGGTCGGCACGCTGTCCTCGATCTTCGTAGCCAGTCCGATCCTGCTGTGGCTGGGCGTGTCGAAGAAGGATCTGATGCCGGTCACCCGCGACAACCCCGAGCTGGCCCGGCGTCCATGAGCAACCATCGCCCGCAAGGCGGGCGATTCCAATATTTTCTCCCCTGCTCGCAGGGGAGATGCCCGAAGGGCAGAGGGGTACCCCAAACGAAACGAAAACGGCCCGGTCTCCACCGGGCCGTTTTTTTATCCCGATCGTTCACGCGCTATCCGCGCAGCGCGGATTCCAGCTCGGCCAGCCGCGCTGGCGTGCCGACGTCGGTCCATGCGCCTCGATGGTGCGAGCCGTCTACCTTCGTGGTGGCCATCGCCGCTTCCAGCAGCGGCCGCAGCTTGAAACGCGGCGGTTTCGCGTCGGCGCCCGGCGCAGCGCCGACCGCCTCGCGCCAGCCGTCCAGCAACTCGCGGCGGAACACGCCGATGCCGCTGTAGGTGAGCCGGGGTTCGCCGTCGTCGTGCAGGCGGCCTTCGGCGTCCAGCCGGAAATCGCCGTGCGGGTGATGCTCGGGATTGTCGGTCAGCAGCAGGTGCGCGAGGCCTCGCGGCTCGGCGGGCAGGGCGGCGTAGTCGGCGTCGCACCACACGTCGCCGCTCACCGCCAGGAACGGCTCTGGCCCCAGCAGCGGCAGCGCGTTGAGCATGCCGCCGCCGGTTTCCAGCGGCGTCGGGCCTTCGTAGGCGTAGCGGATGCGCAGGCCCCAGCGCGAGCCGTCGCCCAGCGTGGCAGGGAACTGCTCGGCCAGGTGCGAGGTATTGATCACCACGTAGTGCACGCCGGCTGCGGCGAGCTTTTCCAGGTGCCACGCGATCAGCGGCTTGCCGCCAACGTGGAGCAGCGGCTTGGGCGTGTGCCCGGTCAGCGGGCGCATGCGTTCGCCCAGGCCGGCGGCGAAGATCAGCGCGTGCCTCATGCGGCCACCTGCGTGAGGTCGCGCCCCTGCGCGTGGCGTTCCAGCAGCGCGGCAAAGTCGGCCAGCTCGGGGTAGCTGCGCGCCACCTCGACCACGTAGCGGTACACCTGCGGCACGTCCTTCAGGTAGCCCGGTTTGCCGTCGCGATACCACAGCCGGTAGAACTGGCCCAGCACGCGCACGTGGCGGTGCAGGCCGGTGAGGTCGAACCAGCGCAGGAAGCGCGCCGTGTCGATTTCCGCGCCGATCATGCCGGCCTGCCGCAGGCGCAGCCGGTAGAACTCCACCCAGCCTTCCACGCGGTCGCGCGGCCACGCGATGTAGGCGTCGCGCAGCAGCGAGGCGAGGTCGTAGGCGAGCGGGCCGTGCAGCGCGCCCTGGAAGTCAATGATCCCCGGGTTGTTCTCGCCGACCGCAAGCAGATTGCGACTGTGGTAATCGCGGTGCACGAAGCAGCGCGGCTGCGCCAGCGCATTGCGGATGATCACGTCGAACGCCGCTTCCAGCACGTCCCACTCTTCGCAGCTGGGCGTGTGGCCGAGGTGGCGTTCGAGGAACCACGTCGGCATTACTTCCAGCCCGTTCACCAACACCGTGTGGTCGAACGGCGGCAGGTCCTCGCAGGCCACCTTCGTCTGCATCGCGAGCAGCGCATCCATCGCGTCGCCATAAAGCTTGTCCGCATTCGCCTCGTTCAACTCGGTGAGGTACAGCCGCGAACCCAGATCCTCGATCAGCAGGAAGCCCTGCTGCAGATCCTGCGCCGCCACCTTCGGCACGTGCAGGCCGGCGGCGGCCAGCCGCGCGCCGATCGCCAGCCATGGTCGCGGGTCCTCCTGCGCCGGCGGCGAATCCATCACGATCCAGCTGTGGCCGTGGTGGCGGGTGCGCCAGTAGCTGCGGAAACTGGCGTCGGCCGAGGCGGGCTCCAGCGTCAGCGCCTCGTCGTCGAGCGCGCGGCGGGTCCAGGCGAGGCGGGCGGTGGCGCGGTCGGGCGTGGAAATCATGGCAACCATCGATGGCGGAACCGCGCCAGCTTAACGAGCCGCCGCCACGCTGGCGAGGCGATGGCGCACGACGGCGTTGACCTCGCGGCGATGAATCAGTACCATTTTAGTACCGATTCAAATGCGCCAGCCCGAGCCTTCCTCATGCTCCGCGTCAGCCGACTGACCGATTACGCCACCGTGGTGATGACCTGCATCGCTGCGCACCCCAGCGAGGTGCTCAGCGCGGTGCAGATCGCCGACGAGTCGCGGCTGGAACTGCCCACCGTGAGCAAGCTGCTGAAGGCACTGGGCCACGCCGGCCTGGTCGAATCGTTCCGTGGGGTCAACGGCGGCTACCGGCTGGCGCGACCGGCCAGCGGTATTTCGCTGGCCGAGATCGTCGAGGCGCTGGAAGGCCCGATCGGCATGACCGAGTGCAGCGTGGCCGAGGGCCAGTGCGACCGTGAATCCCAGTGCGGCGTGCGCGGCAGCTGGCAACTGATCAACAACGTGCTGGAAAACGCGCTGCGCGCGGTCAGCCTGGCCGACATGCTCAAGCCGCAACCGCGGCCGCCGCGGCGGATTGCCGCCGTGGCCGTGAGCGAGATCGCGATGCCGGCGAAGGCCGGACGGATCACCACCGAATGAACGACACCATGATCAACGAAGGCAGCACCGCCACCGCGTTGCGCGACAACGCCGGCGTGGCCGAAGCGCTGGGTCGCAGCTACAGCGCCGGCTTCGTCACCCAGATCGAGATGACCGGCCTGCCGCCGGGCCTGGACGAAGACACCATCCGCGCGCTGTCCGCGGTCAAGCGCGAGCCGGAATGGATGACCGAGTGGCGGCTTGGAGCCTACCGCCACTGGCTGACCATGCCGAAACCGGACTGGGCCAAGCTCAACATCGACCCGATCGACTACCAGGCGATCAGCTACTACGCCGCGCCCAAGAAGCAGCCCAAGTCGCTGGACGAGGTCGACCCCGCGCTGCTGGAAACCTACGAGAAGCTCGGCGTGCCGCTGCATGAGCGCGCCGCGCTGGCCGGCGTGGCGGTGGATGCGGTGTTCGACTCGGTCTCGGTCGGCACCACCTTCCGCAAGCAGCTGGCCGACGCCGGCGTGCTGTTCTGCTCGATGAGCGAGGCGATCCGCGAGTACCCGGAGCTGGTGCAGAAGTACCTGGGCAGCGTGGTGCCCACCGGCGACAACTTCTTCGCCGCGCTGAACTCGGCGGTGTTTTCCGATGGCAGCTTCGTGTTCATCCCGAAGGGCGTGCGCTGCCCGATGGAGCTTTCCACCTACTTCCGCATCAATGCGCAGAACACCGGCCAGTTCGAGCGCACCCTGATCGTGGCCGAGGAAGGCGCCCACGTCTCCTACCTCGAAGGCTGCACCGCGCCGAAGCGCGACGAGAACCAGCTGCACGCGGCGGTGGTCGAGCTGGTGGCGCTGGAAGGTGCGCAGATCAAGTACTCCACCGTGCAGAACTGGTACCCCGGCGACGAGAACGGCGTCGGCGGCATCTACAACTTCGTCACCAAGCGCGGCGACTGCCGCGGCGACGATTCCAAGATTTCCTGGACCCAGGTGGAAACCGGCTCGGCGATCACCTGGAAATATCCTTCCGTGGTGCTGCGCGGCGACCGCTCGGTGGGCGAGTTCTACTCGGTGGCGCTGACCCACCACTTCCAGCAGGCCGATACCGGCACCAAGATGATCCACCTCGGCAAGTTCACCAAGTCGAAGATCGTCTCCAAGGGCATCAGTGCCGGGCGCAGCTCCAACAGTTACCGCGGCCTGGTGAAGATGGAGAAGGGCGCCGAGGGCGCGCGCAACTATACCCAGTGCGACAGCCTGCTGATCGGCAAGCAGTGCGGCGCGCACACCTTTCCGTACATGGAGGTGAAGAACCCCACGGCGATCGTCGAGCACGAGGCCACCACCTCGAAGATCTCCGACGAGCAGATGTTCTATTGCCGCAGTCGCGGCATCGGCCAGGAAGACGCCGTGTCGATGATCGTCGACGGCTTCTGCAAGCAGGTCTTCCGCGAACTGCCGATGGAGTTCGCGGTGGAGGCGAAGAAACTGCTGGAGGTGAGCCTCGAAGGCGCTGTCGGCTGATGCTTTTCCTTCTCCCTCCGGGAGAAGGTGCCCGCAGGGCGGATGAGGGTACGGGGTTTGAAAGGAAGTTTGCGCAAGTCCCGTACCCTCACCCCAACCCCTCTCCCGATGGGAGAGGGGCTAAAGAAACTAGGAACAACCATGCTCAAAATCGAAAACCTCCACGCCCGCGTCGAGGGCAAGGAAATCCTCAAGGGGCTCAGCCTCACCGTGAACGCGGGCGAGGTGCACGCGATCATGGGGCCGAACGGCGCCGGCAAGTCCACACTGGGCAACGTGTTGTCCGGCCGCGAGGGCTACGAGGTGACCGCCGGCACGGTGACCTACAACGGCATCGACCTGCTGGCGCTGGAACCGGAGGCGCGTGCCGCCGCCGGCGTGTTCCTGGCGTTCCAGTACCCGGTGGAGATTCCCGGCGTCAACAACACCTATTTCCTGCGCGCGGCGCTGAATGCGCAGCGCAAGCGGCGCGGCGAGAAGGAACTGGATTCCATGCAGTTCCTAAAGCTGGTGCGCGAGAAGCTGAAGGTGATGCAGATTTCCGACGAGCTGCTGCATCGAGCGGTCAACGAGGGCTTCTCCGGCGGCGAGAAGAAACGCAACGAGATCTTCCAGATGGCGGTGCTGGAACCGCAGCTGGCGATCCTCGACGAGACCGACTCGGGCCTCGACATCGACGCGCTGAAGCAGGTGGCGCAGGGCGTCAATACGCTGCGCTCGCCGGATCGCGCGTTCCTGATGATCACCCACTACCAGCGCCTGCTCGATTACGTGGTGCCGGATTTCGTGCATGTGCTGGCCGGCGGCCGCATCGTCGAGAGCGGCGACAAGTCGCTGGCGCTGAAGCTGGAGCAGCATGGCTATGCCGGGATCGGCGAAAGCCGTCCGGCGGGAGCCGTGGCATGAACCAGCCGGCACCGCTGCCGTTGGCCGAATCGCTGCTCGCGGCGCCGCTGCCAGCCGGCGGCCCTGCGTGGCTGGAGGCGGCACGGCGCGAGCATCGTGCCGCATTCGCCGCCGGCGGTCTGCCCGACACGCGGATCGAGGCGTGGAAGTACACCGCGTTGCGCGGCCTCGCCCAGCGCCGCTTCGCCGACGGCGACGCGGCCGCCGCCGCCCGCGAGGTCGAGGCCGCGACGTTCGCCTTGCCCGGCGTGGAGGGGCCGCGGCTGGTCTTCGTCAACGGGGTGTTCCGCGCCGACCTGTCGGCGCTCGACGCGCTGCCCGCGGGGGTTTCGCTGCAGCCGCTGTCGCAGGCGCTGCGCGGTGACGCGGAACCGCTGCGTTTTGCGCTGTCGCGGCCGGCCCTGGTCGGACAAGGCCGCGAGGCCGGCGACGCGTTCGCGCAGATCAATGCAGCCCGCGCCGCCGACGGCGTGGTGCTGCGGGTTGCCGCCCATGCGAAGAGCAGCGCGCCGGTGCGGCTCGTCTTCGTGGGCGCGGCTGCCGACGCCGAGCTGGCCTGGCACGCGCGCAACGTGATCGAGCTGGGCGAGGGTGCCGAACTGGACCTGGTCGAGCAGCATGTGAGCCTTGGCGAGCAGGCCCAGCTGGCCACCCTGGTCAGCGACATCGAGCTGGGCGACCACGCCCGCCTGCGGCATGTGGTGCTGCAGGATGCCGCCGCCGGCGCCAACCTGATCCGCCGCAGCGGCCTGCGCCTGCACGCGCGGGCGCAGGCGACGCTGCACGTGCTGGAACTTGGCGGCGCACTGGTACGCCACGATCTGCGGGCGGAGCTGGTCGGCGACGGTGCGCAGTTCCATACCCGCGGTGTGTTCATGCCGCACGGGCGCCAGCACATCGATACCCAGCTGGCGATCCGCCACCAGGCGCTGGATACCACCTCCAGCTCGCACTGGCGCGGCGTGGCCGGCGACCGTGCGCGGGGCGTGTTCCGCGGCGCGATCGTGGTGGCGCCCGGCGCCGACGGCAGCGATGCCAACCTGAGCAACAAGAACCTGTTGCTGTCGCCCGCTGCGGAGATCGACACCAAGCCGGAACTGGAAATCTACGCCGACGAAGTGAAGGCCGCGCACGGCGCCACCGTGGGCCAGCTCGATGAACGCTCGTTGTTCTACCTGCGTTCGCGCGGCATCCCGCTGGGCGAGGCGCGCGCGCTGCTGACCGCCGCGTTCTGCCGCGCGATGCTGGACGACCTGCCGAACGCGGCGCTGCGCGAGCACCTGTCGGGCCTGCTGATCGCCCAGCTGCCCGCCTGATGCCCTTATCTCCTCCCCCTGCTTGCAGGGGGAGGCAGGGAGGGGGTGGCTTGTGATCTGAAGATCAAGAGCGAACCCCTCTCCAACCCTCTCCTGCGACCGAAGGAAGTCCCTTTGGGGCAAGCAGGGGAGGAGCCAACCGGATTCCCTCGAATGAACACCACAGCCAGCACTCCCACCGTCTTCGACGTCCAGCGCATCCGCGCGGACTTCCCTTTGCTGGCGCGCTCCGTGCACGGCAAGCCGCTGGTGTATCTGGACAATGCCAACACCAGCCAGAAGCCGCTGTCGGTGATCGAGGCGGTGGACAACCACTACCGCGAACACAATGCGAACGTGGCGCGGGCGGTGCATCAGCTGGGCGAGGAGGCCACCGCCGCCTACGAGGGCTCGCGCGACAAGCTGGCACGCTTCATCAACGCGCCGTCCCGCAACGAGGTGATCCTCACCTCCGGCACCACCCACTCGATCAACCTGGTCGCCTACAGTTACGCACTGCCGCAGCTGAAGCCCGGCGACAGCATCCTCACCACGGTGATGGAGCACCACGCCAACATCGTGCCGTGGCAACTGGTCGCCGCGCGCAGCGGTGCCACGGTGAAGGCCGCGCCGATCGACGAGCGCGGCGAGCTGATCGTGGAGAAGTACGTCGAGATGCTGACGCCGGAGGTGAAACTGGCCTGCGTCACCCACGTCTCCAATGTGCTGGGCACGGTCAACCCGGTGCGCGAGATCGCGCGCGAGTGCAGGAAGCGTGGCATCGCGCTGCTGGTCGACGGCTCGCAGGCGGCGCCGCACCGGCCGGTCGACGTGCAGGCGCTGGGCTGCGATTTCTATGCGGTCACCGGGCACAAGATGCTCGCCCCCACCGGCACCGGCGCGTTGTGGGCGAAGCGCGAGCACCTGGAGGCGATGCCGCCGTTCTTCGGCGGCGGCGAGATGATCCGCGAGGTGCGCTTCAGCGGCACCACCTTCGCCGCGCCGCCGCACAAGTTCGAGGCCGGCACGCCGAACATCGCCGGCTTCGCCGGGTTGTCGGCCGCGGTCGACTACTACGAGTCGGTGGGCTTCGAGGCGATCCATGCATGGGAGCAGCAGCTGCTGCATTACGCCACCGAGCGCCTGCGCGAGATCCCCGGCCTGCGCATCATCGGCGAGGCGGCGCAGAAGGAACCGGTGATCTCGTTCCTGCTGGAAGGCGCCCAGGCCACCGACCTGGCCACGCTGCTCGACCTGCAGGGCGTCGCCGTGCGCTCCGGCCACCACTGCGCGCATCCGCTGATGCAGTTCTACGACGTGCCGGCCACGCTGCGCGTCTCGCTGGCGTTCTACAACACCCGCGAGGAGATCGATGCGTTCATCGTGGCCCTGCTCAAGGTGCGCAAGCTGCTGCTGTGAAGCGTCGGAAGGTCGCATGGCCTTGCCGCTGCCGCCGGCATTATGCTTCCCGCTCCCACCGCCGCCTCCGATCCCATGCTCGCCAAGCTCCCCGGCCTGATCCGCATTCCGCTGGCGTTGCTGCTGCTCGCCGGCAACATCGTGCTGCACGTGTTGCCGCTGTTCGCCTTCACCCTGGTCAAGCTGGTCGTGCCGGTGCCGGCGATCCGGCAGGCCTGCTCGCGCCTGCTGGTGTGCATCGCGGAGAGCTGGATCGGGGTCAACAATCTGCTGTTCGACCTGTTCACCCGCATCCGCTGGCGGATCGAAGGGCTGGCGGGGCTGCGTCGCGACGGCAACTACCTGGTGCTGTGCAACCACCAGAGCTGGGTGGACATTCCGGTGCTGCAGCGGGTGTTCAACCGGCGCATCCCGTTCCTGCGTTTCTTCCTCAAGCAGCAGCTGATCTGGGTGCCGCTGCTGGGGCCTGCCTGGTGGGCGCTGGATTTCCCGTTCATGAAGCGCTACTCGCGGGAAACCCTGCTGAAGCATCCGGAACTGCAGGGCAAGGACCGCGAGGCCACCCGCCGGGCCTGCGAAAAATTCCGCCACATGCCGGTGTCGGTGATGAATTTCGTCGAAGGCACCCGCTTCACGCCGGCCAAGCACGCTGCGCAGTCCTCGCCCTACCGCTACCTGCTGCGGCCGAAAGCCGGCGGCCTGGCCTTCGTGCTCGACGCGATGGGCGATGCGCTGCACGCCATCCTCGACGTCACCATCGTCTATCCGGAAGGCCGCTGCACGATGGCGGATCTCATCGCCGGTCGCGTGCACGATATCCGCGTGCACGTGCGAGAACGGGCGATCGAGGCCGGGTTGCTCGGCGATTACGACGAGGACGCGGCGTTTCGCGGACGCGTCAAGTTGTGGGTGAACACGCTGTGGCGCGAGAAGGACGCCCAGGTGGCAAGCATGCTGACGGCGGCGGATGCCGCACCGACGGGAAATTGATATGCGTATTCTGATCGTTGGCGCCGGCGCCACCGGCGGCTATTTCGGCGGGCGCCTGTTGCAGCACGGGCGCGACGTGACCTTCCTGGTGCGCGAAAAACGTGCGAGGCAACTGGCGCAGTACGGCCTGTCGATCCGCAGCGTCACCGGCGACGCCGACCTGCCGTCGCCGCCGACGGTGCAGGCCGGCGGGCTGCATGGGCCGTACGACCTGATCCTGCTGAACTGCAAGGCGTACAGCCTGGAACAGGCGATGGCCGACATCGCGCCGGCGGTGGGGCCGGACACCACGATCCTGCCGCTGCTCAACGGCATGCGCCAGCTCGACCTGCTGGATGCGCGCTTCGGCGCGTCGCACGTGCTGGGCGGGCAGTGCGTGATCGCCGCCACGCTCGACGGGCAGGGCGTGGTGCGGCATCTCAACCAGTCGCACAGCCTCACCTTCGGCGAGCGCGACGGCAGCGCGTCAACGCGCATGCGGCGGATCACCGAGGCTTTTTCCGGTGCGGGTTTCGACGCGCGCCCGAGCGGCACGGTCCTGCAGGACATGTGGGACAAGTGGATCTTCCTTGCCTCGCTGGCCGGAATCACCTGCCTGATGCGCGGCTCGATCGGCGAGATCGTGGCCGCGCCGGGCGGCACCGCGGCGGTGCTGGACCTGCTGGAGGATTGCCGCGCGGTGGCGGAGCGCTCCGGCCATGCACCGGGCGAGCAGACCCTGCAGCGCGCCCGCAGCGTGTTGACCGAGGCCGGCTCCACGCTGACCGCCTCGATGCTGCGCGACCTGCGGCACGGCTACCCGATCGAGGCCGATCACGTGATCGGCGACATGCTGGCGCGTGCCGGGCAGCCGCTCGACGGGCGCTCGCTGCTGGCGACCGTGTATGCCCACCTGAAAGTCTACGAAGCGGGCAGGCAGTCGCCGGCGGCATGACCGCCCGGCTCCGGTAGGGCGGGGTCGTGCCCGCCGGCTTTGATGCGAGGAGCAAGCAGGGCGGGCCGTGCCCGCCCTATGGCGCTGCTCTTACCAGATCCTCACCTGCTTCGCGCCGTCGCGCACCATCGCGTCGCCCGCCTTGCAGCGGAACGCCCGGGCGAACTCGGGCATGTTCGACGGCGCGCCGATCGCGCGGAACTGCGCCGGCGCATGCGGATCGGTGTTGAGCAGGGTCAGCTGCGCCTCCGGGCGGATGTTGCCGCGCCACACGCGCGCCCAGTTGAGGAAGAAACGCTGGTCCTGGGTGTAGCCGTCGATCTTGCGCCCGGCCTCGGCCGGGTTTTTCGCCAGCGCCATCTGCAGCGCGGTGTACGCCGCGTTGAGGCCACCCAGGTCGCCGATGTTCTCGCCCATGGTGAGCTGGCCGTTGACGTGCTTGCCGGGCAGCGCCTCGTAGCCGTCGAACTGCGCGCCGAGCTTCGCGGTGCGCGCCTCGAACGCCGTGAGGTCGGCCGCGGTCCACCAGTTGACGTTGTTGCCGCCGGCGTCGAACTTGCTGCCCTGGTCGTCGTAGCCGTGGCCCATCTCGTGGCCGATCACCGCGCCGATGCCGCCGTAGTTGATCGCGTCGTCCGCGTTGGCGTCGAAGAACGGCGGCTGCAGGATCGCGGCCGGGAACACGATCTCGTTCTTCTGCGCGCTGTAGTAGGCGTTCACCGTCTGCGGGGTCATGCCCCATTCGGTGCGGTCGACCGGTTTGCCGATCTTGGCGATGGCGTAGTCGTAGTTGAACTTGTTCGCCGCCTGCACGTTGCCGAAGTAGTTGTCCGGCGTCAGCGTGAGGCCGGACCAGTCGCGCCACTTGTCGGGGTAGCCGATCTTCGGCACGAAGGTCGCCCACTTCTGCAGCGCCTTCTGCCTGGTCTCGTCGCTCATCCATTCGAGCTGTTCGATGCGCGTGCGGAAGGCCGCGCTGAGGTTGGCCACCAGTTCCTCGGCGCGCTGCTTCGACGCCGGCGAGAAATGGTCGGCCACGTACAGCTGGCCCAGCGCCATGCCCATGCCGTCGTTGGTAGCGTCGAGCACGCGCTTCCAGCGTGGCTTCATCTCCTTCTGGCCGTTCAGGGTCTGCGCGTTGAACGCGAAGTCCTCCTGCTGGAACGGCGCGGACAGGTACGGCGCCGCGTTGGCGATCGCGTGGTAGCGCAGGTAGGCCTGCCATTGCGTCAGCGGCACGTCGCCCAGCATCTTCTGCACCTCGGCGAAGAACTTCGGCTGCGACAGCGAGAAACCGCCCCTCACGTCGGCGCCCTGCGCCTTGAAGAATGCGGCCCAGTCGAAGTCCGGCGTTACCTTGTCGGCCTCGGCGAGGCTGACGTAGTGGTAACGGTTTTGCGGGTTGCGCATGTCCACCGGAGGCAGCGACACGGCAGCGAGGCGGGTTTCGAACGCCAGCACCGATCTGGCCTGCTGCTGCGCGTCGGCGGCGCCGACGCCGGTCAGTTCGAGCAGCTTCGCGATGTGCGCCACGTAGGCGGTGCGGATCTTCGCGTAGTCGCCCTTGCTGTAGTAGTCGACGGTGGGCAGGCCGAGGCCGCCCTGGCCGGCGTAGGCGATCTGCCGGTTGGAATCCTTGAAGTCGGCGTTGCCGGAGAAGCGGAACAGCACCGGCTCGCCGCGGGCGTAGCTGTCGCGGATGTAGGCCACCACGTCGGCGCGGTTCTTCAGCCCGCGGATGCGCGCCAGCTGCGGTTTGACCGGATCGAAGCCGGCCCGCTCGATGGCTGCTTCATCCATGCCGGAGGCGTACAGGTAGCCGATCTTCTGCTCGATCGAACCCGCCTTGGCGACGGCCGCTTGGCGCGCGGCTTTCTCCACGATCGTGTGCTGCACGTTGAGGCTGTCCTCGCGCAGCGCGTCGAACGAACCCCAGCGCGTGCGGTCGGCGGGAATCGGGTTGGCGGCCACCCACTTCGCGTTGACGAAGCCGTTGAAGTCGGTGCAGGCCTTGATCGAGCTGTCCAGCTCGTTCACGTCGAAGGCAGTGGAGGCGGCGAGCGCGCTGCCGCCCAGCGTCATCGCCAGGGCGAATGCCAGCGGCTGCATGCAACGGTGCTTCATGGGTGGTTTCCTTCGGGTCGGGGACGCATGCGTCCGGTGATGGGCAGGCGTCGCAATATATTGCGAACCCCGCAGGCTAGGCAGGAGGGCAGGGAGCTGCACAGTGTCGAAGGTCACGCCCGGGCTGCCTGCTCCAGGTCATGGTGGGCCCGCCGGGCGACGCACTATCATCGCGACGATGAACACACAGACCCTCCCTGTTTTCCGCGTGGCGACCCACGCCGATGTCGATGCCATCGTGGCCCTGGTCGAATCCGCGTATCGCGGCGAATCCGGCCGGCGCGGCTGGACCACCGAGTCGCACCTGCTCGACGGCCAGCGCACCGATGCGGCTGACGTGCGCGGGCTGATCGAGCGCCCCGGCAGCCGCATCCTGCTGGCCGAACGCGACGGCCGGCTCGTGGCCAGTTGCCATGTCGAGCACCAGGGCGACAACGGCTATTTCGGCATGTTCGCGGTCGACCCGGCCGGACAGGGCAGCGGGCTGGGCAGGCAGGTGCTGGCCGAGGCGGAGCGGATCGCGCGCGGGGAGTGGCATTGCCGCGCGATGCGCATGACGGTGATCGTGCAGCGCGAGGAGTTGATCGCCTGGTACGGCCGCCGCGGTTATCGGCGCACCGGCGAGTACCAGCCGTTCCCGTACGGCGACGAGCGCTTCGGCATCCCGCGCCGCGCCGACCTGCGCTTCGAGGTGCTGCGCAAGGATTTCGACGGGGTCGCCGCGTGAACGGATGGGTCCGGGTCGGCACCCGCGGCGACTTCCTGCCGGGCGAATACAAGGTGGTGTGGGATGGCGACACCCCGATCGCCGTGTACAACCTCGACGGCGCGCTGTACGCGGTCGAGGACATCTGCACCCACGACGGCGGCGACCTGGCTGGCGGCGAGGTGTTCGGCTTCGAGGTGGAGTGCCCGCGTCACGGCGCGCGCTTCGACCTACGCACCGGTGCGGTGACGAAACCGCCGGCGTACGAGCCGATCGCCAGCTTCCCCGTGCGCGAAGAAGACGACGCGATCTGGACCCGCGACGATCGCTGAAGTCGACTTCGCCTGGCCGCGCGACCAGGCCCCGCGCGTCCACGTACAGCAGCGGCTGCATGAGGCTGCTTGGCGCGGGTATGCGCTGGTCGAGGTGGCGCGCTCGCTGTCGTCGGGCCGGCGCGTCGGCGGGATGCCGCAGCCGCTGTGAGGCTCCGCCGTCGCGGTCGTCCGCGACTCAGCCGTAGGCGCGGCGATGCTCGCGATGCGGCGGGTAGTAGGCGAACACGTGGCTGTGGCTGCCGTAGAAGTCCATGTCCTCGATGTGTTCCCCGCCGAGCCGTTCGGCCACCCGGTCGGAGGCTTCGTTGCCGACCCGCACCAGGCTGATCACGCGCTGGGCATGCAGGTGGTTCCAGGCGAACCCGAGCACGGCCTCGCCCGCCTCGGTGGCGTAGCCGTGGTGGCGGTGCCCGGGCTTCAGCATCCAGCCCATTTCCAGGTCGGGCCAGCCGTCGGGGTACATCAGGCCGGCGCGGCCGATGAAGTCGCCGCTGCCCTTCAGCTCCAGCGCCCACATGCCGCAGCCGCGCAGCTGCCAGTGGCCCAGCAGCATCGCCAGCGAACGCCAGGCGTTGGTGCGGTCCAGCGGTTGGCCGTCGCCGATCCAGCGCGTGCTGTCCGGGTCGGCCAGCATTGCGGCATAGTCGTTGAAGTGCCGCTCGGTAAGCGCAGTCAGGCGCAGTCGCGCCGTTTCGATGGTGGGGATTTCAACAGGCATCACGTTCAACGTTGGGCGACAGCCAGCAGCTCGGCCAGGGCACGGGTACTGCCGGCAAGGCTCTCTTGCCAGGACAAGCCGGTGATTGTCTCACCTGTGACCGAATCGACAAAATCCTCGGCCTGGCCGGGCGGCAGCAGGTGCCGGTAGTCCACGGTGATCTCGCTGCCGGCGGGCAGCTCGGCCAGCGCGAAGACGAAACCCAGGTGCCACAACCCGTTCGGCGTGAAGCTGTGGTTGATGTAGCACTCGTCCGGCCAGTCCGGCGACAGCGTGTAGCGGTCCTCGAACCAGCGCGCGCTGGCGTGGAACTGCGCGCGGAGCTCCGGCGAGGCCATGATGTCGGCGTAGCGGAACGTCTGCTCGATGCCGTCCGGTGCGGTGATGATGCACCCCGCCGCCACGGTTTCGTCGAGGAACAGGCCGTTGCCGGCGCCGCGGATGGCGGAGGCGGCGATGTGGTAGCGCGGCAGGATCATGGCGGGGCGGCGTCGGGTCGGGCGCGCGAGTGTAGCGCAGGCGGCGCGGCCTGCCACGGGCCGCGCCGCCCGGTTTCCGGCCGGGGAACTCGCCGGCCGGCTATTCCCCGGCCGCCGCCTCCGCGACGGCCGCCTGTTTGCTCTTGCGCGCCGCCCTGGCGGGCGCATCCGCTCCGGCGGCGGTCGGGGCGGCATCGTCGGCGAGCAGGATGGCGGCCCGGTTGCGCTCGATGGTGGCCTTGCCGATGCCCTTGACGTGCTTGAGGTCGTCGGCCTTCTTGAACGGGCCGTGGGCTTCGCGCCAGGCCACGATGGCGGCCGCCTTCGACGGGCCGATGCCGTCCAGCGACTTGGCGATGGCGGCCGCGTCGGCCTGGTTGATGTTGACCGGCGTGGCGGCCAGCAGCAGTCCCGGCGTGGCCAGGGCGAGTGCAAGGGCAACGGCGACGAGTTTGTGGAACATGGCCTTTCTCCTTGGGCGGTGGTGGCGGCATCCGGGTGCCGCCGGCGCACTATGCCGCCGCGGCGAAGGGCCGCGCAGTGGGATACGCCGCAGGGTTGGCGTGCGCGGCGGGCGCTTTCGCCTGTGGGCGGCTTCCACTCGCGTGTCGGTGCGGTGGAAGCGCGCTGTTACAATGCCGGGCTTGTCCGCCTGATGGAGTGCGCCATGGATACTGCCCGCCTTTCCCGCTACGTCAGCGGCCTGTGGGACGACGAGATCGTGCCACAGCTGGTCGAGTACATCCGCATTCCCAACAAGTCGCCGATGTTCGACAAGGATTGGGTGGCGTACGGCTACATGGATGCGGCAGTCAAGCTGATGGAAGCCTGGGCGCGCTCCAAGCTGAGCCAGTTGCCGGGCGCCACGCTGGAGGTGGTGCGGCTGGAGGGGCGCACACCACTCATCTATATCGAGGTGCCGGGCCAGGGCGACGACACCGTGATGCTGTACGGCCATCTCGACAAGCAGCCGGAGATGACCGGATGGGCCGAAGGCCTCGGCCCGTGGACGCCGGTGCTGAAGGGCGACAAGCTGTATGGCCGCGGCGGCGCCGACGACGGCTACGCGATCTTCGGCTCGCTGGCCGCGCTGCTGGCGCTGCATGAGCAGGGCATCCCGCATGCGCGCTGCGTGGTGATGATCGAGGCCTGCGAGGAGTCCGGCAGTTACGACCTGCCGTACTACGTCGACCACCTGGCTGCGCGCATCGGCAGCCCGTCGCTGGTGGTGTGCCTGGATTCGGGCTGCGGCAACTACGATCAGCTGTGGCTGACCACCTCGCTGCGCGGCATGACCGGCGGCAACCTCACCGTGCGGGTGCTGGAAGAGGGCGTGCATTCGGGCGACGCCTCCGGCGTGGTGCCATCGAGCTTCCGCATCCTGCGCGAGCTGCTGTCGCGACTGGAGGACCCGGAAACCGGCACGATCAAGCCGCAGGAACTTTACGTCGAGATCCCGCAGCAGCGCATCGACCAGGCCCGGCTGTCCGCCAAGGTGCTGGGCGACGACATCTACGGCAAGTTCCCCTGGGCCGAGGGCATGCAGCCGGTCACCAAGGATCTGGCCGAACTGGTGCTCAACCGCACCTGGCGCCCGCAGCTGGCGGTCACCGGCATCGGCGGCATTCCGCCGCTGGAAAGCGCCGGCAACGTGCTGCGCCCGTTCACTTCGGTGAAGCTGAGCCTGCGCGTGCCGCCCACGCTGAGTGGCGCCAAGGCCGGCGAATTCGTCAAGCAGCTGCTGGAGAAGGACCCGCCGTACGGCGCCAAGGTCAGCTTCACCCTGGAAAAGGATGGCTCGGGCTGGAATGCGCCGGCGCTGTCGCCGTGGCTGGAGCAGGCGGTAGCCGATGCCTCGCAGAACTATTTCGGTGCGCCGGCCACTTATATGGGCGAAGGCGGCAGCATCCCGTTCATGGGCATGCTGGGCGAGAAATTCCCCAAGGCGCAGTTCCTGATCACCGGCGTGCTGGGCCCGCATTCCAACGCGCACGGCCCGAACGAGTTCCTGCACATCCCCACCGGCAAGAAGGTCAGCATGGTGGTGGCCGAGGTGGTGGCGCGCCATTTCGTGCAGGCCGGCAAGGCCTGAGGCGGTCGCTGGGGCGCCGTTTGTGATGAACGCCGACATGCCCGACCCCGCCCGCCTGGCCGCCAACTGGGCCGACATCCGCCGCCGGGTGGATGAAGCCTGCCGCGCGGCGGGCCGCGATCCGGTCGAGGTGGGCATCCTGCCGGTCAGCAAGACCTTCGGCCCGGAGCTGATCCGCGCCGCCGTGGCGCTGGGCATGCGCCGCTTCGGCGAGAACAAGGTGCAGGAGATCCGTGACAAGTCGGCGCCGCTGGCGGATTGCGGCATAGCCTGGGCGATGATCGGCCACCTGCAGACCAACAAGGCCAGGGACGTGGCGCGGCTGGCCAGCGAGGTGCAGTCGCTGGACCGGTTGGAGCTGGCCCAGGCGCTGGACCGGCGGCTGCAGCACGAAGGCCGCGCGATCGACGTGCTGGTACAGGTGAAGACTTCGTCCGAGCCCAGCAAGTACGGGCTGCCGCCCGAGCAGTTGGCTGGCTTCCTGGACAGCCTGCGCGGCTACGACACGCTGCGCGTACGCGGCCTGATGACCCTGGCGATCCACTCCACCGACCCGGCCGAGGTGCGCAGCTGCTTCCGCCGCCTGCGCGAATTGCGTGACCGCGAGGTGACGAGGGGACACGCCGTGTCGAGGCTCTCCATGGGCATGAGCGGCGACTTTCCGCTCGCCATCGCCGAGGGCGCGACCGAGGTACGGATCGGCACCGCCATCTTCGGCGCCCGGCCTTATCCGGATGAACATTACTGGCCGGAAGCGCCAGCCGGGGCATGAAATCCTTGTAATTCATCATCTTGCGTGCACTTCCTGCACAGTCGTTTTTTTGAAACGACAGGGTTCAGTTAACCTCAATCGAACATCTGCATGCCTTCTTCTTGTTAAGTTCACTGCGTCGTCACGTCGTCAGCTTCCGCTGGGCGGCCAATCTTGTGAACAACAAGGGATTTTTCCCGGCATGCCCATCAAGCACCTGACCGTTTTCGCTGCGCTCGCTTCCGCGTTGTTGCTATCCGGCCCACTCCAGGCCCGGAGGCTTCCCGTCCAGACCGATCAAGCCGTCGACACGGCGTTCATGGCTGGTGCCGGTTCACCCCTGCTGGGGCAGTTGCCGGTGTTCAGCCCGGCGTCGGCGCTGGCGCAGTCCGTGCTCCCCGGCACCGCCTCGCTGGCAGCCGACCAGGACGACCTGGGCGGCGCGGCGGTCGCAGCCAGCAGCGACGACGTCACCGAGCTGCGCAAGGCGTTGCTCGAGGTGGCGATGAAGTTGCGCGACACCCGCTATGTGCGTGGCGGCCGCGATCCCGCCACCGGTTTCGACTGCAGCGGTTTCGTCCGTTACGTGTTCGCCCATGCGGTCGGCATGCAGCTGCCGCACAACTCCGCCTCGCAATTCCTGGCCGGCCTCAAGGTCAACCGGGCCGACATGCAGCCGGGCGACCTGGTGTTCTTCCGCACCCACGGCCGGCGGAATATTTCGCACGTGGGCATCTACATCTCGAACGGCCGCTTCATCCACTCGCCGTCTGCCGGCAAGTCGGTGGAGATCTCCAGCCTCAGCGAGGCTTACTGGGCCAAGCGTTTCGCCGGCGCCAAGCGCCCCGAGGCGATGGCGCAGGTGGCGGCCGACAAGGGGTGAGGTGAAGCCGGCATTGCCGGTTTTTCGGGAGCCGCCGCAAGGCGGCTTTTTCATGGTTCCGCCACGAATGAACGATCGCAGGCGGGCGCGGTCGGAGCGGGCGTGGCTGGCGGCATCGCCTTGCCGCCCTTACGCTTGAGCCTGCCACCAACGGAAACTGCCCGATGCCATTCGACCTGCCACCGGTCACGCGCAACCTGCTGATTGCCAACGTCGCCGTGTTCCTGCTGCAGCAGGTGACGGGCACGCTCCTGCTGCAGTATTTCGCGCTGTGGCCGCTGGGCAGCGGCCTGTTCGAGCCCTGGCAGATCGTCACCAGCGCGTTCATGCATGGCGGCATCACCCATATCATGTTCAACATGCTGGCGCTGTACATGTTCGGCGGCACCATCGAGCGTACCTTCGGCGCGCGCGAGTTCACCGTCTACTACTTCGTCTGCGCGATCGTCGCCTCGCTGCTGCAGCTGGCGGTGCTGTGGTTCTTTCCGCCGACGCAGTACGGCCCCACGCTGGGCGCGTCCGGCGCGATCTTCGGCCTGCTGCTGGCGTTCGGCATGCTGTATCCGCACGAGAAGGTGATGCTGATCTTCCTGCCGATCCCGATGCCGGCGTGGCTGTTCGTGATCCTCTACGCCGCCGCCGAGCTGACCATGGGCGTGACCGGGATCGAGCCGGGCGTGGCCCACTTCGCCCATCTCGGCGGCATGCTCGGCGGCCTGGTGCTGATCCAGTACTGGCGTGGGCGGCTGCCGTGGAAACCGAAGCGCCGCCTGTTACGCTGAGCGTTTCCACGCCACGAACGTACCCATGACCCAGACCCTGCAGCGCCAGCTCACCCCGCGCCACATCACCTTCATGGCACTGGGCATGTGCATCGGCGCCGGCCTGTTCCTGGGCTCGGCCAGCACGATCCGGCTGGCCGGGCCGTCGCTGCTGTTCGCCTACCTGTTCGGCGGCACGATGATCTTCATCATCATGCGCGCGCTGGGCGAGATGGCCGCGCACGAGCCGATCGCCGGCTCGTTCAGCGCCTACGCGCACAAGTACCTCGGCCCGTTCGCCGGCTACCTCACCGGCTGGAACTACTGGATCCTGATGATGGGCGTGGGCATCGCCGAGAGCACGGCGGTCGGCATCTACATGAAGACGTGGTTTCCGGGGTCGCCGCAGTGGATCTGGGCGTTCGCCAGCGTGGCGATGATCGGCGGGCTGAACCTGATGGCGGTGAAGGTCTACGGTGAGCTGGAGTTCTGGTTCGCGCTGATCAAGGTGCTCACGGTGGTGGCGATGATCGCCGGCGGCTGCGCGATGATCTGGCTGGGCTGGGGCAATGGCGGCAAGCCGATCGGCCTCAGCAACCTGTGGACACACGGCGGCTGGTTCCCGAACGGCATCACCGGCATGGTGCTGGCGCTGCCGGTGCTGGTGTTCTCGTTCGGCGGCATCGAGACGATCGGCGTGGCCGCCGCCGAGGCGGCTCATCCCGAGCGCACCATCCCGCGCGCGGTGAACTCGGTGATCTGGCGCATCCTGATCTTCTACATCGGCTCGCTGTTCGTGATCATGGCGATCTACCCGTGGAACGCGCTGGACGCGAACAGCAGTCCGTTCGTCACCACCTTCGCGCGGCTGGGTATCCCCAGCGCGGCAGGGCTGATCAACTTCGTGGTGATCACCGCGGCGCTGTCCAGCTTCAACTCCACCACCTTCAGCGGCAGCCGCATGCTGCACAGCCTGGCCAGCAAGGGCCAGGCGCCGGCCGCCATGGGCCGCGTGAGCGCGGGCGGCGTGCCGGTGCGCGGGGTGTTGGTGACCATGGCGTTCCTGCTGTTCGGCGTGCTGATGAACTACCTGGTGCCCGGGCGCATCTTCGGCATGATGATGTCGATCCTCGCGTTCAACACGGTGTGGACCTGGAGCATGGTGCTGGTGGCGCACTGGCGCTTCCGCCGTCGGCAGCCGGTACCGCTGGCCTTCCGCTTGCGCTGGTTTCCGCTGAGCAGCGTGGTCTGCCTGGCGTTTCTGGCGTTCGTGCTGGTGATGCTCGGCTACAGCGCGGATACCCGCGTGGCGCTGTACGTGGGCGTGATCTGGCTGGTGCTGCTGGCGGTGGGCTACCGCGTGGGCGGCATCGGCCGGCGCATGCGCATGGCGTCGGCTTGAGCTGAGTGGCGCTGCGGACCTTCCTTCCCGGCGCACCGGCGCGGGATGGGCCTCAGCGCAGCGCCAGGAAGTCCGCGCTGACCACGAAACGCACCGCGTCCAGCCGCAGCCGCGACTGCGGCAGCGCGGCCAGCAGGGCGGTGCGCTCGGCGGCGATGGCGGCGATTTCCCCTGCGCTGACCGACGGGTTCACCGCACGCAGCGCCAGCAGGCGCGACAGTTCCGCGTCCAGCGCCTCGGTGGCCAGGGCCACCGCCTCGTTGATGCGCGCCTGCCCGCGCGTGCCGGCGAGTACCTCGGCACGCTCCAGCATCGGCGGCACCAGCTTGGTGAGGAACTTGCGGTAGCGCGGCACCTCGATGTTGCGGTCGCCGGCCTTGCGCAGGGCGATTTCGCTCGGCGCGAAGTCGGCGCGCTCGGCCAGCCGGGTGTCGACGGTGACCGCGATCGGCAGGACCGGCAGGAAGCGTTCGGCGTCGAGTTTCCGGTCGGCCACGCATTCGAGCAGGAACACCGCCTGCAGCAGCGCGGTACGCGGCGGCAGCACGTCGTCGACCATGAAGGCGGCATTGCCCTGTTCGCCGGACAGCGCCAGGTCCAGCGCGCCGGCGACCAGCGGGTGATCCAGCCGCAGCAGCGGCAGTTCCTCGCGCGCCAGCGCCACCTCGCGCGCGAAGGTCACCGACTGCGGACCCTCGGCGAAGCCGGGCAGGGCGTCGGTGGACAGGTATTGCGGGTCGAGCAGCAGCACCTGGCCGCCGAGCTCCTCGGCATGGATGCCGAATGCCTCCAGCAGGCGCTGCACGAAGGCGTCGCGGGCGGGGTCGCGGTCTTCGCGGGCGAATGCCTGCTGCAGCTCGTCGGCGTGCAGGTCGCGGCTGGCGGCCAGCTCCAGCAGGTGGTCGCGGCCGCCGCGGATCAGCTCGGCCATCTGCTCGTGGCTGGCGCGGGTCTCGGCCAGCAGCGCGTCCAGTTCCTGGTCGCGGCTGTCGTCGCCGCGGGCGTGCTCGTCGGCCAGCCGGGTCAGCGGCTCGCCGTAGCGGCGCAGCAGCTCGCGTCCATCGGCCGGGCTCATGCGGAACGCGTCGACGCCCTCGTCGTACCAGCGCGCCAGCACGTGCTGGGCGCTGTCGGCCACGGCGAGGATGTGGATGGCGATGTCGTGCTGCTGGCCGATCCGGTCGAGCCGGCCGATGCGCTGTTCCAGCAGGTCCGGGTCCAGTGGCAGGTCCCACAGCACCAGCCGGTGCGCGAACTGGAAGTTGCGACCTTCCGAGCCGATTTCCGAGCACAGCAGCAGACGCGCGCCGTCGGGCTGGGCGAAATACGCGGCGTTGCGGTCGCGCTGCACGATGCCGAGGCCTTCGTGAAAACGCGCCACGCCGACGCCGCTGCGCGTGCGCAGCGCCTCCTCCAGCGCCAGCACCTTGGCCTGGCTGCGGCAGATCAGCAGGAACTTGTCCTGCGGGTGGGCGTCGAGCAGGGCGACCAGGGCGTCGATGCGCGGGTCGGCGGCGTAGTCGACCTCGATCAGCGCTGGCGGCTGCTGGATGTCGGCGTGGAATTCGGCCAGCAGCGCCTGGCGCGTGCTGTCGTCGACCGCAGCCATCGGCACCAGGTGCCATTCGGGCCGGCGCTGCGGAAAGCCGCCGACGCCGGCGCGGTTGTTGCGGAACATCGCGCGGCCGGTGCCGTGGCGGTCGATCAGCGCGGCCAGCAGCTCGCGCGCGTTCTCCGGCCGGGTCGCCTCGGCCAGGCGCGCAGTCAGCGCGTCGTCGCCGTGGAACGCCTCGGCGAGGGCAGCGCGTTGTGCGTCGTCGAGCGGCTGGCCATCGAGCAGGCGGTCGGCGATCTTCGACAGTGCCAGGTAACTGTCGGCCTCGGCCAGGTAGCTTTCCAGATCGTGATAGCGCTGTGGATCGAGCAGGCGCAGGCGGGCGAAGTGGCCGCTGCGGCCCAGCTGTTCCGGGGTTGCGGTGAGCAGGACCACGCCGGGGATCGCCGCGGCCAGTTGCTCCACCATCGCGTAGCGCGGGCTGGTGGCCTGCGGCGACCACGCCAGGTGATGGGCTTCGTCCACCACCAGCAGGTCCCACGACGCTTCCAGCAACTGCTGCGCGTGCTTCGGCGAGCTTTCCAGGAAGCCGAAGTCGGCGATCACCAGTTGTTCGTCGTCGAACGGATTGCCGGCGTCGCCGGATTGTTCCAGCGCCTCGCAGCGCTCCTCGTCGTAGATCGCGAAGCTCAGATTGAAGCGGCGCAGCATTTCCACGAACCACTGGTAGACCAGGGTGTCGGGCAACAGCAGCAACACGCGCGAGGCGCGGCCGGTGGCGAGCTGGCGCGCGACGATTATGCCGGCCTCGATGGTCTTGCCCAGGCCCACCTCGTCCGCCAGCAGCACCCGCGGCGGACGTCGGGCAGCGGCGATGCCAGCCACGCGCAGCTGGTGCGGCACCAGCCCGATCCGGGCCGCGCCCAGGCCCCACATCGGCGAACGGCGTGCCTCGGCACGCCGTTGCAGGCCTTCCAGGCGCAGCTCGAACTGCGCCACGGCATCGGTGCGGCCGCCGACCAGGCGGTCGTCGGCCTGGCTCACGCTCTGCTCGTCGTCGAGCTGGCCCTCGTGCAGTTCGCGGCCCTCGCCGCGGTAGATCAGCAGGTCGTCGCGGATCTCCACCCGTTCCACCAGGAACGCGATGCCCTTGCCGGCGATGCGCTGGCCGGCGCGGAACTCGGCGCGCAGCAGCGGCGCCGAGTCGATCGCGTACGGGCGCAGCACGCCGGCCTTGGCGAACAGCACCTGCACGCCACGCCCTTCGACGCGCAGCACGGTGCCGAGGCCGAGCTCGGGTTCGGCGGAGGAGATCCAGCGTTGACCAGGGACAAACATGTTTCGGCCGTCTTGCATCAAGGGCCGACGATTATCCGCCCCGCGGCCCGCCCTGGGAACCGCTGCGGCGCAAGGGTGCCGGCTTTCGGCACGCTGGCATCCGTCTTGCTGTCACCGCAGAACCGGCGGGCGTCGAAACGGAAACGCCGCGCACGGGCGCGGCGTTTCCGGGCAGGCAGGTTGGCCGTGGCGGCGGGTGCCGCGACGGCCACGGACTCACCAGATCTTCACCTGCTTGTCGTCCGGGCGCACCATCGCGTCGCCCGGCTTGCACTGGAACGCGCTGGCGAAGGCCGGCATGTTCGACGGCGCACCGATCGCGCGCAGCGAGGCCGGGGCGTGCGGATCGGTATTGAGCTGCAACACCGCCTGCTTCTCGCGGATGGAGCCACGCCACACCCGCGCCCAGTTCAGGAAGAAGCGCTGGTCCTGGGTGTAGCCGTCGATCTTCTTGCCGGCTTCCTCGGGATTCTTCTTCAGCGCGGCCTGCAGCGCGTCGTAGGCTGCGCTCAGGCCGCCCAGGTCGCCGATGTTCTCGCCCAGGGTCAGCTTGCCGTTGACGTGCAGGTCCGGCTGGTCCTTGATCGGTGTATAGGCATCGAACTGGGCGACCAGCTTGTCGGTGCGCGCATCGAACTTGGCGCGGTCGTCCTTGGTCCACCAGTTGACGTTGTTGCCGGCGCCGTCGAACTGGCTGCCCTCGTCGTCGAAGCCGTGGCTGGCCTCGTGGCCGATCACCGCGCCGATGCCGCCGTAGTTGATGCCGTCGTCGGCGTTGGCGTCGAAGAATGGCGGCTGCAGGATCGCGGCCGGGAAGTTGATCGTGTTGTCGCTCGGTTTGTAGTAGGCGTTGACCGTCTGCGGGGTCATGCCCCATTCCTTGCGGTCGGTCGGCTTGCCGATCTTGGCGATGTCGTAGTCGTAGTTGAACTTCGCCGCCGCCTGCACGTTGGCGTAGTAATTGTCGCTGGTGATGTTCAGCCCCGACCAGTCGCGCCACTTGTCCGGGTAGCCGATCTTCGGCAGGAAGGTATTCCACTTGGCGATCGCCTTGGCCTTGGTCTCGGCGCTCATCCAGTCGAGGTTCTCGATGCGCGCCTTCAGCGCATTGCGCACGTTGTCGACCAGTTCCTGTGCACGGGCCTTGGCCTCGGGCTTGAACACCTCGGCCACGTACAGCTGGCCCAAGGCCTGGCCCATCGAGTCATTGACGGTGCCGAGCACGCGCTTCCAGCGCGCCTTCTGTTCCGGCTGGCCGGACAGGGTCTTGCCGTAGAACGCGAACTTGTTGTCCTGGAAATTCCTGCTCAGGTACGGCGAGGCGTCGTCGATGGTGTGGAAGCGCAGGTAGGCCTGCCACTGGGCGATCGGCGCCTTGGCCAGTTGCTGGTCGAACTCGGCGAAGAACTTCGGCTGCGACAGCGAGAAACCTTTGTCGATGGTCACGCCCTGGGCGGCGAAGAACTTGTCCCAGCTGAAATGCGGGGTGGCCTTGTCGGCTTCCTTGACGCTGACGAAGTGATACTGGTTCTCCGGCTTGCGCGCCTCGACCGGCGACAGCGAGGCGGCGGCCAGCCGGGTTTCTAACGCCAGCACGTCGTCGGCCTGCTTCTTCGCGTCGGCTTCGGCCACGCCGGTCAGCTCCAGCGCCTTGGCGATGTAGGCGACATAGGCGTCGCGGATGTCTTTGTACTTGGCGTCGCTGTAGTAGTCCTTGGTCGGCAGGCCCAGGCCGTCCTCGAACGCATAGGCGATCTGCATGTCGGCGTGCTGGAAGTCGGGGTCTGACTCGAAATGGAACACCTGGCCATCGCCCTCGACGTAGCTCCTGGTGATGTAGCCGGCCACGTCGGCGCCGTTGTTCAGGCCGGCGATCGCATCGAGCTTGGGCTTGATCGGGTCGAAGCCGGCTTTCTCGATGGCCGCCTCGTCCATGCCGGACTGGAACAGGTAGCCGATCTTCTGCTCGATCGAGCCGGCCTGGACCGTGGCGGCATCCTTGGCAGCCTTCTCGACGATGGCGTGCTGGGTGTTCAGGCTGGACTCGGCCAGCTGGTCGAACGCGCCCCAGCGGGTGCGATCGGCGGGGATCGGGTTGGCGGCGACCCACTTGGCGTTGACGAAGCCGTTGAAGTCCTGGCAGGCGTCGATGGCCGGATCCAGCTCGCTGACGTCGAAGATGCTCTTGCCGGGGTTGGCGGCGGCCGTGGTGCTGGCGGCGGCCGGAGCGGTGCTGGCCGGTGCCGGCGCCTTGCTCGCCGGCTCCTGCTTGCCGCAGGCGCTCAGCGACAGGGCCGCGCTTACGGCCAGCGCCAGCGCCAGGGGCTTCAGATACTGCTTGGTCATGGATATCCCTCTGTCAGTGATGGGTGGTGTCGTCTGGTCGCGCCGTCGGGCCCCCCGGAACTCGGGCATGGCTGCTCACGCTAGGTCAAACGTCATGGGTGGCACAGTGTCAAAGGTCAGGGTTGCGGCGGCCGGATGCCGTGGGGCCGGCAGTTGCTGCAACTGCGCCGCGCCCAGGCGCAGCATGGTGTGCACGTCGATCAGGAAATCCGGCAGCCAGCGCTGCCACAGCTTCAGCCACGCGCACATCTCCGGCGCGTCGGCCTTGACGTCGTCGCGGTTGAGGTTGAGGTACTGCGGCTGGCCGCGGGAACCCATGCTGGCCGGGCCGTTCTGGTTGATGCGGTGGTACGGGCTGGTGTTCTCATCGCCGTCCATGCTGAACACCGGGATCTACACCGGCACCACGCGGTCGAGCAGGTGCGGGTACTTGCCGGTGACGGCGATATCGCGCAGCAGCATCAGCCCGGCGTGCCCTCGATCTCGCCGGGGTGGATGCTGGCCTGCAGCAGCAGCACCGGTTTGTGCGCGGCGCGGGCGCTCAGGGTCGCCACGCCGAGCAGGGCGGACCACAGGACGCGACGCAGATTTACGCCTGGTTCCCCGCTTCATCGCGGCGCAGCAGCGCCGGCGAGGCGGGCAACGTATCCGGCGCCACCGCGCCGCCGGAGATGATGAAGGCCATCGCCTGGTCCATCGTCCAGTCGGTCGGCGTCAGCTCATTCACCGGCACCAGTTCCAGGTAGCCGCCAGTGGGATTCGGCGTGGTCGGGACATACACCGCCGCCATCTCGCGACCGCTGCCTTCCTCGACCATCACCCGGGTGACGAAGCCCACCACCTTCATGCCGCGGCGCGGGAAGTCGATCAGCACCACGCGCTGCATGCCGCTGGGCTTGTTCTGCAGCACCGCCATCAGCTTCTTGGTGCCGCCGTAGATCGTCTGTACCAGCGGGATGCGCGCCAGCAGGGAATCGAACGCGTCGAGGAAGCGCTGGCCGATCACCCGGTTCGCCACGAAGCCGAGCAGGTACAGCGCCACCAGCGTCAGCAGCAGGGCGACGATGAAGGTCAGCCACTCGGCCTTCAGCGATTCGGCCGCATGCGGCGCCACCAGCGCCAGGGCGTTCAGCAGCCCGCCCACCAGCGGTGCGCCGATGCCGGCCAGCAACCCCAGCACGAACTTGAACACCAGCCAGGTCACCCACAGCGGAATGAAGGTAAGCAGGCCGGTGAGCAGGTAGCGTTTGACGCGCAGGCGGGGCATGGGGTGGTCCGGGTGCGGGGGATTCCGCATTGTAGGCGAGGGCGGTTTGCGCTGCGCCCTGCCACATCCGTCATGCCTGCGAAGGCAGGCATCGCACTTGGTCCATCGTGTCTGCGGCAGAGCCTCCAGCAGGGCAAGAGCTTTCGTGCGCCGATGGCGCCCGAAAGCTCTTGCCCTGAAAGCTCTTCTCCCCGTAAGCCGAAACAGCCAAGAGCATCGTGCCTGAAGTCGCTCCTACGAGGTGAAGATGCGCGCAACGTCACCGCAGCGAACGCCGCCGCCCACCAACGCGAAAACCGCGATACCCGCGCACCAGCGCCCCGCCGGCCACCGCCACCCACACCAGCAGGCTGACGTAGACGCCGATGGCCGGCATCACCCGCAGGAAATCCAGCTGCAACGCCTGCGCCAGCTCGTAAGTGCCGACGGTGTACATGCCGATGGGGAACACGATGTCCCAGTCGTCGACTTCATAGCGCAGTGGCACGTGGCGCCAGCCGTGACGCCAGATTTCCAGCAGCACCAGCAGCGGGATCCACCAGGTGGCGGTGGCCCAGAAGAAGACGGTGAAGCCTTTCACGAACGGCACCAGGTCGTGCAGCGGGCCGGCGGCTGGCGTGTGCAGCACGAGCAGGCTGCCGGCGAGGGTGGTGATCGCCAGCGCGCCCATGTCGATCCAGTACGGCGGAGTGAATTCGCGCGCACGCAACGGGAAGAACACCATGCGGTAGACGACCAGGGTGATGATCAGCAGGTACAACGCGGCGCCGAGCAGGTACAGGCACAGCGCGCCGAACAGCCAGCCGGCGCCGGCTGAGGGACCGTCGGCGAGCAGCAGGATCATCAGCACCGCCAGTGCCTGGGTGGCCACCACCGCGACCAGCCAGCCGCCGTTGATGCTGCGGGTGAAGCCGGGCTTGATCCGCGCGGTGATGGCGGCGGCGAAGAACAGGTAGATCAGCGCCGCCCAGAACAGCGCGCCGAGCAGCGCCAGCGCACGGGCCAGCTCGGGCAGGCGCACCACCATCAGGCACTGGCTGCCCAGCACGCAGGTGGCCGCGGCCAGGGTGAGGAAGCCGGCGCCGCGGCCGGGGTTCGCGAAATCGGCGACCAGTTCACGGCGGAAGCGGAGCAGCCGCACTGCGCTCAGCAGCAGCAAAGCCAGCCACGCGGCCAGGTTGACGCCGAACAGAGCCAGCGCCAGCGGGCGCATGCCGTGCTGGTCGAGGTCGATCGAGACAATGCCGGTGGCCATGACCATGGCGAAGCTGCCTGGGCTCAGGTGGCGGGCGCGGGACAGGACGAAATCGACAGCTGTCATCGCTAGCTCCATGGCGCCTCGGCGAATAGCGCCGATCTTGCGCCCATGGCGCGGCAAGCCGCTGTGATTTTTCTTGCGACTGTGCGGAGCTGGCGGGCGGTGCCCGCCCTACAGGACTACCTGGCCTTCGGCTTCAGTCGCACGTAGAGCTGCTTGCGTACCACCGCAATGACCTTACCGGAGGCGGTGGTCACCTCGGTCTCGAACCAGCGCAGCACTTTCTCGCCGCCGGCTGCGGCAGTGCGCAGCTCATCGACCACGCTGGCTTCGAGTTTGAAGTGCGCGTAGACGTCCTCGTAGCCGGGCGCGACGAAGTCGATCGTGCCGGCCTTGTCCCACACGAAGTAGTCCCTGCCGAGCTGGTGCATCGCCAGCAGCATCCAGAACGGGTCGGTCATGGCGAACAGGTTGCCGCCGAACTGGCTCTTCACGTAGTTGCGGTTCCACGGTCGCAGCCGCAGCACCACGTTCGCCTCGGTGTAGTCGTCGCTGAGCGACTGCAGGCGGATCGCGTTGACCAGGAACGGCGGCCACAGGTTGAGCAGACGGCGGAAGGTGGAGGCGCGCATGCAGGCTCGTCCAGGCAGGAATGCGCGATCATACCTGAGCGTACGCGACAGTATGGGCTGTGCTTTCCCGTAGGGCGGACACCGTCCGCCGCTTTCGTGTTGCCGGAGAGCCGAGAGCCGGCGGGCAGTGCCCGCCCTACGTCACAGGGCGTTCCGGAGCGCGGGATCAGAACAGCAGCGACGCCATCCGCCGCCGGTAGCGGCCGACCAGTTCGGCATCGTCCAGCGTGGCGAAGGCGGCGAGCAGGCGCTTCCTGGCCTGGCCGTCGTTCCAGTCGCGGGCCTTCTGCAGGATCTCCAGGAACTGTTCGAGCCCGGCCGCGGCGTCGCCTTCCAGCAGCAGGCGCACGCCGAGCTGGTCGCGTGCGGCCCAGTCGTTGCCGTCGGCCTGCACGCGTTGCTGCAGTTCGGCCACGGTGGGCGCATCTTTCACGGCATGGGCCAGGTCCAGTTCGCTGCGCAGGCGCACGGCACGGGCGTCGGTGGCGAGATTGGCCGGCAGGGCGGCGAGTTCCGCCTCCGCGGCGGCAGTCTGGCCGGCGTGCATCAACGCCAGCGCTAGGTCGAGTTTCAGTTCGGACTTGCCCGGTTCGGTGGCGATCGCCTGCTGCAGCCGGTTGATCGCCTGCTCCGGGGTTTCCTGCACGGCCGCTTCTTCGGCGGGCTCCGCGGCCTCCGGCGGCTGCACATGGCGTGACAGGAATTCGCGCAGCTGGCCCTCAGGCAGCGCGCCGGTGAAGCCGTCGAGGATCTGGCCGTCCTTCACCAGCACCACGGTGGGCACGCTGCGGATGCCGAACATGCCGGCCAGTTCCTGCTGCGCGTCCACGTCGACCTTGCCCAGCCGGAACGCGCCGTTGTATTCGGCGGCGAGCTTTTCCAGCATCGGGCCGAGCGTCTTGCACGGCTCGCACCAGGTGGCCCAGAAATCCACCAGCACCGGTGTGGTCAGCGAGGCGTGCAGCACATCGGCTTCGAAGGCCTGCTGGTCCACGTCGAACACGCGGGGAGCGGCGGCGGCATCGGTCACGGGGAACTCCAGGTCGGCGGGTGCCGTTTCAGATCGGGGCGCCGGCCAGCATATCAAGCGGTCGCGCGCCGTTCAGCGCGCCGGCGACAGATTTGCGAGAATCCCGGCATCGTCACGCCGAGCAAGGCACCGAGTGCATGGGCATGGGCTCTCCCGAAGCGCTGCTGATCTGCGAGCACTGCGACACGGTCTACCGCCGGCAGGTGCTGTCGCGCGGCGACGTGGCGTGCTGCATGCGCTGCGGCGCGGAGCTGGAGCGCCACCACGGGCTGGGCGCGAATGCGCTGCTGGCACTGATCCTCACCGCGCTGATCGTGTTCGTGCAGGCGAACATGTGGCCGATCGTGACGTTGGGCCTCAACGGCCAGCTCAGCAGCACCACGCTGTGGGGCATGATCATCGCGATGTGGCAGGAGCAGGCCAAGGTGGTCTCGGTGCTGGTGGCAGCCACGCTGTTCTTCTTTCCGCTGGTGAAGATGACGGTGCTGGGCTGGCTGCTCTGGTTCGCCCGCGCCGGGCGCCGTGCGCCGGGTTTCGTGCTGCTGATGGTGGCGCTGCACCGCCTCGGTCCGTGGACGATGAGCGAGGTATTCGTGCTGGGCGCGCTGGTGGCGATCGTCAAGGCACACGCCTATTTCGACGTGATCCCGGATCCAGGCATCTACGCGTACGCGGCGCTGACCCTGCTGATCACCATCTTCGCCGGAGTGGACCTGCGCCAGCTGTGGGACGACGTGCCGGAGCAGGCCACGTGAGCGCGCTGCCGCGCGCCGCCGAGCTGGGCCTGGTCGCCTGCACGGTGTGCGGGCTGGTGTGCCGCAACCTGCCCGGCGACCCGCCGCTGGACGGCGATGGCGTGGACGACGCGATGGCGTGCCCGCGCTGCGGCGCCACGTTGCGCCGGCGCAAGGCCGACAGCTACATGCGCACCTGGGCGCTGCTGATCGCGGCGTTCATCATGTACATCCCGGCAAACGTGCTGCCGATCATGCGCACCGCCAGCCTCAACGACGTCGACGACAACACCATCATCAGCGGCGTGGTGGAATTGTGGGTCAAGGGAGCGCCGAACCTGGCGATCATCGTGTTCACGGCCAGCATCGTGGTGCCGATGCTGAAGTTCCTTGCGCTGGGCACTTTGCTGGTGAGCAGCCAGCGCGGCAGCGGCTGGGCGAGGGTGCAACGTGCAAAACTCTATCGGCTGGTCGAGCTGATCGGTTACTGGTCGATGCTGGACGTGTTCGTGGTGGCGCTGTTGACCGCGCTGGTGCGTTTCAGCGTGCTGAGCCTGGTGGAACCGTTGCCCGGCGTGATCTTCTTCGGCCTGACGGTGGTGCTGACCATGCTCGCCTCGATGAGTTTCGACCCCCGCCTGATCTGGGATGGCAAGGATACCGATGACTGACGACACACCCGTCGAACAGGGCCCTCCGGGCGGCGGCGCGCTGCCGCGGCCGGTGGTGAAGCGGCGCCGCTTCAATGCCTCGCTGATCTGGCTGATCCCGGCGCTGGCGGCGCTGGTCGGCCTGTCGCTGGTGATCAACAACTGGCTGCAGGCCGGGCCGCAGATCTCCATCAGCTTCCAGAGCGCCGAGGGCCTGGAGGCCGGCAAGACGCCGGTGAAGTACAAGAGCGTGGTGATCGGCCGGGTCAACAAGATCCAGCTCAGCGGCGACCGCAGCCACGTGCTGGTGCGGGTGGCGTTGGAGAAGAGCGCCGAGGGCTTCGCCACCAGGGATACCCGTTTCTGGGTGGTGCGGCCGCGGATCGGGCTGGGCGGAGTGTCAGGTATCGACACCCTGCTGTCGGGTGCGTTCATCGGCGCCGATGTGGGCGATTCGAAAGAAGCGGAGGACGAGTTCAAGGGGCTGGAGCTGCCGCCGGCGGTGAACCACGGCGCGCCGGGGCGCAGCTTCATCCTGCACAGCGACGACCTCGGCTCGCTCGACATCGGCTCGCCGGTGTACTACCGGCGCATCCAGGTCGGGCGGGTGGCGTCCTACGAGCTGGACAAGGACGGCAAGGGCGTCTCGCTGCACATCTTCGTCGATGGCCCGAACGACAGGTTCGTCACCCGCTCCTCCCGCTTCTGGAACGCCAGCGGCGTGGACGTGTCGATCGGCGCGAACGGACTGAAGCTCAACACGCAATCGCTGGCCACCGTGCTGGCCGGCGGCGTGGCGTTCCAGGATCCGCCCGGGCCGCACGACGGCACGGCGGCCGCCGAAGACGCCGCCTACAAGCTGTTCGACGACCAGGCTGCGGCGATGGCGCCGCCGGACGGCGAGCCGCATTACATCCGCATGCGCTTCGAGCAGTCGGTGCGCGGGCTGGCGGTGGACGCGCCGGTGGAATTCCTCGGCATCAACCTTGGCAAGGTGGTGTCGGTGCGGCTGGATTACGACGAGCAGAAACAGCGTTTTCCGGTGCTGGTGGGGGCGGTGATCTATCCGCAGCGCCTGGGCGCCGCCTACGACAAGCTGGAAGCGCTGGCCAAGGCGAACGGCGAGAACCCCGATCTGTCGCAGATGGTCGGCCACCTGGTCGAGCACGGCCTGCGCGCGCAGGCGCGCACCGGCAACCTGCTCACCGGCCAGTTGTACGTGGCGCTGGATTTCGTGCCGCGCACCCCGAAGGTGGCGTTCGACCCGGCGGCCCGGCCGCTGACCATCCCGACCGTCCCGGGCAGCTTCGACAAGCTGCAGGAGCAGATGGCCGGGATCGTCGACAAGCTCGCCAAGGTGCCGTTCGACAGCATCGGGCAGCACCTGGACCACAGCCTGGCCGGCCTCGACGCCACGCTGAGGCAGGTCAACGGGCAGACCCTGCCGGCGCTCAAGGACACCCTGCACGGCGTGCAGCAGACCATGGGTACGGCGAACGACGCGTTGTCCGCCGGTTCGCCGCTGCAGCAGAACCTGGGCGCCACGCTGGAACAGCTGCAGCGCATGGCGCGCTCGCTGCGCGTGCTGACCGACTACCTGGGCGCGCATCCGGAAGCGTTGATCCGCGGCCGCGGCGCGGACGCGAAGCCCGCCACCACCACGCCGGCGGCCGCCCCGCCGCCGCAAGGAAACAAGCCATGATCCATGCCGCAAGAAAGCAGGCCGCGAGGCGTCTGGGAATGGCGGCAGCCGGCCTGCTGCTGGCAGCCTGCGCCTCGGCGCCCACGCACTACTACACGCTGGTCGCGCCGGCCGGCGAAGCGGTGGCGTCGCCATCGCCATCGTCGCTGCCGTTCGAGCTGCTGCCGGTCGGCGTGCCGGCGCAGGTGGACCAGCCGCAACTGGTGGTGCGCGAAGGCGGGCAGGGCGTGGCCCTGCTCGGCGGCGAACGCTGGATCGCCCCGCTCGGCGACGAGGTGCGCAGCGCGCTGTCGACCGACCTCGCGCGGGAGCTGCGCAGCGCGGACGTCAGCGGCCTGCCCGGCAACGACAAGCCGCTGCTGCGGATCAAGCTGGATCTGCGCCGGTTCGATTCGGCGCCCGGCAGCTATGCGCTGGTCGAGGCCGCCTGGAGCGTGCGCATGCTGCACGGCGAGCAGCCCGCCATGCTGGCCTGCACCAGTCGTGTCAGCGAGACGGTGGGGCCGGGCTATCCCGCCCTGGTGCAGGGTCACCAGCATGCGATCGGGCAGCTGGCGGTGCAGATCGCCGAGGTGGCGCGGGCGTTGGGCAGCGGCCGGCCGGCCGCCTGCCCGCCCGGCTGAAGGCGCCAGACTTGGCGCCCGGCCTGCACTGGGCTAGTCTGATCAGTTCACTGCCGCCGGCAAGCGCCGGCGCGCATCCATCGCACAGACGGCACTCGAAACCATGCAGGACATTCAAGCCCCTCCCGCCCCCGAACAGGATGACGCCGCCTATCGTCCGCAGGCCGTGGAGGCGGCCGCGCAGCAGTACTGGAACGCGCAGCGCGCGTACGAAGTGAAGGAGGATCCGGCGCGGCCGAAGTTCTACTGCCTGTCGATGCTGCCGTACCCGTCCGGCGCGCTGCACATGGGCCACGTGCGCAACTACACCATCGGCGACGTGATCAGCCGCTACCAGCGCATGCAGGGCAAGAACGTGCTGCAGCCGATGGGCTGGGACGCGTTCGGCCTGCCGGCGGAGAACGCCGCGATCAAGAACGCCACCGCGCCGGCGAAGTGGACCTACGCCAACATCGAGCACATGCGCAGCCAGCTCAAGTCGTTGGGCTACGCGATCGACTGGAGCCGCGAGTTCGCCACCTGCCGTCCCGACTACTACGTGCACGAGCAGCGCATGTTCACGCGGCTGATGCGTCGGGGGCTGGTCTACCGGCGCAACTCGGTCGTCAACTGGGATCCGGTCGACCATACCGTGCTGGCCAACGAGCAGGTCATCGATGGCCGCGGCTGGCGCTCCGGCGCCATCGTGGAGAAGCGCGAGATCCCGCAGTGGTTCCTGAAGATCACCGACTACGCGCAGCAGCTGCTGGACGGCCTGGACACGCTGCCGGGCTGGCCCGACGCGGTGAAGACCATGCAGCGCAACTGGCTGGGCCGCAGCGAGGGTCTGGAGATCCACTTCGCGGTGGAGGGCGAGGCCGCGCCGCTGGGCGTGTTCACCACCCGTCCCGACACGCTGATGGGCGTCACCTTCGTTTCGATCGCCGGCGAGCACCCGCTGGCAGTGAAGGCGGCGCAGGGCAATCCGCAGCTGGCCGCGTTCCTCGACGAACTGAAGCATGGCGGCGTCTCCGAGGCGGAACTGGAGACCCAGGACAAGCGCGGCATGGCCACCGGCCTGTACGCGATCCACCCGGTCAGCGGCGACAAGCTGCCGGTGTGGGTGGCCAATTTCGTGTTGATGGGCTACGGCACCGGCGCGGTGATGGCGGTGCCGGGCCACGACGAGCGCGACTTCGCGTTCGCGCACAAGTACGGCCTGCCGGTCAGGCAGGTGATCGCCGCCGGCGACGAGCGCTACGACGCGGCCACCTGGCAGGACTGGTACTCGGACAAGACCCGCGCGGACATGCGCGTGATCAACTCCGGCTCGATGGACGGCAAGGACTACCGTGCCGCGTTCGACTACATCGCCGGGGTGCTCGAGGCCGCCGGCCAGGGCCGGCGCAAGGTCAACTGGCGCCTGCGCGACTGGGGCGTCAGCCGCCAGCGTTACTGGGGCTGCCCGATCCCGGTGGTCTACTGCGCCAAGTGCGAGGCGGTGCCGGTGCCGGAAGACCAGCTGCCGGTGGTGTTGCCCGAGGATGTGGCGTTCTCCGGCGTGCAGTCGCCGATCAAGGCCGACCCGGAGTGGCGCAAGACCACCTGCCCGCAGTGCGGCGGCCCGGCCGAGCGCGAGACCGACACCTTCGACACCTTCATGGAGTCGAGCTGGTACTACGCGCGCTATACCAGCCCCGGCGCAGCGACGCAGATCGACGAACGTGCGAACTACTGGCTGCCGGTCGACCAGTACATCGGCGGCATCGAACACGCGATCATGCACCTGCTGTACTTCCGCTTCTATCACAAGCTGCTGCGCGACGCGGGCATGGTGCACTCGGACGAGCCGGCCACCAACCTGCTGTGCCAGGGCATGGTGATCGCCGAGACGTTCTATCGCGACAACGCGGACGGCTCGAAGGAGTGGATCAATCCGGCCGCGGTCGAGGTGCGGCGCGACGAGCGCGGCCGCGTCGCCGGCGCGGTGCTGAAGGCGGACGGCCAGCCGGTGCAGATCGGCGGCACCGAGAAGATGTCGAAATCGAAGAACAACGGCGTCGACCCGCAGACCATGGTGGACAAGTACGGCGCCGACACTGTGCGCCTGTTCTCGATGTTCGCCGCGCCGCCGGAGCAGTCGCTGGAATGGAGCGAGGCGGGCGTCGAAGGCATGGCGCGCTTCCTCAAGCGGCTGTGGCGCGAGGTGACCGCCCATGCGGCGGGCCCCGATCATAAAGCCGTGGCCGCCGGCCACTCTGCCGCCCTTCCCCTGCAAGCAGGGGAAGGTGCCGAAGGCGGAAGGGGTGACGCCGCAGGCGTCATCGATCCCGCCACACTGGATGCGGGCCAAAAGACCCTGCGCCGCCAGCTGCACGAGACGATCCAGAAGGTTGGCGACGACTTCGGCCGGCGCCACGCGTTCAACACCGCGATCGCCGCGCTGATGGAGCTGCTGAACGCGCTGGGCAAGTTCAGCGACCAGAGCGAGCAGGGTCGTGCGGTACGCCACGAGGCGCTGGAGGCGATGGTGCTGCTGCTCAACCCGGTGGTGCCGCACATCAGCCATGCGCTGTGGCAGGCACTTGGCCACGCCGAGACCGTGCTGGAGGACCAGCGGTGGCCGCAGGCCGACCCGGCCGCGCTGGTACGCGACACGCTGACCCTGGCCGTTCAGGTCAACGGCAAGTTGCGCGGTACCATCGAGGTCGCCGCCGGCGCCTCGAAGGAGGAGACCGAGGCACTGGCCCTGGTGCAGCCGCAGGTGAAGCATTTCCTGGAGGGCATGACGGTGCGCAAGGTCATCGTGGTGCCGGGCAAGATCGTCAACATCGTCGCAGGATGAAACCCATGAGCTTCATGAAAGCGCGCCGCCTGTTCCAAGCCTCGCTGCTGCTGGCCACCGCGCTTGCGCTGGGCGCATGCGGCTTCCACCTGCGCGAGAACGCGGTGCTGCCGGCGGGGATGCAGCGCGTGCACCTCAGCGTCAGCGGCGGCGGCGAGTTCGAGCGCCACCTGGCCCGCGCGCTGGAAACCTCCGGCAGCACCATCGAGGATGCCGGCGGTACCGGCATCGCCGAGCTGCGCGTGCCGGTGGCGGCCTTCAGCACCGAGACGTTGAGCGCCGGCGGCTATGTGCGGATCAGCGAATACGCGGTGCGCTACCAGGTGCAGTTCGACGTGCTCGGCCCCGACGGGCAGCTGCTGGTGCCGCACCAGCGCATCGACATGTCGCGCGAATACAGCTACGACGCCAGCAACAGCGTCGGCAACGCGGCGCAGGTGCAGGAGATCCAGCGCAGCCTCAACGACGACATGGTGCAGGCGATCCTGTTCCGCCTGCAGGCCGCCGCCAGGCACGGGCTGGTCGCTCCGGCCAGCGCCGCCAGCGCGCACTGATGCCGCTCAACCCCGGCCAATGGCAGAAGGCGCTGGCGGCCGACCGCCTGCAGCCGGTCTACCTGCTCGCCGGCGAGCAGTTGCTGGTGCTGGAGGCGGCCGACGCCCTGAGCGCGCGGGCGCGCCAGCTGGGCTACGGCGAGCGCGAGGTGCTCGAGGTCGGCCAGCATTTCGACTGGAACGACCTGGCCCGCGCGGCCGCCGGCATGTCGCTGTTCGCCAGCCGCCGGCTGCTCGACCTGCGCCTGCCCACTGGCCGCCCCGGCGTCGACGGCGCCAAGGCGATCGGCGCGTTCTGCGACGACCCGCCGCCGGACGTCACCCTGCTGATCACCGCGATGGAGTGGAGCAACAAGCACGACGGCGCCTGGAGCAGGAAGCTCGACGCCAGCGGCGCGATGGTGGTGTTCAACGTGCCGCGGCCGGACCAGTGGGGCGCGTGGCTCACCGCGCGGCTCGCCTCGCGCGGCCTGTCCGCCACCCCGGATGCGGTGGCGCTGCTGGCCGAGCGCGTCGAAGGCAACCTGCTCGCCGCCGCACAGGAAGTCGACAAGCTCGCCGTGCTGCACGGGCAGGGTCGCGTCGACGCCGCCGCGATGGAAAACCTGGTCGCCGACAGCGCCCGCTACGACGTGTTCAAGCTCACCGATGCCGCCTTCGTCGGCGACGGCGCGCGCGCCTTGCGCATCCTCGCCGGCTTGCGCGCCGAAGGCGACGAGTTGCTGGCACTGATGGGCTGGCTGGTCAATCAATTGCAGCTGGCGCTGCGCCTGGCCAATGCCACGGACCTCGCCGCGCAGTTCCGCGCCGAGCATCTGTGGCAGGCCCGCGAAACCCTGTTCCGCCAGGCCCTGCGCCGCGCGCCGCGCGAGCACTGGCTGCAGTGCCTGGCCCGCGCTGCGCGGATCGACCGCATGGTCAAGGGTCGCGAGCAGGGCGAGCCGTGGCAGGAGGCCGAACGGCTGATCGCCGCGATCGCCGAACCGCGCACCGCGAGGGCGCTCGCGTGACATTCCATCGCCCCGTCGGGACATGCTCCCTCCCCTGCGACCGAAGGAAGTCCCTTTGGGGCCCGCAGGGGAGGGCCGGGGAGGGGTAAGGCTCTTGCCGCAGACATCCGCCAGACCGCTCGCCATCTTTGGCGGCACCTTCGACCCGGTGCACCTGGGCCACCTCAGCGTGGCGTGGGAAGCCGCCGAGCTGCTCGACGCGGAAGTGCGCCTGCTGCCGGCCAGCGTGCCGCCGCACCGGGTGCCGCCGATCGCCACGGCGGCGCAGCGGGTGGCGATCCTGCGCACCGCGTTGCACGGCCAGTCGCGGCTCACGCTCGACACGCGCGAGCTGGATCGCAGCGGGCCGTCGTTCACCATCGACACCCTGCACGAACTGCGCGCGGAGCAGGGCGAACGCCCGCTGGTGCTGCTGCTCGGCGCCGATGCGTTTGCCGGCCTTGCCAGCTGGCATCGCTGGCGCGAGCTGTTCGGCGCGGCGCATCTCGGCGTGCTGAGCCGGCCCGGGGTTTCCGCGGTCCTGCCGGACGAGCTGGAGCGCGAAGTGGCCGGCCGGCGCGTCGCTGGCGCTTCCGCGTTGCGCGCGCGGCCGGCAGGCAAGGTCATCGAGCTGGCGGTGACCCCGCTGGAAATCTCCGCCACGCGCATCCGCGAGCTGCTCGCCGCCGGGCGCGATCCGCGCTACCTGCTGCCGGCCGGGCTGTTCGACGATCCCGCGCTGCTGGCTGCCTACCGCAACCCCGCCGTATAACAACCGTGTGGCGATCGCTTGCCCTAGCGGTGTAGGGCGGGCACTGCCCGCCGGCTTCCGACACGTCACCGTGGGCTTCACGAGTGTGGCGGGCCGTGCCCGCCCTATGTATGGACTCGCCCCTGGTGTCAACCGCTGCGTGGGCAAGAAAGCACGGGCTGCA
>NZ_JBXAGL010000013.1:0-100841 GCF_058793995.1 Rhodanobacter sp. GW835-FHT13D09 | reverse complement strand
AACCCAAGTCCGTAAAGTGGAAGTACTTCGACCCAACACGGCGTATTACTCCCAATTCAATCGTTACGGCCCACTAGAGGTGGTAGACGAACGCCAGCGAGCAGGACATCTGGTTGGCCGTGCCGAAGCGGCGCACCAGCGGGCTGGCGGCGGCGGCGCCGAGCAGGCGGGCGTATTCCAGCGAGGCGGCCAGGCCGGTATGCCGGCTGGTGGGCAGGAACAGATCCCAGGCCAGGGCCAGTTGCTGGGCGCCCGCGCCCGGCGCCCACATCGGCACGCCCAGCGCCTGCGCGGCGCCGGGCGTGATGCCGTAGAAGCGCCGCATCGCCGCGCCGTTCATCGACTGCCAGCGCAGTTGCAGCGACTGCTCCATCAGGCCGGGCATGGGCGGGTCCCATTCGGCCTGCAATTCGGTGTAGGCGCCGGCGCCGTCGAGGTCGTGGCTGAGGAAGGCGCTCAGGTTCAGCTGCGAGGTGAAATCCCACCCCAGGTAGCCGCCACCGGTGGCGCGCGGCTTCAGCGCCGGCACCTTGCCCGCCAGCACGCCGAGGTCATCGTGGTCGCGGCCCCACTGGAAGTTGCCGTACAGGCCGCCGTGCAGCCGCCGGCCGCGGACCAGGTCGAGCTGCAGCCCGTCCAGGGTGGACAGGCTGAAGCCGTCCTGCGGCAGCTCGATGTCCACGAACGGGATCGGATCGCTGCGGTACGTGCGCGCACCGGACCAGCGGGGCATGCGCTGCACACCGACGCCGATCGTCACGGTGGCGGCGCCATCGGCGCGCGCCGACGGCGCCAGCGACAGGCACAGCAGGACAAGCAGCAGTGGCAGGCTGTAGGAGCGCATGGGATGAACCGGCCGGGAAGGTCGGCAGCTTAAACGCGCGGGAGTGCCGGCGGTTGTCAGTGCCCGCACGCCGCTCAGCTGCGGTTCGGCCGCGGCACGTGGCACGGACGCGGGGGAAAGGAGGCCGAAAGAAAGCCTACCTAACCTGTGCAGCATCATCATCAGAGCTGTTGCCGATGTCTGCTTCCGGCTGGACCATCCTGTGCGATTTCGACGGCACCATTTCCGTCGAGGACGTGATCGACTCGCTGCTCGACCGCTTCGGCCGTCCCGGCTGGGAAGTGCTGGAGCAGGACTGGCGCGCCGGCCGCATCGGTTCGCGCGAGTGCATGGCCGGCCAGGTCGACCTGCTGCAGATGACCCGCGCCGAGCTGGACGTGCACCTGCGTGAGCTGTGGATCGACCACGCCTTCCCCGGCTTCGTGGCGAAGGCGCGCGAACTGGGCGTGCCGATCCGCATCGTCAGTGACGGCCTCGACTACGCGATCCACCAGATCCTCGGCCGCTACGGCCTGGACGACCTGCCGCTGGCCGCCAACCACCTGGCGCCGGCCACCCCGCCGAAGCAGTGGCAGCTCACCTCGCCGTTCCAGGTGGACGGCTGCCGCAGCGGCACCTGCAAGTGCGCCTGCGTGGCCGACGCGCGCAAGGGTGGCGCCAGGACCCTGCTGATCGGCGATGGCGCCTCCGACTTCTGCGCGGCCGACCGCGTCGATTTCGTGTTCGCCAAGCACCGCCTGATCGAGCACTGCCGCGCCGCCGGCATCCCCTACATGCCGATCACCGGCTTCGAGGACGCGCTGGAGTACCTGCCGCGCCTGCTCGACGGCAGCCTGGTCCACCACGTGCGCTACCACGAGGCAGCGGCGGCCTGACCGCCAGCGCCGCCCGCCCGTTCCCACCGCATCCCCAGCAACGATTCCCGGATCCAGACCATGAACATCGACAAGAACGCCGTCGGTTTCATCGACGACGCGCAACTGCTCGCCGATGAGGCGAAGTACAGCTCCTTCGGCGACACCGTGCACTACGTCGATCCGCCGAAGATCTTCCGCCATGGCGAAGGCAGCTACATGTTCGACACCGCCGGCACGCCGTTCCTCGACCTGCAGATGTGGTACTCGGCGGTCAACTTCGGCTACGGCAACAAGCGCCTGAACGACGCGCTGAAGCGCCAGATCGACGTGCTGCCGCAGGTGGCCAGCCAGTACCTGCACCAGACCCGCATCGAGCTGGCCAAGACGGTGGCGCTGGACGCGAAGAAGAAGTTCGGCCTCGACGGCCGCGTGCACTTCAACGTGGGCGGCGCGCAGGCGATCGAGGACTCGCTGAAGCTGGTGCGCAACTACAGCAACGGCAAGAGCCTGATGTTCGCCTTCGAGGGCGGCTACCACGGCCGCACCCTGGGCGCCTCGTCGATCACCTCGAGCTACCGCTACCGCCGCCGCTTCGGCCACTTCGGCGAGCGCGCGATGTTCCTGCCGTTCCCGTATCCGTTCCGTCGCCCGAAGGGCATGACGCCGGAAGAGTATTCCGACAGCTGCGTGCGCCAGTTCGAGCGCCTGTTCGAGACCGAGTACAACGGCGTGTGGGACCCGAAGACCGGCCAGTGCGAGTACGCCGCGTTCTACGTCGAGCCGATCCAGGGCACCGGCGGTTACGTGTTGCCGCCGATGAATTTCTTCAAGGGCCTGAAGAAGGTGCTCGACAAGTACGGCATCCTGATGGTGTCGGACGAAATCCAGATGGGTTTCTGGCGTACCGGCAAGCTGTGGTCGATCGAGCACTTCGGCGTGACCCCGGACGTGATCGTGTTCGGCAAGGCGCTCACCAACGGCTTGAACCCGCTGTCCGGGCTGTGGGCGCGCGAGGAGCTGATCAACCCGACCATCTTCCCGCCGGGCTCCACCCACTCCACGTTCAACTCCAACCCGCTGGGCACCTCGCTGGGCCTCGAAGTCATCAAGATGGGCTACGAGCTGGACTACGAGAAGACCGTGCCGGTGAAGGGCGCGCACTTCCTCGAAGGCCTGCGCGGGCTGCAGAAGAAGCACAAGGAAATCGGCGACGTCGACGGCCTCGGCCTCGCCCTGCGCGCCGAGATCTGCACCGAGGACGGCTTCACCCCGAACAAGGCGCTGCTCGACAAGATGGTCGACATCGGCCTCGCCGGCGACCTCGAACATAACGGCAAGAAGATCGGCCTCGTGCTCGACGTGGGCGGCTGGTACAAGAACGTGATCACCTTCGCGCCCTCGCTGGACATCACCCACGAGGAGATCGATCTGGCGATGAGCCTGCTGGATCAGCTGTTGACCAAGGCCAAGAAGGGCTGATTCGCGCAGTGTGGATGAAAGGCCCGGCAGGCGACTGCCGGGCCTTTTTCATACCCGCGACTTTCTCCCTCTTCCCGTCATGCCCGCGAACGCAGACATCGCACCTTCACACCCGTCATGCCTGCGAAGGCAGGCATCGCACTTCGCCCGGCAACGAATAACTTTGTAGGAGCCCGCTCGCGGGCGATGCTCTTGCTTATGTGTGCTATTTGGGAGAGAGCGAGAGCTTCAAAAGCAAGAGCATCGCGCGAGCGCGCTCCTACAGGGCATTCGTCGTCTTGCGCGACGGGTGAAGTGCGATTCCTGCCTTCGCAGGAATGACGAGTGAAGGGAAGGCTAGTTTGGAGCGCCGCCGCTCAGGGCGCCCGCTTCAACGCCAGCACCGCGTTCAGCCCGCCGAACGCGAACGAGTTGCTGAGCACCGCCCGTACCGGCATCTCGCGCGCCGCGTTCGGCACGTAGTCGAGGTCGCAGGCCGGGTCGGGCTGGTCCAGGTTGGCGGTGGGCGGCACCACGTTGTCGCGCAGCGCGCCGATCACGGCGACCAGCTCCAGCGCGCCGGAGGCGCCCAGTGCGTGGCCGTGCATGGACTTGGTGGAGGACACCGCGAGGCGGTCGGCGTGCGCGCCGAAGGCGAGGCGGATCGCCTTCGTCTCGGTGACGTCGTTGGCCTGGGTGCCGGTGCCGTGGGCGTTGATGTAATCGACGTCCTGCGGCGCGAGGCCGGCGTCGTCCAGCGCCTGGCGCATCGCAGTGGACGAGCCTTCCGCGCTGGGCATCACGATGTCGGTGGCGTCGGCGGTCATGCCGCTGCCGGCGAGTTCGGCGAGGATGGCGGCGCCGCGGGCCTGCGCATGCTCCATGGATTCCAGCACGAAGATGCCGGCGCCCTCGCCGAGCACCAGGCCGCGCCGGTTGGCGCTGAACGGGCGGCAGGTATCGTCGGCCAGCACGCGCATCGCTTCCCAGGCACGCAGCGCGCCGTAGGTAAGGCAGGCCTCGGTGCCGCCGGTGATGGCCACGTCGGCCAGGCCCCAACGGATCATCTGCGCGGCCTGGATGATCGCGTGGTTGGCCGAGGCGCAGGCGCTGGCGACCGCAAAGGTGGGGCCGCGCAAGCCGTACGCGATGCTGATCTGGCTGGCCGAGGCGTTGGTCATCAGCCGCACGATGGTGAGCGGATGCGCGCGGTTGGAGTTCTCCGCGTACAGCCGCCGGCTCTGCTCGTCCTGGGTGGTCTCGCCGCCCACGCCGGTGCCGACGATCACCGCGGTGCGCAGGCCGAGTCCGTCGCTGGCGAAATCCAGCCCGGATTGCGTGACCGCCTCGCGCGCCGCGTGCAGCGCGAATTCCGAGGTGCGGTCGAGCATCGGCAGGGTGCGCTCGTCGATGTTCGCCGCCGGGTCGAAGTTGGCGGGCACCTGCGCGGCGACCTTCACGCGCAGCCGCCCGGCATCGACATGCTGCAGCGGGCCGATCGCGCTGCGGCCCTCGCGCAGGCCCTGCCACAGCGCGCCAGCACCGACGCCGAGCGGGCTGATCGCGCCCATCCCGGTGATCGCGACGCGGCGTAGCGGACGGCCTTGCATCACTTCGCGCCCTCGCCGGCGGCGGCCTTTTCGTCCAGCGCCTTCTGCACGGCGTCGACCAGGCTCTGCGCGGTATCGCTGTCGAAATTGGCGCCCTGCTGGTCGGGGAAGGTGATGTCGAAGTGCTCTTCGATGTCGAAGATCAGCTCGATCGCCTCCAGCGAGGCGATGCCGAGGTCCTTCAGGGTGGATTCGGGCTTGATCGTCGCCACGTCGATCTTGGCCTGTGTCGCGATGATCTCGAAGACTTGCTGCTGGGTCGATGCGGTCATGACAGGGTCCTTGGTGACAGGCAACAATGGAAGGCTGGCGCAAGGTGCCTCACGCAGGCTAGCTGTCACAAGTCTAGGCAAACTCGCTTACTCATGCCTTTCATTTCGCAACTGGAGCCGGACGCGCTGCTTGCGGCGTTCATGCTGGAGCCGCCGCTGGGCTTTGCGGTGGACCATTCGCCGCAGGGCATGCCGGCCTTCGTGGCGCCGTTCGACCTGCTGACCACGGCCGACGACGCGCTGCGCCGGCGGGTGGCCGCGCTGCCGCTGTACCGCCACTGGAGCCGGCTGCTGCGCTGGCGCACCCGCTTCGCGGGCACCACCGTGACCGAGTACGCGCCGCTGCCGCCGCAGGTGGCGCCGGCGACGCTGGCGTACGGGCTGAAGGCGGCCTTCGGCAACGAGTGCCGGCTGCTGATCGTGAAGGACATCGCGCAGGATTCGCCGCTGCTGGACGACGCGGCGAACGCCCACGCGCGCGCCTTCGCCCAGGCCTGCGCGGCGGAGGGCTTCGTGCTGCTGGAAGGCCAGGCGCTGGCCTGGGTGCCGATCGACTTCGGCTCGGACGACGAGTACCTGGCCCGGCTGTCGTCCGGCCGGCGCAAGAACATCCGGCGCAAGCTGCGCTCGCGCGCCGGGCTGGAGATCGGGACGCTGCGCACCGGCGACGCCTGCTTCCGCGACGAGGCGACGCTGGCGGCGTTCTACGCGCTGTTCGACAACGTATACGCACAGAGCGAGATCCACTTCGATCGCCTGAGCCCGGCCTTCTTCCGCCTGCTGCTGCAGGACGCGGCCGGTGGCGGCGTGGTGTTCGTCTACCGCCACGCCGGCGAGATGATCGGCTGGAACCTCTGCTACGAGCACGGCGGCAAGCTGATCGACAAGTACATCGGCTTCGCCTACCCCGCGGCGCGCGAGCACAACCTCTACTTCGTGAGCTGGATGCACAACCTCGGCTACGCGCGCGAGCGCGGCCTGAGCCACTACGTGGCCGGCTGGACCGATCCCGAGGTGAAATCCTTCCTCGGCGCCCGCATGACCTTCACCCGCCATGCGGTGTACGCGCGCAACCCCCTGCTGCGCGCGCTGCTGCGCCGGCTGGGCAGCCATTTCGAGAGCGACCGCCACTGGCAGGCGGCCGCGGAAACCGCCGATGAATGACCTCGCGAACCGTCCCGTCGTGCTCGACATCGACCGCTCGGTCGGGCCCCTGCCCGGCCGGCTGGTGCTGCCGCTGGAGCACTGGCAGGAGTCGATCCGCTTCGGCTGTCCGCTGGCGGACCTGCGCCGTTTCCGCACCATGCTGGACGAGCTGCTGCCGGCCGAGTACGGCACCGTGTTCCTGGGCAGCGGCGACTTCCACCACCTCAGCTGGCCGCTGATCGCGCGGCTGCGGCCGGCCGCGCCGTTCCAGGTCGTAGTGCTGGACAACCACCCGGACAACATGCGCTTCCCGTTCGGCGTGCACTGCGGCTCGTGGGTGCGCCGGGTGGCGTTGCTGCCGCAGGTCAGCCACGTGCACGTGCTCGGCATCACCTCGCCCGACATCGGCGGCGGCCACGCCTGGGAGAACTACCTCGCCCCATTGTGGCGCGGCAAGCTGAGCTACTGGAGCATCGGCGTGGATACCGGCTGGGCGCGCCGGCTCGGACTGGCGCGGGCGTTCCGCGGCTTCGACACGCCCGCGGCGCTGGTCGACGCGTTTGTCGGATACCAGCGCACGCAGGCCGCGCCGAGCTACCTGACGATCGACAAGGACGTGTTCGCGCCCGAAGTGGCGCGCACCAACTGGGACCAGGGCCGACTGCAGCTCGACCACGCGCAGGCGCTGATCGGCAGCCTGCGCCACGGCCTGGTCGGCAGCGACATCAACGGCGAGATCTCGCACTACCGCTACCGCAGCTGGTGGAAGCGCCGGCTCTCCGCGATGGACGAGCAGCCTGCGGTGGACACCGCGCAGCTCGCCGGCTGGCAGGCGCAGCAGCACGCGCTGAACCTCGAACTGCTGCAGGCGATCGCCGCGCGCTCGGGCCAGGCGGCCTAGCCGCGCGGAGGATCCGCCGGCGCCACCGCAGCCGTCCCGGCGATGTCGCCGGCACGCCAGATGCTCAGGCTGCCGTCGCGATACGGCTGCCGGTACAGCGGCGTGGCCGGGTACTGGTAGCCCGGTTCGCCGCTGATCACCCACCCTTGCGGATGCGCGCGCGCCCACGCCGCGACGGCGGCCGGGTCGGTGGTCATCGGGATCGGCGCGGTCAGCCGCCCGGCAAAGGTGAGCAGGCCGTACTGCGGCCCGGCGAACAGCAGCGGAACGCCCGCCTGCTGCGCGGCGGCCACGCGCCGCGCCGCCGCCGCGACGTCGTAGCGGGGGCCGGCGCCGAGCAGAAAGGCAAGCTTGCACAGCAGCAGCGCCGCCAGCATGCCGAGCGCGGCGGTGTCCACCGGCAGCGACTGCGCCCGCTGCCACACGTAGCACAAGCCGACGACGACGATGAGCACGCCGCAGGCGACCGCTCCGGCGCGGCCGGCGCTATCGACCGCCAGCCGGCCCAGCCCGATCGCCACGGCAATGCCGATGAGCGCGAGCACCAGCCCGACCCGCCAGCCGACCACACGCCAGCAGCCGGCGCCGAGACGAACGCCGCCGGCCAGGATCAGCGCCGGCAGCAGCGGCAGCAGGTAGTGCGGCTGCTTGCCGCTGATCAGGCTGAAGAGGACGAAACCGGGCACGAACGCGGCTACCACGAAGCGATCCAGCGCCCCGCCGGCGGGAGCCGATGCGGCCGCGCCGCGTCCGACCGCGGCCACCCACGGCAGCAGCATCGCCGGCAGGATCGGCAGGTACCACCACCAGGGGCGGGCATGCGCGAAGCTCTGCACCACGCGCCCCACCGTCTGGTGCAGGAAGATCGCGTCCGCATATTGCGCGCCGCCCGCCCTGGCGGCGGGCAGCGCCCAGGCCAGCGCCAGCAACACGGCGCCGAGCAGGGCCGCGAGCAGCCGCAGCCAGGTCGCCAGCGGCCGCGCCTGCGGCAGCCACCACGGCGCCAGCAGTGCCGGCACGCCGCCCACCAGCAGCGCGACTGGACCCTTGACCAGGATCCCTGCACCCAGCGCCACGGCCAGCGCCGCCACGGCGAGCGGCCAGCGCCGACTGGCCAGTGCTGGCGTGGCCCGCCACGCCGCCAGCGTGCACAGCGTGAGCAGCATGTCGAACATCAGCACGCCCGCGTATATCGCGCCGGCGGCACAGCCCAGCCACAGCCACAGCGAGGCCTGCACGGCCGCCCGCCCGACGCCCAGCCGCCGGCCGAGCGAGGCGAGCAGCGGGAGCGTGGCCAGCATGACGAGCAGCTCCAGCAGGCGCGCCGCCCAGGCATGCACGCCGGTCACCGACCAGGCCAGATTGATCAGCCAGAACAGCAGCGGCGCCTTGTCCGAATACGGCGCACCGTCCAGCCACGGCACCAGCCACCGCCCGCTCAGGTGCATGTTCCACGCCACCGCGAGGTAGCGCGTCTCGTCGATCGGCACCGGAAACAGGAAGAACACCGGCGGCAACAGCAGGATCAGCGCCGCGATTGCCTGCAGGTGCGGGTTCTCGCGAAACCTGCCAACGATGCCCGTACGCTGTGCTGCCGTCATGCCAACCCCTGAAAACTGCGCGGGAACCGCGCGGAACCGTCGCCGCCGCCCAAATGCGGGCGCCGGCGAACCGGCGCGGTATTCTGGCGGGTGGAAGATTTCGTGCGTGTGAATTGTCCGCGGTGCGACAACATGCCGCGGCCGCTTCAACCGCGTTCGAGCACCCCGCAGATCGCCTCGAGGTCCGCGTCGGTCATCCACGGGCTGTTGCCGATGGTGAGGCTGCGCCCGGCGAAGTCGCGGGCGTGCGGCACGTCCTGTGGCGGCACCATGCCGGCGAGGTAGGGATAGTCGGGCAAGGCGTGGATGAACAGGCGGCTGACGCCGAGGCCGGCCTGCCACAGCTGCGCCAGCGTGTCATCGCGGCGGCGCCGGTCGGGCAGCAGCAGCAGGAAGAACGGCCAGTTGCCGCGCGCGCCGGCAGGGTCGTCGAGCAGGCTGACGCCGGGGAGGCGGCGCAGCCGCGGCAGATGGCGCTGCGCCTGCGCCGACAGCTGCCCGAGGAAGGCCGGCAGGCGCACCGCGGCATGCGCGCCCACCGCCCGGCGCCAGCGGCCCACCGCGTGCAGCGGCAACGGCAGCGCGAAGTCATCGCCGACCGCGGCGACCTCGTCGCCGTGGCGCAGCGCGCGGCGCAGCGGATCGCCGTAGGCCAGGCGCAGGCCGCGCGGACGATACAGCGCGGCATAGCCGAGCAGTTCGAGGCTGCGGCGCAGCTCCCAGCGCAGGTTGTACGGAGCGATGCGCGCTGCGGTACGCGCCAGCCGTTCGCGCAGCGCCGGGTCGCGCGCCAGCAGCAGGCCGCCTTCGTAGATCGACAGGCCCTTGCCGGCGGCAAGGCTGAAGAAACCGACGTCGCCGGCCAATCCCACGCTGCTGCCGGCGCGGCGCGCGCCCAGGGCCTGGGCGGCATCCTCGATCACGTACGCGCCGATCTGGCGCGCGACGGCAAGCGCGTCGTCGACATCGGCGACGCGACCGGCCAGGTGGGTGGGCACGATCGCCAGCGTGCGTTCGTCGCAAGCGGCGCGCAGCGCGGCCGGGTCCATGTCGTAGTGGCCCGGACGCAGGTCGCACAGCTGCAGCTCCAGCCCGGCCTGGTGCACCGCCAGCGCCACCAGCGGGCAGGTGTAGGCGGGGACCACCACGCGGCGGCGTTGCGGCTGCGCCTCGCGCAGCGTCGCCAGCGTGATCAGCAGTGCAGCGGTGCCGGAGCAGGTGAGCTGCAGCGGCGGCGTGCCGAGCAGCGCGGCGACGTCATCGGCCAGCGTCGGCGCGCCCGGGCGCAGATCAGTCGGCCGCAGCGGCAGGCCCGCGGTGGGTGGCAGTTCGTGGTGGCGACGGGGCAGCATGCGCGCAGCGTGGCCGACCGCGCTCAGCCGCGCGCCGGCGCGTCCCCGGCGGGCGGCGCCTGCTCGCGGCCCTCGGCCAGGCCCAGGCAGACGATGCCGGCGAGGATTGCCAGCGCGCCGAGCACGCGGGGCGCGTCGAGGTGCTCGTCGAACAGCCACACCGACAGCAGCATCACCGACACCACCTCCAGGTGCGAGGCGGCGAAGGCGGGGCCGATCGGCGCGCGCTTGAGCAGGGTCATCCAGGTGAAGAACGCGCCGATGTAGCCCAGCACCGCGCCGTACACCCACGGCCGGCCGAACAGGCGCAGCAGCCAGGCGGTGTTGGCCTCCACCGGCAGCGCGTGCATGCCGGCGTACTTGAAGCTGATCGCGCCCACCGAATCGAACGCCACCAGCAGCAGGAAGCCGATCAGATAGAACCAGCCGTGCCTCATCCGCCCATCCCCACGATCGCCACACCCAGCGTCACCAGCACGATGCCGGCCACGCGCAGGCGGGTGAGTTTCTCGCCGAACAGCAGCCGCCCGGCCACCATCACCGCCACGATGTTGATCGAGCCAAGCAGGATCGCGCGCGACAGCGGCAGCAGCGAGAGGAAGGCGATCCACACCAGGAATTCCAGCACGTAGCTGCCGATGCCCAGCCAGATCCACGGCCGCCGCGCCATGTACAGCCAGCGCGCCAGCCCGTCGCCGGCGGCGGGGTCGCCGGCGGCGGCCTTGAACGCCAGTTGGCCGGTGGTATCGAGCAGCACGTTGAGCAGCCACAGGACCGCGATCAGCGGGGTGACGGCGCCCGTCTCCGCCATGTCAGGCCGCGGCGCGCGGGGCGCCGGCCTCGGCCACGCGCTCGAAGAACGCCGCCGAGCGGTCGATCAGGGTGCGCCGCTCGCGATCGATGGTGATCATGTGGTAGCTGTCCTGCAGCAGCAGCAGCTCGGTCGGCGCGGCGACATGGCGCAGCACCAGTTCGGCGTTCTTCGGGCTGGCCACGTCGTCGTTGCTGGCGTGGGCGACCAGGCACGGCGCGGTCACCTGCGGCAGCCGGCGCCGCACGTCGGCAGCCAGCCGGTACATCTCGGCCAGCGAGTACCACGGGTTGCCGGGCAGGCCGGCGGCGGCGCTGTCGCCGCCGAGCATGGCCGTGCTGACCTGCGCGCGCAGGCGCTCGTCGCGGATGCCGTAGGGCGGCTGCTCCATGAAGCTGCGGTCGCGGCCGATGCCGAGCTTCTTCAGCAGCGGCAGCAGGAACGACAGCCGCGCCATCCGCGGGATGCTCCAGCCGTCGTAGCGGAAGGTGGCGCCGTACACGCCGACGCCGGCGACCTGCCCGGGGCGGTCGGCGGCCAGCTTCAGCGCCAGCAGCGCGCCCATCGAGAGGCCGCCGACGAACAGGTGGTCGACCTTTTCCAGCAGCGCGTCGGCAGCCTGCTCCACGCTGGCGTACCAGTCGCGCCAGCCGGTGGCGAGCAGGTCCTCGACGTTGCCGCAGTGGCCCGCCAGCTGCATGCCGTGCACGGTGAAGCCGGCGCGGTTGAGGCCCTTGCCGAGCAGCTTCATTTCCATCGGCGTGCCGGTGAGGCCGTGGATCAGCAGCACGCCGCTGCGGCCGCCCTCGAAGAAGAAGTCAGTCTGCTGGATCACGTGTTTGCCTGGCGGGAATGAGTCGCGGCCATTTTCATGCACGGCATGATCGCAGCTGGCGGTTTCCTCAGTCTTTCGCGGCCGCTGCGGTGGGCGGCGCCTTGCTGAAACGCACGATCACGCGCTGGCCGATGCGCAGGTCCGGGCTCTGCCCGGAGCCGGGCTGGTCGAACGCCAGCACGCATTCCACCGTGCGGGCGTTGGCGCGCACCTGCGGGTCGTTCTCCAGCGTGGCCGGGCCGTACACCTTGCCGACGCGCAGCACGTGCGCGTTCCAGGACTCGCCGGCGCGCCCGTTGTCGGCGCTGACTTTCGCCGCCATGCCGGGCTGGATCGCGCCGACGAAGCTGTCGTTGAGTTCCGCGCGCACGATCCGCGGCTTCTGCGGCAGCAGGGTGAACACCGCGCCGGAGACGGGCGACACGCTGGCGCCGGGCTGCGCCGACACGCGCACCACCTCGGCGTCGAACGGGGCGACCAGGCTGCGCTGCTTCAGCTCGTAGCGGGCTTCACCCAGCTTCTGGCTGGCCATGTCCAGCGCCGCGCGGGCCGCCTGCTGCTCCACATCGAGCTGCGCGGCGGCCTCGCTGGCGTCGTCGGCGCTCTGCCCGTCGCCGGCACCGGCGGCCACCGCTGCGGCCAGCCGCTGCGCGCGCTGCTTCGCCGCCGCCTGCTTGATGCCGAGCAGCTTCAGCTGTGCCTGCGCCTGTTCCTGCTGCGCCTGCGCGGCATCGACGGCCAGCCGGGCCGGCTCGTCGTCCAGCGCGGCCAGCAGCTGGCCCTGCCGGACATGATCGCCCTCGTGCACCGCAACCTTGGCGAGCACGCCCTCGCGCGGCATCGACAGGCTCAGCAGCCCGCCTTCGACGTCGATGCGACCGCGCGCCACGGCGGCATAGGCGGCGACCGGGCCGGCGGCGGGACCGGCCGGCGCGGCCGGGCGTGAACAACCCGCGGCCAGCCAGGTGCTGCACAGGGCCAGCGAGCCGAGCCGGAGCCAGCGGGACACGGCAGGGCGTTGCGACGGATGGGACAGGAGCGGTTTCATGAAGGATTTCCGTGGCTGTCGATGGCCGGCGCCTCGCTGCGCCGGTCGCTGAGTATGCGGCCGTCCTCCATCGCCAGCACGCGGTCGGCGTGGACGACCAGGCGCGGATCGTGGCTGACGCACAGCACCGTGGTGCCGTGGGTGCGCGCGATGCGATGCAGGATGTCGATGATGACCTGGCCGTTGGCGGCGTCCAGCGCGCTGGTCGGCTCGTCGGCGAACAGCAGCTCCGGCCGCTTGGCCAGCGCGCGGGCGATCGCCACGCGCTGCTTCTCGCCGCCAGACAGTTCGGACGGGCGCAGCCGCATGCGGTGCGCCAGGCCGACCTCCTCCAGCGACTGCTGCGCGCGGTAGCGCGCCTCGTCGCGCGACAGGCCCATGTGGTTCAGCGGCAGCTCGACCTGCTCGAACGCGCTCAGCGCGGGGAACAGGTTGAAGCCCTGGAACACGAAGCCGGTGTGCTGCAGGCGGAACCGCTCCAGCGCGCGCAGGTCGAGCTGGCCCAGCTCGCTGCCGAGCGCGCAGACGCGGCCGCCGTCGACCTTCTGCAGGCCGCTGAGGACCGCCAGCAGGGTGCTCTTGCCGCAACCGGACGGGCCGGAGATCAGGGTCAGCTCGCCGGCCTCGATGCTGAGGCTGAGGCCGTCCAGCACCTGCGTGCGCTGGTTGCCCGAGACGAACGCCTTGCTGACGTTCTGGGCCTGCAGCGACGGTGCGCGCGCGGCTTCGGCGGTGGTGGCGGGCATCGCGGTCATCTCAGCAGGTTGGCGGGATCGGCGCGGCGCAGGCTGCGCATCGCGGCCAGTCCGGAGACGGCGGCGAGGCCCATCACCAGGACGATGCAGGCGAGCGCCGCCGTCACGTTCAGCACCACCGGCACATCCTGGCTGCGCGCCAGCAGCATCAGCACGATGCCGAGCACGCTGGCGCCGAGCAGACCCAGCGCGCCGACCCAGAACGCCTGCTCCAGCACTACCTTGCGCAGGGCGCCCACGCCCACGCCAAGCGCGTTGAGCGTGGCGTACTCGCGCACCGAGCCGTTGACCGCGGCGATCAGGGTCTGGCTGGTGATCGCCGCGCCGACCAGGAACACGATGCCGGCCAGGAACAGCACGCCGGCGCCGGCGCCGGTGTCGAACAACCAGTAGTGCACCGAGATATTGGCGAAATCGCGGGCGCTCCACGCGGTGTACGGGCCGAACGCGGTGTCGCCACGCAGGCGCGCGGCCACCGCTTCGGCCTGGGCCGGATCGCGCAGCTTCGCGACCAGGTAGGTCGGACCGTTGTCGCTCGGATCGTTGTCCAGCTGGCGCGCGGTATCCAGCGAGCACAGCACGTTGACCCCGCCCAGCGCGCGCAGGCCGGTGCTGATGCCGACCACCCGCACCCGCCGGCCGTTGATGGTGGCGGTCTGGCCGATATCCACGCCGAGCTGGTCCATGGCGGAGCGGTCGATCACGATCGCGTCCGGCTCGGCCAGCCGCGCGCGCAGGGCCGGCGACAGCACCCTGGAATACATCAGGCCGTCGGCGCGGGTGTCGATGCCGGAGACGAACACCGACACGCCGCCGGTTTCGTGTGCACCGCGCCAGTCGCCGTCGACCCACAGGTACGGTTCGACCCGTTGCACGGCCGGGTCCATCAGGATGCGCGACTGCAGGTCGGCGTTGATCGTGCGGCCCAGGCTCACGCTCTGCGTGCCGGGAAAACCCACCCACACATCGGCCGACGATCCGGTGATATACAGGCTGGTGCTGCCGAAGATGCCCAGCACCAGCGCGATCTGCAGCAGCTGCAGCAGGCCGGCGAAGCCGACCGCCAGGATCGCCGGCAGGAAGCGCCGCCACTCGTAGACCAGGGTCTTGCGCGCGAGGGCGACCATCAGCGGTTCGCCTGCCCGGCGGCAACCGGCGCAGGCGATGCGTCCGGCGCCGGGGCGCTCGGCCGCGGCGCGCCGCCCAGCGCCTTGAACAGCGCCACGTAGGCCAGGCTGTGGCTGGCGCGTGCATCGGCCAGCTCCAGCGCGGCCTGATCCGCGGCGACCTGGCTCTCGACGCTGTCGAGCGGGCTGCCGAGGCGCAGTCCGACGCGCTTCTGCACGGTCTGCTCGACGCGCTGCAGCGCCTGCCAGGCGAGCTTGCTGTGCTGCTCACGCTGCTGTTGCTGCTGCAGGCTGCCGAGCGCGGTCTCCACTTCGGCCACGCCCTGCAGCACGGCCTGCCGGTAGGCCAGCACGCTGGCCTTCAGCTGGTGGTCCCTGGCGTGCTTGGCCGCCACCCGCATGCCCCAGTCGAACAGCGGGATGTTGATCATCGGCCCCACCGACGCGATGCCGTTGGGCGTGGTGGAAAAACGGTGGTTGTTGTTGATGTCGGCGGCCCACACCATCGAGGCGCCCAGGCCGATGCTGGGATACATGTCGGCATGGGCCAGCGCCAGCTCGCCGGCGGCGCGCAGCACGTCGGCCTCGGCGCGTGCTATCTCCGGTCGCGTGCGCAACAGGTCGGCCGGGGTGCCGTCGATCCGCCAGCTGCCCACTTCGGGCGGCGGGCCGGCCAACAGCCAGGCCGGATCGGGCTGGTTGCGGCCGAGCAGCACGGCCAGCCGCTGCGCGCTGGCGTCGATCGCCTGGCGCGGCGCGGCCAGCGCGGCCTGCGCCTGCGCAAAGACGGCCTGGGCCTGGTCCACCGCGCTCGGCGCGGCCAGCTGCAGGTGCTCGCGCGCCTGCACCAGCTCCCATGCGTGCTGGCGCGCCTGGCTTACCTGCAGCAGCAGCTGTTCCTGTTGCTGGGCGGTGCGCAGGCCGATCCACTCGCGCACCACTTCGGCGACCAGGCTGACCCGGGCGGCCTGCAGGTCGGCGAGGCTGGCGTCCAGTTCGCCCTGCGACTGGCGCCGGGTGCCTTCGGCGCGGCCGAACAGGCCCAGCTCCCAGGTGGCATCGAAGCCGGCGACGAAGTACGAGGCGCTGGCGTCGGGGTCGATCGCATCGTTGGTGCGCGCGACCAGGCTCGGCAGGTAGCGCGCGCCGGAATGCTTGCGCAGGATCCGCGCCGCGCGCATGCGCTCGACCGCCTGCGCCACGTCCAGGTTGTCGGCCAGCGCGCGATCGACCAGCGCATCGAGCCCGGCATCGTCGAAGGCATGCCACCAGCCATGCAGGTCGGTCGCCGGGGCCGGCTGCGCGGCGGTCGCATGCTGCCACTGCGCCGGCACCGGCGGCGCCAGCTTCGGCAGCGGGGCGGCGCAACCGGCCAGCCCGCAGAGCAGCGCACCGAGCAGGCCGCTACGCAGGTGATTGCCGGAAATGGCCTTGATCGATCGGGGTGGCACGGTAGACGGATTCCATGACGACGCCTCGCGGAAGGCGCATGCGTCGGTAGATGGCAAGGATACCCGCGCGTGTCGCCGCCGTGAAATCCTGCTTCCTCCGGACGACAGTGGAGTGGGGGTCGCGCGGGACGCGGTCATGCGGTGGAGGTCAAGGCAGCCGGTGGGGGTGGAAAGTGTACGTCCACACGCAGGCCGCATTCCTGCCCATTTCGAAAGACGACCTCGGCATGATGGCGCCCGGCGATGCGCTGGACGATGGCGAGGCCGAGTCCGCTGCCCTGCTCCTGGCTGCCGCCGACACGGAAAAAACGCTCGCTCAACCGCGGCAGCAGTTCCGTCGGCACGCCCGGCCCGTTGTCCTCGACGCTGAGGGTGGCGCCGCCGCCGTCCCGCGCCTGCAGCCGCACCGTGATGTCGCTGCCGCGGCCGGCGTAGCGCACGGCGTTGTCGATCAGGTTGTCCAGCAGGTCCTGCAGGCCGGCCGCGTCGCCGAGGATGTACAGCGGCTCCTGACGACCCTCGTAGCCGAGGTCGACACCGGCGCGGATCGCCTCGTACACGCGTTGCGACACTGCCTCGGGGATCAGCCTGGCGAGATCGAGCAGGCGGTAATCGCCGGTGTCCGCCGGAGCCGCCTGCGCACGGGTCAGCGCGAGCAGCTGCGAGGAGGTGCGCGCGGCCCGCCGGGTCAGTCGCTGGATGTGGTCGAAGGCGTCGGACAGCGTCTCCGGCCGCGGGTCGGCGAGCGCGCGGTCAACGTGCAGGCTCAGCCCCGCCAGCGGGGTGCGCAACTGGTGCGCGGCATCGGCGATGAAGCGGTCGTGCAGGGCCAGCATGCCGCGCAGGCGACCGAACAGCGCGTCGATGGTGCGGGTCAACGGCTGGATCTCCTGCGGCACGTCGGGACCGTCGATCGGCGCCAGTTCGTCCGCGCGGCTGGCCAGCCGCGCGGTCAGCGGTTCGAGCACGCGCAGACCACGGCTGACCCCGAACCAGACCAGCGACAGCACGCAGGCGATCAGGAAGGTCTGCATGACCACCGCCAACAGCAGGATCTCGCGCGCCTGCTCGTGGCGGTCGCGCAAGGTCTCGGCGACGACGATGGTGAGGCTGTCGCCGGGGTCGTCCGCCGGAGTCACCCGCACGTCCGCCGCGCGCAGGGTGTGCCCGTCCAGGCGGGTGTTGTACAGGGTGGGCGTGGCGTCGGGCACCAACGCGGCCACCGGTCGCGCCAGCCGGCCGTCGCCCGCCAGCAGGCCGTGCCGGGAGCTGCTCACGCTGAAATAGCTGCGACCGACCGGATCGTATTCGAGCAGGAAGCGCGCCTGCGGCGTCAGCCCGCCGGCCTGCGGATCCTTGCCGAGCATCTTGGCCAGCGTCAGCGCATCGCCGCCGAGGTCGCGGTCATGCACCCGGTTGGCGTAGGTCAGCGCCACGCCGTAGCTCAGCAGCGCATCCAGCAGCAGCAGTACCGCCATCGGGATCAGCAGGAATACCAGCAGCCGGCGACGCAGGCTGGGGCGCAAGGGCGACGACCGCTTCATGCCGACCCGCTGCCTTCTTCGGCAAGCTCTTCCAGCAGGTAGCCCAGCCCGCGGATCGTGCGCACGCCGGTGCCGCTGCCGTCCAGCTTGCGGCGCAGGCGGTGGATGGCGATGTCGAGGCCGTTGTCGGTCAGGTCCTGGTCCCAGTCGCACAGCGCCTCGACCAGTTGCGCGCGGCTGGTGACCCGGTCGGCGCGCAGCGCCAGCGCCTCCAGCAGGCCGAACTCGCGTGCGGTGAGCTCCAGCGGCGTCTGGTCGACCCAGGCACGATGCCCGGGCAGGTCGAGCCGCAGCCGGCCGAGTTGCAGCTCCGGCTTGCCCTGGCTGCTGGCTCGCCGCAACAGCGCCCGCACGCGCGCCTCGAACTCGGCCAGCTCGAACGGCTTGACCAGGTAGTCGTCGGCGCCCAGGTCGAGCACGCGCACGCGGTCGGGCAGGCCGTCGCGCGCCGTGATCACCAGCACCGGCAAGCCGGTGCCGCGGTTGCGCAGGCGCTGCAGCACCTCGCTGCCGTCGAGCACGGGCAGGCCGAGGTCCAGCACCAGCAGGTCGTAGTCGTGGTCGCGCAGGGCCGCATCGGCGAGGCCGCCGTTGACCACGTGGTCCACCGCATGACCGCCGTGCCGCAGCGAGGCACGAATGCCTTCGGCAATGGACAGGTCGTCCTCGGCCAGCAGAATGCGCATCGAAACTCCGGGTTGTACGCGAATGTGCCGCATCATGGACCACCGGGTCGATGCTGTCTCGTGCGGCTCGGCGGCGTGGATGGGGGCGCGGCGGACCGGTTTCCAGTCTTCTCCCGCGTCCGTTCAGACAACGCCGACGGCCGGCGGTTCGCGGCGTGGCGCCGGTTCAGTGCGTCACGTTCACCGGCAAGGCGCTGAACGCGCCGCTGCAGGCCGGTGCGGTGCTGGTGTGCGGGCCGGGCTGCCGCAGGGTCGGGCTCCGTGCCGCCCGGCCTGCGCCGATGTCACTCCGGCGTCTGCCGGCCCAGCCAGTCGCCCAGCTGCATCAGCACCTGGCCGCGCCCGGGCTCGGCCTCGTTGAACAGCTCGTGGTACAGCGTCGAGAAGAAGCGCGTGGTCAGCCGGCCGGTCGCGGCCGCCTTGCGGGCAAACTCGCGGCTGCCGGACGGGTCCACCAGCTCGTCGCTGTCCGCCACCAGCAGCAGGGTCGGCTGCGCCAGGCGGGTGGCGTCGGCGATGCACGCGGCACCGGCGCGGAAGATGAAATCGGCCAGCCGCGGCGTGATCCAGCCGTGCTGCAGCGGATCAGCGCGGTAGTCGGTCATCACCTGCGGATCGTGCGACAGCTTGTCGACGTCCAGCCCGTTGCGCAGCGACAGGCTCGGTGCGACGCGGCTCAGCAGCCGCGCCAGGGCGATCATCCGCGGCGACTCCCAGCTGCGCAGCGCCGGCGAGGACAGCAGCAGCGCCGGCGCTGCAACGCGGCCATCCAGCGCCGCACGCAGCGCGACCAGCCCGCCCATGCTGTGGCCGAGCAGCAGCGGCGGATGCGGCAGGCCGCTGGCGTAATCGTTGTAGACGGTGGCGAGGTCCTCCACCAGGTCGTCGCCGTGGCGCAGCCGGCCGCGGCCGCCCGGGGTCTGGCCGTGGCCGCGCTGGTCGTAGCCGCGCACGGCGTAGCCGCGCTGGTTGAACCACGCCGCCAGGCGCCGGTAGCGGCCGCTGTGTTCGCCCAGCCCGTGCACCAGCAGCACCGCGCCGCGCGCCTGCGGCAGCGGCCAGTCGCGCAGGAACAGCCGCTGGCCGTCGGCCAGGTCGAGCCAGGACGTGGGTTCGGTGCCGTCCGCAGGACGGTTCTGCAATGCCGCGTGCATGGGTGGTTTCGCGTCCGTTTTTCGGGTCCGGCGCCGCCGCGCGTGCCGTAGGGGTCGGCACGGATCCCGGCGGGCCGGGGTCCGTGCCGGTGCAGGCATCAATGTTCCGTGAGGCGGACTCCCCCTCGGCATCCTCGCGGGCAGCGGCCGGCCTGCATCTTGGCATGGCCGCCCGCCGCGTGCATGGCAGACCCGGGCCGCGGCGCGGGCGATGCGCTGCCCGGCCGCGCCGGGCGTCGGCGCGGCCGGGTACGACTTACAGCTCGGCGCGGAATTCCACGCCGATGATGCGCGGGTCGTTGACGAAGGCGGTGCGGTTGTTGAAGTCGATCGCGCCGGTGATCGCCCGCTTGTCGGTGATGTTGCGGCCGTACAGGGCGACCTCGCGGCGGCCGTAGTCCCAGTTGTAGCCCAGCCGCACGCCGCCTTCCAGCAGCGCCTTGCCCTTGAACTCGGCCGAGTCGTACAGGAAGAAGTTCACCTCGCTGCGGTAGTTCCAGTCGGTATAGACGAAGAACTCGCCGCTCTCGCCGTAGGGAATGCCATAGCGCGCGGTGAGCGTGCCGATCCACTTCGGCGCGTTCGGCAGGGTGTTGCCGTCGACCAGCGCGTTGCCCGCGGCGTCGCGCGGATCGAGCACGGTGCAGCCGGAACCGCACACCGCCACCGCCAGCCCCGGGTCCTTCAGCTTGGTGAAGTTGTAGCTGCCGCCGGCGGTGAGCACGAAGTTCGGCGTGAGGTAGGCCTCCAGGTCGAACTCGGCGCCGTAGCCCTGGGTCTTCTTCGCGTTGATCAGGCGGGTGACGTTGATGTCGCCACCCACCGCGGTGAGCTGCTGGTTGTGCATGTTGTAGCCGTACACGTCCGCGTTGAAGCGCACGTGGTTGTCCATGCCGGTGGTCTTCACGCCCAGCTCGTAGCTGGTGATCGTCTCGGGCTTGGCCTGCGAGATGAAGTCGGCGAACAGCACGCGGCCCTGCACGCTGGGCGCACGGAAGCCGTTGGCGACACGCGCGTAGACGTTGACGTTCGGATTCAGCGTCCAGGTGCCGGTTAGGTCGCCGCTCCAGCGTGCGTCGTGCGGCTGCGCGGTCAGCTGCAGCGGGCCGCCGCCGATCGGCGACAGCACGCGGTCCACCTTGAAGTCGCGCGAGTCGTGCGACCAGCGCGCGCCGGCGCGCAGCTCGAAGTCGTCGGCGAGCTGGTAGTTGGCCGAGCCGAACAGCGCCCACGCCTTGGTGCGCTGGGTCTGCCTGGCGTAGCCGTCCAGCGCGTGATTGTTGAAGGTGGCGTAGTCGAAGTTGCTGATCGCGATGTCTTCGTCGAACCAGTAGGCACCGACCTGCCAGTTGAGCTTGTTCTGCCCGTTGCTGGCGAGGCGGAATTCCTGTGTGATCTGGCGGTCGTGCGGCAGCGCATCGGCGGTCTCGACCGGGAACGGGATGAAGCCCGGGCCCATCGGCGGATGGAACACCGCGCCGTAGCCGCCGTCGACGTCGCCGAGGGAGTAGGTGGTGGCATGCTCCAGCCCGGTGATCGAGGTGAAGGTGGTGTCGCCCAGGTTCCACGCCAGGTGCAGGTTGCTGCCCCAACTGAACAGGTGCTGCTTGTTGCGGCCGTCCTGCGCTACCTTGTAGCGGTCGAAGCCGGGCATGAAGCTGGGGCTGCCCAGCTCGATCGCATTGGCGCGGTTGACCATCGCGCTGCCGTCCAGCCAGCGCGCGTGGCCGTTGAGCAGCGCGCTGAAGCCGCCGTCCTCGTACAGCGCCTGCAGCCGCACGGCGCGGTCGTTGTAGCCGCCCAGCACGTCCTTCTGGCCGGTGTAGGTATTGTCGATCCAGCCGTCGCGGTGCTGCGCCAGCGCCGAGATGCGGCCGGACCAGTGGCCGCCCAGAGCGCCGCCCAGCGCGGCCTCGGCGTTCGCGGTGCCGAGCGAGCCGTAGGAGAGGCGGGCATAGCCGCTGGTTTCCTGGCTGGGCCGCACCGACTCGAACTTGATCACGCCGGCCGGCGAGTTGCGCCCGAACAGGGTGCCTTGCGGGCCGCGCAGCACTTCGACCTGGGCCAGGTCGAACAACGGGAAGCCCTTCAGGATCGGGTTCTCCTGCACGATGTCGTCGTACACCATCGACACCGGCTGCGAGGCGTTGAGGTCGAAGTCGCTGTTGCCCAGGCCGCGGATGTAGAAGCGCGGGAACTCGCGGCCGTAGGAGGTCTCGGCATACACGCTCGGCGCGCGCGAGGCGAGCTGCAGCACAGTGTCGCCGGACTGGCCGAACGCCTCCAGCTTGTCCGGCGTCAGCACGGTCAGCGCCATCGGCACCTTCTGCATGTTCTCCACCCGCTTCGAGGCGGTGACGTTCACCGTCTGCAGTTCGGTGGCCTTGGCGGCCTGCGGCCTAGCCGGTGCAGCGGCCTGCGCCGCGGCGGCGACCGGCGCCAGTGCGGCGGCAAGGCAGGCAGCAAGTACGGCGGGACGCAGCGAGGTGACAGCGCGCATGGTCGGTCCTTTTGTCGGGGGAATGGACGACCGCAGTGCGGCCCACTCCGACACCGCGTCGTCAACGTATTGTCATACGACCGGCCATTTTGTGAAAGCGGACCGCGACCAGGCTAACGCTGCATGCCGGCGGGAAAGACGCCGGGCAAGCGCCATTTCGCCTGCTGCTCGATCTGCGCCGAGGAATGGCCGAGCAGCAGGTGGCCGGTGCCGGCCTCGACGCGCCAGCCGTGGTTGCGCTCGTCGTAGCGCGCGAAGCGCACCGCCGGCAGGGTAAGGCGGATCCGTTTCGTCTCGCCCGGCTGCAGCGACACCTTCTCCCAGCCGACCAGCCGCGATGCCGCGTCGCCGTGGAGCCGCGCGTAGAGCTGCGGCACGTCGGCGCCGGCGCGCCGGCCGGTGTTGGTGACCGTGAACGACGCCGTCACCGTGCCGGCGCCATCCGTGGCGACGGCCAGCGGGCCGTAGCCGAAGGTGGTGTAGCCGAGGCCGTAGCCGAACGGGAACAGCGGCTCGCTGCCGCGGCGCTGGAACCAGCGGTAGCCGACGTCGGCGCCCTCGATGTCGTAGTCGACCGTGTCGGCGGGCTGGCCCTGCGGCGGCAGGCCGATCTCGGCCAGGCCGGCGCCGGCGATGGCCGGGCGCGGCAGCTGCGACTCGTCGCGCGGCCAGCTGAGCGGCAGCCGGCCGGACGGATCGACCTCGCCGAACAGCAGCCGCGCGATCGCCTCGCCGCCGGCGCCGCCCGGATACCACGCCTCCAGCACCGCCCCCGTCTGCGCCAGCCACGGCATCGCCACCGGGCCGTTGTTCTCCAGCACCACCACGGTGTGCGGGTTGGCCTTGGCGACGGCGGCGACCAGCGCGTCCTGGTTGCCGTCCAGCGCCATGCCCGGACGGTCGAACGACTCGGCCGCCCACTGCTGCACGAACACCACCGCCACCTCGGACGACGCGGCCAGCTTCGCCGCGGCCTCGATGTCGGCGCCGCTCGCGTAGCGGGCGTTCCCGCCCACGCGCCGGGCGATCGCCGCCAGCGGCGCGGACGGGTGGTACTTCACCGGTCCGGGCCACGCGGTCGGCGCCAGGCCGACCACCGGGTTGCCGTCCGGCGCGGTCACCGCCGACGAGCCGCCGCCGGCCAGCACGCCCTTGTCGGCGTGCGCACCGATCACCGCCACCGACTTCAGCGTTGCCGCCAGCGGCAGCAGCCTGTCCTGGTTGCGCAGCAGCACCGCGCCGGCTTCGGCGGCATCCTGCGCCACCTTCGCGTCGGCGGCGTAGTCGATCGGCGCCGGTTCGGCCGGGTGGTCGATCGCGCCGACCGCGAACAGGCTGCGCAGGATCCGCTGCACCATGTCGTCCAGCCGCGCCTGCGGCACCTCGCCCCTGGCGATCGCCTCGCGCAGCGGCCCGTCGAAGTAGACCTGCGGGTCGAATGTCTCGCCGGCCGATTCCTGGTCGAGCCCGGCCAGCGCCGACTTCGCCGCGCTGTGCACCGCGCCCCAGTCGGACATCACGAAGCCCTTGAAGCCCCAGTCGTGCTTGAGCACCTGGTCGAGCAGCCACTCGTTCTCGCAGGCATAGGTGCCGTTGATGCGGTTGTAGGCGCACATCACCGAGCCCGGCTCGCCGACGCCGAGCGCGATCTCGAACGCGCGCAGGTCCGATTCGCGCGCGGCGACCGGATCGAGCTTCGCGTTCATCGTGTTGCGGGCGGTTTCCAGGTCGTTGACGGCGTAGTGCTTGACCGTGGACACCACGTGCTGCGACTGCACGCCGCGCACCGTGTGGCCGACCATGATGCCGGCCAGCAGCGGATCCTCGCCGGCGTATTCGAAATTGCGGCCGTTGCGCGGATCGCGCAGCAGGTTGACGCCGCCGGCCAGCAGCACGTTGAAGCCCTTGCGGTGGGCCTCGAGGCCGATCATCGCGCCGCCGGCCTCGGCCACCGCCGGGTCCCAGCTGGCCGCCGTCGCCAGCCCGGAGGGCAACGCCGTGGCGCCATCGCTGCTGTGGGCGTTGAGCGGGCGCGCCACGCCCAGCCCCGCGTCGGTCTCCTGCAGCGCCGGCAGGCCCAGCCGCGTCAGCGCCGGCACGAAGCCCGCCGAACCCAGCGCGCCGGCCGGCATCGGCCGACCGTCGGAGCCGCTGCCGTAGCGGGCGGTGATCAGCTGGAACTTCTCGTCCGTGGTCATCGCCTGCACCACCAAGGCGGCGCGCGCATCGGGCGACAGCGCGGCGTCCATCCACGGCCGTGTCGACGGTTGTTCCGCGGCGGCCGTGCCGGCCATGACGGCGAGGGCGATGGCGCTGGCAAGCAGATACGGCGTGCGACGGGACATGGACGACCTCGGCATGGGAAAGGGGGTGGCGTGGCAGTGGCCCACAGGGTGCTAACGTAACGTTTTCATCGCAAGCCACCACGTCACGATCCGACGCTTCGCGCTTGCGTGCAGCGCCGATGGTACCCATCTCCGGAGGACCATGACGCCCCCGCTCGCCGATTTCCACCCCGCCGTCGCCGCGTGGTTCCGCGGCGCCTTCGCCACGCCCACCGCGGCGCAGGCAGCCGCGTGGCCGTCGATCCGCGCCGGGCGGCACACCCTGGTCGCCGCACCGACCGGCTCGGGCAAGACCCTCACCGCGTTCCTCGCCGCGATCGACGCGCTGGTGCGCGAGGGCGTCGCCCACGGCGGTGCGCTGGCCGACGCCACCACGGTGCTGTACGTGTCGCCGCTGAAGGCGCTGTCGAACGACATCCACCTCAACCTGGAAGCGCCGCTGGAAGGCATCCGCGCCGAGCTGGAGAAACTCGGCCTGCCCGACGTGGCGATCCGCACCGCGGTACGCACCGGCGACACCCCGCAGGTCGAACGCAACCTGCTGCGCAGGCAGCCGCCGCACATCCTGGTGACCACGCCCGAATCGCTGTACATGCTGCTGGGATCGGCTTCCGGGCGCGCCATGCTTTCGGGCGTGCGCTCGGTGATCGTCGACGAGATCCACGCCATCGCCGGCAGCAAGCGCGGTTCGCACCTGGCGCTCTCGCTGGAGCGGCTGGAGTCGCTGTGCCAGAGGCGATTGCTGCGGATCGGCTTGTCGGCGACGCAGAAGCCCATAAGCATGGTCGCCGACTTTTTGGTCGGTACTGGAGACACCGCTCTTGCCCCTCCCCCTGTGAGCAGGGGGAGGCTGGGAGGGGGTGAAGCTCTCGATCTTGAGTCCAAGAGCAAGAGCACCCCACCCCAACCCTCCCCTGCGAGCAGGGGAGGGAGCCCAGTCACCATCATCGACGTAGGCCACACCCGCCCCCGCGACCTCGCCATCGAGGTGCCGCCGGTGCCGCTGGAAGCGGTGATGTCGAACGACAGCTGGGAGCTGGTCTACGACCGCATTGCCCAGCTGGTGCGCGCGCATCGCACCACCCTGGTCTTCGTCAACACGCGGCGGATGGCCGAGCGCGCCGCGCGACACCTGTCCGAGCGGCTGGGCAATGAGCACGTGGCGGCGCATCACGGCAGCCTGGCGAAGGAGCTGCGGCTGGATGCCGAGCAGCGGCTGAAGCGCGGCGAGCTCAAGGTGCTGGTGGCGACCGCCTCGCTGGAGCTGGGCATCGACATCGGCGAGGTCGACCTGGTCTGCCAGCTCGGCTCGCCGCGCTCGATCGCCGCGTTCCTGCAGCGCGCCGGCCGTTCCGGCCACAGCATCGACGGCACGCCGAAGGCGCGGCTGTTCCCGGCCACCCGCGACGACCTGATCGAATGCACCGCCCTGCTCGACTGCGTGCGCCGCGGCGAACTGGATGCGCTGGTGATGCCGCCGCAGCCGCTCGACGTGCTGGCCCAGCAGATCGTGGCCGAGGTGGCCTGCAGCGAGTGGGACGAGGACGCGCTGTACGCGCTGGTGCGCCGCGCGCATCCCTACCGCGACCTCGCGCGCAGCGGATTCGACGCGGTGGTGCGCATGCTGGCCGAGGGCTTCACCACCCGGCAGGGCCCGCGCGCGGCGTACATCCATCGCGACGCGGTGAACCGGCAGCTGCGCCCGCGGCGCGGCGCGCGGCTCACTGCGCTGACCTCCGGCGGCACCATTCCGGACACCGCCGACTACAAGGTGGTGCTGGAGCCGCAGGCGATCATCGTGGGTACGGTGAACGAGGATTTCGCGGTCGAGAGCATGGCCGGCGACATCTTCCAGCTCGGCAACGCCAGCTACCGGATCCAGCGCGTCGAGCGCGACCGGCTGCGGGTGGAGGACGCGCACGGCGCGCCGCCGAGCATCCCGTTCTGGCTGGGCGAGGCGCCGGGGCGCAGCGACGAACTGTCGTTCGGCGTGTCGCGGCTGCGCGAGGAGATTTCCGCACTGCTTGAGCCTGAGCCCCTCTCCCTCCGGGAGAGGGGTTGGGGTGAGGGTACGGTTGTCGCCGAACACTCCGGCACGCCCGAACCCTCTCCCTCGATCCCTCTCCCGGAGGGAGAGGGAGGCAAGGCACGCGCGCTGGCCTGGCTGCGTGACGAGTTGGGCCTCCCCGACGCCGCCGCGCAGCAACTCGTCGACTATCTCGCCCGCGCCAAGGCCGCGCTCGGCGTGCTGCCCAGCCAGCGCACCCTGGTGCTGGAGCGCTTCTTCGACGAATCCGGCGGCACCCAGCTGGTGATCCACACGCCCTGGGGCAGCCGCATCAACCGCGCCTGGGGGCTGGCGCTGCGCAAGCGCTTCTGCCGCCAGTTCAACTTCGAGCTGCAGGCGGCGGCGACCGAGGACGCGATCGTGCTGTCGCTGTCCACCAGCCACAGCTTCCCGCTGGAGGCAGTGGCGCACTACCTGCACTCGAACAGCGCCGAGCACGTGCTGGTGCAGGCCGTGCTCGACGCCCCGCTGTTCCCCGCGCGCTGGCGCTGGAATGCCGTCACGGCACTGGCGCTGCCGCGCTTCACCGGCGGCAAGAAGACCCCGCCGCCGCTGCAGCGGATGAAGAGCGAGGACCTGCTCGCCGCGGTGTTCCCCGACCAGGTCGCCTGCCTGGAGAACATCGTGGGCGAGCGCGAGGTGCCGGACCATCCGCTGGTCAACCAGACCCTGCACGACTGCCTGCGCGAGGCGATGGACGTGGACGGCCTGCTGGCGATCCTGCGCCAGCTCGAAGCCGGCGCCATCGCCATCGTGGCGCGCGACCTCACCGCGCCCAGCCCGCTCGCTTCCGAAGTGCTGAACGCCGCGCCGTACGCGTTCCTCGACGACGCTCCGCTGGAGGAACGGCGTACCCAGGCGGTGCAGACGCGGCGTTGGAACGGCGCCGACAGCGCTGACGGCCTCGGCAGGCTCGACTCCGAAGCCATCGCCGCAGTGCGCGAGGAAGTCTGGCCGCAAGTGCGCGATGCCGACGAGATGCACGAGGCGCTGACCCTGCTGGGCTTCGTCACGGCGGCCGAGGTCGACGCCAACTCCGGCTGGCGGGAACGGCTGCAGGCACTGTCGAGGGCGCAGCGCGCGACCCGGCTCGGCGACGTCTGGACCACCGCCGAGCAACTGCCGCTGTGGCGGGCGCTGCATCCCGCCGCCGCGATGCAGCCGCCGATCGCCGCACCCGCCGAATACGCCGCGCAGGCGTGGTCGCGCGAGGACGCCGTGCTGGAACTGGTGCGCCATCGCCTCGGCGGACTCGGCCCCGTCACCGCGGCTACCCTGGCCACCTCGCTGGCCATCGATACGGGCGAGGCCGAACAGGCCCTGCTGCGCCTGCAGACCGAAGGCTACGTGATGCAGGGCCGCTTCAGCACCGATGCCGCGGATACCGAATGGTGCGAACGCCACCTGCTGGCGCGCATCCATCGCTACACCATCGGCCGGCTGCGCCGCGAGATCGAGCCGGTCAGCCGGCGTGCGCTGATGCGCTTCCTGTTCGACTGGCAACACGTGTCGGCGGCCACCCGACTGAGCGGGCCGGACGCACTGGCCGCCACGCTGGCGCAACTGGAAGGCTACGAGGCGGCCGCCGGTGCGTGGGAGAGCGAGCTGCTGCCGGCGCGCATCGCGGATTATTCGATCCACTGGCTGGACGAGCTGTGCCGCGCCGGCCGCGTCGGCTGGGCCCGCCTGCGCACCGGCAGCGGCGGTGGCGGCGGCCCGGTACGCAGCACGCCGATCGTGCTTTTGCCGCGGCGTGAATTGGCCGCCTGGACGTCCGTAGCCGCGGGCGAGCCGCAGGAGATCCTGCTGTCGTCGCGCGCCCAGGCCGTCGCCGATACGCTGCGCGAACACGGCGCACTGTTCTTCGACGAGCTGCTCGCCGACACCCGCCTGCTGCGCACCGAACTGGAGGACGCGCTCGGCGAACTGGTCGCCGCCGGCCGGATCAGCGCCGACAGCTTCGCCGGCCTGCGCGCCCTCCTGCTGCCGGCGGCGAAGCGCGACGGCGGGCGGCATCGCCGGCTGCGCCGGCACCAGCTCAGTGGCATCGAGGATGCGGGACGCTGGGCGCTGGCGCGCGGCACGGCGAAGAGCACCCCACCCCAACCCTCCCCTGCGACCGAAGGAAGCCCCTTTGGGGCCGTGCAGGGGAGGGAGCACGACGCGGCAAGCCTTGCCCCTCCCCCTGCTCGTCCGCAAGGGACTTCCTTCGGTCGCAGGGGGAGGCTGGGAGGGGGTGAGGCTCTTGATCCTGACGCCATCGAACACATCGCCCGCACCCTGCTGCGCCGCTACGGCGTGGTGTTCTGGAAGCTGCTGGAACGCGAGGCGCCATGGCTGCCGCCGTGGCGGGAATTGCTGCGCGTTTACCACCGGCTGGAGGCCCGCGGCGAGATCCGCGGCGGCCGTTTCGTCGAAGGCCTGGTCGGCGAGCAGTTCGCCCTGCCCGAGGCGATCGCGCCGCTGCGCGCGGTGCGCTCGCGCGCGGACGACGGCGAGCTGGTCTGCCTCAGCGGCTGCGATCCGCTGAACCTGGTCGGTACCGTGCTGGCCGGCGACAAGGTGCCGGCACTGGCCGGCGCGCGCGTGCTGTACCGCGACGGCATGCCGATCGGAGCGCTCGTCGCGGGCAAGGTCATACCGGTGGTCGATCTCTCCCCCGCCGACCTGCAACTGGCGAAACATACTCTGCTGCGCCACCCACCCGCAGCGCCGTCGGCGCGGGCCGCAGCGAGCTGAAACGTATCGCCGCGGCCGGATGTTTCGCCTCCGGACATCAGACTAGTGTCGATGCGGCCAGGCTGGCGTTATAGGCGCCATGCAGGATCATGGCGGCCCACAGCGACCCCTTGTTCACCCTGATGATCGCGCAGGTGATGGCGAGCGTCGTTATGGCCACCGCGGATGTCCAATGGTGCGTCAGCTGCGGAACATGCAGCAGCATGAACAGCAGCACCGATGCCACCGCACCGGCGAAAGCATTGAAATGCGACGTGACCACCGAGAATGCCACTCCCCTGAAAAGCAGCTCCTCGACAAATGGCGCCACGGTGATTCCCATGATAAGCCATGAATAAAGCAGAGCCTTTCCATGCGTCGTATACATGTCAATGAACGAGCTTCGTGCGCCGGAGCCGGACGGGAATGACGCGTTCAAGGCGAGCACCACTGCCGCCAGCACGACACCACCCAGTACCGACAACATTGCCTGCCTGCGGGTAATGGCGAACAAGCCAATCGCGAAACTGTTGCCGGCATTCGACCACAATCCATAGTAGTGCTTGACCAGCAACCACACCCCGCCGGCAGCCAGCCCTTCGCCCAACAAGCCTGCATAAGCCGTAACCAATAATGCTTCGCCCTTGGGAAGCTCGTGAATGCGCTCCGGGCCGATAGTGCCCGCGGCCGCAATGAGCCATAGGAGCCCGAAATAGCCCATGAAAATCCATATGCCATGGGTGTACGGGATTTTTACTTTGTTCATTGCATTGAGATCCGACTTCGTGCGGACGCCGGGGCGACGCCGAAGCGTCGCCCCGGCTGCTGCCTGCTAGATATGATTCGCCACCCATTCAATGGCCCTGGAGGTGCTGTCCACGGCCCAGGCGTAAGCCTCGCCTACCGCGTGCCCCATGTCGTAATAGACATCGCCCTCAAGGCTAAGTCCACCCGAAATGAACTGAATTTCCACATTCGATATCTCACGCATACATGCTCTCCTAAATGAATCGTTCAAAGAGGAGCCAAAGGATTTCCCTTATTTCTTTGGCGAATGCCCATACTGCACAGAAAACAAGAATCAGTATGAGGCTCGTGCGTTTCCTGGATTCCTTTCTCAAGTCAACGGGTGTCATTGACGAATCAACGATTAGCCCCGTCCAGCACGCCATCCATGAAGCTGCGGATATGGCCCGCCTCATACCACTCAAAGGCAAGAATGCCGATGAGCACGGGGAGAAGGCCGCCGGCGACCTCATCAATCTCACGCATTTCCAGTTCGCGCATGTTTCAACTCCATGTTTTCTTTGCGTCGGCAGACAGCCTCTGCCAGGCACCAACCGCGCCGGCATTGCCGGTGTCGATCAATTTCGTTGCACTCCCAGCCGGATGACCTTTCGCGCGGCCGCTACCGTCTCCGGCCGGTGCGCAATTACAATTCGAGTGATCCGCAGCCGTTGCACCGCCGCGTTGACCAGCCGTTCGCGCTCCACGTCCAGGTGACTGGTCGCCTCGTCCAGCACCAGCAGGCGCGGCCGGCGGTACAGCGCTCGCGCCAGGATAACCCGCTGCTTTTGGCCGCCGGACAGGCTGGAGCCCATATCGCCCACCAGGCTCTGGTAGCCCATCGGCATCGCGGCGATGTCCTCGTGAACGGCAGCGAGCCGCGCGGCCGCCTCGATCCGCGCGGACGCGGTGTCGGGGTCGAAGAAGGCGATGTTGTCGCCGATCGAACCGGCGAACAGCTGGTCGTCCTGCATCACCGCGCCGACCCAACTGCGGTAAGTGTCCAGGCCCAACTTGCGGATGTCGATGCCGCCGAAGCGCACCTCGCCTTCGATCGGCTCCAGCAGGCCCAGCGCGATCTTCGCGAGTGTGCTCTTGCCACAACCGCTGGGGCCGACGATGGCCACCGACTCGCCCGCCTCGATGCGCAGGCTGCAATGCCGGAGGATCCATGGCTCGCCTTCGGCGTAACGGAAGCTGACGTTGCACAGTTCGATGACGGCCTCGGGGACTGGGCCACTCCATGTCGCCTCAGCCAGCCTCTCGGGTACGCTCAGCGCGATGTCCGCCACTCGCTCGGCGTGCAGCTTCAGCATGCTGAAGTCCACCCACTTGTCGATCAGCCTGGCGGCGCGGCCGGTGAACTGGTCGGCATAGGCAATGAAGGCGATCATCATGCCCGCGGAGAATTCGTTCTTGAGCGTCAGCATGGCGGCGATCCAGATCATCGCCACCCGGCCGATGCCGAACATCAGCTGGTTGCCCAGGGTGAAGGCAATGCCCAGCCGCTGGATGCCGATGTCGCGGTTCACGGCGGACACGGTAGCGTTGGCATAGCGCGACAGCCGCTCTCCCTCCTTGTTGGCCAACTTGATCGGCATGGCGCCGCGGATGGATTCGAGCAGTTCGCTCTGCTGGCGTGCGGCATGGACGATCTGGTCTTCGCTGGCGCGACGCAGCGGGTTGAAGAAGATCCAACGGATCAACCCGTAAGCGACGAATAGGCCAAGCACCAGCGCGGTAAGTCTTACGCTGTACAGCGCCATCACCACCACCGTCACCAGCGACATCAGGCCGTCCAGCAGCGAACCGACGAACTGTGTGGTCAGCGTGCGCTGAATGCTCTGGATCGAGCCGAAGCGCGACACCACGTCGCCCACATGACGCTTCTCGAACCAGTCCAGCGGCAGGCGCATGAGGTGGCCGAACAGGTTGCTGGCCCACTGCACGTTCAAGGTGGCGCCCAGACAGGTGACGGCCCACGAACGCGCTGCGGTGATCGCCGCCGAGAAAACCGCGATGCCGATGAAGCCGAGGCCAAGCAGGGTGAGCAGGTCTTGATCGGTAGATACCAGCACCTGATCCATCACCCATTGCAGATAGAACGGCGCGGCCAGTGCGAACACCTCCAGCGCCAGCGCCAGCAGCAGGATCTGCACCAGCGCCGGCACCAGCCCGCGCACACGTCCGGTCAGCGTACGCAGGGAAACCACCTGGCGCTCGCGCACCGGGGCAAAATCGCGCGCGGGGCTCAACTCCAGCGCCGCGCCGGTGAAGTGATCCGAGGTTTCTTTCAGGCTCAGCTTGCGGATGCCGTGCGCCGGATCATGAATGACAATGCCGCGCGGGCCGGCGCGCCTGAGCACCACGAAATGGTTGAGATCCCAGTGCAGCATGCACGGCGTCCCGAGCTGGGTCAGGTCGCCCATATCGAGTTTGAGCGGGCGGCAAGCGAAGCCCAGTTGCGCCGCCATCGTGATCACCCGCGCCAGCGTGACGCCCTTGAGCGAGGTGGAGAAACGCCGGCGCAATCCTGCCAGGTCGACGTCGTGGCCGTGGAAGTTCGCCACCATCGCCAGGCAAGCCACGCCGCACTCGGCGGCCTCGGTCTGCAGCAGCATCGGCAGGCGGCGTCGCCAGCCGAACTGCAGTTGAACGCTATGGCCGCGCACTGGCTGGTCTTCCGCTCCGTGCGATGCACCGTCAGCCATCCGCTTCGCCTCCACTCAGCCGGTGCCCGATGCCGTATAGCGGCTCGAATACCCATTCAATAAGACGCCGCCGCTCCATCAGGATGTCGGCATCCAGCGCCATGCCCGGCCTGACCGGCTCGGGGCGGCCATAGGCCAGCACCTCCTGCCTGTCCAGCGCCACCTTCACGCGGTACACCGGCTCGCGCGGCTGTTGGCCGACCAGCGCCTCCACCTCGGTCGAAGTCAGCGCGCTGCGCGAGATGTCGGCGACGCGACCGTACTGCTGGCCGAATTTCTGGTAGGCGAAGGCCTGATAGCGCATCACCACACGACTGCCCGGCTCGATAAAGCCGATCGCCCGGCTGGGTACCAGCAACTGCGCCTGCAGCGTGGACCCGCTCGGCAGGATGGACAGCAGCGCCTGTCCTGCGCCGACCATCTGCCCTTCCTTCAGCAGCACGGCGGACACCACGCCGTCGCGCGGCGCACGCAGCACCACGGCACGCTGCATCTCGTTCTGTGCCATCGACTGGACGACGCCGGCGAGCCGGCGCTCGGTGTCGTTGCGCCGGCCTGCGGCATCCAGCGGCAACTCCGCCAACTGCTGCTGCGTGGCATTGAGCTGCTGGCGGACGTCGAGTTGTTGGCGCACCAGGGCCTTGTGCTGCGCCTGGGCATCCAGCACGGTCGTTTCCTGCTGCTGGATCTGCACGGCCGACACAAAGCCCTTGGCGGCGAGCGGTTTGATGCGAGCCAGCAACTGCTGGTTGCTGGCCACCTGCTGCTGCTGGATGTTCAATTGCCCGGCGATCTGCGCGAGCTGCGCACGCAGCAGCGCCGCCTTGGCCTGCAGCGCGCCGGCCTGCTGCCGAGACGACTGCGCCTGGTTGGACAGGTCGTCCTGCAGCCGCGCACGCTGGGTCGCCAGCTGCCGCCCCACCAGTTCATGGGTGTCGCCCAGCAAGGCGCTGTCCTGCTCGCTGGAAAGCCGCAGCAACACGTCGCCGCCTTTGACCTCCTGGCCGTCATGTACCAGCAGACCGGTGACGGTGCCTGCACCGGGCGCCACGACATTGAGCAACCCCGCGCTCGGCACCAGTTGCCCTGCGACGGTCTCGCGCCGGGTGTAGTGCCCGAGAAGAAGAAACAGCAGAATGGTCGCTGCCATCACCAGCGCCAGCGAAGTCGACCACCAACGCGACAGCGGCGCGGCGACGATGATCGAGCCCAGCCACTCGCCGCGTTTGGCGTCGATGACTTCCTGACGAAACAGTCCCTGTGACAAAGGCACCCCCTCCCTGGTGACTTGCTGCCTGGACTGGCGCCTCACATTGCCAGTGCGATCGTAAGAACTTGCATACTCCGCGTCAAACTTGCGCCGGTCGATAGGAAAGTTTCCTATCGGGCAAACCTCTCAAGCCATGTCGAACTATTCCGACTTGCTCGATGGTCCTCGCGATTACTTTCAGAGGCGTCACGATCCATTTGGCAGCGCGGGCCGGGCTCCCATGACCCAGTTGCGGCGCATCTGCGTGAACCGAGAATCTAGAACTTGAGATAGATGCGCTGCCGATCCATCGCCCACACGATCAACCACCACAGCGCCACGAACACCACGGCGAACGCCAGCGACGGCACGTATGGGCCGAAGCGCGGCGTCATCCAGCGGGCGAACAGGTGCTGGTAGAGCGGCTCCTGCCAGCCCAGCGCGGGCAGCGCGATCTGCATCAGTTCGGAACCGGCGTAGGCGGCGATCGCGTTGACGCCGAAGCGGCGGCCCCACGCCGGCCAGCCGCGCCGGTCGATCAGCATGTGGAACGCCAGCAGCGCCAGCGTGGCCCAGCCGGTGGTCCACAGCACGAACGAGGGCGTCCACAGGTTCTTGTTGAACGGCAGCCATGGCGACCACAGCGCGCCGAGCAGCAGCGACAACACGCCGGCGAACAGCAGGCGTCCGGTTTTCTCCTCGCGCAGCCAGCACCCGGCGCGCAGGCCGAGCAGGGTGCCGGCCAGCGACGGCAGCGTGCCGAGCAGGCCTTCCGGATCGTGGCCGCGGCCGGTGGCCGGATCGATCAGGTAGACGAAGCGGCCGAACAACGCACTGTCGAAACGACTGGCGATATTCGTCCACGGCTCCAGCGAGCCGCCGAGCAGGAGCAGCCCCCAGTAACCGACCAGCAAGGCCGCGATCGCCCACCACTGCGTGCGCGGTTTCGTGTGGATCGCGAACAGCGCCACGCCGGCGAAGCACAGCGCGATCCGCTGCAGCACGCCGGGGAATCGCAGGTGCGCCTGCGGCAACCACCACGCCGCCAGCAGATTGATCGCCACGCCGAGCGCGAGGATGCGCAAGGCACGCCACATCGCGGCGCGGCTCAGCGCGGACGGCGAAGCGCCCTGCTCCAGCCGCGGCAGGATCGCCAGCGCCACCGACACGCCGACCACGAACAGGAAGAACGGAAACACCAGGTCGGTCGGCGTGCAGCTGTTCCACGCCGCGTGCTCCAGCGGCCAGTAGACATGCTCCCAGTCGCCCGGATCGTTGACCAGCAGCATCGCCGCCACGGTGCAGCCGCGCAGGGCGTCGAGCGAGGCAAGGCGTTTCATGCAACAAGAGCCTTCCAGAATTCCATGTTTACCTCTCCCTGCAAGGACGCAGGGATGGGTGGCGCAGGGTCGTCGGGAAGATCAAAAGCAAACCCCTCCCCAGCCCTCCCCTGCTGCGCAGGGGAGGGAGTCTGGCCGGCATCGTTTCTTCCGCATGCCGGGAAAGAATGGCGCCGCTTTGCTCCTCCCCCTGCGTGCAGGGGGAGGTTGGGAGGGGGTAGCGCAGGGTCGTCGGGAAGATCCAGAGCGAACCCCTCCCCGGCCCTCCCCTGCAAGCAAGGGAGGGAGCAAGCTGAGCCCACTCGCACGGCGGGACTCACGGCGTCAGCGCCACGCTGCCGATGGCGTACAGCGGCCCGTCGGTCGGCGCGGTGTAGATCAGACACAACGCATGTTCACCCTGCTGCGCCGGCAGCGCCGCTTTCAGGGTGAAGTTGCGGACACTGTGCCTGGGGTCGGGCAACGGCAGGCTGGCCAGCAGCGGCCCGTCGCACTGGTCCAGGCGCACCAGCAGCTCGCCGAACGGCGTGCCATGCGCTCGCGATACCACCAGCTTCTGCTCGTGTGCCAGCGCGAAGTTGCGCGGCAGGCGCACCGCCTCGACATGGATCGCGGCGACGCCATCCAGCAGCGTGGCGGGAAACAGCTGGCAGGTATCGAACACGTTCACCGCGTACACCGGCCCGGTACTGCCGGCGTCGGGCGTCGGTTGCAGGCGCAGGCGGAAGTTGTTGCCGGGGCAGTTCGCCAGCGCCGTGCCGGGCAGGCCGAGCAGCGCCGCGCGATCCAGCACGCGCTCGCGCGGCGCTGCCAGTGTGCTGCCGTCGACGGCGAAACTGGCGGCACGCACGGTGGTCGGCAACGTCACGTTGAACGGTACGCTGTAGCGTGGCGAGGCGGGCGTGGGCGTGCTGCCGTCCAGCGTGTAGTGGATGGCGCCGAAGCCGGCCTGGTCGGCAAGCGTCACCGTGGCCTTGCCGGTGGCCAGCGCCACGTTGCGATCGGCCGTGATTTCCACCGCGAAGGCGCTGTCGGCATACGCGATGTGCTGTGCCCGGTAGCGCCCGAGTTGCGCCGGCAGGCGGGCGAGGAAATCCGGCCAGCCGTTGGCGATGGGCGGCGACCACGCCGTTTCGCCGAGCGCATCCAGCCGCGGGAACACGGCGTGTTCCACGTGGGCGAAGGTGGGCATGTGCTCGGCCCACACGTTGGCCTGCACGCCCAATACGTGCTTTGCCTGCGCTGCGCCCAGCACGGCGGGCACGGTGCGGAGGTCGTAGACGTTCTTCAGCGATTCCACGCCGAGACGGCCGGCATACTCGTCGGCCAGCTCGCCCTGCACGTGGTCGAAGTACAGGGTCGGCGCGGGCGACATCACCACGTCGTGGCCCATCATCGCCGCCTTGATCGCGCCGTCGGTGCCGCGCCAGGACATCACGGCGGCGTCGGCCGGCACGTTGTCGCCGTCGAGGATCTCGTCCCAGCCCACCAGCCGCCGCCCGTGCGCACCGAGGTAGCGCCCGATGCGGCCGATGAACCAGCCCTGCAGCGCGTCCTCGCCCTTGATGCCAAGCTCGCGCATCTTCGCCTGCACCGCGGGCGAGGCCTGCCACTGGTCCTTGATCGCCTCGTCGCCACCCACGTGGATGTAGGTCGAGGGGAACAACGCCATCACTTCGTCCAGCACGTTCCCGATGAATTCGAAGGTGGCATCGTCGACGTTGTAGAGGTACGGGTTGACACCCCAGTCGACCGATACCGGCGGACGCTGGCCGGTGACGCCGAACCGCGGGTATGCGGCTACCGCCGCCTGGGCGTGGCCCGGCATGTCGATCTCCGGCACCACCGTGATCTGGCGCGCGGCGGCGTAGGCGACGATGCGGCGGATCTGCGCCTGGGTGTAGAAGCCGCCGTAACGCTGCGGCACGCCGTCGTGCCCGGCATCCGGAGGCGTGCGCCACGCGCCGATGCGGGTGAGTTCGGGGTAGCGCCTGATCTGGATGCGCCAACCCTGGTCGTCGGTGAGATGCCAGTGGAAGGTGTTGAGCTTGTGCTGGGCCATCTGCTCGAGCAGGCGCTCGATCTCGTCGACCGTCTGGAAGTGCCGCGCGGAATCCAGCATCAGCCCGCGCCAGGCGAAGCGCGGCTGGTCGCGGATGGACAGCGCCGGCACCTCGACCGCGCCTTGCTTGGCATCGGGAGTGAGCAGTTGCCACAGGGTCACCGCGCCGTAGAACAGGCCGGCCTCGTCGCGCGCGCTGACCCGGATGCCTTGCGGCGTGACATCCAGCGCGTAGCCTTCGCGGTTCGCCACCGGCGCGGCGGGATCGCGCTGCAGCACGATCGCGCCTGCGGTGGCCGCGCCGTGCTTCAGCGGCAGGTGCAGGCCGCGGGTGCGCGCGACGAGGTCGGCCAGCCAGGCGCCGGTGCGGCGGGTCGAGGCGGCATCGTCGGCGAGCACGATCGGCGTGTGCGCATCGACGGTGAAGCTGCCGGCATCGACGCGCAGTTGCACCGGCAGCGGCAGCAGGGCGGGAACCGGTGGCTCGGCGGCCCGGGCGAAGCCGGCGAGACCCAGTGCCAGGGTCGCGCAGCCGAGCAGGATCAAACGGCGGGTCATCGGCGCTCTCCGTCGCAACAGGTGCATCACGCTAGCAAAAAAAGCGGGCCCGGCAAGATGGGGCCGGGCCCGGTTGGGGATGATGCGGAGCCGTCGGTGGCCCGCTTCGCGGTGGAACGGGGTCAGAGCTTGAAACGCAGGTTCAGGTAGTACTGCCGGCCGTTGTCGTAGAACGCGTACGGCTGCTTTCCGTAGGTGGCGTTCTGCGTGTAGTACTTCAGCTTCGGACTGTTGAGGTTCATCGCGTCCAGCGACAGCGAGATGTGGTCGTTGAGCTGGTAGCCCAGCGACACCGCGAGGTTGCCGATACCCTGCTGGAAGTAGGTGTCGGTGCGGCTCACGCCGGCATAGAACGCCGAACGGTAGGTGTAGCTGACGCGGGCGTTGAACTGCTTGTTCTCGAAGTAGCCCGACACGTTGTAGGTGTTCTTCGAGGTGCCCTGCAGCGGCTTGTCCCCGCTGGCATGGCCGTCGGCATAGGTGTAGTTGGCCTGTACGCCGAAGTTGTCGCCGATCGGCTGGATGTAGTTCAGCTCCACGCCGCGGACCTGGCCGTTGACGTTGGTCGGCACGCTGATCAGGTAGTTCGAGAACACGTCGTGGCCGGCGGCCTGGCTGGCCGGCATGTCCTTGAAGCTGCGCGTCTGGTTGCCGAAGGTGACGTAGTCCTTAAGGTTCATCGCGTACACGCCGGCCGACAGCAGGCCGCGTGGCGCGAAGTACCATTCCACCGCGGCATCGAAGTTGCTCGATAGCAGCGGCCTGAGCTGCGGATTGCCGCCGCTGCCGGTGTGGGTGAGGTCGTCGGCCGACACCGAGCCGGCCAGCGCCGAGTAGTCCGGACGGGTCATCGTCTGCGACGCGGCGAAGCGCAGCAGCAGGTCGTCGGCGACGGCAAGCTTGAGGTTGGCGCTGGGCAGGAACTTGTCGTAGCTGTGCCGGTAGGTGTTCCAGTAGTAGTTGCCGAAGGCTGAGCCGGTGATCGGGCCGGTGACCGTGCTGGCGGCGGCATCGGGCGCGGTGCTGCTGTAACCGATGTCCTCCTTGGTCTTCACGTAGCGCACGCCGATATTGCCGCTGGCGATGCCGGACTCGAAGTTCAGCTGCAGGTAGGCGGCCGTGTCCTTCTCGCCGACCTTGTAGATGTCGTTGAAGTAGAAACGCCCGACCGGATCGCGGTTGGCGAACTTCGCGTCGATCTGCGCCAGCTGGCCCGGCGTCCAGAACCAGATCGGGCCGGGGAAGCTGCCGCCGAGCGAACCGTTGAAGCCGCCCGGATAGCGGCTGTAGGTGCCGGTCGGATAGGCGGCCGGGTTCTGCCAGTCGGAAGCCCAGTTCGGACCCTGCGCCACTTCGAACGGGTTCTGCCGCGTGTGCTTGGCGTAGCGGCCGCCGAACTGCAGCGAGGTGACCGCGTCGTTGTCGAAGCTGAGCTCGCCGTCGAACTGCGCCCAGTCCTCCTTGTCCTTCACCTTGATGCCCTGGCCGCCGAAGATCCAGCCGGCGGACGGCAGGATGCCCGACGGCGAGCTGTTGTCGCCGCCCAGCGTCCAGTTGATCGGCTGGCCGATGCCGCGCATGTTCCAGCCGGCGCCGGCGCCGCTGGCCGTGCCCAGTTCGATCACGTCCTGGGTCGGGCTGCTGCCGGTGCCGCGGGTGGTGCCGAGCTGGCCCTTGAGGTCGAGGTGGTCGGTGACGCGCCAGTCGGCATCGAGGGTGAGGTACTTCGATTCCGACGACGCGCCGGGGCGGGAGATCTGGTCGTACACGCCGTAGGCGCCGGTGCCGCCGGCGATCGAGCCGCTGGTGACCACGTTGTTGTTGATCGAGTTGGCGGTCAGCACGCCGCCGCCCGCCAGCGCGCTGCTCGCCCACATCATGTAGTTGCGGTTGTAGTTGTCGGCCTTGAGCTTGGAGTAGAAGCCGCTGAGGTCGAGCGTGAGGTTGTCGGTCGGCTTGACCTGGAAGTCGATCACGCCGCCCTTGCGCTCGCGCTGCTGGGTGAACAGCACCGCACCGATCTCGTTCGGGTAGTACACGGTGTTGCCGCCGACCGTGGTGGGCAGGTAGCCGCCCACCACCTCCTGGCCGTTGCGCTGCAGGCTGCGCTTCTCGTAGAAGCCCTGCACCAGCACGCCGACGGTGTTGGCGTCGTTCTTCCAGTTGAACAGGCCGCTGAACTGCGGCTTGGTGTCGCCGGGTAGGTCCGAGTACACGCCGCCGATCGAGGTCTCGGCGGTAATCGGCTTGGCGAACTCCAGCGGCTTGCGCGTGATGATGTCCACCGAGCCGGCGCTGCCACCCTCGACAAGGTTGGCCTCGGAGGTCTTGTGCACCACCACCTGGCTGACGATCTCCGACGGCAGCAGGGTATAGCTCACGCTGCGGCCCACGGTCTGCACCTGGCTCAACACGAACCAGTCGCCGGTGCCCACGGTGTGGCCGTTGACCAGGGTCTGGGTGAGGCTGGGCGCGGTACCGCGCAGGCTGACGCGATCGCTCTCGTCGAAGCCGCCTTCGCTGGCGCTGGACGAACTGATGTTGACGCCGGGCAGGCGCTGCAGCGTGTCGGCCACGTTCTTCGCCGGCAGCTTGCCGATGTCCTCGGCGGTGACGACCTCGACGTGCGAGGCCGCCTCCTTCTTCAGCGCCAGCGACTCGGCCTCGCTGTTGCGGATGCCGGTGACGATCACCGTGCTCAGGGTCCTGGCCTGCTTCTCCTTCGCATGATTCTGGCTGGACTGGCTGTCAGTGTTCGCCTGGGTGTCCTGCGCATACAGCGCGCCGGATGCGCACAGGCTGGCGACGATACTCGCGGCTAGCAATGTCTTGCGGTAGTTCATGATCTCCTCCCCTCAGAGGCTGGCTCGAATCAAGACCGGCATGACGACGGTCGCGGATGTTGTGAAAAGTTGGCTCGGCGCCGTGCTGGCGGATGACGGTCATCCCGTGGCTGCGTCCCGTCCATCCAGAAACCAGCCTGCGGCGCCGATGACACCAAGCTGGCCGTGCTCGATCAGTCGTACTGGTACCTGCTGCAGATAGGCGCGCATCACGCCCTTGTTGAAGTAGCGTTCGGCGAACGTGCTGGCGCGCAGGAACGGCTGGATCTGCGGCAGGATGCCGCCGGCCAGGTAGGCTCCGCCGCGGGCGCCGTACAGCAGCACCAGGTCGCCGACGAAGCTGCCGAGCAGGCCGCAGAACACCTCCAGCGCCTCCACCGCGGCGGCGTCATGGCCGGCCAGCGCGGCAGCGGTCACCCCGGCTGGCGTCAGCACACGAGCGCTGCCGCCGCGCAGCTCGCACAGGGCGCGATAGAGCCTGAGCAGGCCCGGGCCGGACAGTGCGTCCTCGAACGGCACGTGCGGATGCTGGCGGCGGAACAACCGCAGGATCTCGATCTCGCGCTCGTTGCCGGGCGCCAGCGCGACCTGCCCCGCCTCGGTGGCCAGCACCTGTGCGCGCGGCTGGCCCGGCAGCAGCACCGCCGAACCCAGCCCGGTGCCCGGCCCCATCACCAGCACCGGCCCGGGTGCCGATGGCAGCGTGGCGTCGATGACCGGCTGGGTCTCGTCGGCGCCGATGAACTGGGTGGCGTAGGCGAGCGCCTCGAAATCGTTGATCACCATCAGTCGCCGGATGCCGAGGCCGTCGCGGATCTCGCGGATCGACACCGGCCACGGCAGGTTCTCATTGACGATCGCATCGTCCAGCACGTAGCCGGCGCAGGCCACCGCGCAGTGGCGCAGCTGTCCGCGCAGCGCCGCGTGCGGCGTGCCGGCCAGCTGGTCGACGAAGTCCTGCAGCATCGCGGCGAGGCCGGACCAGTCGGCGCAGCTGTAGCGGTGGTAATGCAGCACGCTGACCGGACGCCGGCCGGACGCCCGGCCCACGACCAGGCCGATGCGCGCATGTGTACCGCCGATGTCGGCGGCCAGGAACGGCTGGCCCGGATCCGGCACGTCCAGGCCGGCCGGATGCGACGTTCCGGCAGTCGCCGACTTCGCCGCATGATGCTGGTTCGCGACTCCCCCCACTCCGTTCTCCCGTGGCCGATGGTTTTCCGATCCGGACGCACCGGATCGGCGCAGGCCCGGCCGGCCTGATTCGGGCGGAGTCTGTCGCCATAATGACAACGTTGTCAAATCGGTCGCGGCGGATTCCCGGAACATTCGATGTGGCGCCGCCGCATAGCTGTCGCGACACTCCCGGGTGCGCCCCCGTGCTGACGGAATTTCCTGCCTGTTTAGCCGTGTTTTCGCTGGAATCCGCCGCGCGTTCCCGGCCTGTTGCGCCGCCACATCAATCGTCTCGAACAGCCGTCCGGACGGCTCGCGTCCATCGACAATCGGAAGTCCCCCGTCGGTATGAATTGACAACGTTGCACTTTTCGGCGAATAAAGAGACATCCCGTCTGTCCCGGCCACCCGGCCGAAGCGACACGGCCGGGCCCGGGGAGAACCAGACCATGGCGACAACGCAGGCGGCGATGCAGGCCGATCGCACCAACCTCGGGCCGATGCTGGTCATCGGCCTGCTGTTTTTCATCTTCGGCTTCGTCACCTGGCTCAACGGGCCGCTGATCACCTTCGTCAAGCTGGCCTTCGATCTCGACGACGTGAACGCGTTCCTGGTGCCGATGGCGTTCTACCTGTCGTACTTCTTCCTGGCACTGCCGTCGTCGTCGGTGCTTCGCCGCACAGGCATGAAGAAGGGCATGGCGCTCGGCCTGTTCGTGATGGCGGTCGGCGCGGTGCTGTTCGGCCAGTTCGCCACCATGCGGCTGTATCCGGGCGCGCTGACCGGGTTGTTCGTGATCGGCGCCGGGCTGTCGCTGCTGCAGACCGCGTCCAATCCGTACATCAGCATCCTCGGCCCGATCGACAGCGCGGCGCAACGCATCGCCTTCATGGGCATCTGCAACAAGCTGGCCGGCGCGATCGCCCCGTTCGTGTTCGGCGCGCTGGTGCTCAGCGGCATCGGCACCTTCGGCCAGCAGGTCGAGTCGGCGCCGACGCCGGAGGCGCGCGACGCCCTGCTCAACGCGTTCGCCGGCAAGGTGCACCTGCCGTACATGGTGATGGCGGGCCTGCTGGTGGTGCTGGCGATCTGGATCGCGCGCTCGTCGCTGCCGGAGATCCGGCCCGCCGGCGCCAACAGCGAGCAGGCGATCGGCCACCGCGACGGCAGCATCTTCAGCTTCCCGCACCTGTGGCTGGGCGTGCTGTGCCTGTTCCTCTACGTGGGCGTGGAGGTGATGGCCGGCGACGCGATCGGCACCTACGGCCAGGGCTTCGGCCTGCCGCCGGAGGCCACCAAGCACTTCACCTCGTACACGCTGGTCGGCATGCTGGCCGGCTACCTGGCCGGGCTGGCGCTGATCCCGCGCTTCATCACACAGCAGCGCTACCTGGCGGTATCGGCGGTGCTGGGCGTGGCCTTCGCGATCGGCGCCTACCTCACCCACGACTACCTTTCGGTGGCGTTCGTGGCAGCGCTGGGTTTCGCCAACGCGATGATGTGGCCGGCGATCTTCCCGCTGGCGATCAACGGGCTCGGCCGCCACACCGAGGCGGGCTCGGCGCTGCTGATCATGGGTATCGCCGGCGGCGCGGTGGTGCCGCAGCTGTTCGTGCACCTGAAGCAGCACGTCGACTTCCAGCTCGCGTTCACGCTGCTGATGGTGCCGTGCTACCTGTATATCCTGTACTACGGGCTGGCCGGCCACCGGGTCGGCCAGCGCGCGGCGCGCTGAGTCACGGATTCGCCACGCTCCGGGCCATACGCTAGGATGCATGCGCCGCCGCGTCCCTGCGCGGCTCCGTCGGCACCATGGCGCGCCCGGCGTATCAGGTCCTTTCGATACACGAGGTTCAGCGGTTGCGCAGCGCCACCATCAAGGATGTCGCGGAACGTGCGGGCGTCTCGCTGAAGACCGTCTCGCGCGTGATCAACAACGAGCCGTCGGTGCACCCGCGCACGCGTGCGAAGGTGCAGCGCGAGATCGACGCGCTCGGCTACCAGCCCGACCCTTCCGCGCGCAGCCTGCGCAGCACCCGCGCGTACGCGATCGGGCTGGTCTACGACAATCCGAACGCGCACTACGTGATCAACCTGCAGCACGGCGTGCTGGCGGCATGCCGCGCGAACGGCTTCGGCCTGCAGATCCACCCGTGCGACTCGTCCTCGCCGAAACTGGCCGACGAGCTGCGCGAACTGGCGCAGCGTTCGCGCCTGGCCGGGCTGGTGCTGGCGCCACCGATGTCCGAGCAGCCGGCGCTGATCGAGGCCCTGAGCCAGGCGCAGGTGCCGTTCATCCGCATCATCTCGGCGCGCGAGGATCCGCAGGACGGCCACCCGTGCGTCTACGTCGACGACCGCGACGCCGCCTACGCCATTACCGAACACCTGATCCAGCTCGGCCACCAGCGCATCGGCTTCCTGTGGGGCGGCCGCGGGCACCGCTCCAGCCTGGAACGCTACCAGGGCTACGAAGACGCGCTGAAGGACTACGGCATCGCGCTCGACCGCAAGCTGATCGTGCCCGGCGACTACACCTTCGACGACGGCTTCCGCGGCGCGCGCAAGCTGCTGGCGCTGAAGGAGCGCCCCAGCGCGATCTTCGGCTCCAACGACGAGATCGCCGCCGGCGTGCTGGCCGCGGCGCACTCGGACGGCATCAACGTGCCGTACGAACTCTCCATCGCCGGCTTCGAGGACAGCCCGTTCTCCAAGCAGTCGTGGCCGGCGCTGACCACCGCGCGCCAGGCCACCGAGGAGATCGCGCGGCACGCCGCGCAACGGCTGATCGGCGACCTGCAGCGCGCGGCCAACGGCGAGCCGCCGGTGAGCCGCAACGAAGGCTTCAGCCCGGAACTGGTGATACGCGGCTCCACCGCGCCGCGGCACACCGCGCCGTCCGGGCGCGGCGCCGGCGGCCGGCGCAAGCCGGCTACTTGACGTTGTCGGTCTGCCCGATGAAGCGGGCGACGTTGTCGTGCAGCTGCTTCAGCGACGCCTCGTGCGCGTACACCATGTGCCCGGACGGATACCACGCATAGCTGATGTTGCGCTCCAGGCCGGCCGGGATCGGCAGGTGGTGCATCTCGTAGTCGGCGGCGAAGTACGGCGTGGCCAGATCGTAGTAGCCGCCGTGGAGAGAGACCTTGAGGTTGGGGTTGGTCTTCATCGCCATGGCCAGATCCGGCATCACGTTGGTCGAGGACTGCAGCGCCTCGCCGTGCACGCCGGGCGCCTTGTGCGAGAAATCCCAGTGCTTGACGTCGGCGAACAGCCGGTACTGCCGGCCCTGGCCGAACTTCAGCTCGCGCCGCACGTAGTCGTTGAACGCGGCCACGTAGGCCGAGCTGATCGCCGAGGACTGCGGGTCATACTCGGAATCCTTGCTCAGCGGGTCGATCGACGGCCCGGCGAAGCGGCTGTCCAGCCGCCCGGTGGTGATGTCGCCGTCGGCCTGCAGCTCGTGTTCGAACATGCCGCCGGTCACGCGCAGGTTCGCCTTCAGCAGGTAGGCCACCGGCAGGCCGGTGTACTCGTGCAGCTTCTGCGCCACTGCCTGCTTGCGCGCATCGTCCAGGCGCGAGCCGGCCATCAGCGCCTGCGCGTAATCGCCCAGCGCGTACTGCTCCACCTCGCGCAGGAACGGCTCCAGCGCGGCCGGCTGCTGCGGCAGCCGGTGGTGGTAGAACGCGGTCGCGGCGAAGGTCGGCAGCGCCAGTTCGTACGGCAGGTCGATGCCCGGGTTGAACTCCGGCCCGTCGATGCTGGTGTCGAAACTGAGGATCTGCGAGAGCAGGATCACCCCGTTGAGGTCGACGCTGTCCTCGTTCTCCAGGATGTTCGCCAGCACCGCCGAGCGGGTGGTGCCGTAGCTTTCGCCGAACAGGTACTTCGGCGAATTCCAGCGGTCGTACTTCGACAGGAAGCGGGTGATGAACTGGGCGAACGCATGCGCGTCGCCGTCCACGCCGTAGATCGCCTTCTGGCGATCCTTCATCTGTTCCTCGCGCTTGGACTTGTCCGTGTCGGCGGCGATCAGACGGCTGAAGCCGGCGCCGGGGGCGTCGATGAACACCAGGTCGGAGGCGTCGAGCAGGCTGTAGTCGTTGTTGACCAGCCCGTACGGCGCCGCCGGCGTGTGGCTGTCGTCGCTGGTGACCACGCGCTTCGGCCCGAACGCGCCCATGTGCAGCCAGACCGTGGCCGAACCGGGGCCGCCGTTGTAGATGAAGGTGACCGGTCGCTTCGTCGCGCTCGCCCCCTTCTTGAAGTAGGCGACGTAGAACATGCTGACCTGCGGCTCGTCCTCCTTGTCGCCCTTGCCATGCAGCACCAGGGTGCCGGCCACCGCCTTGTAGTCGATGCGATGGCCCTCGACCGATACCGAACCCTCGCTGGCCGACGACTGCGGCTCGACCAGCGCCGCATCGGGCTGCTCCGGCTTGGCCTTGTCATCCTTGCTGTCGTGACCGGCCACGGCCACGGTAGTGAACAGCAACGCGGCAAATGCCACGGCGAGGGGAAGTTTGCTCATTGGTGGAGATCCTGGCTGGCCGAGGCGCAGTCCGCCCCATAAACCCCAGCATAGGTACCACCGCCAACGCGTCCATGCGCCAGAAGTCATTGCTACCGATGTCTGCGTTCTGCCGGGAAATAGCGACCCACCAAGTGCCAGGCCTTGCGAATTCCTCGCCCGCGCCCACGGCACGGCAGCGGTCTGAAGCTCAATCTGGCCCAGGTATCCACTTGATTACCAAACCGAAAGAAAGTATCCGAACACATCGGGCGGCATAGCGGACGGTAGGCTGTTGAAAGAAGCCACGGACCAGAGCGGGACTTTTCTGTAGAGAGCGCAGGAAAGCCATGGCGTGACGCTTGAGATGATCGGGCCCGCTCAAGGCCAGTCGACCGAGCTGGTGCCGTTTGAGGTGATGCCACACCCGCTCGTCCGGATTCAGGTCCGGGCTGTACGGCGGCAACGGGAACAAACGCAGCTGTCCTTGCGTGCTGGCGACGAACTGCTTCACGGCGCGCGAACGGTGCACCAGATGACCATCGACGATGAGGAAGACGGGGGGTGTCACGATGGACCCCGAGCCACTTGAGGAAGTCGATGAACTTGACCGTCGTCAGGGTTCCCGGGCAGCAGGCAAAGCGCAACTCACCACGGGGGCTGACCGCCGAAATGACATTCAGGGCGAAGCGCGCTCCCGTCCGCTCCACCGTGGATGTCTGCCCGACCGGTGCCCACGTCGTGCCGCTGTGGTCGTCCGAACGCATACCGGCCTCGTCGGCAAAGAACACCGGAGCCCTGGCGCGCTTGGCCTCCTTGCGGATGGCCGGATACTCCTCGTGCAGCCATGCTTCGACGCGCTGCGGATCGCGCTGATACGCACGCGCCAGCGGTCGTTGCGGCGACAAGCCCAGCTCCCGCAACAAGCGGCCAACCGATACCTCGGACAGGCGGACCTGGAACCGCTGCGCAACCAAGTCACGCACCATCGCCCGCGGCCACAGGGCAAACGCGAACTTCAGCTGCTGCGGGTTCTTGGTCGTCACCGTCTTATGGAGCCAGCGCATGGCACGCTCGTCCAGCTTGCGCGGTCGGCCGCTGAGGGGTTTGGCGTACAGCGCCTCGATGCCACCTTCCCGAAACGCAGCCAGCCATTCATAGATGCGTGGTCGCGACAGCCCCAGCGCTCGGATCACGGCCTCCGGCGACTCTCCGGAGGCCACCGCCTCGACTGCCCCAAGACGCATCGCTTCCAGCGTCTCGTGTGACAACTTCCGTCCATCGGTGGCGCGCATTTCCCTCTCCTCGCCGACATCCGATCCCCGGACCGCCGCAAAGCGGGAACGTCCGCTTACTTTTGTTCTCATTAGTAATGACCTCCGCCCCCTTGAATTCAGCGCTGGCCGTACTCGTCGTGGCGGCGCCACCAGATGCCACCCGCTTCGTTGCGGCCGTGCGGCGCGCGGTCCAGCCACTGGTAGGCGCCCCACAGGCCGTCCAGCCCGCGCGCATAGGTGGAGTAGGTGTGATGGACGACGCCGTCCTCCAGCACGAACGCGCTCATGCCCGGCAGTTCGCGCAGGTAGGTTCGCCCGTCGACGCCGCACATCGCCGCGAACGTGTTGGGCGCTTCCGGCATCGCGCGGGCAAGGGCCGGACTCTTCCGGAAGTTGTACTCGTAGCCTTCGCTTTGCTGCTGCTCGTTCAGCCCGACGCCGTAGTCGCGGTTGAAGTCGCCGCCATGCGCGGACGCCCACGGGAAGCTCCAGCCCATGCGCCGCCGGTAATCCAGCAGTTTCGCCAGCGGTGCGCGCGACACGGCCCACAGCATCACGTCGTGGTTGGCCAGGTGTTCGGCGAAACCGTTGAAGCCGTCCGCGATCATCGAGCAGGACGGGCAGCCCGCCTTGTAGTCGGGCCCGAACATGAAGTGGTAGACCAGCAGCTGCGAACGGCCGCGGAACAGCTCCGCCAGCGAGGCGTCGCCATCCTCGGTATCGAAGCGGTAGGTCTGGTCCACGCGCACCCACGGCAATGCCTGCCGCCGTTGCGCCAGTTCGTCGCTGCGCCGGGTCAGCTCCTTCTCGGCTTCCAGCAGGTCCAGCCGCGCGGCCAGCCATGCTTCGCGGGTCGCGGTCTTGTGCATGCTCATGGCATCTCTCCTTTCCGGGCTCAGGCGGCGGCCGGCGCGTGCTGCAGGTAGCCGGCGCCCTGATTGCGCAAGGCGGCCTGGAACGCCGGCCGCGCCTCGCAGCGCCTGACGTAGGCTGCGAGCGGCGGGAACTCGGCCAGCAGATCCGCATGGCGCACGAAGCGCAGTGCGGTCGCCATCAGGATGTCCGCCGCGATGAAGCGGCCCAGCAGGTACTCCCGGTCGCCCAGCCAGCCGGAAAGCACGGCCAGCCGGTCCTTCGCCTCGTCGACCGCGCCGGGACGGCGCAGCTTCGCCCAGGCTTCGTCGCCGTGCAGCTGATCCAGCATGAACAGGTTCCACAGCGGCGGCTCGACGGTGTTGAGCGCGGCGAACATCCAGGTCAGCGTCTCAGCGCGCAGCCCGGTCGGCATCAGCGCCTCGCACTGCCCGGCGATGGCATGGACGATGGCGCCCGATTCGATCAGGGTGCCGTCCTCGCACTCCAGCGCGGGCACCATGCCGAACGGGTGCTTGCGCCGATAGGCCTCGGAGTGGCGCTCCGCGGCATCGATCCAGTGGCTTTCGTAGGCCAGCCCCGCCTCCTCGAGCGCCCAGCGCACGCGCAGGTCGCGCACCAGACCCTGGGCAAACGGCGGCACCCAGCTGAAGCCCCACACGGCGATCTTTTTCATCTCGTTTCTCCTCACGTTGGCGGCGTGCCGGTGCCGATCGTTTTCGGCGCCCGGCGTGGTGGTCGTGGGATAGACTGCGGCCGGGCCATCGCGTGGTGGGAGTGACAAGTGTGGCGGGATTCGTGGAGCTTGCCCCGGGGCCCGACGCGGTGAGTCCGCCCTAATGGACTCGTTGATCGCTGCCGCGGCGCGCGCACTCGCCGCGGGCGACCCGCTCGGTGCGCTGAACCGGGTCGCACTGCGCGACGACGCGCCCGCGCTCGCGCTGCGCGGCATCGCGATGGCGCAGTTGGGCGACCTTGTCCGCGCCCGCGCGCTGGTGCGGCGTGCCGCGCGCGCGTTCGGCCCGCGCGAGGCCGTGGCCCGCGCGCGCTGCGTCGTCGCCGAGGCCGAGATCGCGCTGGCCGCGCGCGAGCTGGGCTGGCCGGCGAAGGCGCTCGATGCGGCGCGGGTGACGCTCGACGCGCACGGCGACCGGGCGAACGCCGCGCATGCCCGCTATCTCCAGGCGCGGCGACTGCTGCTGCTCGGCCGCCCGGGCGAGGCCGGGCGCCTGCTCGCCGGGCTCGATCCCGCCGCCTTGCCGGCGGCGCTGCGCGCCATCCACGAACTGCTCGCCGCGGGCATCGCGATGCGTCGCCTGCAGGCGACGGCGGCGCGCGCGGCGCTTGCCCGCGCCGGGCAGGCCGCGCGCCAGGCGCGCATCCCCGCGCTGGCGGCGGAAGTCGAAAGCGCCGTCCACACGCTGGATGCGCCCGCGGCACGCCTGCCGGCAGCGGGCGGCGGGCGGCGGCTGCGGCTCGACGAGGTCGAGGCGCTGCTGGCCTCGGACGCGCTGGTGGTGGATGCCTGCCGCCATGCGGTAGGCATGACAGGTACCGCGGTGACGTTGGCACGGCGGCCGGTGCTGTTCGCGCTCGCCCGCGCGCTGGGCGAGGCATGGCCGCAGGATGTGCCGCGGGACGCGCTGATCCTGCGCGCCTTCCGCATGCGTCACGCCGATGCGTCGCATCGCGCGCGCCTGCGCGTGGAGATCGGGCGGCTGCGGGCGGCGCTCGGCGCGCTGGCCGGGGTGCGCGCGACGCCGCGCGGGTTCGCGCTAGTGCCGCGCGGCGGGCGCGAGGTCGTGGTGCTGGCGCGCCCGGTCGAGGAGGCGCACACGGCGGTGCTGGCGCTGCTCGCCGACGGCGAAGCGTGGTCGAGTTCGGCGTTGGCGCTGGCGCTGGGCGCCAGCCAGCGCACCGTGCAGCGAACGCTCGATGCGCTGGCTGCCGGCGGCAAGGTGCGGCCGGTCGGCCGCGGCCGCGCCCGCCGCTGGGCCACCCCGCCGCTGCCGGGATTCGCGACAGCCTTGTTGCTCCCCCCACCACTGCCGGGCGATTAGGATGGCCGCATGAAACGAACCGAAGCCGAGATCGTCCGCGAATATGGCCCCCTGCCGGGCATCGACAAGGTGGGTGGAGTGAGCTGCGACGGCCAGAGCGTCTGGCTGGCCACCGGCGAGCGGCTGTGCGCCATCGACCCGGCCAGCGGAACGCTGCAGCGTTCGATCGAGATCACCGCCGACGCGGGTACCGCCTTCGACGGCCGGTACCTGTTCCAGATCGCCGAGCGCAGCATCCGCAAGATCGACCCCGCCAGCGGCCGCGTGCTCGCCACCATCCCTGCGCCCGGCGACGGCGGCGATTCGGGACTGGCCTGGGCCGAAGGGACGCTGTGGGTGGGGCAGTACCGCGAGCGCAAGATCCACCAGGTCGATCCGCAGACGGGCGCGGTGCTGCGCACGATCGAATCCAACCGCTTCGTCACCGGCGTCAGCTGGGTCGACGGCGAACTCTGGCACGGCGTCTGGGAAGGCGAGCTGAGCGAGCTGAGGCGCATCGACGCCGGCACCGGCGAAATCCTGGAAGCGCTGGAAATGCCGCCCGGCACCGGTGTGTCGGGGCTCGATGCCGGCGGCGACGGGCTGTTTTTCTGCGGCGGCGGGGATAGCGGAAAGCTGCGGGCCGTGCGCCGCCGCTGAGCCGCCCGGACGAGGAGCGTCGGTGCAGGCGCCGACCACTTCAGCCTGCGAGCGTGATGCCGGGCTTCGCCGCACCAATGCTGCGCAACGCCGGGTTGCCCATGCAGCCAAGCGCAACCGCCGTCAGCATCAGCCCGGCGCCCACGAACAGCTCCGGCAGCGAGATCGCCTTAAGCAGGCTGCCCGCGATCGCTGCGGAAAGCGGGCCCAACCCCATGAAGGTGAACATCAGCACGCTCATGGTGCGGCCCATCATCTCCGGCGCCACGCGGCGCTGGATCCAGCTGACGATGGCGATCTGCGCGATGCCGGCGAGCATGCCGGTGCAGGCCAGCAGCACGGCGCCGGCGAAGGTCGAGTGCACCAGCGCCAGCGTGGCCAGCGCCAGCCCGGCGAGACTGTCGATGCCCAGCACCATCAGGCCGAGCCGGCCGCGCACCAGGCGGGTGGCGACGCCGGAGAGGGCGCTGCCCAGCAGCATGCCGCCGCCGTTGGCGGTCATCAGGATGCCCAGCGACGCGGCGCCCAGGTTCAGCCGGGTATCGGCCAGCACCGGCAGGCCGACCTGGATCGGGCCGCCCACAAACACTGACACCACGGCGGCGTAGAGGATGAACGCGCGCAGCGGCAGGTCGGCCCAGACGTTGCGGATGCCGCTGGCGACGTTCGCCAGCACGCCGCCGACCGGGGCCGTCGGGTGGTGGTCGCTGTGGATGCGGATCAGCATCAGCGAGCCCAGCGAGAACAGGAAGCTCACCGCATCGATGCCGAACGCGAGCCCGAGCCCGGAGGCATCGGTCACGCCGTTGCCGTGCCCCCCGTGTGCGCCGACGCTGATCAGCAGGCCGGCGATCGCCGGCCCGACGATCATGCTCAGCTGGCGCATGCCCATGAACAGCGCGTTGGCCGGTTGCAGCTGCGGCGGCGGGATCAATTGCGGCAGGATCGCCGAACCCGCCGGGTAGGCGAACGCGGTGGACAGGCCGATGCCCAGCGCGAGCGCATAGACCATGCCCATCCCGATCGCCCCGGCCAGCACCAGCACGGCGAGCAGGCTGACCAGCAGCGCATTGACCGCGCGCGCGCCGAGCAGCACCTGTCGAGGCGACATGCGGTCCACCACCGCTCCGCCGATCAGCATGAAGGCGGCACGCGGCAGCGCCATCGCGGCCAGCACCAGGCCGAGCGCGGCCGGATCGCCGGTGAGCTTCAGCACCAGCCACGGCAAGGCCACCAGGGTGAACTGGTCGCCGATGGCCGAAATCGTGCTGCCGCCGAACAGCAGGGTGAAGTTGTGGTTGGCGAACAGCGACGGTCGGGTAGTGGCGGACATCGGAATTCCCTGAATAGGTGGGCGCAGCGCCGGTCGGCATGTGTGGAACACCCGGACCTGCTGCCGCAGCGCCTCGGCTAGTACCCGCAGTGTTGGCAATGGTCTCAGATGGCCACGTTCAGGTGCGCCGACAGCATCTGCGCGTTGTCATGCTGGCCCATTTCACAGTCGTAGCCGAACTTCAGCATCGCATGCGCCGAAAGCGTCGCGTCCAGTCCGAGGCCAACCAGTCCGCTGTAGCGCGACAGGCCGATGCCGGCCAGTGGCCGCCATGTCTCCAGGCCAACGAAGCTGGCGTTGAACACGTCGCCATGCGAGGCCAGGGTGCGTTGCCACTGCGCGCGCGCGCTGAAGTCCACGGCACGGCCGCCGTCCAGGTTCCAGTGATGGCCGGCACGTACGCCGAGGCCTGCCTGCCAGCGATCCAGCATCTGTGCGTTGCTGCGCAGGCCGAAGCCGCCGGCGCCCTGCTCGGCGAAGCCGCCGCGGCCGATGCGTGCGTACTGCACGTTGACGAACGGCGTGACATGGCTGTCGCCACGATCGAAGTGCAGGCCGCTCTCGCCATAGGCCACACCGTACCTGCCGCTGTACTGGGTCCGCACGCCCTGCGCGCTGTCGCCCAGCAGGATCTGCCGCCCGACGTCCTGCTGGAAATGGCCGAAACCCGCGCGGCCTTGCGCGTACCAGTGACCGTTAAGCCAGCCCGCGTACAGCATGCCCTCGGTGCTGCGGATGTTGTCGTGGTCGAGGCCCTGGTTCAGCCGCTGCTGACCGCGACTCTGCCCGAACGCGTAACCGGCCACGCCGGAATGGCCGATCTGGCGGTCGCTGCCGATCAGCCAGCCGTTCAACTGGAAGCCGACGTCATCGAAACCTGCGCGCGCCATGTCGCCACCGATGCTGAGGCTGTGTGCCCACGTGCCGAAGCCGGTGCTCCTGCCGAGCAGATTGTCGAAGCGATCCGACAGGGCGCGACTGGACGCGTCGATGGCCTTGAAGGTCATCGCCGCGCTCGCCGCGTGCAACTGTCCGGACAGGCTTTGCAGCGAGGCCTGCGCGGCCAGCAGGCTGGGTGATCGCTGGAACTGGCCGGCGGCGCGCAGGAAATCCCCGGACACGCCGGGGAGTTTGCCGGCCGCGATGTCGGCATTCAGTAGCTCGAAGGCGCCCTGCACGCGTTGCGCGCTGCCCATGGAGGCTGCGGTATAGCTCACGCCATTGCCCGCCGCCGCCGTGGTCACGTTGAGGCCGGTGGTGTCCAGCCACACGCTGTTGGCGTCGTAGTTGATGGTGGTAGCGGTGAACACCAGGCCAGCGCCCTTGACCAGCTGGTCGAAGGTGCCGGTGACGCCCCCGGCCGCCGTAAGGACATTGGTGTGGGTGTTGCTCACGTAGCCACTGTCGGCACCTTTTATTTCCAGCGTGCCACCGTTGAGCGTGACCGTGCCCGCCACATCGAGCTTGCTGCCAAGACTGATCGCCAGTGTGCCGGTTGTTGTGTTGGTGTAGCTGCCGCCGATGCGGGCATCACCACTGCCCACCTCCACGCGACCACCATTGGACAGGTCGCCAGCGGTGCCGGGTAACCCTGGGGGTGTTCCGTTGTACGCTGCGCCCTGGAGCACGGCTCCAGGATTTACGATCGCGTTGCCGGGGAGCATCTTCATGGCGCGCAACGTGCCCTTTCCGACCGTGGTGCTCCCGGTGTAGGTGTTGGCCCCATCCAGGCTCAACATTCCCGCTCCCTGTTTGATCAGCGAGCCACTGCCGGAAATCACGCTTTCAAGATAAACCTCGCCATCGTTGTCTAGCGTAAGTTTGCTGTTGTTGGTCACACTCACTGGGCGAACGGAATCCTTCTGGAAGGAGCCATCCCCCAGGGTGACGCTGCCGTGTTCGACGACCAGAGCGAGACCTCCGATCTGCCTCAGGTCCGGAAACTTGAGATCGCCCGTTCCCATCTGAACCACCAACCCTCCCGCACCAGAGTCGAGGGGGCCAACACGCCCCCAATAGACCACGTCATCACTTCGGTTGAATACCAATCTGGCGCCGGAAGCAATCTGTATCAGGGTCGGGGCGTAGTAGCCGCTCGTGGCCGAGCCCACTTGGCCGGTCGTCCCGCCATCACCGATCTGCAGCGTGCCGCCCTCCACATAGGCCTGGACGACGTGATCAAGGTCGTTGCTGTCGACGATCCAGGAGCCGAGTCCCTTCTTGTTGAGAATGCCCGTGAAGGTTGTGGTTCCGGTCACGGCATTGCTGTACCGCTGCACCGAACCCGCGTCGCCATTCAGCGTGAAGAACGATCCCTGGTTGGTGCCCATGTCGAGATATCCCTGGATCAAGCTCCCGGCCCGCAGCGTGGTGCTGTTGTGGGCGGTCGCCACCATCTGGACGTTGCCCAGAATGGTTCCCTCGTTGCTCAGCGTAACGCCAGAGACCAGGCCCGATCCGGCGTAGATCGCGCAACTGCCTGGGCCGACGCAACCCCCGGGGGTGGTGCCCTGGGTTTCGATGGTGGAGCCGGCACCATTGGTCACCGAGCCGCCGTAGGCCAGGATGATGGCCGTGCCGCCCGATGATATGACGGCGCCGCCGGTATTCACTATTTGGCCTTGCCCATGCTCGACGTCGATTGCTGACCCGTTCGGAGAACGGATGACGCTCCCGTCACCGTCGTTGGTCACCGACCCGGAGGCCAGCCAGACCGCCGCATTTCCCCCTTCGATCAAGCTCCCATTGTTGTTGGTCACGTTGCCGAGGGAGTTCATCTGTACGGCGTGATCGCTGGCCCGGATGGTTCCACCGTCATGGTTCCGGACATCCGGGCAAGATCCGTATGTCGGATTGCAGTCGCCCCCCTCGACCGCCACATCGACCGAGCCGCCAAGCATGCCGGCTGTATCGAGGACGCCATACATGCCCACGAGAATGTGATTGGACAACGAGACGCCGCTGTCCACCTTGAGCACGATGCTCGGATAGTAGAAGGACGTGTACTGTCCGACCCGCGCACTCCCGCTACCCAGGCTCCCGCCCGGCGCCACTTCGAGAGTGCCGCCGGCCACCGTCGTGCCGCCGCTGTATGTGTTGGCTCCGCTGAGGACCAGCGTCCCGTTCCCTCCCTTCACCAATTGCCCGTCTCCGCTGACGGCCTGCGTCCATGTGCGGATCTCGTTGTCAAAGGTGATCGTGTAGTCACCGTGAATGCTGGTGGGAGGGGCCGGCGGACCGGCGGGCGGCGGTGGAGCAGGAGGCGGTGTGGGCCGGATGTTCGAACCACCCCCGCCACCCCCGCCACCACAGCCCGATAGTCCAAGTGCCAGCATCGCGGCAAAAGCTATCGCACGCGGCTTAAGCCAGCCGCCGCCGATCCCGCGAGTCGGCGCGCCTATCCCTTGCAAAATTTCCATGTGCTTCCCCCTGAAGTCGCAACATCCTGCCGCAAGCCTCATTCGGATGCCATATGCGCTGCGGCAGATTCAGATCTGGGGATACGCGGCCTCCGATGCTTGTGCCACGGCGTGCCGATCTGCTCGTTCCATGCGCTTGCCGCCGGTTACGACTTCCGAGTCGCGCTGACAGGCGAAACCCTATAGCTCAAGGCAGCCGGCCAAGACGCTGGCCTGTGGTCACAGTCGCCGGCTGTACACCCCCAGCGGACTTGCTTAAGGTTGACCCTTTCCACCGAAGGGACCGCCCATGCGTCTGTGTCCGGCTGCCTTGTTCGCTCCGCTCGTCCTGCTGGCAGCGCTGGCTTCGCCGCCGCTGGCGGCGACCGAGCTGACCATCCCGCCGATCCCGTACCACCAGCGCACCCTGCCGAACGGTCTGCAGGTGCTCAGCGTGGAGGATCACGCCAGCCCGAACGTGGCGGTGCAGATGTGGTACCACGTCGGCTCCAAGGACGACCCGCAGGGACGCTCCGGCTTCGCGCACCTGTTCGAGCACCTGATGTTCAAGAGCACGAAGCATATGCACGCCGAGCAGTTCGACCGGCTCACCGAGGACGTGGGCGGCGCCAACAACGCCTCCACCGGCGACGACGTCACCAACTACTTCGAGGTGGTGCCCAGCAACCACCTGCAGACCCTGCTGTGGGCCGAGGCGGAGCGGCTGTCCAACCTCAACGTGGACGAGGCGAACTTCAAGTCCGAGCGCGCGGTGGTACAGGAGGAGTACCGCCAGAGCGTGCTGGCCAACCCGTACGGCAAGCTGTTCAACGCGATCGACCCACACTCGTATACGGTCCATCCGTACAGGCGTCCGACCATCGGCAGCATCGAGGAGCTGGACGCGGCGACGCTGCCGGACGTGATCGCGTTCCACAGAACCTTTTACCGCCCGGACAACGCCACCCTGATCGTCGCCGGCGATTTCGACCCGAAGCAGCTCGATGCCTGGGTCGACCAGTACTTCGGCTGGATGCCGAAGCCGGCCACGCCGATCCCGCAGGTCACCGCGCAGGAACCGCAGCGTAGGAAGAACCTGCGTTACACCGTCAGCAGCGAGACCGCGCCGCTGCCAGCGGTGGCGGTCACCTGGCTGCTGCCGCCGGCGTCCGATACCGCCGACAGCATTCCGCTGCAGGTGGCCGCCGCGCTGCTCTCGCAGGGCGACTCCTCGCGGCTGTACCAGTCGCTGGTGTATCGCCACCAGGTCGCCCAGCGGGTCGGCGCCGATGCCGACGGCAGGGTCGGCCCGGGCCTGTTCACCGCCTACGCGATCCTCGCCAGCGGGCACCAGCCGGCCGAGGCGGAGAAGCTGCTGCACGAGGAAATCATCTGGCTGGCGACCCAGCCGATCCCCGCCGCCGAGCTGGACAAGGTGAAGACCCAGCTGCTGACCGGCGAACTGAAGCAGCGCCAGACCGCGCAGGGCCTGGCGTTCGCGCTGGGCCAGGCGGCATTGATCGACGGCGGCCCGGAACACGTCGACACCGACCTGGCCGCACTGCAGAAAGTCACCGGGCAGGACGTGCAGCGGGTGCTGCAGAAGTACGTGACCGGCGCGCACAGCGTCACCATCGACTACCTGCCGCAGGCCGCCAAGGGCACGACGACAGCGGGAGAAGCGAAATGAGCCGTCGGATCCACGCCTGCCGTTTGGCCGTCTTTACGGCCGCGATGCTCGCCGCCGGCAACGTGCCGGCCGCGGACTTCCCCGCCACGCCGCCGGTGCCTGGCCCGGCGCCACGGTTGAGCGTGCCGACGCCTTCGACGCAGACGCTGGCCAACGGCCTGCAGGTGGTCAGCGTGCGCCGCGCCGACCTGCCGCTGGTCACCGCGCAGCTGATCGTGCGCAGCGGCGGCGAGATGGATCCGCCGTCGCTTGCCGGCCTGGCCGATCTCACCGCGAACCTGCTGAGCAAGGGCGCCGCCGGCAAGAGCGCGCCGCAGATCGCCGCCGCCGCCGAGGCGCTGGGCGGCTCGCTGGGTGCCGCCGCCGGCTGGGATGAAAGCGCGATCGGCATCACCGTGACCACGCCGAAGCTGCCGCAGGCGCTGGGCCTGCTGGCCGAGGTGGTGCGCCGGCCGGATTTCGCCCCGGCCGAGCTGGAGCGCGCCCGCACACAGGCGCTCGACGACCTGCGCCTCAGCCTCAGCCGGCCCACCGCGCTGGCCTCGCTGGCGGCCGCCCGCGGCGTGTTCGGCGAAGGCGCGTATGGCCATTCGCGTGCCGGCACGCCGGCCTCGCTGGCGCGGATCGGTCGTGCCGACGTGCAGCGGCTGCATGCGGCGCTGTACCGGCCGGACAACGCGATCCTGATCCTGGCCGGCGACATCACCCCGGCGCAGGCGCAGCAGCTGGCACAAGCCAGCTTTGGCGACTGGCCGAAGCCGGCCACGCCGCTGCCGGCACGCGCGGCGGGCAAGGCCGCCGGCCGTATGCCGGCGGTCCTGCTGATCGACCAGCGCGGCGCGGGCCAGGCCGGCGTGGTCGCGGCGCATGCCGCGCCGCCGCGCGGCGATGGCGACTATTACGTGGGCACGGTCACCAACGCAGTGCTCGGCGGCTCGTACTCGGCACGGCTCAACGAGGAGATCCGCATCAAGCGCGGCCTCTCCTACGGTGCCGGCAGCCGCCTGATGCCGCGTCGCGACGCCGGCCTGTGGCTGGCCTCGGCGCAGACCAAGAACCCGTCCGCGGCGCAGGTGGTCGAGCTGATGCTGGGCGAGTTCAGGCGCCTCGGCGCCAGCCGCGTCGGCGCCGACGAACTGGCCGCGCGCAAGGCCACCCTGATCGGCGGCTACGGCCGCAGCCTGGAGACCACCGCGGGGCTGGCCGAACAGGTCGGCGAGCTGGCGGTATACGGCGTGCCGCTGGACGAGGTCGGCAAGTACGTCGCCAGGGTGCAGGCGGTGACGCCGAAGCAGATCGAGAAGTACGCGGGCCGGCACCTGGATGCCGGCGCCGGCGCGGTGGTGGTGGTCGGCGATGCCGCGCAGTTCGCCCCGGCGATCCGCCAGGCGCATCCGCAGGCCACGCTGCTGGAATCGACCGCGCTGGACCTGGACAGCCCGACCCTGCAACCGGCCGCGGGCGGGTAGTTCCGGCCCGCGGGCTGCATCCGGACCCCGGCCATCGTGCCGGGGTTTTTACATCGCCAACGCAACGATCTGTTGCCGGAATCGACCCATGGACGTACTCCTCGGCGCGGGTTTTATTTCGTAAACTATGCGGTGTAATAAATTACCACCTGCTTTGAGGCCACCCCCGCAATGTCTCTACGTCATCTGACCCGCAGCGCCTTCGTCCTGGCGTTGCTCACCGCCGCCCTGCCGGCGGCTGCCACACGGTTCGAAGTACAGGCCGGTCGCAGCTACATGGACAGTCACGGCACGAAAGCCGCCTTCGTCGAGGCCGTATTCGCGCCGCAGCCGCTAGGCCAGACCCGTTTCACCTGGTCACCGGATGTCTCGCTCGGCTGGATCGATGGTCGCCACGTGACGACCGATAGCCGTTACACCACCCGCGACTCGGTCGCCCTGCTTGCCGCCGGCGCACGCTTCCACCTGGGCGACACCAGCGACTGGTACCAGCCGCTGTTCTTCAGCGAGCAGCTCGCCGCCACCAACCACACCACCTACGCGCTGTCCAGCCACTACCAGTTCGTCAGCACGCTGGGCTGGCAGGCGAAGCATTTCAGCGTGGCGATCCGGCACGTTTCCAATGGAAGCCTGCATCGCCCGAACGCCGGCGAGACGATGGCGCTGGTCGGCGTCGCCTTCGACATCTGACTGGCGCATGCCGATCCGCGGAAACGAGCACGGCCCCGTTCGGGGCCGTGCTCGTTTCGGTGATTGCCGCCGGTTTCAGTGGCCGCCGGCGGCCGGTCTGGCCTTCGGCGTGAACGGCGGCCTGGCCAGCCAGATCACCAGCACCAGCGCGAGGAAGATCCAGCCCAGCGCGTGGAACACCTCGTTGAACGAGATCTGGTAGGCCTGTTGGGTGATCATGTCGTTGAGCACGCCGGCAGCGGCCTGCTGGTCGCCCTGGCCGATCTGGTGCATCGCAGCCTGCGTGGTCGGGCTGTAGGCGGTGATGTGCTCGGTCAGCTGCTCGTGGTGGGTCACCGCGCGGCGCTCCCACAGCAGCGTGGTGAGCGAGGCGGAGAAGCTGCCGCCCAGCGTGCGCAGGAAGGTGGCCAGGCCGGAGCCGGACGCGATCTCGTTCTGCTGCAGGTCCGACAGCAGGATGGTCAGCACCGGCATGAAGAACAATGCCACGCCCAGGCCCTGCCACAGCTGCACCATCGCCACGTGGTAGAAGTCGATGCCGATGAAGAAGTCCGAGCGCATGAAGCAGGTGCCGGCCATCACCACGAACGCGATCGAGGCCAGCATGCGCAGGTCGAAGCGGGTGGCGTACTTGCCCACGAAGAAGGTCAGCAGCACCGGCAGCACGCCGATCGGCGCAGTGGCGAAGCCGGCCCAGGTGGAGGTGTAGCTGAGGTTGCGCTGCAGCCACAGCGGCACCAGCAGGCCGATCGCGAAGAACGCCGCGTAGGCCAGGATCAGCGCGATGGTGCCAGCGGTGAAGTTGCGGTGGCGGAACAGGCGCAGGTCGACGATCGGGTCCTTGTCGGTCAGCTCCCAGATCAGGAACACCGCGATGCCGATCGCCGAGACGATGCTGGTGACGATGATGAAGGTGGAGTTGAACCAGTCCTCGTCGTTGCCCTTGTCCAGCACGATCTGCAGCGCGCCCACGCCGATGATCAGGCTGACCAGGCCGACGTAGTCGACCTTCGGCCGCTCGGTCTTCTCCACTTTCGCGCGCAGCTGGTTGGCCACCACCATGCTGGCGAAGATGCCGATCGGCACGTTGATGAAGAAGATCCACGGCCACGAGTAGTTGTCGGTGATCCAGCCGCCGAGGATCGGCCCGGCGATCGGCGCCACCACCGTGACCATCGCCAGCAGCGCCAGCGCCATGCCGCGCTTGGCCGGCGGATAGATGCCGATCAGCAGGCTCTGCGTGATCGGGTACATCGGCCCGGCCACCGCGCCCTGCAGCGCGCGGAACAGGATCAGCATGCCCATGCTCTGCGAGATGCCGCACAGGAACGAGGTCAGTGCGAACAGCAGCGTGCAGGCGGTGAACAGCCGCACCTCGCCGAAGCGGCGGCTGAGGAAGCCGGTCAGCGGCAGCGCGATCGCCATGCTCACCGCGAACGAGGTGATCACCCAGGTGCTCTGGTTGTTGCTGACGCCGAGGTTGCCGGCGATGGTCGGCAGCGACACGTTCGCGATGGTGGTGTCCAGCACCTGCATGAACGTGGCCAACGATAGGCCGATCGTGCTCAGTGCCAGATTGGGCGGGCGGAATTCGGTGGTCATCAGGATCGGTCAGAGGTGGAGATCTGCTCCTCCCCCTGCAATGCAGGGGGAGGTCGGGAGGGGGTTGCTCCTGGCGCGAAGATCAAGAGCACCCCACCCCGACCCTCCCCTGCATAGCAGGGGAGGGAGCCACGGGTGTTACTTGTTGCCGGGCATGTTGGCGTGCACGATCTGCGCGATCACCTGGTCGGCGCTGTCCAGCTGCTGCTTGTACACGGCGGTGCTGAAGGCGGGCTCGGTCGGTGACTGCCGCGCCAGCATCGGGCCGCTCTGGTCATGCAGGCCGACGTCCACGTTCAGCGACATGCCGATGCGCAGCGGGTGCTTGTCCAGCTCGGCCGGGTCGTCGAACACGATACGCACCGGGATGCGCTGCACGATCTTGATCCAGTTGCCGGTGGCGTTCTGCGCCGGCAGCAGCGAGAACGCGCTGCCGGTGCCCACGCCCAGGCTCTGCACCTTGCCCTTGTATGCCACCTTGCCGCCATAGACGTCGGACTGGATCGTCACCGGCTGGCCGATGCGCATGTGGGTGAGCTGGGTCTCCTTGAAGTTCGCGTCCACCCACACGCTGCGCAGCGGCACCACCGCCATCAGCGCGGCACCGGGTTGCACCCGTTGGCCGACCTGCACCGAGCGCTTGGCCACATAGCCGTCCACCGGCGCGACCAGGGTGGCGCGCACGTCGTCGAGGAAGGCGGCGCGCAGGCGGGCCGCGGCGGCCTGCACGTCCGGGTGCGAGGCGACCACGGTGTCGTCGACCAGCACCTTGCTGGTCTGGTACTGCTGTTGCGCGGTGACCAGGTTGCTCTCGGCGCTGGTCAGCGCGTCGCTGGCGTGCGCCAGTTCCTCGGCCGAGATCGCGCCGGACTTCGCCAGCGCCACGCGCCGGTCGTAGTCGGCGCGGGCCTTGTCCACCGCGGTCTTGCGCGCGGCCACGTCGGCCTGTGCGCCGTTGACGCTGGAATACAGGCCGCGCACCTTGCGCACGGTGTTGGCGAGGTTCGCCTTCGCCTCGGCCAGCGCCACGTCGGCGTCGCTGGGGTCGAGCCGCACCAGCACGTCGCCGGCATGCACCAGGTCGCCGTCGTCGGCGCCGATGCTGACCACGGTGCCGGGCACCTGCGGAGTGATCTGCACCACGTTGCCGTTGACGTAGGCGTCGTCGGTGCCTTCGTACCAGCGGCCGTCGAGGAAGTACCACAGCGCCCAGCCGACGACGGCGAGCAGCACCGCTACGCCGAGCAGACGCAGCAGCAGGCCGCGCGGGTTCTTCTGCGCGGGCGGGACGACCGGCGGGCTGGCGGCCGTGGCGCCGCTCGAATCGGGGATGGTCTGGCTGGACATGGGGCTGCCTCAGGAACGTGACGGGGTGGGGGACGGGGTGGCGGCGGCCGCGGCGGCCCGGGGCTGGTAGCCGCCGCCGAGGGCCTGGATCAGCTGCACCGAAAGATCGACCTGCTGCGCCTCGAGCACGGCGGTGCCGCGCTCGGCGGCGAGCAGCTGCTGGCGCACGCTGAGCGCTTCCAAGTAGCTGCCGATGCCGGCCTTGTAGCGCTGCTCGGCCAGCGTCCAGGCCTGTTGCGCGGCATCCTGCGCGCGCTGCTGCGCGGCGACCTGCGTCTGCAGCGACTTGAGCGCGGACAGCTCGTCGGCGACCTGGTTGAGCGCGCCGACCAGGGTCTGGTTGTACTGCGCCACGGCGAGGTCGTACCGCGCATCCTTGGCCGAAAGGTTCGCGCGCAGGCGGCCACCGTCGAAGAGCGGCAGGCTGAGCGACGGCCCCACCTGGTAGAACCGCGCGGGCAGGGTGAACGGGTTGCCGCCGCCCATCGCGATCACGCCGGCCATCGCGCCGATGCTGATGTCGGGCAGGAATTCGGTCTTCGCCGCCTTGATGTCCTTGCCGGTGGCCTCGACGCGCCAGCGCGCCGCGACCAGGTCGGCGCGATGGCCGACGAGATCCAGCGGCAGGTTCGCCGGCACCGCCAGCACGGCCGGCTGCAGCAGTCGTGGCCGCTCGATCTGCAAGCCGCGGTCCGGGCCCTTGCCCAGCAGCACCGCCAGCGACGAGCGCGCCGCATCGACCGCGCGGCGGGCCAGCGCCGCCTGCTGCTCGGCGCTGGCCACTTCGGCGTCGCCCTGCTTCAGCGCGATCTGGTTGTCGATGCCGGCGGTCACGCGCTGGCGGGTCAGCTCGCGCGCGGCGCCGGCGCGCTGCAGTTCGGCGTCGGCCAGGTCCTGCTCGGTGAACGCGTAGCCGAGCTGTACATAGGCGCGGGCCACGTTGCCGGAGAGCTCGATGCGCGCGGCGCGGGCGTCCACCTCGGCGGCGCGCGCCTGGCCCAGCGCGGCTTCCCACGCAGCGCGCTTGCCGCCCCACAGATCCAGATCCCACTTGAAGTTGGCGTAGCCGTACTTGGCGATCGCGAAATGCGCCTTGTCGCCGAGCAGCGTGGCCGGCGGCCGGGCGCCGGCTACCGCGGCACCGGCATTCACGCTGGGCCCGCGGGCGGCATCGGCGATGCCCGCCGCGGCCTGCGCGGCGCGCGCGCGCGCATCGGCCACGCCCAGGCCGGGGTTGTCGTGCAGCGCCTCGGCGATCAGCGCATCGAGCTGCGGGTCGCCCAGTCCGCTCCACCAGTCCGTGGACGGCCAGCCGGCGGGCGACACGTCCACGCCAGCCAGGCTGCGCCCGGCCTTCAGCGTGGCCGGATCGATCGGGCGGCCGTCCGGGTGCAGGCCGCCGCTGCTGACGCAGCCGGCCAACGCGACGGTCAGGGCGGCCGCAGCCGCAAGTCGATGCAGACGCATGGAAAATTCCAGGGTGGAAAGGGTCAGTTCTTGTCGCGAAGCGCGTGCAGCACGCGTTCCAGGTAGTCGTGCAGCTGCGCCTGCTCGGTCTCGTCCAGCGAGCGCTGGGCCGCGCTGAGCACGCGATCGTTGCAGTCGGTCAGCTCGTGCCACAGCGCGTCGCCGGCGTCGGTCAGCTCGATCCGCAGCGTGCGGCGATCCTGCTCATGCCGGCAGCGGCGCAGGTAGCCCTTGCCCTCGAGGTGGTCGAGCTGGCGGGTCATCGCGCCGCCATCCAGCTCCACCGAGCGGGCCAGCTCGGTGGCCGACATCGGGCCGAGCCGGGCCAACCGCTTGAGGATCAGGAACTGGGTGAAGCTCAGGTTCAGGCCCTTGGCCGCCAGTTCGGCCTCCATCGCGCGCACGATCTCCGCGCGCACGAGGCCAAGCAGGACGCCCAGGCTTTCCCTGGGGGTGGCGAAGGCGAGCAATTCGGAGTTCATGGTCGTGCATTCTATTGCCTCAAATATATTTGTCAATGCAAATATATTTGAGTTCAGTTTTGCTTGAGCAAACGTTCAAGCGGCATGGGTCCGGCAGGCCGGCAGTTCGTCCTGCACCAGCGCGCGCAGCGCCGGGTCGCGGATGACGAACAGCTCGAACACGCCCAGCGCCTGCAGGGCCGGCAGCTGCGCCAGCAGGCGGGACTCGGCGTCGCGCCGCGCCGATTCCGGGGTGGCCAGGTCCAGCACCAACCGGACGTGCGCCACAAATTCCGCGAGCGCGCGTTGGTATGACGGGAGTGGGGACTGGGGGCAGCGACATGTCGATCTCCTGCTTGAGTGACGCAAGGACGCTTGTGCCCGGTATGGCGTGACGGGGCGCGATACGGCGGCCGGCCGCGCAGGCGGCGATAATCCCCGCGCCCGCAGCCACAGGAAGCGGAATCATGGCTTCCATCCAGGCACCGCCCCGGTCACCAAGCGACGGAAGAAAATGACGATGCATCACCCCTAGGTGCAGGTCTTCTTCGACGAAGCCAGCCATACCTTCGGCCGGTTGTTCAACGCCGACCCCGGCTTCCGCTGCGACGGCAGCCAGTTCGACCACCTGTTCATTGACGGCGAGCGCTACATGGTCGGCGGCATCGAGGCGGTGACGCTGCACACGCCCGGCCACACGCCCGCTGGCTGACCCACCTGGTCGGCGACGCGGCGTTCGTCGGCGACACCCTGTTCATGCCAGACTACGGCACTGCGCGCTGCGACCTTCCCGGCGGCGATGCGCGCAGGCTGTACCGCTCGATCCGCCGTCTGTTCGCCCTGCCGGACGCCACCCGGGTGTTCCTCTGCCGCGACTAGCAGGCCGGAGATCGCCACGAATTCCAGCACGAGACCACGATGGGCGCCGAGCGCCGCGACAATATCCGCGCACGCAACGGCATCGGCGAAGAGGCATTCGTGCACCTGCGCGAGACGCGCGATGCCACGCTGGCGACGACGGCACCGCTGTTGCGGGCGGTGCAGGTGAACATGCGCGCCGGCCAGCTGCCGTCGGCCGAGGACAACGGCGTGCGCTACCTGAAGATTCCGCTCGATGCGCTGTGAGACGGCGCCGGCGGGCGACGCATGATCTACGTCCTGCTCAGCGTCATGTGCAGCGTGCTGGTGTCGGTGCTGCTGAAGCTGGCGCGGCGTTTCAGCATCGACGTGGGCCAGGCGATCGCCTGGAACTACGTGGTCGCCGGCGCGCTCACCGCGCTGCTGCTGCAGCCGTCGCTGGTCACCCTGCGCGAACCCGGCGCGCCATGGCTGGCACTGGCCGCGCTGGGCCTCCTGCTGCCGACGATCTTCCTGGCGCTGGCCGCGTCGGTGCGCCATACCGGCATCGTGCGCAGCGACGCGGCGCAGCGGCTGTCGCTGCTGCTCTCGCTGCTGGCCGCGTTCGCGCTGTTCGGCGAACGGCTCACCGCGTTCAAGGCGCTCGGCATTGCGCTGGGCCTGCTCGCCTTGCTGTGCATGGTCTGGCGCGGCGGAGGCGGCAGCGCGGAGCGCGGCGCCGCGGGCTGGCTGTACCCGCTGGCGGTGTTCGCCGGCTTCGGCCTTATCGACGTGCTGTTCAAGCGCGTGGCGCAGGCCGGCGTGCCGCTGGGCGCGTCGCTGCAGGCGATGTTCGCGCTGGCGCTGCTGGTGGCGTTTGCGCTGCAGCTGTGGCGGCGCGTGCGCGGGGACGCCCGCTTCACCCTGCGCAACGCGCTGGCCGGCCTCGTGCTGGGGCTGGCCAACTTCGGCAACATCCTGTTCTACCTGCGCGGCCACCGCGCACTGCCCGGGCACCCGGCGCTGGTGTTCGCCAGCATGAACCTCGGCGTGGTCGCGCTGGGCGCGCTGGTCGGCCTGCTGCTGTTCCGCGAACGGCTGAGCCGACTCAATCTCGCTGGCGTGGCGCTGGCGCTGCTGGCGATCGGGGTGATCGCGCGGGGGTGACCTCTCGCTATGCTTGGATCGGGTTTACGGGGCAGGTCAGCGGCACACAGCTGTCTATGAGGAGCAGAGCAAACCCATCCCGACCGCTGACGCGGTCGTGCGACACGAAGCTGGAAGCCCATCGGCGCTGTCTGGCTCGATCCCAACCGGGGCAGTCAAACGGCTTGCCGAATCGCTACCGCTCGTAGCGTAAGAAAGCGGACAACTATGTCGACAAACACCAACACCGTTCGATGCGCCACGTCCTCAGGCAGGAACTGTATGCGGTAGTGCCGCACGTACGGATCTTCGCGGGACGCGCTTGGCAACCGGTGTCCCTACCGCGACCGGACGTTCGTGCCAACTAACGGGACAACCCAGCGTAAACATGCCCGCAAGGCACATGCTGCGCGCTCGCCTTCGCTGTCGTGGCGTTGCCTTCATTTTCCGTCATCGTCCTCATCGTCCTTGGAAGACAGGCTTGGCCCCCGCTAGAAAGGCTTCGACCCCGTTGGAAAAGTCTGCTGTCGCCGCACACTCACAGAAGGCCGCCTGTTCCAGCGCGAGATGCTCCTCAAGCGTATGCGCGTGTGCGGAATTTAGCTGCCGCTTGATCGCGCCGAACGCTACCGTCGGCCCCTTCGCAAGCCTCGCTGCTAGCCCGCTGGTTGCGGCCTCCAGTTCCTCGGCTGCAACCACGTTTCCGACGATGCCGAAGGCCAGCGCCTCTCTGGCGTCGAAGGTCGGGCTGAGAACGCTCAATTCGATCGCCTTGCGCAAACCGACGGCGCGTACCAGGTGCCATGACGCCGAGCAATCCAGGCTGGCGCCGATGCGGGCATAGGCCAGGTTGAACTGCGTCGCCTCGGCGGCAATCGCAAAGTCACATGCGAGTGCAATACCAATACCGGCGCCGGCGACATGCCCATGCAGACTGGCAATGACCGGTTGCGACAAGGCTTTGAGGATGAGCAAAGCTCGGTTCATCGGATCGATCACCGCGCTTGCCGTGACCACGGGATCCTGGCACAGCGCACGCAGATCCCCCCCGGCAACGAAGGCACGTCCATTGCCTGAAATCACGACGGCGCGCAGCCCATCGCTGTTCGCGATTCGCTGGCACGCCTCATGGAATGCCCGAGCCGTGGGCACGTCGATGGCGTTGAGTTGTTCGGGTCGGTTGAATCGGAGGCGGGCGATCGTTCCGTCCACCTCCAATACAATGGGTGCCGATAGGTTGTGGTCGAGAGACACGTTCATCTCCTGCATGGTCGGTTGGGCGCCAGTGAAGGCGTGCTCATGCGGCGGCGTCATGTGCGTTTGAAGATGGCAGCGATGCCCCGCCCGCCGCCGGTGCGCATCGTGGCCAGTACGAACCGCCCGCCGATGCGCGCCAGTTCGTACACGGCCTTGGTCGTGATGATAGCCCCAGTGGCGCCGACCGGATGCCCCAGCGAAATGCCCGAACCATTCGGGTTGACCTTGGTGGAATCGACATCGAGTTCCTTCTCCCACCATAAATACTTCAGGCCGCGTCATGACGATCCCAGTGCGAATCGAGCGCCTAATGCTCAGTCATAGCTGAAAAATCCGGTTCCGCTTTTGCGGCCGAGCCGGCCGCCCGCAACCATTTCCCGCATTAGCGGCGCGGGACGGTACTTCGGGTCGCCGAAATCGCGGTGCAGCACCTCCATCACGGCAAGCAAGGTATCGAGGCCGATCATGTCGGCGAGGGCAAGTGGTCCGATCGGGTGGTTGCAGCCAAGGCGCATCCCGATATCGATGTCCTCGGCACTGGCGACACCGTCCTGCAGCGCGAAAATAGCCTCGTTGATCATCGGGCAGAGTACGCGGTTGACCGCGAAGCCCCCGCTGTTGCGCACGGAGATCGGCGTCTTGCCGATCCGGCGCGCAAACTCCAGAAGGGCACCCTTGGTTTCCTCGGATGTTCCCAGGCCGCGGATGATCTCGACCAGCGCCATCACCGGCACCGGGTTGAAGAAGTGCATGCCACCGAAGCGATCGGGCCGGCTCGTTCCGGCCGCAAGCTCGGTGATCGAGAGCGATGACGTGTTCGTGGCCAGGATCGCATCGGCATGCATCAGCTCGTCCGCTTGCCGAAGTATGCGCTGCTTCAGCTCTCGATTCTCGGTTGCCGCTTCGATCACCAATTGCGCCCGCGACAATGCTGCGTACTCGACCGTCGGGGTGATGCGCGCGACTGCGCTGTCGCGCTCCGCCGAACTTAGCTTGTCCTTCTTGACCAGTTTGTCCAGGCTTTCGCCTATCGCCACCATGCCTCGTCGCAATGCAGCGTCGCTGATATCCACCATGGTGACCGGCAACCCTGCGACAGCACAGACCTGGGCGATGCCGCTGCCCATGATGCCCGCGCCAATTACACCTATTTCGTTGATCGTCATGTCATATGTCCTGAAAATGTTCCACCTGTTTCTCGGGTACCCAACGTCGATTTCAGAAACGCGCGGCTGAGATCCGCCCCACCCAGCGGCATTGGAGGCCGACGGAGCGAAGCTCCTTGCCCGGCCAGCACGTCGTGCGCAGGACGTCTTTGCGGTGTAAAGAGGTACTGGGCTTCGTCATTTGAAAGTGAACAATGAAGCAGCCGGACGATCCTCATCTTCCGTTGTGGCGGGCGGAAGACTCAACGCTTGTCGATCGGCACGTAGGCCTGGTCTTCCGGGCCGGTGTAGTTCGCGCTGGGGCGGATGATCTTGCCGTCCTGGCGCTGCTCGATCACGTGTGCGCTCCAGCCGGAGGTGCGCGCGATCACGAACAGCGGCGTGAACATCGCGGTGGGCACGCCCATCATGTGGTAGGCGCTGGCCGAGTACCAGTCGAGGTTGGGGAACATCTTCTTGACCTCGCCCATCACCTTCTCGATGCGCTCGGACACCTCGAACAGCACCGGGTTGCCGCTGTCGCTGCACAACTTGCGCGAGACTTCCCTGATGATCTCGTTGCGCGGGTCGACCCGGCACCGCCCTCATCGCCCACGCGGACGATGCCTGCATGCTTGCCAGTCCGCGAAAAATTGCCCCACGACGAGTACCGTGAACCTCCACGTGAGCGGGCTGAAAAGTACCGTCCCATGAAGTTGCGCTTGCGCTTTGCCCGAATCCGCGCCAAGTCGCTCACACTTTCCCTCTTGATCAAATACACCAGCGGCGACACCGCATACTTCGGTGGAATGCGCAGCATTCTGCATGCGTGGCCAATCATCAAATAACCTTCTTCGGCCCGGCTTCCCTTCTGAACCATTGATCAGCGGAATACCTTCCTCCATGCAGTTCGGCCGTCGCACTGTCAGAGCATTCCCTGTCATCTACAGGCTCCGGCTCTTCGCAGAAGGAGCGATGTCTGTGCAAGCCCCAACGGCTACCTCGGCAGCTATGCCGATGGTCTCTCCCAGCGTAGGATGAGGGTGAATGGTGAGCGCAAGATCCGCCACTTCCGCGCTCATCTCTATTGCAAGCGCGATCTCTCCGATCATGTCTCCAGCGTTTGGCCCCGCAAGTGCTCCTCCGAGGATGACGCCGCTTGCATTGTCGAACAATAGTTTCGTGAATCCCCCGTCACAAGAATTTGCAATTGCGCGGCCGCTCGCCGCCCAGGGGAATTTAGCGCAGCCCACCTCGATTCCCGTAGCCTTGGCCTCCGTTTCGGTGAGTCCGGCCCAAGCAATCTCGGGGTCGGTGTAGGCAACGGCGGGAACGACGCGCGCATCGAAGGCTGCGCGCGCCAATACAGCGTCTCCGAAGAATTCGCCGGCAATGACCTCTGCCGCGACATGAGCTTGATGCACGGCTTTGTGAGCCAGCATCGGGGCCCCAACGACGTCTCCCACAGCGAAGATAGTGCGAATATTCGTTCGCATTTGAATATCGACTGGAATGTAGCCGCGCTCGTCGATCGCGACACCTGCCGCTTCCCCGTTGACGCATCGTCCATTGGGAATGCGCCCGGTCGCTGCAAGGACATAATCGTAACGCGCTGTTTGCCCGGTTTGGCCAGGAGCCGCAAATGTGACGTTTACGCCCTCCTTCGTGCAGGTCACGGCCAATACACTTGTATTTAGCACGATGCTGCCGAGCCTTTTCGCGTTCGCCTTCTGCCAAACGCCGACCAGATCACGGTCAGCGCCTGGAATCAGGCTATCGGTGAGCTCGATGATATCAACCTGCATACCGAGTGCCGAATAAATAGTCGCCATTTCCAGCCCGATGATGCCACCGCCGATGACCAACATCGACCCTTTGGAGGCTGGAAGCTCCAGGGCCGAAGTCGAATCGAGGATGCGCGGGTCTTCCGGCAGGAATGGCAGGCGCTGAATCCTGCTTCCCACCGCCAAAAGGCAGTACTTGAAGGCGATACCAATCTCGCCGTCGACGCCAGTCAACTTTGCACTCGTCGTGCTGGTCAGGCAACCAGCCCCCTGCAAAACCTCGACCTTGCGCACCTTGGCGAGGCTGCCGAGTCCATTGAGCAATTTCCCGACGACACGGTTCTTGTGCGCCCTGAGCGCGTCGAGATCAATTTTCGGAGGACCGAAGTTGACCCCGTTGGTCGCCTGACTTTGAGCCTCCCGGATAAGCGCTGCCTGATGAAGATAAGTCTTGGACGGGATACAGCCCACGTTGAGGCACACGCCTCCCAGCGTTGACTCACTGTCCGCAATGACAACATGGAGGCCAAGGTCCGCGGCGCGAAAGGCCGCCGAATAGCCGCCAGGGCCGCCGCCAATGACCAGGAGGTCGCATTTCAGGTTCTGCATTGGCTTGCCCATAATCGGTTCATCGCAAATTCCCGGATGACTTGTCTGCATCCCTCAGACGGCCAGCAGCATCCCCGGTTCCTCGATGACGCCAGCTAACTGCTCGATGAAGACGTTGGCGTAAATCCCATCGATGATGCGATGATCGTAGGACGCGTAGATGTCAAGACATTGCGCGGCGACTACCGCGCCATCATGGACCACCGCCTGCGGTCGAATCCTCGAAAGACCAATGATTGCGGCCTGTGGGTGGTTGATGATGAGCCTGCCTCCCGTCGTCTCGACGCGGCCATGGCTACCGACGTTGCTGAGCGTGATGGTGCCACCGCGCAGATCGGCGACCTTGATCTTGCGGTTGCGCGCCGCATCGGCCAGACGATCGACTTCCCCCGATATTTCGGCAAGGCTTTTGCGCTCGCAGTTCTTCACCACCGGCACCATCAGCCCGTCATCCGTCTGTGTGGCGAAACCGATGTTTATCGATGGCGGGTAGACGATTTCGTTGCTGGTGTCATCGAAGCTGCAATTGAAATTGGGGAACCTCTGAAGCGCAGGCACCATCGCCTTCATGACCATGGCGGTAAACGAAATCCGGGTGCCCAGGCGGTCCTGCACCAGCTTGCGCAGCGCTACAAATCGCTCAGCCTCGCATCGATAGGCACTCGACGCGTGCGGGATGACGCTCACCGAGCGCACCATCTGCGTCGCAACCGCCCTTTGCAGCGTCGACAGCATAACCCGGGTCTGCCCGGGTTCGTGCGGTATTGGCTGCACTGAGAAACGTTGACCGAAGCCAGCAAATGTATCTGCGGCGGCGCCACCTGCCATCTGGAGCACGTCGTCGCCAAGAATCCGGCCACCTGGTCCGGAACCGGCAACCCCGTTCAAATCGATTCCATTTTCGCGAGCCAGACGGCGAGTGGCAGGCGTGGCCCTGATCGAAGCCGCGATGGGGGAAGCGGCGACCGCCGGCGTGGTATTCGTCTTCGGCGGGCGCTGCTCTTGAATCCTGGTTTGGGCGGCTTCGTTGGAAGGTGGCACTTGCGGCGTTGCATCGGCTTGCGCGTGGGATGGTTTGTGCCCGCCCACGGGAGGCTTGTCGGTTTCAAAAACTGCGATGACCGTACCTACCTTTAGAATTTCACCAGGCGCTCCTGTGATGCTGAGAACAGTACCAGTGCAAGGCGCGGTAATTTCCACCATGACCTTGTCGGTTTCGATCTCGCACAGTGGCGCATCCTCCTTGATGGCATCACCGGCTTCGACCAGCCACTTGCCGATCACGCCCTCGGTCAAACCTTCGCCAACGTCCGGCAGTTGAAATTCGTAGCGCATTAGTCTCTCTCGTTAGAATTCGAAACCAAGCACGGCTTCGAACGCGAATTTCGCGCGATCGACCCCCGGCAGATAAAAATCTTCGGTGGAAGTATCGGGGAACGCCACATCAAAGCCGGTGACCCGCTTGATGGGCGCCTTGAGCCACTCGAGGGCATATTCATTGATGAGGGCAATCAACTCGGCGCCCGGGCCAGCCGTTCGTCTGGCTTCATGCACGATCACACAACGGCCCGTCTTTCGGACAGAAGCAAGAATCGACTCCACGTCAATCGGAGCCAGGCTGACGAGATCGATGATCTCGATGCTGGCATCGACCTTGCCCGCTGCCTCGGTCGCAACATGAACCATGTTGCCCCAGGTGAGTACCGTAAGATCGCTACCTGCCTGAACGATACGACACTTGTCGAGCGGGAGAAGAAAATCGTCTTCCGGCACCGACTCGCGGAAAGCGCGATATAGCTTGGAATGTTCCAGAAAAATTACCGGGTCATCGCAACGAAGTGAAGCGAGCAGCAACCCCTTGGCCTGGCGCGGCGTGCTCGGACACACGACGCGGATACCCGGGGTGTGCATGAACCAGGCTTCGGTCGATTCCGAATGGAATGGCAAGGGCTTGATGCCGCCGCCAAACACGGCGCGGATCGTCACCGGTACGTTGAACAGGCCACCCGTCTTTTGGTGAAAATTCGACAGGTGGTAGATGAATTGCCCCCAAGCGTTGTACATGAAGCTGAGGAATTGCACCTCTACTACCGGCCGCTCGCCTGCGATGGCCATTCCGACGGCCATTCCCATGATGCCGTTTTCGGTCAACGGCGTATCGATGACCCGCTCTGGGCCGAATTCATCGAACAGTCCCTCGGTGACTCGGAACATGCCGCCGACCGGACCGATGTCATAACCCACCAGACGCAGGCGAGCATTCTTCCTGAGCTCCGATCGCAGGGTATGGTTGATACTGCCGACGAGATTCATGTCCTCAGTCATGTTCTCTCTCCGGCAGCCCAGAACCATCAAAATCCAGAAATGGATTCCTGCCAGCAAGCTCGGCAGCCAGCTCACATTGCTGGTGCCGGAACTGCCATCCGATTTCACCATTCAGATGATTCAGGAACATCGTTTCTGCCGGCGTGGCCTGGACATGCAATGCGCGATCGACAGCCGCCCGCAGAACGTCATCAATCCGTTTGCTCTGGGCCTTTTTATATGTCTCGTCGATGAGGTTGCGTCCTGCGAGGTATTTTTCGAAGCGATCAATCGGATCCCGCTTCGCCCAGTATTCGAGCTCGGTATCGTCGCGATAGGCCCTCGCGTCATCGTTGGATGTGTGCGCCTGCATACGATAGGACACCGCCTCAATCAGGCATGCACCCCCACCCATGCGCGCAGTATCGACGGCAGCCTTCGTGGCTGCATAAACAGCCAGCACATCGTTTCCATCAACACGGGTATGTGGTATGCCGTGCGCAACCGCCTTCTGTGCGAGAGTTTCCGCGGCCGTCTGCCTGCTGGTCGGGACCGAGATGCTCCAACCGTTGTTCGCAATGACCACAACCAGTGGGACTTTCAGGACACCCGCGAGCCCCAGGCCGTCATGGAAATCGCCTTCGCTCGTCGCGCCATCGCCAATGAACGCAAGTGACACATGGGGTTTGTTGTTCACCTTGTCGGACAAGGCAGTCCCGACCGCCAAGGGAATGTTTGCTCCGAGAAAGACCGGAAAGGGCGTGGACCTGATTTTGGGTGCCTCGGCAGGGTCCAGCGGGAGCGCGTCGCGAACATGCTCGGGTGCGTGGCCGAGCATCGCAGCAAACGTGCGGTCAAGCGGAAAATTCCAGTAGAGGAGAGCCCCCTCTTGGCGATAGGTCGGGTGCAGCCAGTCACCCGCTTGAAGCGCGGCACTTGCCCCGACCCCAATGGCCTCTTCACCCGGACCACCGGCAACCACGCTGAACACACCACGCCGTTGGAGGCGAAGTGTCATGTCTTCCAGCATGCGCGTCTTCACCATGGCCTCATGCCATCGCAAGAGACTTTCTTCATCGACATCCGGGGCCTCGCCGGACAATGTTCCTTCCGGAGTGAGGATACGCAGGAAATCTTCGTTGGTATGCCACTCAGGCCATTTCGCCAAACTCATCTCACACTTCACTCCTCATTGATTCGCACGGTCACCGACCTCATTTGCCTTCACCTCGTGGCACGACCGGCACCGCAAAGGCACATCCGATATAAGGCGGGTTGGCCACCGGTGCGCATCGCTATTCGCCTACTGGCGTCAGGAAGGTTGGGCTTGGATCGACACGTGTTCGCCGGAATGTGCCAACTCCGGCCCCTGTGTCTTCGGCAACGCCGGCATCAGGAATGCAGCAAGGCTTGGAATCATGACCAGTGCACCCAGCATGTTCCAGAGGAACATAAAGGCCAGCAGTATCCCCATATTTGCCTGAAACTTTATCGGGGACCATGCCCAGGTACCTACTGCCACGGCCAGCGTTACACCGATCAGAGCCACTACCTTGCCGGTCCACTTCAGTGCATGCCTGTAGGACTCCTGCACCGACTCACCGCGCCGATGAGCCGCCAAATGCTCGGTCAGGAGATACAGGGCGTAGTCCACGCCAATGCCGACGCCCAAAGCAGTCACCGGCAGCGTGGCCACTGTCACGCCAATACCCAGCAACACCATTAACGCCTCACACAGCACGGTTGTCACGACCAGCGGAATTACTGCCAGCAGGACCGCCCGCCAGCTTCTGAACGTGATGAAGCAAAGTAGAATTACCGCCAGGTAGACATAGAACAACATCGTTCGGTTGGCGCGGGCGACGGCAATGTTGGTTGCCGCTTGGATACCCGCGTTGCCCGCCGCAAGCAAGAATTTGTAGTTGGGCGTGTCGTTCGTCTTCGCGAATGCTTGGACGGCGTCCACGACACGCGTCAGCGTCGCCGCTTTGTGGTCGCGGAGATACACGATGATCGGCGTTACCGAGCGAGCATCATTGAGCAACGACGCATCAGCGTTATAGACATTGTTGATCGCGTCCTGCACCACGAACGGGTTGCGATTTATCGTTTCCCACTTGAGCGAACCTTCGAAACCTGCGGGCGTCAATTCCCGCGCAAGGCTGGCTGCAGATACCGTCGTTTGCACACCAGGAAGCATGCGGAGCTTTTGCTCCAGGCGATCCATCTCCAGCAACGTTTCGAAGCTGACCACGCCCTGATCTGGCGTTGCAACGATCACCGCGAGCTGGTCGCTGGAGAGCGAGTAGTGATCGACGATATATTTGTTGTCCAGGTTGTACCGGGAATTCGGCCGCAGCTCCGGTGCCCCAGGATCGAGATCCCCGATTTGCTCGTGCGAAGCGACTACCGCACCCGCGGCCACGAGTATGCCGCACACCGCAAGCACGAAAACCGCGCGCCGCTTGCCAGTGAACTTCGTCAACCAGGAAACGACGGGGTGATTTCCCTCCATGCGCGCCAGACTGCGCGCAGCTGCAACTTTGCTCACTCCGGTGTAGGACAGCAGGACGGGTATGAGGATCAAATTGGTGAAGATCAGCGCCGCTACACCGATGCTGGCGGCCGCTGCGAGTTCACGGATCGCTGGAATGTTGATGATCGACAGCACTGCAAAACCCACGGCGTCGGCCAGCAACGCTGTGACGCCGCACAAGAACAAGCGCCGGAATGTGTACCGTGCACCAACGTACTTGTGTGCTCCTCGACCGATATCCTGCATGATGCCGTTCATCTTCTGCGAACCGTGCGATATGCCGATGGCGAAGACTAAAAACGGGACCAGAATGGAATACGGACCCAGCGTGAAGCCGGCAATTTTCATTATGCCAAGCTGCCAAATCACCGCGACCAGCGTGCAGCCGATGACCACCCCTGTGCTGCGCCAACAGCCAGTGTAAAAACGCAGTAGGGCCGCGATGATCAGCGCCGCGATCAGGAAATACGCGAGCACCTGCTTGACTGCGTGTATAAGGTCACCCATGAGCTGGGCAAACCCGATCACATGAATACTGACCCCGTCCGCCTCGAACCTGTTCAAACCTTCCATCTGTGCGTGAAAGTCGGCGTAATTAAGCAGCTTCCCGGTCTGTGGATCCTTGTCGATCAGCGGCACATAGAGCATGGTCGAGTGCTGATCGTTCGCAACCAACGAGCCCAGCAGGCCGGCGCGGATCACGTTCTGCCGCAGCCGGTCAATATCTGCTGCCGCGATCGGCCCCGTCGCGCTGACAGCATCGGGCATTACAGGTCCACCTGTGTAGCCTTCAGGCGTGATTTCTGTCCAGCGCACCACGGGCAACCACAGCGACTTCATGAACGAGCGGTCGACCCCCGGCAACAGGTAGACCTCATTGTTGATTTTCTGCAACGTACGCAAGTACTTTGACTGGTAAATATCCCCGTGCTTGTTCTCGACAACAATACGCACGGCGTTGCCCAAGCCATGGAGTTGCTCGTGGTACGCCTGATAGTTCTTGATGAACGCCTGCGATTGCGGCATCACCCCCTGATAGCTGACCGTCACCCGAAGTTTCGCGGCCAGCATCGCGAGCACCACGGTAGCGATGGCGCAGACCACGATAATCCAGAGCCGATGATTGAAGACAAAGCGTTCGAGCCAATTGCCGCTGCGCCGATCAAATGTATGCAGCGTCTCGACGGCAAACCCCGGCGTATCATTTGTAGTTACGTGTGCCATAGTTATTTACTGTGCCGATTCGGAGCCGAAGCTGTCTGCGCGATGCCTGGCTCGGTCAAGTGCACCCCATCCAGGCCGGTGACCAGATACCTGCCATCAGAAACCACACAAATTCCGGTATAGCGGTCACCGCGCCGCCCCTTGTCAACCGTAAATTCGGTCCCGTCACCGTTACCAACGAGTAGTTCGCCGTCGACCGTAACCAGCACGAATATATTGCTCTGCGCGTCGTAGACGCCTGCACTGATTGTCGAGCGACTGGGGGATTCGACCACCTGCCAAGTCGTGCCGCCGTCGCTGCTGCGGTAAATCGTACCTTGCAGGCCGAATGCCAGCAGCACCGTATCGGATCCCGCGACGCCGAAGAAGCTTCCGTCGTAGCCCGTCTTGAGCGACGTAAAGCTGCCCGTTGCGTTGTCGAGCCGGAATACGCCGCCGCGCTCACCGGCGACGAACAGTCGCCCGCCGATCCCACGAAGCGCATTGAGATTGAGCGTGCGTGGGTTGTCGACCCGCTCAAACGCGGGTTGCCAACTGTGTCCTCCGTCGGTCGTCGTGACCAGCGTCCCGAACGACCCTACAGCGTAGCCGGTGGACGCATCCTTGAACCAAACAGCTAGAAACGGCAGGTTGGGTCCAGTTCCAAAATTTTCCCTGACCACTTTCAGTGCGGTGGCATAGTCACGGCCAGCCACCGTTGCGCTGGCGGCGCCATCGCTCGTACTGCGGTCTGTCGTCCCGTCCCTGTTGGCGCGCGTGCCGTTGGCATCTGCGCTGGCCATTTTGTTCTCGTAATAGTGCTCGAAGACTTTCAATGCCATGCGGCCGTCGAGCTGCTTGACCCAACTCTTACCGCCATCGCTGCTATGAAGGATCACGCCGTCGTGTCCTACAGCCCAGCCGTCAGCCGGCAAAGGAAAGTAAACTGCCACCAGGTCGCTCTGTACGGGAACGTCGCTCTGTTGCCAGGATTTACCCTGGTCATCGGAATAGATGACAACCCCCCTCAGACCGACCGCCACCAGACGATTGCCTGCCTTGGCCGCGGCCAGCATCGGCCGCTCGGCGAGATTCCCAACCTTCACCGCTGCAGAATCAAGCGGATCGTGGAAAGCCGCTGAGGCGCCGGCACCGCCAGGGAACAGCAAGATCGTCACGAGAAGGGCGGCCGTTCCCAACAATCGCATGCGACACCAAAAGCCCATACCCCGGCCCTTGCGCGCACTCATTTCACTCACTGCACTCGTTGCACTCACTGCGCTATTCTCAAGTCTGGTAGCTCCGTGTCCATGGGCCGCATAAGCGGTCCATGGACGTAGCAGAATCAGCGAACGTTGGCATTCTCCATCTGGTCCGGTCCCAGACTGAGATGGAGATCTTTCGGCGACGTATAGGACCGCACGTAATTTCCCGGCAGGTTACGATCTGTATTGATCACAACATAGTTGCCCGCATGCAGGTCGTAGGTGACGAAGGTATCCATGTTCATGCCACCTACGTCGTAGGCGGGGAACACCAAATTCTGCGTTTCCCGCCAGAGTTTGTCAGAGTGGTCATACGCTTCGGCCAGAATAATCGCCCAGCTGTCCTCATCGACGTAGAACTCGCGCTTGCTATAGGCATGGCGTGAGCCTAGCTTGAGAACCGCGTCGACTACCCACACGCGGTGCACTTCCCATCGCAGCGCCGCAGGCTTGACGAATTTTGGACCGAGCGTTTGCTTGGCATCCTCCGTATTCGTGATCTTGAAATTGTTGTAAGGGACGATGATCTCTTTCTTGCCAACCAGCTTGAAATCGAAGCGATCCATGCGACCGACGAAGCCCCACGGTTCATCCCAGAACAGAATGCCGTTATATGCAGCCATCGGCACGTCATAAGCAAAGTCCGGCGCACGGCGCACCCGACGCTGACCTGGCGTATAGAACCAGATCGGCGGCGTTTTTGCCGCGTCGGGCAAGTAATAATTCAAGAAATCCGTGCCGGCGGAGGTTGGCGGCGATGTCAGTAACGTGTTGAAGCCGTAGACGGCGTTGTAAGTCTTTTCCCGGAACTCCGGATCCTCGGAAGACCACGGATGCATGTAGTAGGCGTAGAACCCCGGCAGCGCATTGGTGCTGCCCGCCGAATCCACCATGTAGCTGCTACTTTGCATCAACGAAATCGGCGGGGCAAAGCGGAACAGACTGTTCCATATCACTTCGTAACCGTTGTCCTTGTCCGGGATCGGAAACGGAATGCCTTGGAACGCCTGGCCATCGGGCGCGGTCCCAACCACCGCGTCACCTTCAGCCTTGCCCGCCAACTTGGCGGTCGTCGCATTCTTGACCGAGTTATCCAGGAACCATTTCGCGTAATGCATCGTGCGATGTGTCGGATACACATCGACCGCATAGTTCGGGAAATGCTTGAACAACGTGAGCGTGCCCGGACTCAAGTACTTCTCGTATTGCGCGAGATTCGCGTTGGTTATGGTGTACAGCGGCTTTTCATTCGCGTACGGATCCTTGTAGTTTTGTCCGCCTGGCTTGAAGCCTGCTGGTGCTTGGGCCAGACCGCCGGTGTAGGCCGGAATGGAACCATCGGCGCTGGAATTGGGGTCGGCGCCGAACAGCGTCAGCGTCGTGCCGAGCGCTTTTGCCTGATCCGGGGATACCGCAGCTGCAGCCGGCTGTGTAGCCAACAGCGTCAAGGCGAGACAGAAACCAGTGATCGCGGTAGCAACAAGAGTGGTTTTCAGTTTCATGAGTGGTTTCCTCAATAATTAGAACGAGGTCTTCAGTACCAGCGCAATCCAACCCTTGTCGTTCAACGCCACGGCACCATTGCCGCCGGTGCCGGCATACATTTCCCCACCCAATCCGTTGGGGACAAGACGGGAGGGACGGTAGTAGTAACCGGCATACTGCAGCATCAGGGAGGTGTTGGAGTTGTAGGTGGCGCGAATGCCCACCGAATACAGCTTCGCGTCCTGTGCGTAGAACGCGCCCGCGACATAGGCTGGGTTGCCATGCGCGCCATAGGTCAACGACACTGGCATGTCGAGGTTCACGTTGGGGTATACCTGCAACCACTGCGGGTCGAACAGGAAGGCAACGGCGTAGGCGTTCCTCGTCGCGCAGCCATTCCACTTGTTGGTTGAACGAGCGCCAGTAACCGCATCCGTACAACCAGGATAGCCCACCCCGTTGAACAGCGAAGCGTTCTGCGTGACCCGGGTAAGATGGGTGTAGGAAAACTCTGCAATCAGGTTTCCTGTATCCCACAAGGGCGTCGACGGCATGGTGTAGAGAATGTTACCAATGACGTTCGCGATATTTCCCGATGCGCCCTTGGCAGCTGGAGCAAACGCGCTCGCCAGTGCAGTACCCTTGCGGTACGAGGCTTCTGCTCCGAGGCTGAACAACCCAAACGTTTTTTCGAAACTGACGCCGTACAACTTGGTGTGCTGCGCGTAATCGAGATTAATGGCACCGCCGCCTCCCGGGTTGACAGACAACAGGGTCCACGGATGCGGGTCATCAAACTGGCGGTAATAAAACCCTAACGTACCGTTCAGCCAGGCAGGGGCCCACGTCGCGCGGATGCCGAAATTATCGTTGACACTGCTGGGCTCATGATCCTGCCCTGCCAGGACGGTGCCTCCCAGCGCTGCCGAGAGCGCACCACCACGATTCGGGCCCTTGTAGAGGATGTCGAATGGCCCGAGGTAAGTACCGCCTTCCGGGTAGCGGTTTGGGCGGAATTCCAGGAAGTATTCAGCGGTAAGCGACAGTTCCGGCGTTACATTGACGGACGCCATGATCTGCGACCGCGGCAGATACAGCTCCTGTAGTTCGGACCCAGGTTGGGTGAACGCCTTGTTGTAGTCGACTGAATTCTGGCCGTAGGCGATGTTGGAGAAGCCGAAGAAAAAGGCGTTGCCCCAGTACTGGGTGAAACGGCCCGCTTTCAGATAGACCGGCTTGCCACCGATGTTGGTGTTGTAAAACGCGAATGCATCCAACAACTCGCCGCCCTGCCTGGTGTATTTGTCTGTCGTCGACGAATACCTGCCACCGCTATACGTCCCGAAAAGCCCATTCGCCCCGCCGGGGAATGCAGGATTCGTCCTGACCCGATCGCTATAGGCGAAGTCATTCCAACCCGTGCCGGAAATACGAAAACCGGCATGTTCCTTGTAAACTGCCGTTAGGGAAACAATTGCGTTGATGCGGTTGGTGACGATGTCACCTGGCTTGGAAAACTTGTAGTCTCCTTCGGCAAAGAACGGATGACCACCAATACCAGGACGCATGGATTGTACGCGAGTGCCCAAGGTATATTGCAACGTCGTATCCAGGTTCACCTTCCAATCGGGGTTGGTCGCGAACAAGCGCGCTGCATGCGCCGGCGCAGCCATGACACAGGCCGTAGCCAGCGCCCCTATCGCCTTAAAAACGAACGGATTGCATCTTTTATGCCCCTTCATGACACCCCCTCCTCTGACCTTGCCTGTAAAATGAATTGTTGGAATTCAAACCAATTTATGCGCTTGGAACAAAGCCGCATATAGAAGATCGGTTACAGCAGATGGAAAAGGACGTCCATGGCCTGCCCCTCTTCACTTTGAGTCGTCCTGCCGTCGTGATTCCAGGAAAACATCATGGAAGCCCCTCGACCGCAACGTTGTGCATCGGATCGCGATAGGCTGCCCCCTTGGCGACGAGGTATTCATCGAATGCCGTCTGAAAATCCGCTAAGACGACACGCGAACTACTGCGATCTGCAACACGCACAAACCATTCGCGCAACCCGGATACCGAGTCGATTACCGACCAACGGTAGACATACCGAGTCAACCGGTCTACGAGGCTCAGGTTGTGAAACGCAAATAGGTCGGCATTGCCGTAGTGCTCACCAGCGAGATATGGCTTCATCACGGCCAATCCGCCCAGCGCCCTGGCGCCGCGATCGATGAGCGGCCGAGCCAGCTCGACCGCGGCAGGGCTGTTGGTGCCACCCATGAAAGCCCCCGGGTACAAGGTGCGCGCGGGCATCTCGATGTAACACTGCACAACATTGATGATTTGACGGGCAAGTGCGCGCTGGTATGCATCCCCTGGGTACAACGGTGGCGTCTGGATCACGTCTTCGAGGTATTCGAGGATCGCGATTGTCTCAGCGATACAGCCTTGCGGAGTTTCCAGGACCGGGATCTTGCCCATCGGATTCATGGCCAGGAATTCCGGCGTCTGGGCCGCGGGCGTATCGACTATCTCGAAGCGCACGCCTTTTTCGATCAGAGCTGCGCGAGCCGCGTTGAAATAATTGCTCACGGCGTGACCATGTAGTCGCAGGCGGCCGGGCATGCTCACGTTCGCACCACTTCTTCAGTGTCGAATATTTTCCCGGGATTGAGGATGCCGTATGGATCCAGCGTTGCCTTGATCTGGCGCATCAGGCCCAGCTCTATCTCGCTGCGCGAGATCGAAAGCCATGGCTTCTTCTCGAGGCCGATGCCGTGTTCCGCCGAAACCGATCCGCCGACGCCGGCAAGCGGTTCGTAGACGCAAGCTTCAACGTCATGACGCTCCTCGGCCACGCCGGCGCCAATGGCTATATGTAAATTGCCGTCACCGACGTGCCCCAGAAAGGCAATGGAACCTTGCGGCCATCTTGCGTGCAGCCGGGCACGGACGTCGTCCATATAGACTGCCATGTCGCCGATCGGCAATGAGATATCAAACGCATAGAACGGCTTGAAATCCCGGACGATGTGCTCCAGGTCCTCGCGGACATCCCAGATCGCCTGCCGCTCGCGTTCGGAATGGGCAAGCACGGCGTCGTCAACCAGCCCCTGTTCCATGGCAGCCGTCAAGGTACGTTCGAAGATTTCGCTATCGGCTTGCTGGTTACTGCCTAGCGACTCGACGATGACGTAGAAAGGTTTGTCCCGGGGCAGCGGTGGCGCATGCCGACCCGGAGCGGTGTTGACGTTGTAGAAGGCGTTGTCAATCAGCTCGAAGGCGCTGAGGTGGCCACCGAGCGAGGCATCCATGTGGCGCAGCAAGCGGGCGACCTGCTCGAAGCGGCTTGCGCAGACTATTGCCGTATCGTTGCTGGTTGGTTTTTCGCGCAGACGCAATACGAGGCGCGTGACCACGCCCAGCGTGCCCTCGCTGCCGATGAACAGCTGTTTGAGGTCGTAACCGGTGTTGTTCTTCAGCATGCGGTTCAGCGACGTAACAACGCGCCCGTCCGCCAGCACTACTTCGATACCCAGCACCTGCTCGCGCATCATGCCGTAGCGGAGGACCCGCTCGCCTCCGGCGTTGGTGGAAGCATTTCCTCCCACCTGGCAGGAGCCACGCCCACCCAGGTCCACCGGGAAAAACAGGCCGTCCTGTTCGACACGCTCCTGCAGGGTCTGGAGAACCACCCCCGCCTGCACGGTGGCTGTACGGTTCACGGTGTCCACCTGTTCGATCGCGTTCATCCGTTCAAGTGACACCACGATTTGACCGGGCTGCGTCTGCGTCGCCCTCACCCAACCGGACCCTCCTCCCTGAACGACTACCGGTTGGTGCGCGGCGTGGCAAAGCGCCAGGACTCTCGACATCTGCTCGGTCGATAAGGGGCGAACGATGGCGTCAGCCTCGATACGCGACATGAACACGCCGGGGTTGCGTGCGAGCACGTCGTTGCCAACGAGAACGTTCTGCTCACCAACCAACGCGCGGACGGCCGCAAGCGTATTTGGCAAGGATGAAATGGATCCCGATGGACTTCCCGTTTTCACTGCAGGGGCCTCTCCTCTCACTGTTCACTGCCGCAAACTTGGCACGCCACGATTTGCAGTCTCGTATCCGAATATCCCGGCTGCCCGCCACCCAGACCATGACGCTTTGATGAAGCGGCAGAGCAATTCGTGCCAAAACTTGTCGACGTGGCCGAACGGGTTGTCGCAGGTGAACCCGGCATCCGGCAGTGCGCCGCCGATCGACCAGGGCGCGACGCCCCGAGTGGCGTCGACACGTGCCAGATAAAGCACGCGGGCATGCCTCACCCAGCGGTGAAGAACCCATGGAAGAGGCTTTACCTACGGCACGCGGACACGCGCCGACGACGCGCGCACGGTTGGCGACGCCGTCGGACGGAGCAAGAGCAGCAGAAATCAGTCGTGCATTGCACGACTCGCGGATGTCTCAGCCACGCCCCGTCTGCGCAGCACACGGACTGCGGATCGGGGTACACCGAGAGCCGGCGTTCAATTCGCCAGGGCCAACCCGATGGCCTTCAGCGACGTTCCGACACTCCAGCCGCCATCGACCAGCAGCGTCTGGCCGGTGATGTAGGATGCATCGTCGCTGGCGAGGAAATGGATGGCCGCGGCCAGTTCCTCCGGCTTGCCCAGGCGCCCAAGCAGTGCAAACACTGACGTGTTCTTGCCGACCATGTCCGGCGCCTCGTTCATCGCCAGAGGGGTCTCGATAATACCGGGGCAAATGCAGTTCACGCGGATGCCAGCGGGAGCATATTCGACCGCAGCGGTCTGCGTCAGCGCGATGATCGCTCCCTTGGTGGCAGAGTACTCTCCCCATCCCGCAAACCCGCGAACAGCAGTGATCGACGAGATATTGATGATCGCCCCTCCAGGACGCATCCGCGCAGCCGCCTCCTTGATCCCCATCTGCACGCCGAGTTGGTTCACACGCCACAATCGTTCCGATCGCGCTGGATCCGCATCGGCCAACAAGTGACCTGAGGCGATCGCGGCGTTGTTGATCATGACATCGAGCTTTCCGCTGTGCTTGAGCACGTGCTCGCACAACGCCGTAACTTCCTCAGGCCGCGACACGTCCGTACGGCGGTACAACGCGCCTGAATCGATATCGCCCGCAATATCTGCCACCCATACCTCGGCACCCGCTTCGCGCAATCGACGCACGGTCGCCGCCCCTATCCCGGAAGCCCCGCCGGTGACCACCACGGTCTTGCCCATGACGTCAAACATGGCCGATCTCCTCGCATTCACCCCGTGCCTTTCACGCTGGCGGCACAAGTGACTTTAGTGGCGTCGCCGCATCGGCCAGCGACTCGGGGTTGATCGCAAAGTGCCCTTTGACGAGTGCCTTGCCCTGCACGAAATCGCGCACCGCATTCACGCAATCCAGTGCGATGACGCGCCCTTGCTTCAGATACACGACCGAGAACGCGCGCGTAGCCGGATCCCCGCGCACGACCACGGCATCGTGTCCAATGGACAGCCCGACGGTCTGCAGCTTCAAGTCGTATTGATCCGACCAAAACCATGGCAGGGCGCTGTAGGCTTCCTGTTGGCCGGCAATGAACTTGGCCACGACCTTCGCCTGGTCATTGGCGTTCTGTACGGACTCGAGCCTGATCGGCGTGGAGATGGCCGCGTAACGATTGTGATGCGCAGCACAATCGCCCACGGCGAAGACCCCCGGCAGACGCGTGCGGCAGTATTCGTCAACGGCGACACCGTTGCCATTTTCCAATCCAGCATTCACCAAGGGCCCAACCGACGGGACGATGCCGATGCCGACTATGACAAGATCTGCGGGAACGACGGTACCGTCCGCCAAGACGACGCCGGTCACTTTGCCATCGCGCCCTTCCAGCCGCTCAACCATCACGCCCAAGCGGACATCCACCCCATGTGCCCGGTGCTCGGCCTCGTAAAAGCGCGACAACGCCTCACCCGCCACGCGAGCCAGCACGCGGTCAAGCGCCTCCAGTACCGTCACCGGCTTGCCGAGCTTGGTCAGCACGGAAGCTGCTTCCAGGCCGATGTACCCTCCGCCGATCACGGCCACGCGGCGGACGTCGGGGAGCTCAGCCATTACCCGGTCAATGTCTGCACGGTTGCGCACGGCGTGCACCCCGGCAAGATCATTGCCTGGGCATGCCAGCCGCCTCGGCGAGCCACCGGCGGCCCAAACCAGGAATTCGTAGCCGATCTCGTCGCCCGAATCCGTCGTAACGCGTCGCCCGGCAACATCGACAGTCTCGACACGCTGGCCAAGCCGCAAGTCGATGTTGTGTTGCGCCCAGAACTCTTCGGGGTGCAGGAGCAGCTGCTTGAACTGTTTGTGCCCTGCCAGATAGTCCTTGGACAGCGGTGGCCGTTCGTAGGGGAATTCGGGCTCGTCGCCCACCACCATGATCGAGCCTTCGTACCCCTCGTGACGCAACAGCGCCGCCACTTGTGCCCCGGCCTGACCCGCGCCAACAATCACCACATCCCGTCGCTGCATCAGGCTCTCCTTCCGAAACATTCAATCTTCCGGCGCAATCTTCACGTGAAGGTCCCCGAGCTCATCGCTATACGTGATCTGGCACGACAAGCGTGACGTCGGCCCGCGATGGTCGGAACCATCCAGCAGTGCATCTTCATCCTCCTTCATCGGCTTGAGCCCGGTGAAGTCGGCTGGCTCGACGAGCACATGACACGTCGAGCAGGAGCAGGTGCCCCCGCACAGGGCGAGGATCTCGTCAACCCCGCCGGCCCGCAGGGTCTCCATCAAGCTTTGCGCGGGCACTGCGACCAGTTCCAGATGCTCCCCTGTGCGCGTCTCAACATAAATTTTTCCCATCCAAATCGCCCTTGGCTTAACCGGAATAAAAGTATCTCCCGTGTCCGGTGCGCTGCACAACGCAACCCATGTCTTTCAACGGGTCGGTAGGCGCAGTGCGCCATCGAGCCGCATCGATTCTCCCTTGCGTTCGATGTCCGTGTCGAAGACCACAACCTTGACGCTGACATCGGTGAGCCGGTGCTCGATCGCTTCACCGAGACCGGACGCTCCACCAGCTGCGACGGCAGAAATATCATGTCCCGGTTTCATGCACCCGCCAGATAGCTTCGAAACGGCATCATGTTGCATGGGATAGTGGGCATGGACCCCGGAGACTTGCCAAGCCTCAATGTGACAGGAATGGTTTTTCCGAGACAATTTCACGCGCCGGCCACCGGCTCCCTGCGTCGTGGCTGCATTCACGCTTGACGCGTTTAGCCAACCGCTGGCAGCAATCGCCATGGCCGGCAGCGACGGGCGGCACTACCGTCTGTAAACTGACCGAGCCGACGGAGCACCCAAGATGAACATGCAGTGGGCCCAATACTGGATCGGCTTGTTCGCCGACCGAACCGATGAGCTGATGTCACTGTACTCAGACAAGTTCCAGTTCGAAGACGTCAATTTCGACTTGCGCATCACCAACGACTTGCCGGCACTACGCCAATTCTTCTCCGGCTTTGTCATCAAGGATCCGACGACGGCCTACAACCGCTTCGATGTGTTCGATTATGTCGGTGACGACAAGCTGGGCTCGTTCCAATGGACTTGGGAGGCCAAGCACGCGGGCGATTTCCTCGGCGTCCCGGCCGCCGGCAAGACGACAAAGACGCGCGGCGTCACGGTAATGGGCTGGAACGACGGCAAAATTGTCCTCGAACGCAGCATCTGGGATTCCACGCCAGTTCTGCGCCAGCTCGGCGCCGTCCAGTAATGGCAGTCTCCGACCCCCACATGGCGCTGTTCTCGCTGGCCGGGAAAACCGCACTGGTGACCGGCGGAGCCAAAGGCGTGGGCGCGCTTATCTCACGCTCGCTCGCTCGCGCCGGCTGCACGGTGATCGTCACCGGTCGGTCCATTGAGGTGGGCGAGCATTTCGCTGCCGAGGTTTCGCGCAACGACGGGCCCTGTACATTCTTGTCTCACGACCTCGCTTCGATCGAAGGCATCCAGGCACTGGTCGCAGATCTGTCGCAGGCCCAGGCGCCTGCGCCACTCAGCATCCTCGTCAACAACGCCGGCACCTTCGACGCAGCCCCACTGGAGACGACATCGGCCGACCGCTGGGACGCGGTCATGGCTTTGAACCTGCGCACGCCATTCTTCATGATCAAGGAGCTGATGCCCCTGCTCGCCAGGGGCGCAGGCAAGGACGACCCGGCGCGCATCGTCAACATAGGCTCCATCGGCGGTCTGATGCCGCAGAGCAACGGCGGGGCCTACGCCTACGGCTGCGCCAAGGCGGCGCTGCACCAGTTGACACGCATGCTCGCTTCCGACTTGCGCGCCCGCAACGTCAACGTCAACGCGATTGCACCAGGATACTTCCCCAGCGACATGACGGAAGGTTTCTTCCAGGCAGTGCCGGGGTTGAGGGACAAGATGCTGGCCAGCATCCCGGCCCACCGCTTCGGCAGCCTTGAAGATATCGGCGGCTTGGTCGTATTTCTGTGTTCACGCGCAGGGGCATACATGACCGGCAATATCACGACCTTGGACGGCGGCCTGTTGACCGCTGCGGTATGAACCCGCGCAGGAGGGGCATTCAATGGCAACCGTGACCACCGTGGCGCTGATCGCGCGGAAGCAGGGAATGTCTCGCGAACTGTTCTCGCGATACTGGCGCGACGTGCACGGAACGCTGGCAGCGCGTATTCCCGGTTTCGAGACATACATTCAATATCACCTCGGCGACCCGGTGGAAGGCCTGCACTTCCCGAACTCGAACTGTGAGGCAGGGACAGGCGATCGCTTCGATGGCTTTGCCGAAGTGACCTATGCGAATGAAACCGACCGCGACGGTCTGGCCAGCAGCGACGTAGCTGCAATGATCCACGAGGATGAGCAGAACGCTTTCCGTACGACACTGCTCTACAACCTGGCTTCCAACGCCAGTCGCACTCTCTTCATCCGACCCGAGGCGGAAACGACGTCAACGACGGGGGCGTTGCTTCTGTTGTCCACGTGTAACCACGCTGACGCACTGGATGATGCATGGATCGATCGCATAGCCGTTGCTTTGGCACACCATCCCGGCATCGTGTCGATTCGCTGCCACGCCCTGGCAACCGGGAATCCTCGCGATTGGGCTACACCCAATGTGGCACATGGTGGCGATACGCCCGCCTACGATGCCATCGTGCAAGTGACCGCAAGTTCCCTGACTGCATTGGTCGCCGCGCTCTATTTGGCTCTAGCGCAAGACGCGTCGAGTTTCGCGCCGATCGGGTCGCTGCAGGTGTATCCGGTCACCGCGCGCTATGTAATGGTGGACGGCAGTCGTCCCACACTGTTGGGGTTACGCGGGAAAGACGTTCAGGACACGATTGATGCGGCAGGTGCCCGTAACCAGTGCACGCCTACGCTGCTGCAGCGATTGTACGGCACCGCCCCAGTACACAGCTGAAGCCGGCGAGCCTGCCGTTTCGGAAACTGGGTGATCGGACGCAACAAAAACGCTGTTTCACACGGCGCACTGTCCGCGGGTTACCTGCAGGCAACCGAAAATCTCGTCGAGGTGGGCTGTATGCGCGAAACCGCGAATGAAGCTCATTTATTCAGGGGGTCCCTTTCAGGGCCGCACCCACATCCCCCGTGACGTGCAACACGCGGAGTGCACGGTGCACAATGCGCCAGCCTTCCGGTCGCTGCTCCAGCCGATCCACGTATTCGCCCCACACCATCATGGTCTGGCCGACATGGGCGCCGCTGCCGGCGTGGGTCGCCTGCAGGTAACACCGTGCACCCGCCACGCCGTGCGGCGACAGTTCGATCCGAATGTTCGTGATCATATGCTGCGTGGTACCACAACGACCGAGGAAGTCGGATACCACGCCCACGACCGCCGCACGACCCTCGAAGACGCCGATGTCGCTGCCGTAATCCGCCACTGCATCGAGCGAAAACACGTGTTCCAGCGCAGACCAGTCACGCCCGTCGAGCGCTGTCGCATAGGCCAGCAGCACATCTTCGATCGCCTGCCGCTGCTTGACGTCATCACCCGAACCTACGCCCATCGTCCTGCTCCCGCCGTGCAATACGCGTGCCGTTCAAACAGCAACGAAGATGTCATCGCCCTCGACCTTCACCGTGTAGCTCTCGATCCGGAATCCGGGGTCATCGATGCAAGCGCCTGTTCCAAGGTCGTACGACAAGCCGTGCCACGGGCAGGTGACGACATTGCCATCAACCTCGCCTTCGTTCAGCGGTCCACCCGCATGCGGACAGATACTCGTCGTCGCGACAAAACCGTCCGGCACGCGAAAGATCGCGACAGGTTTGCCTTCGATTTCGACTTTCATTGCATGATCGTCTCCGAAGCCGGCAACGGAGGCAACGCGATGAAATAGCTTGGTGCCCGCTTCAGCGGTAGTGCTCGTATTCATCATGCATCCTCCATCAGTCGCGACGCGACGGGAAATTTCTGATATCGAGTCGCTCAAACATGCCGGCGTATCCGAGTGACATGGGCATGTCCCACTCCAGCATGCTGTATGGGTGCCCGGCATCGAATGCGCTGGCCGTGTCGAGTTCCAACAGCGTGGCGTCGTCGAGCACCAGCTCCGCCGCTTTCATGTTCTGTTGCACCTGTTCAGCAGACGTCGCGCCGGCAAGCGGGATGACGCCACGCGACATGATCCAGGCCAGAGCTACCTGCGAGGAGGCGACCCCGAGGCGATCAGCCACCGCATCGACCGTCGTAGCGATCGCGCGATTGCGTTCAGTCAACGACTGCAGTTGCATGGAATCGAGCCGAACGGAGCCACCGCCACGCTTCTGACGCGTGTACTTTCCGCTCAGGATCCCGCTGGCCAGTGGCGACCATGCGGTGACGCCGATACTGCATGCGCGAGCCATCGGCAGATGCTCACGTTCGATGGAACGCTGTACCAGGCTGTACTCAAGCTGCATACAGGTCACCGGCACCAGTCCACGCAGATCGCTGAACGCCTGCGCCCGCGAAACCACCCAGGCCGGCACGTCCGACAGACCGATATGCAGGATTTTGCCTGCACGCACAGCATCATCCAGCGCCCGCTGCACTTCTTCGATCGGCGTGGTGAAATCCCACCAGTGGACGTAGTAGAGATCGATGTAGTCCAGCCCCAGGCGTTTCAGGCTCGCATCCAAAGACTGCACCAGACTCTTGCGATGCACGCCTGCAGCATTGGGATCCCCCTTGCCAGGGATGGCATTGGCGTACTTCGTCGCCACCACGAAACGCTCGCGGTCGCCTTTGACGAAGCGACCGACGATGCGCTCACTCTCGCCGCCCGTGTACATGTTCGCCGTGTCGATGAAGTTGCCGCCACCTTCGACGAAGGCATCGAGCACTGGCCGCACGTCCGCCTCTGAACGGGACCACTCCGCGCCCGAACCGAAGGTCATCGCGCCGAGCGCAAGCTTGGAGACGCGCAAACCACTGCGGCCGAGGATCGAATACCTCATGCTTCGCCTAGCCCTTTGTTCTTGCGCCAGGCCTCGTCCGGCCTCGGTATCACACCCAGCTGCATGGCGAACTCGCGAAAGTTCCAATGAGAACGGCAACGCACGATTTTGCCGTCACGATAGAACTGTGTCGTGGTCCCGCGCGTGTAGGTGGTCTTTCCCTTGGCGGGGATACCGAAGAAATCGGCGTTGTGGCCCGCTTTCCAGACCCACTGCATGTAGCCCCACTCGTCATACTCGAGATCGGAGCCCGTGAGAATACCGTCGGAGAGGCGACCGAATTCACCGGCGTCCCAACCTTTCAGATCCCCTCCCTTGCGTTTCTGTGCCGTCGAGCGCGGCCGGGCCATGCCGCCGTCGTAGCTGATCACTTCGAACTCGTGAACGCCGAACGGCGAAGTGGGACCGGAGTTGTTGAAGACGACGAAGGCTTTGTACAGTTCTTCCTTGGTCGTGATGGTCTGAGCGAACTCGATGTCTTCCCAGACGAAGTCGTCCGCATAATAGCCGAGCACTTCCTCAGCGCCCTTTTTGAAAAATGCCGTGACCCAGTTCTGAGCCGATGCAAAATTTTTCTGACCGCCCCCTCCGGCCATTGCCGGCGCACCATTGTCGATCGTGGGTCCCAGGCAACTCGCCCTCAGCGAACCAACCACCTTGCGCTGGGCTCGGGACAGATGTTCGTCTTCAACCTGGTGGGCATACAGAATATGCATGTGGCGCCTCCTTCATGACGGGGTACGTACCGGATTCTTATCGCTACTGCCGTTTTGACGCCACGACTTTCGAGGCCGTTAACCGGTAAAACGTGACAAGTTGACGGTTCCGACGGGAGTTTGTCCCGGTCGGAGTATGGATGGCACGTTCCGCCATTCAGCGACTCCACACCAACGCACGATAGTTCACCCGTGCCCAGTTCGTCTCGGCAGCGGCGAGCCACGCAATTCCGGAGAAGATCTGATGACTCAGCAAAACGCCGTTCCACGCAGTGAGACCGAAAGAATTTATGACCCTCTGGATCCTGTCGTCAAACAGGATCCGTATCCGTACTACGAGAAACTGCGCCACTCCGAGCCGGTCAAATGGATGCCAAGCCTCAGGGTGTTCGCCGTCGCGGGCTACGACGAAGTGGACGCGCTGCTGAAGAACCCCAAAGTGTTCACCTCGACGCAATTCTGGCCTGAACTGCTGGGTCCTTTCGACCCGGTGCCGGAAGTACCGCCAATGATCTCGATGGACCCGCCGGATCACACACACCTGCGCAAGCTCGCGAGCACCGGTTTCCTGCCTTCCAAGGTCGCGCAACTCAAGCAGCGTGCGACGGATATCGCCAACGCCTTGATCGACGACATCAAGGCGAAATACGGCGATGAGGGTGAACTCGACTGGGTCTGGGATTTTACGGCTCTTTTCCCGGTGACCGTCATTTCGGAAGTACTCGGCATCCCGACGAAGCGCCGGGCCGAGTTCAAGGTCTGGGTCGACGATACGCTCGCGGCCTCAAGCCGCGCCGCCTACGGTGAGGAACGTCTGGCGGGTATCCGCGACAGTTCCAGGCAGCTGCGCGCGTTCTTCGAAGAACTGTATGACGAGCGGGTAAACAATCTCGGTCAGGACATGATTTCTACGTTCATCCAGGCTGAGGTGAACGGCAAGAAAATGTCACGCATCGAAGTCATCCAGATGTCGATACTGCTCCTCATCGGCGGAGTCGAAACCACGACGAACCTGCTCGGAAACACGTTGGCCCAGCTGCACAGAAGTCCAGAGGTCCATGCGCGCGTCCGCAAGGATCCTGAGCTGATCCCGGCCTTGCTCGAGGAGGTGCTGCGCTTCAATCCCCCAGTGCAGATGATTTTCCGCCACGCGACCCAGGATACCGAACTCGGCGGCGTGCAGATCCCGAAAGGCTCAGCGGTCATGCCACTGCTGGCGTCGGCAAACCGCGACGAGAAGAAATTCGCGAACGCCGATATTTTCGACTTGGGCAGGAAGCTCGAAGTACCGCTGGCAACGTTCGGCCAAGGTCCGCACTTCTGCCTGGGCAGCTTCCTGACTCGCATGGAGGCAAGACAGGCGCTCGAGGTGGTGTTCAACCGCTTCGAGGTGCTCGAACCAGTCTCCGACTCCGTTGAATGGATCGATTCCTACTTCGCCCGGGGTCCGCACCACATGCGCACCCACTTCAAACTGCGTTGAACGGTACGTTCGACTGCGAAGGAGAGCGTGCAACCCATGGAGCGCCTTGACGAATGCTTCAATCTTTCGGATTTTCGTGAAGCCGCACGACAGCGCCTGCCAGACGTGTTGTTCGATTACATCGACGGTGGTGCCGACGATGAAGTCAGCAAACGTGACAACATTGCCGCTTTTGACCGCTACCGACTGGTGCCACGCTACCTGCGAGACATCCGCAACGTCGACATGCACAGGACCGTATTTGGGTGCAAGGTGGACTGGCCTGTACTGGTTTCGCCCACTGGCATCACGCGCGCCTTCCACCCAGCCGGCGAGACGGCCGTAGCACGTGAGGCCGCAAACGCCGGCATCATCTACTCATTGTCAGGGATGGCGACGACAAGCCTCGAGGAGATTGCTGCCGCGAGCACCGGGCCGAAGCTGTTCCAGCTCTACCTGTACAACGACGACGCCCTCAATTTCGAACTGATAGACCGTTGCAAGGCAGCGCACTACGACGTGCTGTGCCTCACGGTGGATTGCGTCGCCGCGGGCTACCGCGAACGAGACTTGCGCGGCGGGCTCACGGTCCCTCCCAGCCTCAGCCGCCGCAACTTGCTCGGCTTCATGCGACATCCGTCGTGGTGCCTCCGCTACCTCGCCAGCGGAGAGCTGACACTGCCGAACATTCCCGCTAGCGATGGCAACGGGGGTATCGGTACGCTGACCGATTTCTTTGCGAAAAATATGGAGAAAAACATTACCTGGGCCGCCGTCGAGCGCCTCATGCGCCGCTGGGACGGGCCATTCGTTATCAAGGGATTGCAATCTCTCGACGACGCACGCGACGCGGCCACGGCCGGGGTCACGGGCATCATCATCTCCAATCACGGCGGACGCCAACTCGACAACGTGGCCGCCATCATCGACCGTGTTGCCGACCACGTCGACGCCGTCGGTGATCGCCTGGAAGTGGTCATGGATGGCGGCATACGTCGCGGCAGCCACATCGTTAAGGCCCTCGCCATGGGAGCCCGAGCCTGCATGATCGGTCGCCCGTATCTCTACGGACTCTCCGCCTTTGGCCAGCCAGGCGTGCATCGAGTGTTCAGCCTGTTGCGACAAGAGACTGAACGAACGATGACGTTGTTGGGTTGTCCCCATATCGACGACATCGGACGGCACCATCTCCAGGTTGCTGAGCAGCTGCCTAATTTTCTGGTCCACGGAACATAACATCGAGGCAATGTCGTCCCCTTTGCCTAGGAGTGCAAATTGAACAACGCCGATCTTTCTTTCCAGAACTACGTCGCCGGTCGCTTCGTCGCAGGCTCACCAGGTGAAATCGAGGTCCGCAATCCGGCCAGCGAAGCGCGCATCGGCTCCGTAACTAACGGCGACAACGCGCTGATGGAGGAGGCCGTCGCGTCAGCGCGTGCCGCGCAGGCCGGGTGGGCTGCCAGACCCGCGAACGAACGTGGCCAGTTTCTGCGCAAGATCGCCGCAGGCATTCGGCAGAATGCGGAACATCTTGCGCGCACGGTGATGCTTGAGCAGGGCAAGGTGTTGGCGCTTGCCCAGATGGAAGTCGGCGTTACGGCCGAATATCTCGATTACTACGCGGAATGGGCGCGGCGCATAGAAGGAGAGATTATCACCAGCGACCGCCCTCGCGAGAATATCCTGATGTTCCGCCGTCCCCTGGGAGTTGTGGCTGGCATCCTGCCGTGGAATTTCCCTCTCTTCATGGTAGCTCGCAAGTTGGCACCGGCGCTCGTTACCGGGAACACCATCGTTATCAAGCCCAGCGAGGAAACGCCGTACAGCGCGTATGAGTTCGCGAAGATAGCCGCCGATGCAGGACTGCCCGCCGGTGTTTTCAATCTTGTAGGCGGACTGGGCAAGTCCGTGGGGGCATTGCTCGCTGCCCATCCGCATGTTGACATGGTGAGCTTTACCGGCAGCGCTGCGGCTGGGTCCGCGATCATGGCAAGCGCGGCGCGCAACGTCACGAAGGTCAGTCTCGAACTCGGCGGCAAGGCGCCAACGATCGTACTGGCTGACGCGAATATCGACCTTGCGGTCAATGCGCTGCGCGCCTCCAAGTCCCTGAACAGCGGGCAGAACTGCAACTGTCCCGAGCGCGTGTACGTCGAGCGCTCGGTGTGCGCCGAATTTACCGAAAAGCTCGCTGCAGCGTTTAGCTCAATCCGGGTCGGCGACCCGCTCGGCGACAAGCCGGTGGAGATGGGGCCGCTGATTAACCGCGCAGCCGTGGACCGGCTGCAGTCGCTGGTAGACGATGCGCGACAAAAGGGCTCGGAGGTGCTGGCGGGTGGCCGCGGCACCACGGCTGGCGAAGGATGCTACTTCGAGCCGACCGTGCTTTCAGGAACGAGAGCGGACATGCAGATCATGCAACGCGAGATATTCGGACCGGTGGCCGTCGTCGACCCCATTGAAGACCTGGATGAAGCCATCGAAAGAGCGAATGACAGCGAGTACGGCCTGACCTCTTCAATCTTCACCAATAACCTGAACGCAGCGATGCACGCGATCAATTCGCTGAAATTCGGCGAGACCTATGTGAATCGCGAAAACTTCGAGGCAATCCAGGGTTTTCACGCCGGAGTACGCCGCTCCGGCTTCGGCGGGGACGACGGCAAGCATGGCCTCTACGAATACATGTACACGCAGGTGGCCTATATCCAAGGGTAAAACCTGGTTCCATCGTGTTATCAAACACGTCTGGTACATCAACACGTAAGTGTCGAAACGTAATTGACCTGCTCCCCGTCCGCCGTACCAGCCGATGGTAAGTAAAGTCCGTTCACCCGGAGAGGACGGACATGCGCAAGAGCAGATTCACCACCGAGCAGATCATCGGATTCATCAAGCAGGCCGAGGCGGGGATGGCGGTCGCCGAGCTGTGCCGCCAGCATGGTTTCAGCGATGCGATCTTCTACAATTGGCGCTCGATGGTGCAGCGGGCCACGGCCTGCCGCTTGCGCTTGATCTCTTGCCAGACCTTGCGCGCGCCGTAGACCGCCTTGTTCTCCTTCCACACCCCGGCCGATGCTTTCGCGCAACGGCAGATCCCGCTGCGCGCGCGGCGGCACCAGCGACAGATCGGCCTGCCGCGTAGCGTGCAGGTAGTACGTCGATGGGGCGATCAGTAATACCTTGCAGATCGGCTCGACCTCGTAGACCTCCTTGTTCTCGTCGATGAACACCTTCATGGCTTGAACCGGCGGTCAAGCTCCGTCTGGGCAAAATACGCACTGGCCTTGCGCGGGGTCTCATTGGCCTGCCGCAACTTACGCACCTCGCGTTCCAGCGCCTTGATCCGCTCGCGCTCTTCCGCCGTCGACCCGGCGCGCAAGCCTTGGTCACGCTCGGCCTGCCTTACCCAGCGGGGCGCAACGTCTCCGGTGTGCAACCGATCTTGGCACCGATCGACCCGATGGCTACCCATTGCGAACCGTGCTCGCCCTGGTGCTCCAGCATCATCCGCGCCGCCAGCGCCCTGACCTGCGCCGAGTACCGCTTCCCTGTGTTCATGCCCCATCCTCTCAAAGAATGGAGTCTCCGGGAAAGCCGGGGCGATTCAGTCGTTGGAAGAGGCAGTCAGTTGAGCCGCCGTACCAGCCGTAGTAGGCTGAAGCCCAGTTCTATGCAAAGCCTAGGGGAGCACGGAGCCTAGAGGGGTGGATTAATGGTCAAGTCAGGTCTTTCGGGGTGGGCGCTTGCCATCGCGCGCACACTGGACAGTGAGGGTGTTCCTTACGAGCCTATCTTCATGAAGCTAGGCATGGACCTTGCCTTTTTGATGGATGGCAACAACCGGTATTGGCAAAATTCGATCAGCCAACTGTGGGGTATCGCCGTTGACGAGACGCGCGATCCCTATTTCGGGCTGAGACTTTCCGAGCATATCCGCCCGTCGACGTTCCACATCGTAGGGTACGCGATGAGTTGTAGCGCGACGCTCGGTACAGCGCTGCTGCGTTTTGCACGCTACGCCAAGTTGATCTCCGACTCGGCAACGATAGGGCTAGCCACCGGCGACGATCATTGGCGCCTCGATTTCAAATTTGATACCGGGGTCCAGCTACTCTCGCAGAACATCGATGCTGTGGTGGCGGGCGTCCTGCGTTTCAGCCGTTGGATAGGAGGCGCGGATCTCGTACCAGTCGCAGTGCGCTTCCGGCATCCGCTACCCGAGGGAGCGGAGTCGCAGGAGTACGAGAAGTTATTCAGGTGCCCGGTTTACTTCGATCAACCGGAAGATTCGATCACGTTCCACGCTGGCGATATGGACCGGGGCATCCTGTCCGCCAGCGAGCATGTGGCCTGTGTCCTCGACGATATGGCGGCCAGGCAATTGGCAGAACTGTCGGGACGTTTTTCCGCTCAGGTGCGTAAATGTTTGGCCGACCAGTTTTCGCTCGGCCAGATTTCAAAGCAACGGACGGCCTCTCTTATGCACATGACCGAGCGCACGTTGTTACGGCGCCTCCGGGACGAAGGCACAACGTTCCGTGATGTGCTGGACAATCTACGTGAGGAGCTAGCGTACAAATACATGCGCTGTCCCACGACGACACTGGATGAGGTGTCCTTGAAGCTTGGTTTTTCGGATGCCAGCGCATTCTCGCGTGCATTCAAGCGGTGGACAGGCAATCGACCCAGTTACGTTCGGCAAAATTTCGTACAGGACAATCAGGGAGCACGGCTCGCAGCTGAAAATTCGGCTCACACATGAATTCACTGAGCGCCGAACCAGCTCGATCGCGATGATTCTCGCGGCTGCGATGACCGAGCTCGGCGCGGGCAGTGATCTGGACGGGCTGAGAAGCAACGCCGAGGACAGTGGCGACCACTGATTTATCAACAGTTCCTATATCTCTAGCGACCAGCTTGCTGGGTTGGTTGTGGCTCGTGCCGTCGGGGTTTCGATTATATCCGGGTGTATCGAGCCCCCGCCCTGCGTAACCTTCAGGTTTTCCCCAATCCGTCGTCTCATCTCGACTTGGCAATGCCACGCGCTGGAAACTACATATTCCGCCGGTATTCCCCCCCCACCTCATACAACGCATGGCTGATCTGCCCCAGCGAGTTGTACTTCACCGCTTCCATCAGCTGCTCGAACACATTCCCCCGCTCCCGCGCCGTGTTCTGCAGCGTGCGCAAGCTCGCCGGCACCAGTGAGTTCCGTGCCTCGCCATACGTCTTCACGTTGGCGATCTGCGCCCCCTTCTCCTCCTCGGTCGAGCGGATCAACTCGATCTCGGTGGCGATCTCCCCACCGTGGTCCTTGGGCAGGAAGGTATTCACACCGATCAGCGGCAACGAGCCATCGTGCTTCTTGTGCTCGTAGTACATCGACTCTTCCTGGATCTTGCCGCGCTGGTACATGGTGTCCATCGCGCCGAGCACGCCACCGCGCTCGCTGATCGCCTCGAACTCCTTGTACACCGCTTCCTCGACCAGGTCGGTGAGGGTGTCGACCACGTAGCTGCCCTGCCACGGGTTCTCGTTGAAGTTGAGGCCGAGTTCCTTGTTGATGATCATCTGGATCGCCACCGCGCGGCGCACGCTTTCCTCGGTGGGCGTGGTGATGGCTTCGTCGTAGGCGTTGGTGTGCAGGGAGTTGCAGTTGTCGAACAGCGCGTACATCGCCTGCAAGGTGGTGCGGATGTCGTTGAACTGGATCTCCTGCGCGTGCAGTGAGCGGCCCGAGGTCTGGATGTGGTACTTCATCATCTGGCTGCGACTGCTGGCGCCGTAGCGCTCGCGCATGGCGCGAGCCCAGATGCGGCGGGCGACGCGGCCGATGACGGTGTACTCCGGATCCATGCCGTTGGAGAAAAAGAACGACAGGTTCGGCGCGAAGTCGTCCACCTTCATGCCGCGGGCGAGGTAGTACTCGACGATGGTGAAGCCGTTGCTCAAGGTGAAGGCGAGCTGGCTGATCGGGTTGGCGCCGGCTTCGGCGATGTGATAACCGCTGATGCTCACCGAGTAGAAGTTGCGCACCTTGTGGTCGACGAAATACTGCTGGATGTCGCCCATCATGCGCAGCGCGAATTCGGTGGAGAAGATGCAGGTGTTCTGCGCCTGGTCTTCCTTCAGGATGTCGGCCTGCACGGTGCCGCGCACCTGGGTCAGCGTGTCGGTCTTGATGCGCGCATAGGTGTCGGCATCGACCAGTTCGTCGCCGGCGACGCCGAGCAGGCCGAGGCCCAGGCCGTTGTTGCCCTGGGGCAGCTCGCCCTGGTACTGCGGGCGCTGGCGGCCTTGGTACAGCTTGGCGATGGTCTTTTCCGCCGCGGCCCAGCGGGCGTCGTCGGCCTTGAGGTACTTTTCGACATTCTGGTCGATCGCGGTGTTCATGAACATCGCCAGGATCATCGGCGCGGGGCCGTTGATAGTCATCGACACCGAGGTGCTGGGCGCGCTGAGGTCGAAGCCGGAGTACAGCTTCTTCATGTCGTCCAGCGTGGCGATGTTGACGCCGGAGTTGCCGATCTTGCCGTAGATGTCGGGGCGCGGCGCCGGGTCTTCGCCGTACAGGGTGACCGAGTCGAACGCGGTGGACAGGCGCGTGGCCGCGCCGCCCTGGCTGAGATAGTGGAAGCGGCGGTTGGTGCGCTCGGGCGTGCCTTCGCCGGCGAACATGCGGGTGGGATCTTCGCCGCTGCGGCGGTACGGGTACACGCCGCCGGTATACGGGTAGTGGCCCGGCAGGTTCTCGCGGCCGAGGAAGCTCACCAGTTCGCCCCAGTCCTTCGACTTCGGCGGCGCCACCTTGGGCACCTTCTGGTGGCTCAGCGATTCGCGGTAGTTCTCCACGCGGATGACCTTGTCGCGCACCTTGTATTCGTTGACGTCGGCGGTGACCGAGGCGTACAGCGCCGGCCACTCGCGCAGCTGGTGGA
>NZ_JBXAGL010000012.1:0-109390 GCF_058793995.1 Rhodanobacter sp. GW835-FHT13D09 | reverse complement strand
GGTGGGGGTTTTTCTTTGATGCGGTGGCGACCGCAGGTCGCGACCCGCAACAGGTCACCGCCAGGGGCTTTTTCCTGAAACACCCTCACCGGCAACGGTGGGGGTTTTTCTTTGGTGCGGTGGCGACCGCAGGTCGGTGACGCAGCGCCCGTGTCGTGCTCATCGAAGCGTCGAATGCTTCAACGTTGTGGCAGCTCTCCTTCGCCTATGATGGAAGGACGCCACGATCGGCCGGTGTCCAGGGGAACGGTTCTTGTTTGTCCATGTCGAAACGCGCCGTCGTCCCCGCTGGCACTGGGCCACCCTGCTGATCGTGATGCTCTGTGTGCTGTGCTTCATGGGCTTGGCGCTGATGCCTGCGCCGGAGCGGATTTCGCTGCTCCTGCAGTGGGGCACGGTGCCGGCGAATATTTTCGACCCGCACGAAGCCTTGCTGCCCCAGCTGACCGATCCGGCCCTGTTGCGGCTGTTCACCGCGTTGTTTATCCACGTCACCTGGCTGCATCTGCTCAGCAACCTGTTGTTCCTGGCCATCTTCGGTTTGCCGGGCGAACGTGCGCTGGGCTCGCTGCGCTTCCTGCTGTTGTTCGTGGTGGGCGGGATCGTGGCGAACCTGATCGGGGCGTTGTCACTTGCGGGCGTACGCCTGCCGATCATCGGCTGCAGCGGTGCGGTGTCGGCGGTGGTGGGAGCGTACGTGGCGCTGTTTCCGCGTGCGCGTCTTGGCCTGGTCCTGCCGCTGGGGCTGTACCTGGAATTCGTGCGGGTGCCGGCGTTCCTGCTGATCGGCATCTGGGTGCTTCTGCAACTGCTGTTCAGCTATGCGGGACCGAGCTATGGCGCCTACGTGTGGTGGGCCCACATCGGCGGATTCCTGTTCGGCGTGGTGTTTGCCCTGTTCTCGCGTGACGCGGTTGCCCGCCGCCTGCGCAATTGAAGTTCAACTGGCAACCTTGTCCCAGTCGTGACGACGGGAGAACTGACGCAGCAAGCGACGTGCATCCGGCGTGGCGGCTACGGCGCTGTAGACCTGCCGGGGGTCCGAGCCCTCGCGGCGCATGTCGGCGTGTTTGCGCGTGATGTAGGCACGCATCACGTCGGCGTTGAATTCGGGGTGGAACTGGGTGCTGAACGCACGCGGGCCATAACGCAGCAGTTGGTGGGGATCCCGCGCCGAACGAGCCAGCACGGCGGCGCCGACCGGAGGCTCGAGCACGCTTTGTTCGTGCGTGGTGTGGGCGCGGAAACTGGCGGGCAACGAGGCGGTCAGCGGGTCGTGGAACGCGCCGGCGGAAAGTTCGATCGCCTGGGTACCGATCTCGCGCCCGCCCGGCAGGTAGTCGACGCGCCCGCCCAGCGCATGCGCCATCAGCTGGTGGCCATAGCAGACGCCGAACAGCGGCAACTCCACGTCCATCGCGTCACGGATCCAGGCGGCAGTACGTTCACTCCAAGGCTCGCGCGCGGTGACCATGGCGGCCGAACCGGTGATCATGGCGCCGGCCACTTCTTGCGGCGGCGGCAACGTTTCGCCGACCGCGACGTCGACGATCCGCAGCTGCCGCGTGTGCAGGCCGGCGCCGAGGCGGAACCAGTGCGGGAAGTCGCCATGCCGGGCGCGGATGGCATCCGGCGCGCGACCGGTGCGGATGATCAGGACGGGTTTCATGCGAAAGGTCGGTGGCGACATTTGGACGTCTTTACGGCTGAGTATCGTCGAATCCGTCGATGGGCGGCAACACGGTGAGAACCTCCTGCACCGTGGTCAGCCCGGCGGCCACCTGATCGGCGGCCGAGATCCGGAGCGGCCGCATGCCTTCGGACAGCGCGGCATGGCCGAACCGGCCGAGGTCGAGCTGAGCCGAGATCATGCCGCGCAGCCGCGGCGACATCTTCAGCATCTCGTAGATGCCGGTGCGCCCAAGGAAGCCGGTATTGCGGCATTCCAGGCAGCCGACCGGCTGGTACACCTGCGCCGGCAGCGGCAGCTCCCAGCCGTGGGTCAGCACGTTCCAGGCCTGTGGGTCCTGCGTGGTCGCCTGCTTGCAGTGCGGGCACAACGTGCGCACCAGCCGCTGCGCCACCACCCCGGTGAGGGTGGACTGAATCAGGTAGTGCGGCACGCCGAGGTCGAGCAGGCGGGTGACCGCGCTGGGCGCGTCGTTGGTGTGCAGGGTGGACAGCACCAGGTGTCCGGTGAGCGAGGCCTGCACCGCCATCTGCGCGGTCTCCAGGTCGCGGATCTCGCCGATCATGATGATGTCGGGGTCCTGCCGCAGCAGCGTGCGTACGCCGGCGGCGAAATCCAGCTCGATCGCCGCGTGCACCTGCATCTGGTTGAATTCCGGCGAGACCATCTCGATCGGGTCTTCCACCGTGCACACGTTGAGCTCCGGCGTGGCCAGGTGCTTCAGCGTTGAATACAGCGTGGTGGTCTTGCCCGAACCGGTGGGGCCGGTGACCAGGACGATGCCGTGCGGGCGTTCGACCATGCTGCGCCAGTGGGCGCCCTCGTCGGCGGAGAAGCCGAGCTGGGCGAAGTCCTTCACCACCAGGTCCGGATCGAAGATGCGCATCACCACCTTCTCGCCGAACGCGGTGGGCATGCTCGAGATGCGCAGTTCCACCTCGCGGCCGGAGGACGAGCGCGTCTTGATGCGGCCATCCTGCGGGCGGCGCTTCTCGGCCACGTCCATCCGCGCCAGGATCTTGATGCGTGCGGTGACGGCGGTCATCACCGGGGAAGGCAGCTCGAACACCTTCTGCATGATGCCGTCGATGCGGAAGCGCATGTGCCCGGTGTCGCGACGTGGCTCCAGATGGATGTCCGAAGCACGCTGTTCGAAGGCGTACTGCAGCAGCCAGTCGACGATGTGCACCACGTGGCGGTCGTCGGCGCCGACCTCGCCGCTCTTGCCCAGCTCGACCAGTTGCTCGAAGTTGAGGATGGCCGAGGAACCGTCGCTGCCGCTCTTGGCGTCCTGCGCCAGCTGGATGGAACGCTGGACGCCGTAGAACTCCTGCAGGTAGCGATTGATGTCGATCGGGCTCGCCACCACGCGCTTGACGTCCCGTCGCAGCATCTGCCCCAGGTCGGAGGCCCAGCCGGCGTCGAACGGCTCACACGTGGCGAATGTCACCTCGCCCGGCGCGACCGCGATCGGCAGGATCCGGTGTCGCTTGGCGTAGGCATGGCTCACCACCTGGGTCGCCGCCGCGACATTGATCTTCATCGGATCGATCTTCAGGTACGGCATCCCGGCGCGACCGGCCAGCCATTCGGCCAGGTTCTCCAGGCCCAGCGGCCGCCCCGGATCGCGCTGATTCGTCAGCCTGGCGTTGGCGATGACTACCAGCGGGTGCAGCTCCACGGTGCTGCGGCCGGCGCGCGCGCCCATCCGCACCTGCCTGGCGTCCTCGGCCAGCAGGTAACCGTCAACCACCAGCGTCGCCAGCAGTTCCTCCAGTTCCAGCCGGCCGCGCCGGCCGAGCAGAGATGCGATGTGCGGTGAAGCAGCCATCCGGGTGTATTTCCTGCGTAGCATCCAGCGGGCACGGCCCGGTGGCAAAGCGTGCTGCGGCTATACTAACGCGCTTTACTCCAGGTCACGGAAAGCCATGTCCGCACGCACCTTCCAGGATGTGATCCAGACCCTCGACCGCTACTGGGCGGCGCAGGGTTGTGTGCTGCTGCAGCCACTCGATACCGAGGTGGGCGCCGGCACCTTCCATCCCGCCACCTTCCTGCGCGCGCTCGGTCCCGAGCCTTGGGCCGCCGCCTACGTGCAGCCCTCGCGCCGGCCGACCGACGGCCGCTATGGCAACAACCCGAACCGCCTGCAGCATTACTACCAGTACCAGGTGGTGATGAAGCCGAACCCCGAGGACATCCTCGATCTCTACATCGGCTCGCTGAAGGAGCTGGGCCTCGATCCGCTGGTGCACGATCTGCGCTTCGTCGAGGACAACTGGGAGTCGCCCACGCTCGGCGCCTGGGGCCTTGGCTGGGAGGTGTGGCTGAACGGCATGGAGGTGACCCAGTTCACCTACTTCCAGCAGGCCGGCGGCCTGGAGTGCCGCCCGGTGACCGGCGAGATCACCTACGGCCTGGAGCGGCTGGCGATGTACCTGCAAAATGTGGACAACGTTTTTGATCTGGTCTGGACCGACGGCCCGCGCGGAGTCGTGACCTACGGCGACGTGTTCCACCAGAACGAGGTCGAGCAGAGCACCTACAACTTCGAGCATGCGAACGTGCCTGAACTGCTGCGCTGGTTCGACGTGTGCGAGGCCACCGCCAACCAGCTGATCGCGGCCAACCTGCCGCTGCCGGCCTACGAACAGGTGATGAAGGCCAGCCACACCTTCAACCTGCTCGATGCGCGCCGTGCGATCAGTGTCACCGAGCGCCAGCGTTACATCCTGCGCGTGCGCACGCTGTCGCGCGGCGTGGCCGAGACCTACGTCGCGCAGCGCGAGAGGCTCGGTTTTCCGGGCCTGAAGAACGTTTCCCGGGAGCAGGCCGCATGAGCGCCGCCAAGTCGCTGTTGATCGAACTGGGTACCGAGGAGCTGCCGCCGAAGGCGCTGGACGAACTGTCCGCCGCCTTCCTGCGCGGCATCTGCGATGGTCTGGCCAAGCGAGGGATCGACGCCGGGCTCGACCTGGCCCAGGCCTACGCCTCGCCGCGTCGCCTGGCCGTACTCGTGCCCGCCGTGGCCATGGCCCAGCCAGAGCAGGCGATCGAGCGCCGGGGTCCGGCGTTGAACGCCGCTGTCGACGCCGAGGGCCGACCCTCGAAGGCACTGCTCGGTTTTGCGCAATCCTGCGGTGTCGGCGTCGAGCAACTGCAGAAACTGGAGACCGACAAGGGCGGCTGGTACGTCTGGCGCACGGTCAAGCCGGGCCAGCCGGTGGCGGCGCTGCTGCCGGAGATCGTCGACGAGGCGTTGAAGGGCCTGCCGATTCCGCGCCCGATGCGCTGGGCCGACCACGACTACAGCTTCGTGCGCCCGGTGCACTGGCTGGTGATGCTGCATGGTGCCGATATCGTCGACGGCACCGTGCTGGGTCTGGCCAGCGGACGCAAATCGCGCGGCCATCGCTTCATGCACCCGCAGCCGGTGCACGTGGCCGATGCCGACGGTTGGCTGGATGCGATGCGTGCGTGCAACGTGCTGGCCGATCCGCGCGAACGGCGCCAGCGCATCCGTGACCAGGTGGCCGCGCTCGCGGCGACCACCGGCGGCGTGCCGCGGCTGGATGATGCGCTGCTGGACGAACTGGCCAACCTGACCGAATGGCCGGTGGCGATCGCCTGCACGTTCGAGCGTGAATTCCTCGCCGTGCCGCCGGAAGCGCTGGTCGCCACCATGGTGGCCAACCAGAAATTCGTGCCGGTGTTCGACGCCGACGGCAAGCTGACCGAGCACTTCATCGGCATCGCGAACGTCGAGAGCAAGGACCCGGCCGAGATCCGCAAGGGCTATGAACGGGTGATCCGCCCGCGCTTCGCCGACGCCAAGTTCTTCTGGGACGAAGATCTGAAGACGCCGCTGGCCAGCTACCAGGAGCAGCTCCGGACCGTCACCTACCAGCAGGCGTTGGGCAGCCTGTGGGACAAGAGCGTGCGTGTGGCCGAACTGGCGCGGATCACCGCCGGCCGGGTCGGTGTCGATGGCGGTGCGGCTACCCGCGCCGCGGCGCTGAGCAAGTGCGACCTGCTGACCCGCATGGTCGGCGAATTCCCCGAGCTGCAAGGCGTGATGGGGCGCTATTACGCCGGTCATGACGGCGAGCCGGCGGCGGTGGCCGCGGCGCTGGACAGTTATTACCAGCCGCGTTTCGGTGGTGATGCGATCGCCGCCGACAAGCTGGGCCAGGTACTGGCGGTGGCCGAACGGCTGGACACGCTGGCCGGCATCTTTGCCATCGGCATGAAGCCGAGCGGCAACAAGGATCCGTTCGCGTTGCGCCGCGCTGCGCTGGGGCTGGCGCGCACCCTGATCGAGGGCGATCTGGAACTGGATCTGCGCGGCAGCCTGATCGAGGCGCTTGAGTTGCTGCCGGACAGCGCGCTGGCTGCCGGCCTGAGGCCGGGCAAGGACGGCAAGTCGCCGGTGCTGGATGCCGCCAAGCGACGCGCCATCCTGCTCGACGAGCTGCACGACTTCGTGTTCGACCGCCTGCGCGGTTACTACGCCGAACAGGGTTTCGACAACGCGCAGTTCGAGGCGGTATTGGCTGTACAGCCGACCAGTCTGGCCGATTTCGACGGACGCCTGCGCGCGGTGGTCGAGTTCGGTCGCCGCCCGGAGGCCGCCAGTCTGGCGGCCGCCAACAAGCGGGTCGCCAACATCCTGCGCAAGCAGGCCGCGGAACCGGGTGCCCAGCCGATCGGCGGAGCTGTCGATCCGGCGCTGTTCGAGGCCGAGGCGGAGCGCGGCCTGGCCGACGCGCTGGCCGCGGCCCGGCACGAGACTGCGGCGGCGCTGGCGGTCGGTGATTACACGGCGGTGCTGGCCCGCCTGTCGCAGCTGCAGGCGCCGGTGGACGCGTTTTTCGACAGCGTGCTGGTCAACGCCGACGATCCGGCCGTGCGCATGAACCGGCTGGCCCTGCTCGGTCAGCTGAAGGCCCGCTTCGGCACCGTCGCCGACATCGCCCTGCTCTGAGAGGTTGTAAATTTTTCAACCTCGAAGACCGGCCATGGCGAGGGCATGGATGCCCGAGTGTAGGCAACGCAGGAGCGGTTGCCCGATGGCCGGACGCTGATCGGGCACGCCAGTGCCTGATCAGCGTGAGCGAGTCCGGACAAATCCGCTTGGAGCGGATTTGAACAGCCGCAGGCTGGCCCGCAGGGTGCATGCCAGGATGGCATGCATACATGTGCCGGACTCGCGACGGAAGAAAACCGCAGGAAGCGGTTTTCTTCACAAACTCTGAGTACGCGTACAGAAAATAACGCGGCTGCCGTCGAGGCGGCCGCGTCGTCGTGCGCGGGAAGAACGAATCAGGCCCTGTTGCGTTCCTTGCGGATCCGCTCGGCGAGCTGGTGGTTGAACGCCACCATGGCGAGCGGATCCACGTGCGAGCCGCCGGGGCCGAGGATCTCGTAGAGCTGGCTCAGCAGGTCGGCGTTTTCGGACAGGGAGAGCTGGCTGTCAGCCAGGCTCAGTTCCGATTGCAGCATGCGTACGGCGGTATTCAACCGTTGCGCGTCGACCGTGGCCTGGGAGGCCGGGGCATGCGCCTGTTGACGACCGTGCGAGCGGTGCGACGCGACTTTTTCCGAGCTGTGCTGGTCGTCCAGGTTGGGCATGGTCGGGTCCATCTGCAATGAGCCCTCGCCGGCCACCAGCCAGACCAGCGAAATGCCCAGCGTGCGCGCCAGCGTGACGCATCGCGCCCGCGAGGGATCGGTATTGCCATCGCGCCAGCTGCGCACCACGCCTTCGGAGAAGCCGCACATCCGCGCGATTTCCGTGGCGCTTCCTACGCGCTGGATCAGTAATTTGATGCGCTCGGCGAAAGTTTCTGTGGCTTGCGCAGACGTAAATTTTTGCGTTTCCATCGAGAATACCGCCAGTGTGTAGGGACTTCGCGTAAGTCTTTGCCACAATTCAAGCGAAGACGGCCTGAAATACGAGTTACGGAAGTGTTGACCCCCGTGTTTTCTTGAACTAACGTCGCAATAACTTACGAATACGTTTGCGTAGGAAGTCTAGCCTAAATCATGTGGATCGGCACGGGCTTGCATCGTTTTTAGGATGCCGCCCTTGGATCTCACGGACACACAAAAGTTTCTTGTGCCCGGATGGCTCGGGCCGAACCATGGGAGTCACCACGATGAATTCGCGTAAAAACTTCAAGGCGGGGCAGCTGCAGCGCACCGCGCTCGCCCTGGCGCTCGGCTTGGGCTTCAGTGGCCTGGTCTTCGGTCAGGCGACCACCGGCAGCATCTTCGGCCAGGCGCAGGCGGGTGATTCCGTGCTGGTCAAGAGTTCGTCGGGTATCACCCGTCAAGTAGCGGCCGATTCGGCCGGCCGCTACACGGTGGATTCCCTGCCGCTGGGTAATTACACCGTGACCCTGCAGCGCGACGGCCAAGCTGTCGATTCGCGCTCGAACGTTACCCTGCGCGTCGGTTCCGGCACCGAGGTCTCTTTTGTTGCGCAGAACGCGCAAAACCTGTCGGCGGTGACGGTGCAGGCCAATGCCCTGCCGACCATCGACGTGAGCGGCGTCGATTCGCGTACGGTCATCACGGCCGAGCAGCTGGCCAGGCTGCCGCTCGCGCGTAGTGCCGAGGCGATTGCCCTGCTGGCTCCGGGCGTCGTCGAGGGCAGCGCCTTGTTCACGGGTCCGACCGGTGGCCCGGTGGTGTCGTTCGGCGGCTCCTCGGTGACCGAGAACGCGTATTACATCAACGGCTTCAACACCACCGATCCGCTCAGCGGCTTCGGTGGTCTGACTCTTCCGTACGGTGCGATCGACCAGCAGGAAATCCTCAGTGGCGGTTATGGCGCAGCCTACGGTCGTTCCGATGGTGGCGTGATCAGCCAGGTCGGCAAGCGCGGTACCAACGAGTGGCACTTCGGTGGCCAGATTCAATGGACCCCGACCGACCTGAAAGGCGACCCGAAGAACTTCTACTACGTCAATAAGGACGGATCGCAGGGCAAGATCCGCCAATATCGCAAGAACAACAAGTCGTGGACGACCACAGTAGACGCCTATGTCGGCGGTCCGCTGATCCAGGACAAGTTGTTCCTGTTCGCGGCCGTTGAGGCGCAGCGTCAGCAGGGCGAGTCGACCGGTCCGAACGTGGCACCGTACGTAACCCATTACCGCTATGACAACCCGAAATGGTACGGCAAGCTGGACTGGAACATCACCGACAGCAACATTCTTGAGGTGACCGGTGCGTCGAACAAGTCGTCCTATCAGGGCACACTGAACAAGTACAGCTACGCCACCAATACCGAAGGCGGCTTCAACAGCAACGATACGTCGACCAAGAACGGCAGCGATCTCTACTCGGCCAAGTTCACCAGCTACATCACGGATGATCTGACTCTGACCGCCCTGTACGGTGAGATGAAAGGTACGTTGTACAGCAATACTCCCGGTTACGATCCGACCAACCCGTACCTGCTGACCCCTGACAAGCAGAACCCGGCGTTGACGGGTGGCAAGGTCATCACCAACAACCAGACGCTGTTGCGGATCGCGAATCCGGCGCACACCACCAAGAACACCAACCTGCGCTTCGACCTGAGCTACCGTCTGGGTGATCACACGATCACCGCGGGTATCGACAATCAGACGGTTCACGACAACGACGACGGTACGGTGACTGCGGGTCCGGGTTACGCGTGGGAATACAACGACAGCACGGGCAAAACCCCGACGACCTACATCACCGGTGGCCCCGTCGCCAATGGTCCGGGTTGGCAGACCCAGCCGTGGGTTGAGGCTCCGGCGGGTTATACCGGTGGCCAGACTGGCTATTACGTGGCCCGGTATGTCTACAGCAACAATTCGTCAGTCAGAACGACGCAGCATGCCCAGTACATCGAAGACAGCTGGCAGGTCAATGATCGCTGGTTGGTCAAGCTTGGTCTGCGCAACGACCAGTTCACCAACTTCAATGGCGACGGCGTTCCGTATCTGCGCCTGACCAGTCCGCAGTGGGCTCCGCGAGTGGGCTTCAGCTGGGACGTGAACGGTGACTCCAGCTTCAAGGTGTACGGCAACGCTGGTCGCTACTACCTGGCAATGCCTGCCAGTGTGGCGCTGCGCTCGGCTGGTGCCTCGCTGTATACCCGCGAATACTTCACGTATACGGGAATCGATTCGAATGGCGTCCCGACTGGCTTGACCCCGATCAAGAGCAGCACCGGCGGTCCGATCTCGGCCAACCTGGAGTACGGCATCCCGCGTGATCCGAAAACCGCGACTTCGAGTACCCTCAAGTCCGAGTACCAGGATGAGTACATCCTCGGCTTCGACAAGAAGCTGGGCGATTCGTGGGTATACGGTGCCAAGGCGACCTATCGCAATCTGCGCAACGCCATCGATGACGTTGGTGATTCGTTCGCGATCATGGACAAGATGGATGCCATGGGCATCGATCCGGCCACCTATGATCCCGACTCGATCCAAGGCAGCTACCTGATCAACCCGGGCCGCTCCAACACCTTCATGATCCCCAGGATTGGGGGCGGCTACTACGACGTCACGATGGATTGGGCGAAGGACTTCCATTTCAACACCACGTTGAAGCGCAAGTACTACGGCCTGAACCTGTTCCTGGAACATCCATTCGACGGCAAGTGGTTCGGTCGCGTCGACTACCTGTGGTCACGCAGCTACGGCAACAGCGAGGGTCAGGTTCGTACGGACATTGGCCAGCGCGACGTCTCGGCCACGGTTGACTGGGATTACGCTGCTGTCATGGATTACGCCAACGGTTCGCTGGCCAATGACCGTCGTCATCAGATCAAGGCGTTCGGCTCGTATCAGGTCGCGCCGGAATGGATGGTGTCCGGTAACCTGGCGATCATGTCCGGTGCGCCACGTACCTGCCTGGGTTATTACGGCGTAGCCCAGACCAATCCGGGTCTGGGCTATGGTCCGTACTACCACTTCTGCAAGGGCCAGCCGTCGTCTCCGGGCGCCTCGCGTGAGGCCTGGACGTACCAGCTCAGCTTGAGCACCGAGTACCGTCCGTTGTGGGCTGACAGGAAGCTGGCGTTCAACGTGATGGTCAACAATGTTTTTGATAGCCAGAAGACCACGCAGACCTACGCGATCGAGGCGAGCTCCAGCTTCCGGCGCCCATACAGTGCGCAGACCCCGCGTTATGTCCGTTTTGGGATCTCGTACGATTTCTGATGGCCTGAAGCGGTACGTGTGATGTGATAGCTGCAAAGAGAGCCGCCGGGGTTACCCCGGCGGCTCTTTTGTGTGCACGATTAATTGATTCCGGTATCAGGCACTATGGATAAGCATGAGGCCCGCTTTAGGCAGGCGGCTTTCGTTGTGTCTGATGTTCGCCCGCAGCGATAATCCTGTGGACAAAGCTGATGGGCTGACGCAGACACTTCCTCCTTCAGGACAGCGCATGAGCCAATTCGCATTGCTGGGCAAGCGGCGGTTTGCGCCGTTCTTCTGGACCCAGGCGCTGGGGGCGTTCAACGACAATGCGTTCCGCAATGCGCTGGTGATGCTGGTGGCGTTCCAGATGGGGCTGGGCGACCGCACGGTGGCGCTCTACACCAACCTGGCGCCGGCGCTGTTCATCATCCCGTTCTTCCTGTTCTCCGCCACCGCCGGGCAACTGGCCGAGAAGTACGAGAAAAGCCGGATCATCCGCTACGTGAAACTGTTCGAGATCGGTGCGATGGCGCTGGCCGCGTACGGCTTCTACACGCACCACACCACGCTGCTGCTGCTGGTGCTGTTCATGATGGGGATGCACTCGACCATGTTCGGGCCGATCAAGTACGCGATCCTGCCGCAGGCGCTGAAGCCGGCCGAGCTGGTCGGCGGCAACGGGCTGGTCGAGATGGGCACGCAGATGGCGATGCTGGTGGGCATGATCGCCGGCAACTCGCTGATGCTGGTGGCCGGGGTGGGGCCGCTGCTGGCGTCCGGCGCCACCATCGTGGTGGCGGTGGCCGGCTATCTGGCCTGTCGCCGGATCCCACCGGCGCCGGCGACCGCGCCGGCGCTGAAATTCAACTGGAACCCGTTCAGCGAGACCGCGCGGGTGCTGGCGATCACCCGCGCCGACCGCGCGGTGTTCAACGCGGTGCTGGGTATCTCGTGGTTCTGGTTCTTCGGCACGGTGCTGATCGCGCAGCTGCCGATCTACACGCGCGAGACGCTGGGCGGCGACGGTTCGGTGAACACCCTGGTGCTGACTTTGTTCTCGATCGGCACCGGCGCCGGTGCGCTGTTGTGCGAGCGGATGTCGGGACGGCGGGTGGAAATCGGCCTGGTGCCGCTGGGCGCGTTCGGGCTGACCGCATTCGGCGTCGATCTGTACTTCGCGCGGCACGGCATGGCGACGGTGCGCGGGCTGGACTGGCTCGCTTTCCTGCGTGGCGCGGGCAGTTGGCGCATCGCGTTCGACCTCACTCTCATTGGCATGTTCGCCGGCTTCTACGTGGTGCCGCTGTTCGCCTTCGTACAGGCGCGCGCACCGCGCGAGAAGTTGTCGCGGATCATCGCCGGCACCAACATCCTGAACGCGTTGCTGATCGTGCTGGCGGCAGGCTTCGGCCTGGGGTTGGGCGCGCTGGGCCTGGATGCCTCGCAGATCTTCGTGGCCGCGGCGCTGCTCAACGTGCTGGTGGGCTGGTATATCTTCACCCTGGTGCCCGAGTTCGTGATGCGCTTCATCACCTGGGTGCTGGTGAACACGCTGTACCGGGTGCGCGCCGATGGCGCCGAACAAATTCCCGAGGAAGGGCCGGTGCTGCTGGTATGCAACCACGTCAGCTTCATGGACCCGCTGCTGCTGATGGCGAACCTGCGCCGGCCGGTGCGCTTCGTGATGTACTACAGGATCTTCAACATCCCGCTGTTGAGCTTCGTGTTCCGCACCGCCAGGGCGATCCCGATCGCCGGTTACAAGGAAGATCCCGCGGTGCTGGAACAAGCCTACGATGCCATCGACGCCGCACTGGCCGCGGGCGAGGTGGTGTGCGTCTTCCCGGAAGGCGGCTTGACCGGCGACGGTGAAATCGCGCCGTTCCGGCCTGGCGTGGGAAAGATCCTGGCGCGGCGGCCGGTGCCGGTGGTGCCGATGGCGCTGCGTGGCCTGTGGGGCAGCGTATGGAGCCGCCGCGACTCGATGCTGCGTCGCGCGCGCCTGCCGCGCCGGTTCCGCGCGCGGGTGGAGCTGGTGGTGGATGCGCCGCGGGTGCCCGCGCAGGTCACCGCGGCGACGCTGGAAGCGCGGGTGCGCGAGCTGCGCGGTGATCTGGCGTAAGCGGGCTCAGCCGATCCAGCCGCCGATCACGACCAGCGCCACCACGCTCAGCCACGTCAGCAAGGCACGCAGCAGCGCACTGCGCAGGCGTCGCAGCTCGGCCAGTGGATCGCTGTGTTCTTCGGCGTAGCCGTCGCCGGCCTCGATGTCGATCAGCACGTCGGCCTGTGCCGCGGCACCCAGGAAACCCGGGCCGGCACCGTACCAGCTGGTCGGCGCGGCCTGGCTGTGCCAGCGGCGCCAGGCGCCGATCACCGCCTCCCAGTGGCCGACCACGGCCAGGGTGAAGGTCAGCAACTGCGCCGGCAGCCAGTCCAGCGCGTTGGCCACGTAGCCGGCGGCGCGGCGGGTGCCCGCGTCGAGTCGCAGGGCGTCGTCGCGACCCAGCGTCTGCGCCAGCCGGTACAGCAGCGCGCCGGCCGGCCCGAGCAGGAAGAACCACAGCAATACGGCGAAGCGCCGGCGCAACGCGGCATAGGCGATCGCCTCGCCCAGCGCCGGTGCGGTCCAGGGAATCGGATGGTCATCGTCGGCCAGTGCCTGCGCCGCGGCCTCGCGGCGGGCGCCGTCCGGCGCGTCCAGGATCGCTTCCAGGTCGGTCTCGAATTCGCGCGGCCCGAAGCAGTACAGCAGCACCGCCAGCGCGAACAGCAAGGGCAGCAATACGCCCAGTGGCGAGTGCCCGAGCAACCATTCCAGCAGCACGCACAGGACCAGCGGCGGCAACAGGGCGAGCACCACGCGGCTGCCGCCACTGGTGTCGCCCCCTTGCGCCACCCAGCGACGGAACGGGCCGTCGCCGCGCCAACGTGCCAGGTGCGGCATGACGTGCAGCAGGCCGAGGGCGACGAGGGCGACGAGGAGACGGATGGCCATGGCAGGACGGGCTCGCGGGCAGTGGTTGCCATTGTAAGCGACGGATCGCTGCCGGTATCACCCGGCGACGCCAGTCGCCGGAGTTCGCGGGGGGAATCAGCGTGGCGTGGCGTCGGCGATCAGTGAATCCAGCTCCAATCCGGCACGTTGCCGCAGCCAGTGCGCCAGCAACTGGTAGGACACCGACAGCCGCGTAGGCGGCATGAAACTGCCGCCGGCGATGCCGTCGACGATCTGTTGCGGGGTGAACCAGCGCGCGTCTTCCAGCTCGTGGTCGCGCATCACGATCCGTCGCGACACCGCGGTGGCGATGAAGCCGACCATCAGCGAGGCGGGCATCGGCCACGGCTGCGAGGAGTGGTAGCGCACCTCGTCGACGATCACGCCAGCCTCCTCGGCCACCTCGCGGCGCACCGCGTCCTCCAGCGCCTCGCCCGGCTCGACGAAGCCGGCCAGGGTGGAGTAGCGGCCGGGCGGCCAGCCGGCCTGACGGCCGAGCAGGCAGGCGCCGTCGTGCTCGACCAGCATGATCACGGCGGCGTCGGTGCGCGGGAAATGCAGGCGTGCACAGTCCGAGTTGGTGCATTGCGCGCGATGGCCGGCGGCGACCAGCAGCAGCGGCGCGCCGCAATGCGCGCAGAAGCGCGTCTCGCGTTGCCAATGCGACAGGCCCTTGGCATAGGCGAACAGGCCGGCTTCGTCCGCCGCCAGCAGCAGGCCGGCGTGGCGCAGGCCCACGCGCCGCGCGTCCAGCGCGCTTTCCAGTTCATCGAGGGGCGCGGCATCGTCCGCCACCAGCAGGAAGTGGGGGCGCTTGTAGGCGATGCCGAGCAGGCTGGCATGTTGCTCGCCGAGCCAGCGCTCGCGTTCGCCGGCGTCGAGCCAGCGCAGGGCGTCGCCATCGCGGCGCAGGAACGCCTCGCCGGCGCCGTCCAGCAGCAGGTAGCGCGCTTCCGGCGAACGGGCCTGTTCGACGATCCATGCCGATTCGTCGCGCGACTCGGCGACGCGATCGAGCACCAGGCTCAGCCCGGCGAAGGTGTTCGTGGACGGCAGCGTGGCCCGGTCCATCGGCGGTGTCTTCAGGCGGAGAACGAGGAGCCGCAGCCGCAGGTGGTCTTCGCGTTCGGGTTGCTGATCACGAACTGTGCGCCGCTGAGGTTCTCGGCGTAGTCGATCTGCGCGCCGCCGAGGTACTGCAGCGACAGCGGATCGCACAGCAAGGTCACGCCGTCGCGCTCGATCGCCAGGTCGTCCTCGGCCTGGGCCTCGTCGAAGGTGAAGCCATACTGAAAGCCCGAGCAACCGCCGCCGGAAATGTATACGCGCAGCTTCAATGCCGGGTTGCCTTCCTCGGCAATCAGCTCATGCACCTTGTGCGCGGCGGCGGCGGTGAACAGCAGCGGGGCGCCGCTGCTGCGGTAATCGGGGATCGCGACGAGAGTTTCCATGGTCATCTGGATGGGGGCGGGGCGGACTGAAGCCAAGCATACCGCTTCAGGCCGGCATGGCCTCGTCGAGTTCGGCATCCGGCGCCGGCAATTCGCGCGGGGCATCCCCGGCCTGGCGCGAGATGCGCCCGTTGACCTGCGCGCCGGCGGCCATTTCGAGCGTGTGGTAGCGCAGATCGCCGTCGATGTGCGCCTGCGGCGCCAGCTCCAGCCGCACGCTGACGAAGACGTCGCCGGTCACGTGGCCGTTGATCACCGCCTGCGGCACGTGGATCTCGCCGTGCACCTGGCCGTGTTCGCTCAGGGTGAACATGGCATCGTCGCCCTCGCCCAGCACGGTGCCTTCGATGCGGCCATCCAGGTGCAGCGCGCCGCTGAAGCGCAGGTCGCCGCGGATCACCGTACCGCGGGCGATCAGGCTGGTCTCGTGGCTGCTGGTGTTGCGATCGTTGCGATCGTTGCGTCTACGGTTGAGCATCATGGTCCCCTGCGGTGGTGGTGATGTTTCCGCTCAGTGCGGCGGTCCAGGCGACGGCGCGGTCGACGGCCGCGCCGCCGGCCGGCCGGATACTGATACGCAACCGTGTCGGACGGAAGTCCGCCGGCAGCACGATGGTGCCGTGCAGTTGCTGGAAATAGGTGAAGCGGAACGGCAGCCCGTCCTTCTGTGCGGTGTCGCCGAGTGCGGGCCAGTCCAGCCGCGCCACCTTGTCGCCGCGCAGGCCTTCCGCGCTGACCAGCACGTCACCGGAGACTTCCTCGCCCCGTTTGGCGTTCTGGCTCAGGCTGAGGCTGAGGTTCCAGCCGCGCGAGCCGGTGATCGGCTGCAGCTTCACCTCCTGCAGTTTCAGCCCCTGGCGCTGGGCGTCACCGCCGACCAGCCGCGCATAGAAGCCCAGGTCGGCGCGCAGGCCGCTCAGTTCCTCCTCGCGTTGCGCCAGGGTGCCGCGCAGCGAACGGGTGGCGACCTCGTTGACCTGGGCGGCACGCTGCAGGTTGGCGAGCTGCTGCTTCAGATCGTCGATCTGACCGAGCAGGGCGCGCTGCTGGCGGTTGTCCACGGCGGCTGGGGTATTTGCCCGCCGCGCCAACGCGCCAACGGCCAGGCCGACCACCAGCAGGCTGCCCAGCCAGGCCAGGCCCAGCCACAGCCAGCGCCGACGATGGCCGGTGTCGTCATGCCGGCGCACGACGAAGCGCGGTGGTGGTCGTAAGGCCATGCGACGCATTCCGGGGAAAGCCAGAGGTATAGCCCTGGCGTGACGAAAGCGTCAAGGAACGGGTGCACGCTTCAGGGCGCCGCCGGGGTGACGGCAGGAGCGGTTCAGGGCTTGTGAAGAAAACCACGTCCTGTGGTTTTCTTCCATCGCGAGTCCGGCACATGTATGCATGCCATCCTGGCATGCACCCTGCGGGCCAGCCTGCGGCTGTTCAAATCCGCTCCCGGCGGATTTGTCCGGGCTTGCTCACGCGAATCGGGCACTTGCGTGCCCGATCCGCGTCCGGCCATCGGGCAACCGCTCCTGCGTAGCCTCAACTCGGGCATCCATGCCCTCGCCATGCCCTCGCCATGGCCGGGCTTCGAGGTTGAATAGTCACAACCTCTCAGCTCTGCATCTTGCTCTGCAGGTAGCGCTCCGCGCCGATGTCCCCGACCAGGCTGAACTGGGTTTCCAGCCAGTCGATGTGCTCTTCCTCGTCGTGCAGGATGCCCTTGAACAGGTCACGGCTGACGTAGTCGGCGATGCCTTCGCTGTACGCAATCGCCTCGCGCAGGTCCTTCACCGCGGCCAGCTCCAGGTCCAGGTCACCCTGCAGCGATTCCAGCGCGTTCTCGCCGACGCGCAGCTTGCCCAGGTGCTGCAGGTTCGGCAGGCCGTCGAGGAACAGGATACGCTCGATCAGATGATCGGCGTGCTTCATCTCCTCGATCGACTCCTTGTACTCGTGCTCCGCCAGCTCGCTGTAGCCCCAATCCTTGAACATGCGGCAATGCAGGAAGTACTGGTTGATCGCGGTCAGCTCGTTGTAGAGCACCTTGTTGAGGAATTCGATGACCTTCGCATCACCCTTCATGGCTTCCACTCCGAATCTAGGACAACGTCGACTATACAAACTCCGCGCCCCAGTGGCGGAAATGAGAATGGCAACGGTTTGCCTGGTGCGGGATGAAGTCTCCGCACGACGCGAACGGACGAGGGGAACTCAGGCTGCGGCGAGTGGCAGCGGGCAGGTGACCTGCGACAAGGCCTTGTCGAACGTGGCGCGCGCTTCCTGCTCGCAGCAGCCGCAACAATCCGAGCAGCCGGTGCGGGCCTGCAGTTCGGCAAAGGTATGCACGCCATTGGCCGCTTCGCGGCGAATGGCGTGATCGGTGACGGCGTTGCACATGCAGATGTACATGGCGCGTATAAGAACGCGAATGCGAATGATTGTCAACAATCGGTCGATTGACCGCGGCCATCCGTTCAGGCGGCGGCGCGACCGTCGCGCGGCCCGGTGGGCGGGGAATCCGCGTCGTCGCGCGGGGGCAGCTTGCCGAGCTGGATGCCGAACTGGTCTTCCACCAGCGGGGCGAAATGCCGCAAGGCCCGTTCGTAGACCTGGCGCTTGAAGTTGACCACATGTGCCGCGGGGTACCAGAAATCGACCCAGCGCCACAAGTCGAACTCCGGCTTCTCGCAGGCATCGAGCTTCAGCTCGCACTCGTCGCCGACCAGCCGGAGCAGGAACCAGACCTGTTTCTGGCCGATGCAGATGGGGCGCTGGTGGTGGCGTACATAGCGGCTGGGCAGGCGGTAGCGCAGCCAGCCGTGGGTGGCGCCGAGCACCTCCACGTGATGCGCGGCCAGCCCGGTCTCCTCCTGCAGCTCGCGGTACATCGCCTCCAGCGGAGTCTCGTCGGTGTGCATGCCACCCTGCGGGAACTGCCAGCCATCGCGACTGACCCGGCGCGCCCAGAACAGCTGGCCGTCCGCGTTCAGCAGCACGATGCCCACGTTCGGACGGTAGCCATCAACATCGATCATGTCGCCTCCTGGGGCGCGTGGCGCGGTTCGCCAGCACGGCCACATCTAAGCTCCTCGGCCGATTCAACCACAGCGCGCGAAGCAGCGGCAAGCGACAGACTTGAACCCGGCGGGCGACACGACTACACTGCCGCGCCCCGCCCGCATCGTTCCGATCCGGCAAGGCGGGTTCCCCCGTGGCTATGTAGCTCAGCCGGTTAGAGCACAGCACTCATAATGCTGGGGTCGGTGGTTCGAGTCCACCCATAGCCACCATGACCCGGGCGTGTATCTTTCCGCCGGTTCATCCATCGCCATCATGCAGGCGTACGCCATGCACATCTTCAAGATATTCCAGGTCGAGGCGGCGCATCGGCTGCCGAATGTGCCGGTCGGGCACAAGTGCGCGCGGCTGCACGGGCATTCGTTCCGGGTAGAGATCCATGTAACCGGCGAGCCGGACCCGCAGTTGGGCTGGGTGATGGACTTCGCCGACGTGAAGGCGGCCTTCGCGCCGCTGTTCGACCAGCTCGACCATCATTACCTCAACGAGATCGAAGGGCTGGAGAACCCGACCAGCGAGATGCTGGCGCGCTGGATCTGGCGGCGCCTGCAGCCGCGCCTGGCTGGGCTGGACAAGGTGGTGGTGCACGAAACCTGCACGTCGGGCGCCAGTTGTAGCCGTGACAGTTTTTGACGCGTCGCAATGTTTCATGGAATCGTTATAAAATGGCGTTTTTAAATGAGAATTTTCTCGCGGCGCTAGTAAGCTACAAAAAATATATTGCAATGCACAAAATTCGCTGCTAGAGTGCCTGTCACTACCCCCATCCTCAACGAGGACGACGCCATGACGCAGCAGCTCAACAACCAGCTTTTCGCTTTCACCAAGCAGTTCACCGACAGTGCGTTCAAGGCCCAGTCGCTGGCTCTGAAGGGCCTGGAGACGGTCGCCGAGCTGCAGCTCAAGGCGCTCGAGGAGCAGGCCAAGGTTTCCTCCGAGTTCGTTGCCGAGGTGCTGGAGACCCGCGATATCAACGGTCTGCGCAGCCTGTGGGAAAAGGGCGCCAACCTGAGCCGCGACAACGCCGAGCGTGCGGTGGCGGTGTCGCAGGAAGTCCTCGCGATCACCCAGAAGACCGCCGAGTCGCTGAATGCGCTCGTGCAGGAGCAGCGCCAGGCCGCCAACGATGCTGTGGCCGTGCCGGCCGCTGCTGCCAAGAAGGCTGTCGCCAAGTAATCCAGCGGTACCGTCCCGTTCCCATGCGATGAAACAGGGCCGAACCTCGTGTTCGGCCCTGTTTGTGTGTGTCATCGCAAGAACGCCGGTGCCGGGTCGGATGGCGCGACCGGGTCACGAAATCCGGCGGATGGACGCGATGTCGCAGGCTGCATGGGTTGTCGCTGCAATTGCCGCGCTGATATACTTTTACGGATTGGATCGTGGCCCGCAGCTGTATCGGTGCCGCCTGATGCAGGCCGCGCGGAGACGCTACGTGCTCAACAGTCTTGCCTCTGGTCGACGCCTCGCCTTGCGCATCATCCTGCTGCAGCTCGCTGTGGCGTTGCTGGCTGGCCTGGTTTTCCTGGCGCTGGGTCATCGCGAAGCGGTGGCGGCAGCGGCAGGCGCGACAACGGTGGCGCTGGGTACTGCGCTGATGTCGGTGCGGTTTTTCGGCGACGTTGGCGGGGCAGGCCAGGCGCTGGGTCGCCTGCTGACGGGCATGCTCCTGAAGTGGATCGTGATCGTCGGGGGGCTGGTCGTGATCCTGTTCCAATTCAAGTTGCCACCGCTGGCCGCCATCACGGGGTTGGCGGCGGCTTACGCGGTTTATCTGCTGGCGTTCAGATTCAAGGGTTGATCCATGGCAAGCGAGCCGACTGGCGGTCTTACCGAATACATCCAGCACCATCTCAAGCACCTGACCCCGCATACCAGCGAGGGCGGCTTCTGGGCGGTGCACGTCGACTCGGTCACCGTGTCGCTGGTGCTGGGCCTGCTGTTCTGCCTGTGGTTCTGGCTGAAGGCGCGCAAGGCCACCGCCGGCGTGCCGGGCAAGGGCCAGGCCTTTGTCGAGATCGTGCTGGAGTTCGTCGACGGCCAGGTCAAGGATGTGTTCCATGGCGACCGCCGCGTGCTGGGCCCGCTGGCGCTGACCGTGTTCGTCTGGGTGTTCCTGATGAACGCGATGGACCTGCTGCCGGTCGACCTGCTGCCGTGGATCACCGAAAAGTTCGGCGTCGGCCACTTCCGCGCCGTGCCCACCGCCGACATCAACATGACCTTCGCGATGTCGTTGACGGTGTTCGCGCTGATCATCTTCTACAGCTTCAAGGCCAAGGGCGCCGGCGGCTACACGCACGAGCTGTTCACCGCGCCGTTCGGCAAGCATCCGCTGCTGTGGATCCCGAATTTCGCGCTGAACCTGGTCGAGCTGGCGTCCAAGCCGGTGAGCCTGGCGATGCGACTGTTCGGCAACATGTACGCCGGCGAGCTGGTGTTCATGCTGATCGCCGGCCTGTTCAGCGCCGGCGCCGGCCTGGCGGGCTGGGCGCTGTACGGCGCCGGCATCATCGGTTACACGGTGTGGGGCATCTTCCACATCCTGATCATCTCGATCCAGGCGTTCATCTTCATGGTGCTGACGATCGTGTACATCTCGATGGCACACGATCACCACTGATCGCGTTCGTCGAACCCTTCGCTTCAACCGTTTTGCCTATTCCAGTTCGAATTTCTCAGGAGACCACCGTGGAACATCTCGTCCAGTTTGCACAAATCCAGGGCTTCACCGCCATCGCGCTCGGCCTGATCATCGGCCTGGGTGCACTCGGCGCCTGTATCGGTATCGGCGTCATGGGCTCGAAGTTCCTTGAAGCCGCTGCGCGTCAGCCGGAGCTGGTGCCGCTGCTGCAGGGCCGCATGTTCCTGCTGGCCGGCCTGATCGACGCTGCGTTCCTGATCGGCGTGGCGCTGGCGATGTACTTCGCGGTGGCCAACCCGCTGCTGGGCAAGATCCTGTCGGCTGCCGGCGCGGGCCAGTAAGCGACATCCTCCGGTGGCGCCGTTGCGGCGCCATCGCGTATCCGATCCGGGCGCCGCGTGATGCCCGGGTCCGTTCCACTCCGTATCTACAGGTAACGCAGCGATGGATTTCAACGCGACCTTGATTGGCGAAATGATTTCGTTCGCCATCCTGATCTGGTTCAGCGTCCACTTCATCTGGCCGCACATCAACAAGGCCATCGAGGACCGGCAGGTCAAGATCGCCGAGGGCCTGAATGCTGCCGAGCGCGCCCACGCCGAGCTGAAGAGCGCAGACGTGAAGGTGGCCGGCGAGATCAAGCAGGCGCGCCAGCAGGCCTCGGAGATCATCGACAAGGCCCAGCAGCAGGCCAACCAGATCATCGAGAAGGCCCGTGCCGAGGCGATCGCCGAGATCAACCGGCTGAAGGCCTCGGCGCAGGACGACATCGCCTCGCTCGCACAGCGCGCCCGCGACCAGCTGCGCGAGCAGGTCGGCGCGCTGGCGGTGCAGGGCGCCAGCAAGATCGTGCAGCGCGAGGTCGATGCCTCGACGCATAAGGCCCTGCTCGACCAGCTCGCGGCAGGTCTTTGATCCATGGCCCAGGCAATCACCCTCGCCCGCCCGTACGCCCGCGCTGCGTTTGAGGTGGCGCATGCGGCCGGTTCGCTGACCGCATGGTCGCAGGCGCTGGCGTTCGCCGCCGCGGTGGCGAAGGATCCGCGCGTGGCCGGCTTCGGCAACGACCCGCGGGTGCTGCCGGCGCAGCTGGTAGCGCTGCATCTGCCCGCCGGCGTGGCCGCCGACAGCCCGTTCGGGCACTTCCTCGCCGAGATGGCCGAGCAGCGCCGGCTGGCGTTGCTGCCGGAAACGGCCGAACTGTTCGAGGCGTTCAAGCGCGAGTCCGAATCCCAGCTGCTGGTCAAGGTGACCAGCGCGATGGCGCTGGACGCGGCGCAGGCCGAACAGCTCAAGGTCTCGCTGAAGCGCCGCTTCAGGCGCGAGATCGAACTGGAAACCCAGGTCGATGCCTCGCTGCTGGCTGGCGTGGTGATCGATACCGGCAGCGAAGTGATCGACGGCTCCGCCCGCGGTCGTCTCGCGCAGCTTTCCAGTGCTTTGGCAAATTGATTTAACGCGAAGTCCATTTCGCGAAGGGCAAGACCGGCCGTCCGTGGCCGGACAGATTGAGTAAACGCGAAATCCGTTTCGCGAAGAGCAAAAACCGGCCATCCCTGGTCGGACAAATTTAGGCAAGCGCGAAGTCGTTTCGCGAAGAGCAAAACCGGCCATCCATGGCCGGACTCTTCAAAAGAGAATTCAATTTCGGGATAGGCAACCATGTCCAGCAGCACACTGAATCCGTCCGAGATCAGCGAACTGATCAAGAGCCGCATCGAGCAGTTCAAGCTCGGCGCGGAAGCGCGCAACGAGGGCACGATCATCAGCGTGTCCGACGGCATCGTGCGCATCCACGGCCTGGCCGATGTGATGCAGGGCGAAATGATCGAGCTGCCGGGCAGCGCCTACGCGTTGGCGCTCAACCTCGAGCGCGACTCGGTCGGCGCGGTGGTGCTGGGCGAATACCAGCACCTGCGCGAAGGCGACACCGCCAAGACCACCGGCCGCATCCTCGAAGTGCCGGTCGGCCCGGAGCTGCTTGGCCGCGTGGTCGACGCGTTGGGCAACCCGATCGACGGCAAGGGCCCGCTCAACGCCAAGCTCAACGCGCCGATCGAGAAGGTCGCACCGGGCGTGATCTGGCGCAAGTCGGTCGACCAGCCGCTGCAGACCGGCTACAAGTCGGTCGACGCGATGATCCCGGTCGGCCGCGGCCAGCGCGAGCTGATCATCGGCGACCGCCAGACCGGCAAGACCGCGCTGGCGATCGACGCGATCATCGCGCAGAAGAATTCCGGCATTAAGTGCATCTACGTCGCGATCGGCCAGAAGCGTTCGTCGATCGCCAACGTGGTCCGCAAGCTCGACGAGAACGGCGCGCTGGCCAACACCATCATCGTGGTCGCCTCGGCGTCCGAATCGGCCGCGCTGCAGTATGTCGCACCGTACTCCGGCTGCGCGATGGGCGAGTACTTCCGCGACCGCGGCGAAGACGCGCTGATCGTCTATGACGACCTGTCCAAGCAGGCCGTGGCCTACCGCCAGATCTCGCTGCTGCTGAAGCGCCCGCCGGGCCGCGAAGCGTACCCGGGCGACGTGTTCTATCTCCATTCCCGCCTGCTCGAGCGCGCCTCGCGCGTGTCCGAGGAGTACGTCGAGAAGTTCACCAACGGCGCCGTGAAGGGCAAGACCGGCTCGCTCACCGCGCTGCCGATCATCGAGACCCAGGGCGGCGACGTCTCCGCGTTCGTGCCGACCAATGTGATCTCGATCACCGACGGCCAGATCTTCCTGGAGACCGACCTGTTCAACGCCGGCATCCGCCCGGCCGTGAACGCCGGCATCTCGGTGTCCCGCGTCGGCGGCGCCGCGCAGACCAAGATCGTCAAGAAGCTGTCCGGCGGCGTGAAGCTGGCGCTGGCGCAGTTCCGCGAGCTGGCGGCGTTCGCGCAGTTCGCCTCGGACCTGGATCCGGCCACCCGCGCGCAGCTGGACCGCGGTCAGCGCGTCACCGAGCTGATGAAGCAGAAGCAGTACGCCCCGCTGTCGATCGCGGAGCTGGCGCTGTCGGTGTACGCCGCCGAGCAGGGCTACCTGGACGACCTGCCGGTGAACCAGGTGCTGGCGTTCGAGAAGGGCCTGCACGCGTTCATGCACCAGAACCACGCCGACCTGATGAAGACCATCGTGGCCACCGGCAACTGGGACAAGGACATCGAGGCCGTCTTCAAGGCTTCGCTGGACGAGTACAAGAAGACCGGCAGCTGGTAAGCCGATCCGGGAACCGGGAGCCGGGATTCGGAGCCGCAGGCCGCGGCCTGGACGAATCCCGAACCCCGTCCCGAATCCCCCGAGCGAGCAAAGCGAGCGAATAGAGCATGGCAAGCGGACGCGAAATCAAAACCAAGATCAAGAGCACGCAGAACATGCGCAAGGTGACGCGCGCGCTCGAGATGGTCTCGGCCTCGAAGATCCGCAAGGCGCAGGACCTGATGAAGGCCTCGCGCCCGTATGCGCGCTCCATGCGCAAGGTGATCGCGCACGTGGCGCAGGCCAGCACCGATTTCAGCCATCCGTTCCTGGTCCAGCGCGACAACGTGGCGCGGGTCGGCTACATCGTGGTGTCGACCGATCGCGGCCTGTGCGGCGGCCTCAACTCCAACCTGTTCCGCCGCCTGCTGCCGGCGATCGCCGACTGGCAGAAGCAGGGCGTGCAGGTCGACGTGGTGGCGATCGGCCAGAAGGCCGTGGCGTTCTTCCGTCGGCTCAAGGGCGTCAACCTGGTCGGCAGCGTCAGCCATCTCGGCGAGAAGCCCAAGCTCGAGCAGCTGGTCGGCGTGATCAAGGTGATGATGGACGCCTACCAGGCCAACGGCCTGGATCGCGTGTTCCTCGCCTACAACGACTTCGTCAACACCATGACGCAGAAGCCGACCATCGACGCGCTGCTGCCGCTGCCGCTGGTGGCCGCGGAGATGGAAGCGCACCAGGACGCGGGCGAGTCGGCCTATGCCGGGGTCAAGCTGGAAGCGAGCCACGACTGGGACTACATCTACGAGCCGGACGCGCAGACCGTGCTGGAGCACGTGCTGACCCGCTACATCGAGTCGGTGGTGTACCAGGCGGCGCTGGAGAACCTCGCCAGCGAGCACGCCGCGCGCATGGTCGCGATGAAGAGCGCGTCGGACAACGCGAACAAGGTGATCGGCGAACTGACCCTGGTCTACAACAAGGCCCGCCAGGCCGCGATCACCCAGGAAATTTCGGAAATCGTCGGAGGCGCGGCGGCGGTATAAGTGCGATCGTCCCTGATCGCAGAACAAGATCAAAAAGCGGCCATCCGTGGCCGCAACGTTGAACAAAAGCGATCATCCGTGATCGCAAGGCAACATCAAAAAGCAACCATCCGTGGTTGCACTCTCAAATGAAGCGACGCTTCGTCGGCGCTATGACAAGACACTTAGAGATTCATCCGGAGCTATCAGCATGAGCCAGGGCAAAGTTGTTCAGATCATCGGCGCGGTCATCGACGTGGAGTTCCCGCGTGACCAGGTGCCGCAGGTGTATGACGCGCTGAAGATCGACGGCACCGAGATCACGCTGGAAGTGCAGCAGGTGCTGGGCGACGGCATCGTGCGCACCATCGCGCTCGGTTCCACCGAAGGCCTGAAGCGCGGCCTCGTGGCCCGCAACACCGGCGAAGGCATCAAGGTGCCGGTCGGCAAGCAGACCCTCGGCCGCATCATGGACGTGCTTGGCAATCCGATCGACGAAGCCGGCCCGATCGGCGAGCAGGACCGCTGGGTGATCCATCGCGAGGCGCCGAGCTACGCCGACCAGGCCGCGGCCAACGACCTGCTGGAAACCGGCATCAAGGTGATCGACCTGGTCTGCCCGTTTGCCAAGGGCGGCAAGGTCGGCCTGTTCGGCGGCGCCGGCGTCGGCAAGACCGTCAACATGATGGAGCTGATCAACAACATCGCCAAGGCGCACGCGGGCCTGTCCGTGTTCGCCGGCGTGGGCGAGCGTACCCGCGAGGGTAACGACTTCTACCACGAGATGAAGGACTCCAACGTCCTGGACAAGGTGGCGATGGTCTACGGCCAGATGAACGAGCCGCCGGGCAACCGCCTGCGCGTGGCGCTGACCGGCCTGACCATGGCCGAGTACTTCCGCGACGAGAAGGACGAGACCGGCAAAGGCAAGGACGTGCTGCTGTTCGTCGACAACATCTACCGCTACACGCTGGCCGGTACCGAAGTGTCCGCGCTGCTCGGCCGCATGCCGTCGGCGGTGGGCTACCAGCCGACCCTGGCCGAGGAAATGGGCGTGCTGCAGGAGCGCATCACCTCGACCAAGACCGGCTCGATCACCTCGATCCAGGCCGTCTACGTGCCCGCGGACGACCTGACCGACCCGTCGCCGGCGACCACCTTCGCCCATCTGGACGCGACCGTGGTGCTCTCGCGCAACATCGCCAGCCTGGGCATCTACCCGGCGGTGGACCCGCTCGACTCGACCAGCCGCCAGCTCGATCCGAACGTGATCGGCCAGGAGCACTACGAGGTCGCGCGCAAGGTGCAGGGCACGCTGCAGCGCTACAAGGAACTGAAGGACATCATCGCGATCCTGGGCATGGACGAGCTCAGCGAAGAGGACAAGCAGGCGGTGGCCCGCGCGCGCAAGTGCGAGCGCTTCTTCTCGCAGCCGTTCCACGTGGCCGAGGTGTTCACCGGCTCGCCGGGCAAGTACGTGTCGCTGAAGGAAACCATCCGCGGCTTCAAGATGATCGTGGACGGCGACGTCGACCACCTGCCGGAGCAGGCGTTCTACATGGTCGGCGGCATCGACGAGGCGATCAAGAAGGCCGAGGAGATGGGCGCCAAGAAGGCCGCGTAAGCGGCTTTCGCCAAGGGCATGGACAAGCTGGCGTCATCGCCGCGATTTGAGCCAGCTTTTCCTTGTACCCCCATTCCCCGCGAGCGTAGCGAGAGAACACCATGACCCACACCATTCGCGTCGACATCGTCAGTGCCGAAGCCGAGATCTTCTCCGGCGACGCGACGATGGTCGTCGCCACCGGCGAGATCGGCGAACTCGGCATCACGCCGCGCCACGCGCCGCTGATCACCCGCCTCAAGCCGGGCCACGTCGACGTGCTGCTGGCCGGTGGCGAGCGCCAGCAGTTCTGGATTTCCGGCGGCATGCTGGAAGTGCAGCCGCAGGTGGTCACCGTGCTGGCCGATACCGCCGCCCGCGCCGCCGACCTGGACGAGGCCTCCGCGCAGCGCGCCAAGAAGGAAGCCGAGGACGCGCTGGCCAACCGCACCGACGCGATGGAAATTGCCGAGGCCCAGGCCAAGCTGGCCGAGGCGATCACCCAGCTGCAGGCGCTGGAGCGGCTGCGCAAGAGCCTCAAGCATTAGCTTTTGCGCTCGTCCGTGAGCGCGAAGATCACACGGGCGGCCATCCATGGAAATGAGGTTCGTGCACTCATCCATGAGTGCAGAGCGAGATCAAAAGGCGGCCATCCATGGCCGCACTTTCAATAGAAGCGGTTGCTTCGATGAATATCGCGGAAGAGAACGCCGGCCTTGTGCCGGCGTTTTCGTATCGGCACGATGCAGCTTCCGGTGGCACACGTGAAGAGGCCGATGACGGGATCGCTGTCCGCTTTCCGCCATGGTGGCTGCGTGCTGTGGCTGCTGCTGGCGGCCTGCGCCACAACGCACCACCGGCCACCGCCGCCGGCTACCGGCGATGCGTCATGGCGGGTGGCCGTGCCGCCCGGCATGGTGCGCTACCCGCTGGCGCTGGGCGAGGTGTCCAGTGGCGCCTCGCCATTCAAGCGCGTGGCGCCGGTGTATCCGCCGGAGCTGCTGGCGGGTTGCCCGCCACCGCAGGAGGTACCGGCGCTGCTGATCGTCGACGGACAGGGCCGGGTCGGCGAGGTGCGCGTGGCGGGCGAGGCCCGAGCCGATGCGGGCCGCCGCGCTTTCATCGATGCGGTGCGCACGGCCGCGCTGCAGTGGCAGTTCGATCCCCTGACGATCACCCGCTGGGCCGCCGATGCCGACGGCAGCAGCCATGTGGTGGACAGCGGGACGAAACCGTTCAGCCTGGCCTACGTGTTCCGCTTCGAGTGCCATGCCGGCAAGCCCACGGTGTCGTCCGCGGCGGCGCAGCCCTGAGCCCTCTCCCGTCAGCCGGCGGACAGCACAGGCTGATATGCTTTTTTGATTACCTCGTGCCAGGGCTCATCCATGAACCACGCTTCCCTACACGTCATCATCCTCGCCGCCGGTGCCGGCACGCGGATGAAGTCGAACCGGGCCAAGGTGCTGATGCCGCTCGCCGGCCGGCCGCTGCTGGCGCACGTGATCGACGCCGCGCGCGCGCTGCGGCCGGCGGCCATCCACGTCGTCTACGGCCACGGCGGCGAGCAGGTGCAGGCGGCGTTCGCCGGTCAGGCCGACCCCGGATCAGGTCCGGGGCAGGTTCTGCGCTGGGTGCTGCAGGCCGAGCGGCTGGGCACCGGCCACGCGGTGGAGCAGGCGCTGGCCGGCGTGCCCGATGGCGTGAGCGTACTGGTGCTGTACGGCGACGTGCCGCTGACCCGGGTCGAGACCCTGCAGCAGCTGGCGGCAGTGGCGGGCGGCTTCGGCCTGCTCACCACCCGGCTGGCCGATCCGCACGGCTACGGCCGCGTGCTGTGCGACGGCGACGGTCGCGTGCGCGCGGTGGTCGAGGAGAAGGACGCCGACGACGGCCAGCGTGCGGTGAACCTGGTCAACACCGGCATCCTGGTGGCCGACGCCCAGTCTCTGCGCGGCTGGATCGGTCGGCTCGAGCGCAACAACGCACAGGGCGAGTACTACCTCACCGACATCTTCGGCATGGCTGCCGCCGAACACCGGTCCGCGCTCAGCGTCGAATGCGCCGATCCGCTCGAAGCCGCCGGTGCCAACAACGCGCTGCAGCTGAGCGAACTGGAAGCGGCCTACCGCCGGCGCGCCGCGCAGGCGCTGATGGCGGCCGGCGTGCGGCTGGCGGATCCCCTGCGCATCGACGTGCGTGGTACGGTCGAGGCGGGGCGCGACGTCGAGCTGGACATCGACGTGATCCTCGAGGGTTGCGTGGCGCTCGGCGACGACGTGCGCATCGGTGCGTTCACCCGGCTGAAGGACGTGCAACTGGCCGCCGGCACGGTGGTGCAGCCGCACTGCGACCTGGACGGTGTGGTCACCCATGGCCCCTGCACGATCGGTCCGTTCGCGCGGCTGCGCCCCGGCACCGAGCTCGACGCCGGCGTGCACATCGGCAATTTCGTGGAAACCAAGAAGGCCCGCCTCGGCGAAGGCAGCAAGGCGAACCATCTCAGCTACCTCGGCGACACCGTGGTGGGGCGCGGCGTCAACATCGGCGCCGGCACCATCACCTGCAACTACGACGGCGTGAACAAGTTCGTCACGCGCATCGAGGACGGCGCCTTCATCGGCTCCAACAGCGCGCTGGTGGCCCCGGTGACGATCGGCGCCCAGGCTACCATCGGCGCCGGCTCGGTGATCACCCGCGACGCCCCGGCCGGCGAACTCACCGTGGCGCGCGGCAAGCAGCAGACGTTCGAGGGATGGAAGCGGCCGGTGAAGCAGGAGTGAGTGAAGAGGAGTGAGGAGTGAGGAGTGAGAGAAGGCAACCGCGGAACGCGCTTCGGCTTTTCTCTCACTCCTCTTCACTCATTTCTCGCCCTACGCGTAACGCCAGCCGTCGATCTCCACCAGCAGCTCGCGGCGACAGATGTCGCCGTGCAGCAGCAGCACCGGCACGCCGGGCAGGCGCTGCTGCAGGAAGCAGCGTACGCGTGCGGCGTCCGCGCCGTGGCGTACGTAGGCCTTCAGCGGTGCGCGGGTGTCGAAGCCGGCGGCCATGCCGGCGTTGGCCAGCAGCGCCTCGAGGTTGAGCAGGGTTTCCTCCAACTGGGCGTCGAGGTTGTCCTCGTGCGCCGAGGCGTGGCCGACCACGGCGGCGGTGCCGGAGATCGCCAGCACGTCCTGCGCCGGCAGCGCCATCGCGCGGGCGAAACTGGGCGGGGTACGGCCGTACTGGCGCGGGTAGCGCCAGGCGCTGACCTGGCGCGGGTTTTCCACGCGCTGGCCGGGCTGGTCGCAGGCCAGCAGGTAGACCTGCAGACGGTGCCCATCGCCGTGGTGGCCGATCGCCGTGGCGGCGGGGAAGCCTTCGGCGAAGAAGTCACCCATGCCGGCGGCACGGCCGTCGCAGAAGTGCTTGTAGCGCTCCGCGTCGCCCTCGCCCTGGTTGATCGCGCCCAGGTAGTTCCATACGCGCAGCACGTGCCGTTCGTCGCGTGCAGCGACGAAATGGTGCAGCCGCTCGTAGGCCAGCTGCGCGGTGGCGGCGGGACCGCCGTGCTCGTGCTCGTCCAGCTCGATCGCCGCGAACAGCCAGCCGCCGCCGGCGGACCAGCGCAGCGCACCGTCGCGGCCGCAGTGCACGGCCGCGTCGACCCGCCACAGCTCCAGCGGCGCGGGCGGACCGAAGCTCTCCAGCGCCACCTGCAGGTAGCGCGGGTCGCCGCTGGGCGCCGCTGCCGCGGCGAAGCCGAACAGCGCCAGCGTGCCGGGCTCGGCCAGGGGGGCAGCGATGTCGGCGACACGGTAGGACACCTGCGGTGCGCGGCGCGGCCGCAGGTCGATCTGCGGGTTTTCACATCCCTGAATCATGGCGTGCAACCGGGAACGATAGGGGCGCTATGTTACACTCCGCGCCCACTGCCACCGGGGGGAGGCAATGCATTCAGCGTACGGAACCGAGCATGGCGGAACAGACAGCGGCGCAGCACGAATTGGCCACCCTGGTCGTGGCATGCCTGAATCTCGACTCCGTCACCCCCGAACAGATCGACCCGGATGCGCCGCTGTTCGGCGGCGAGCTGGGGCTGGATTCGATCGACGCGCTGGAAATCGCCCTGGCCGTGTCCAAACGCTACGGCTTCCAGCTGCGCTCGGACAACCCGGACAACCGGCAGATCTTCACCAGCCTGCGCACACTGTCCGCGCACGTCGAGCAGCACCGCGCCGGTTGACTCCGGCGGTCCGGCCCGGCCGCGCCCGCGACGCTTCCTTCAGGTGGCGTTCCATCGTCCGTGGCAGGCTCGACATTCCAGCGGAGCCGATGCGGAACCCGGCATGACGTCCTCTTCACTTTCGTCCGATCACGCCACGCGGCGCTACGGCCTGCTGTTGCTGCCGGCCTATCCGCTGCTGGCGCTCGCCGGCGCGGTGACGCAGCGGCAGGTCTTCGCGTTGCTGGCGCTGGTCCTGCTGCTGACCGTGCTGCTGCTGCCGCAGTTGCTGGCACGCCGCGCCGCGTCGTGGCTGCTGTGGTCGGGCCTGCTGGCCGGCCTGTTGCTGACCTGGCGGTACGGCTTTGCCGAGCTGTTGCTGGAGACGGTGCCGGTGCTCATCAATGCGTTGCTGGCGTACTGGTTCGGCCGCACGCTGGGCACGGCCGAGCCGTTGGTGCAGCGCTTCATCGTCGCCATCGAAGGCGCCGAACGCCTGCAGCAGCCTGGAGTGGCCGCCTACGCGCGCCAGGTCACCTGGTTCTGGACGGCGCTGCTCGGCGCCCAGGCGCTGCTGCTGGCCGTGCTGCTGCTATGCGCCGACCAGAGCGGGCTGCTGGCGCGCGCCGGCGTCGCCTCGCCGCTGCCGGTGCCCGAGCGTTGGGCCGCGACGTGGCTGCACCTGGGTGGCTACCTGCTGCTGGGCGCGGCGTTTCTGCTGGAATACCTCTATCGCCGCTGGCGACTGCGCCATCTGCCGCATCCCGGCCTGCACGACATGCTGCTGCAGCTGGCGCTGCACTGGCCCCGATTGCTGCGCGGCAAGCGCGCGGTGGCGCCATGAACGCCGGCTTCGAGCAGGCGCTGTGCGTCGGTGCGGAGCATCCGGCGTTGCCCGGCCACTTCCCCGGTGCGCCGCTGGTGCCGGGGGTGGTGCTGCTGGAGCAGGTGGCGCTGGCCCTGCGCACCTGGCGCGGCCAGCGGCTGGGCCGCGTGCTGGACGCGAAATTCGCGGCGCCGCTGCTGCCGGACGAGACGGCGCAGCTGCATCTGACGGCGATGGACGGATCGCGCATCCGTTTCGAGATCCGGCGTGACGGCATCCTGCTGGCGCGCGGCCTGGTCGCGGGTGCGCCGTGAGTACGCACGCCCACTGGCAGAGCCGGCCCGAAGGCGGCGGCCGTTTCGCGCTGTGGCTGATCCGCACGATCGCGCTGCACGGTGGGCGCCGCCTGGGCCGGTTCTGCCTGTATCCGATCACGCTGTACTTTTTCCTGCGCCGCGGGCCGGAACGACGGGCCTCGCGCCAGTACCTGCAGCGCGTGTTCGGGCGGCCGGCCACGGCGTGGCAGGTGCTCAGGCACCTCCACTGCTTCGCCGCCACCACCCTGGACCGGATCTTCCTGCTGGCGCACGGCGAGCGGCCGTTCCGGATCGAGACCGAAGGCCTGGAACTGCTCGACGAACGGATCGCCCAGGGCCGCGGCGTGCTGCTGTTCGGCTCGCACCAGGGCAGCTTCGAGGCGTTGCGCGCGATCGGTGCGCGCCGGCCGCAGATGTCGCTGCGGGTGGTGCTGGACAAGCAGAAAACCCCGGCAATGACCGAGCTGCTCGAAGCGCTGGCGCCGGAGGTGGGCGCCTGCGTGATCGACGCGGCGCAGGACGGCACCACGATCGCACTGGCGATGGCCGAGGCCTGCCACGAGGGCGCGCTGGTGGCGATGCTGGCTGACCGCGGCCGCGGCCACGAGGTGCTGCGGCGTACCGGCCTGCTCGGTTTCCCCGCGCCGTTCCCGATCAGCCCCTGGCTGCTGGCGCATACGCTGCAGGTGCCGGTGGTGCTGTGTTTCGGCCTGTACCTGGGCAGCAACCGCTACAAGCTGATCTTCGAGCCGTTCAGCGAGCGGGTGGAGATCCCGCGGCATGATCGCGGCCCGGCACTGGATGCCCTGATTGCCCGCTATGCGCAACGGCTGGAACACTACATCCACGTCGCTCCCTACAACTGGTTCAACTTCTATGATTTCTGGCAAGACGCGCCCGCTGCTGGTGAGCCTGCTGCTGAGCCTGCTGCCGTGGGCGAGCGCGTCGGCGTCTGAGCCCTCACCGGCTGCCTCGGCCTCGACGCTGATCGCCGCACTGGGCCAGCCGGCACCGGCGCATACCGCGTTCGCCGAGGCGCGCTTCCTGCAGGTGCTCGACAGGCCGCTGGTGGTCTCCGGCGAATTGTCGTGGCTGGGCGGCGACCGGCTGCAGCGGCGCGTCGAGCATCCGCAGCAGGAAACCGCCACCATCGCCGACGGCGAGGTGACCCAGCAGCGCGACGGCCGCAGCCCGCGGCACTTTTCGCTGAAACGCGCGCCGCAGCTGCAGGTGCTGCTGGACAGCTTCGTGGCCCTGCTCAGTGGCGACGCCTCGCGCCTGCAGCAGGCATTCGAGATCCGCCAGGGTGGCGACGCCGGCGGTGCGTGGACGCTGACCCTGGTGCCGCGCGACGCCCGCGTGGCGAAGACCGTGGCCGGCATCCGCATCGACGGCTACGCGAAGGCATCGCGCTGCATGCACCTGCAGGAAGCCGACGGCGACCTCGCCGTCGACCTGCTCGGCCCGCTGGCCGCGCGGATGCCGGCCGCACCCACCCGCGAGGCGCTCGAGGCGTTGTGCCGGGGCGCGCCGTGAGCATGCGTGCCGGCGCTCGCGCGACGCTGTTGATCGCGTGGTTGCTGGCGCTGGCCGGGCTCGGCTGGATGGTCAGCCAGCGCCTGCAGGTCAGTACCGACCTGCGCAGCTTCATGCCCGCGCCGACCACGCCGGACCAGCGCCTGCTGATGGAGCAGGTCGGCGAAGGGCCGGGTTCGCGATTGCTGCTGCTGTCGATCAGTGGCCAGCCCGATGCACGGCTGGCGGGCCTGAGCCAGGGCCTCGCCGCCGCGCTGAAAAACGACAAGCGCTACAGCCAGGTGCTCAACGGCAGCTTCGACCTCGGCGCGCTGGATGCGGGCCTGCTGCCATACCGCTACCTGCTGTCGCCCACGCTGGACACGCAGCCGCTCGACCAGGCCTATCTCGCCGACCAGCTGCAGCAGCGGCTGGACGACCTGTCTTCGCCCGCCGCCAGCCTGCTGAAAGGCCTGCTGCCGCGCGATCCCACGCTGGAGGTGCTGAAGCTGGCCGAGCGCTGGGCGCCGGCGAAGTCGCCGGAGCTGCGCGATGGCATGTGGTTCTCGCCGCAGGGCGAGGCGCTGCTGCTGGTGCAGACCGTCGCCGCTGGCTTCGACCCCGGCGCACAGCAGCAGGCGATCGACGGCATCCGCCGGGCGTTCGCCGCGCTGCCGGGCAGTGCCGGTGCAACGCTCGAACTGAGCGGGCCGGGCTACTTCAGCGTAGTGGCCGCGGCGCAGACGCGGCACCAGGCCGACTGGATCGGGCGCATCTCCACCGTGGGCTTCATCGCGCTGCTGCTGCTGGCGTACCGCAGTGTCGGCTCGCTGCTGCTGTCGGCGCTGCCGATCGCCAGCGCCGCGCTGGCCGGTATCGCCGCGCTCACCGTGGCCTTCCCCGCGGTGCACGGCATCACTCTGGCGTTCGGCTTCACCCTGCTCGGCGTGGCGCAGGAGTACCCGATCCGCGTGCTCAGCCACCGCCGCGCCGGCGAGGATGCGCTGGCCAGCGTGCGCACGCTGTGGCCGCTGCTGCTCACCGCGATCGCCTCGGCCTGCATCGCCTACCTGGCGTTCTACGCCTCCGGCGTGAACGGGCTGAAGCAGCTGGCGCTGTTCACCATCGTCGGCCTGCTGGTGGCCGGCTTCAGCACGCGCTACCTGCTGCCGCACCTGCTGCCGCGGCGTGTGCGCGACGTGGCAGCGATGCGCTGGCTGCTGCGGGCGCGCACGTGGGTCGACCGGCTGCCGCGGCCGCGCTGGATTCCCGTCGTGGTCGCCGCGGCGATCGTGGCGATGCTGGCGCTGGCCCGCGGCTCGTTCTGGCAGGACAACCTCGCCGCGCTGACCCCGCTGCCGCCGGACCTGCTGCAGCACGATGCGCGCCTGCGCGAAGCGCTGGGCGCGCCCGACGTGCGCTACCTGCTGGTGCTGGAGGCGCCGAGCGCGCAGGGCGTGCTGGCGCTGTCGGAAACGCTGCAGCCGCGGGTCGATGCGCTGCTGGCGCGGCATGCCACCGATGCGCTGGAGCTGCCGTCGCGCTACCTGCCCAGCGTGGCCGTGCAGCGCGGACGGCAGGCGAAGTTGCCCGACCGCACCACGCTGCAGCATGCGCTGGACGAGGCGTTGCAGGGCCTGCCGTTCCGCGCCGACCTGTTCCGGCCGTTCGTCGACGATGTGCAGACGGCGCGCACGCTGCCACCGCTGACGCCCGAACGCTATGCGCAGACGCCGCTGGGCCAGCGCCTCGCCGCGATGCTGGTCGAGCGTGACGGCCACTGGCTTGGCCTGGGCACGGTCAGCGGCGTGCACGACGTGGCCGCGCTGCAGGCGCTGGGCGCAGGCACGCATGGCGCGGTGCGCCTGCTCGACCTGAAGGCCGCCTCCGAATCGCTGGTGGTCGATTACCGCTCGCGCATCCTGCAGGCGCTCGCGGCCGCCGCGGTGCTGCTGGTGCTGACCATCGCGCTCGCGCTGCGCAGCCTGCGCCGCGCCTGGCACGTGCTGGCGCCGATGACGCTGGCCACCTTCCTGGTGCTGGCGGTGGAGCGCGTGGCCGGCGTCGAGATCTCGCTGTTCCATCTGGTCGCGCTGATCCTCGCCGGTGGGCTGGGCCTGCACTACGCGCTGTTCTTCGAGCGCGACACCGGCGACGCGGCCGAGCAGCGACGCACGCTACACGCCACGATCGTCTGCGTGCTGTCCGCGCTGCTGGTGTTCGGCATGCTGGCGTGGGCCACGATTCCGGTGCTGCGCGCGATCGGGCTTACCGTGAGCCTCGGCGTGGCTTTCCACTTCTGCCTGTCGATCCTGATGGCGCCGCATGCTCGACAAGACTGACTGGGCGCAGCTGATTCCACACGCGGGCACGATGTGCCTGCTCGACGCGGTGCTGGCCTGGGACGAGCGCGTGATCCATGCGACCAGCGCCAGCCATGCGCGCGCGGACAACCCGCTGCGCAGCGCGCACGGCCTGCACGCGGTGCACCTGGCCGAATACGGCGCGCAGGCGATGGCGGTGCACGGCGCGCTGCTGGCGCGTGCGCGCGGCCTGGTCGAAGTACGCCCGGGCCGGCTGGTCAGCCTGCGCGAGGTGCAGCTGCATGAGGAATATGTCGATCGGCTCGACGGCGCGCTGGACGTCCATGCCGAATGCCTTTACGCCGACGACGGTGGCGCGCAGTATGCGTTCCGCGTCGAGCATCGCGGCCGGCTGCTCGCCAGCGGACGCGCCGCGGTGATCCATCCTTCCCGCTGATCCGCCTGCGAGCCACGCCATGTCCGAATCCCCTTCCGCACGTCGCGCCCTGGTCACCGGCGGCAGCGGCGAGCTCGGTGGCGTGATCTGCCACGCGCTGGCCGCCGCCGGCTGGCAGGTGATCGTGCACGGCCACCACAGCCTGACCCGGGCCGAGGAAACCGCCGCATCGATCATCGCCGGCGGCGGCCGCGCGCAGGCGGTCGCGTTCGACGTCACCGACGCCGAGGTGACCCGCGCCGCGCTGGACGCGCTGCTAGCCGAAGGGCCGATCCATGCGCTGGTCAACAACGCTGGCATCCACGACGACGCGCCGATGGCCGGCATGAGCGATGCGCAGTGGCATCGGGTGATCGACGTCTCGTTGCACGGCTTCTTCCACGTCACCCAGCCGCTGCTGCTGCCGATGGCGCGCGCGCGCTTCGGCCGCATCGTCTCGATCGGTTCGGCGGCGGCGCAGCTGGGCAACCGCGGCCAGGCCAACTACGCGGCGGCGAAAGCGGCGCTGGTGGGCGCCGGCAAGTCGCTGGCGCGCGAGATGGCCTCGCGCGGCATCACCGTCAACGTGGTGGCGCCCGGGGTGATCGAGGGGCGCATGGCCGAGGCGGCATTCCCGCCCGAACGCATCCGCGAACTGGTGCCCGCGCAGCGCGCCGGCAGGCCGGAGGAAGTCGCCGCGCTGGTGGCGTTCCTGTGCTCGGACGAGGCCGGCTACATCAACGGCCAGGTGATCGGCGTCAACGGCGGCATGGGCTGAGCCGGCTCAGACCACGGGGCCGTCGACCACGAGCGGCGCGACGCGTGAGCGGCGGTAGCTGGCGACGATATCGCCATAGTGGAACACCCGGCCGATCGTGTAGGTGGTGATGCGGGTGACGTCGCGCACCGGCTTGAGGTGGCTGGGGCGGAATGCGCCGTGGTAGCGCGAGGCGATCGGCACCGAGACCACGCCGAGCTGTTTTTCGCGCGAGGCGGCGATCAGGATCGCCGCCTCGAATACGAAGTTCTCCGCCGGCAGGTCGACCAGCGCCAGTGCCGCGCGCGGGTACCAGCGCTGCCCGCTCTGGGTGTCGGCCACCGGCTGCGCGCAGGCCCACGAGATGCCCCAGTCGGCCACCGCGTTGGCGCGGCGGCGGCCCTTCGGCTGCTGCTCGCGGTCGAGCAGGCGTGCGCCGATCACGATGTGTTGCGGGTAGCGTTGTGCGGCGGCCACGATGCGCGGGATGTCGCTGGCCAGGTGCTGTCCGTCGCCGTCCATCGTCAGCACTGCGTCGTAGCCCTGGCGCAGCGCTTCGTGAAAGCCGTGGCGCAGCGCCTCGCCCTTGCCGCGGCGTTCGTGATGGCGCAGCAGGATTACCGGCAGGGCGGCGACGATCTCGGGCGTGCGGTCGTCCGAGCCGTCGTCGATCACGATCACCGGCGCGCCCAGCGCGAGCACGGACTCGAGCACGGACCGGATCGCGGCCTCCTCGTTGAGGCAGGGAATCAACACACACCAGCGCGCGGCGGGGATGTTCAAGCGACGCGTTCCGTGTCGACGACCAGTTCCAGTGTAGCGGCGGCGGCCAGCCGGCAGCGGCCGCCGGTGCCGGCGAGCAGGGCCAGCAGCGCCAGGCTGGCGGCCGAGGGGTTACCGTTGCGCCAGCCGGCCAGCGGCTCGGGCAGCGGTGAGTCGGTGGTGGTGCCCGGCTGCAGGTCGAGGTCGAGCCGGGCCAGCGTGGCGGCGCTGGCCTGCGGCGCCAGCACCAGCGCGCAGCCGAACGGCTGGCGGCAGGCGGTGAGTTCGCCGAGCGGGCCGCTGCCGGCGACGTCGTTGCACACCAGCAGCACCGCGCGCTGCTCGGCCAGCACCTGGCTGGCCGCTTCGAGCAGGCCGGCGCCGAAGCTTTCACGCTGGGCGCAGACCGCGGTGGACGGCGCGTGGCAGCCGGTGGCGATGGTCCAGTAGCCAACCGCGGCGTTGTGCACCGAGTTGTGGAAGCGGGTCGGCGACAGTTCCATCGGCGCGCGCGCCAGCGTGGCGCACATGTAGTCGGTGATCGCCTGGTCGCCGTGCGCGGAGGCGAACACGCAGGCCAGCGCGGTGGCGTCGCGGCCGCTCATCGCCACCGCCTGGCCGGCCACTTCGACCGCCAGCAGCACGCTCTCCGGCGCGCGGCGGCGCTCGTTCGGCGGCAGCGCGGCGGCGGCCGGACGCGGTGGTGGTGCCGGTGGCGGGGCGCCGGCCAGCAGTGCGCGCAGCGCGGCGAAGTCGGCCAGTGACGGCGACCACAGGCCGACGCCTTCGACATGGACGCGCAGCGTGCTCATGCGGCGAATCCCGCGCGGGCGAACGCGAGGCAGGCGTTGTTGCCGCCGAAGCCGAACGAGTTGCTGAGCACCACGTCCACGCGCCGCTGCTCGTTGCGCCAGGCGAAGTGCGCGCCGCAGATCGGGTCGGGCGTGTCGCCGCCGAGGTTGCCGGGCACCAGGCCGTGCGCGATCGCCTGCAGCGCGATGGTCGCCTCGAGGATGCCGGCGGCGCCCAGCGTGTGGCCGGTGAAGCCCTTGGTCGAGCTCGCCCGCGTGGTGGCAGGGAAGGCGCGGCTGACCAGCGCCGCCTCCACCTCGTCGTTCTTCAGGCTGGCGGTGCCGTGCAGGTTGATGTAGTCCACCTGCGCCGCGTCGAGGCCGGCGCGTGCCAGCGCGTCGCGCAGTGCCAGCTCGGCGCCGAGGCCATCGGGGTGCGGCGTGGACATGTGGTGCGCGTCGCTGGCCTCGCCGTAGCCGAGCAGTCGCGGCGCGTCCGGCGCCGCCTCGATGCGCTCGAGCAGGGCGAAGCCGGCGGCTTCGCCGATCGAGATGCCGTTGCGCGCGGCGTCGAACGGGCGGCACGGCTCGGGCGACACCAGCTCCAGCGCGTTGAAGCCGAACAGCACGCTGTCGCACAGGGTGTCCACGCCGCCGACCACCGCCGCGTCGACCAGGCCGAGGTGGAGCATCCGCTCGGCGCTGGCGAACACCTTGGCGCTGGACGAGCAGGCCGTGGAGACGGTCAGGCACGGCCCTTCCAGCGCCAGCGCGGCGGCGGCGAACGCGGCCAGCGAATGCGGCGCGTGGATCGCCGGGCGCCGCAGGTCGTCGGGCATGCCGCCGCCGGGATCGAGCCGGCGGTAGGCTTCCTCGGTGGCGCCGATGCTGGCGGTGGAGGTGCCCAGCAGCAGCGCCACGCGGGTGGCACGGTAGCGTGCGCGCGCGGCCCGCACGCGGTCGAGGAAGCCGTCCTGGTTCAGGCCCAGCCAGGCCAGGCGGTTGTTGCGGCAGTCCCAGGCGGCGAGCGCGGCGGGCAGGGCGGTGTCCTCCACGCCGTCGACGCGGCCGATCCAGCACGCCAGCGGTACGCTGCCGAAGTCGTTCGGACGCAGGCCGCCGCGGGCACCTTCGAGCGCGTCGCGCTGGGCCGCCAGGCCGCGGCCCATGGCGGACGTGGCGGTGTACGCGGTGACCGCGAGAGGTGTCATCGGGAAGGGCATCGGGAAAGCGTAGCGGGCACCCCCGCGGATGCCTAGTCTGCGCGCAGCGGGCGTTCAGCCACCAAAGAACGGCCGCCGGCAGGGCGTTGCGGCTATGCTGGCGTATCCCCGTTGCGCGCTTTCCCCGTGTCGCCACCTCCGCCCCTGCCACGCAGCCCCTGGCGCTACCTGCGCGACCGCGACGTGCAGCATGCGGCGCTGGTCACCGCGCTGGCGCTGGTGCTGAGCGCGGGCCTTGTCTGGCTGGGTTACCTGATCCACGTCTGTCGGGTGGCCGCGTGCAGCCCGCTGGCGCCACCGCGGCGGATGGTGGCGCTGGTGTTCGGCCGCCGGCTCGAGCGCGACGCGCCGGAGCACGACTACCGGCAGCGCCTGCGCCGGGCGCTGGCGCTGGCCGAGCAGCAGCAGACCGGCCACCTGCTCCTGCTCGGTGGCTGCAGCGGTGGACGGTGCAGCGAGGCCGTCGCCGGCCACGCCTGGTTGCGGCACACGGCCTGTCCGCCGGGGTGCGGGTGGAACTGGAACAGGATTCGGTCGGTTCGCTGGAAAACCTGCGCCACGCTCGCCGCCTGCTGCTGGTCGAGGCTGGCGATGCCGGTCTCCCGCCGGTGGCGCTGGTGACCAGCCGCTATCACCTGGCGCGCTGCCTGCTGCTGGCACGCCGGCTCGGTTTCGAGGGCACTCCGGTCGCCGCCGAACCTGCGCTGCCGTGGCAGCGGCGCTACCTCGGCCTGCTGCTGCTCGAGGCCAGCTACCTGATGTGGACCGACCTCGGGCTGCGCTGGGCGCGGCTGGTCGGGCATCGCCGGATGGCGGAGCGAATCAGCTGACCCGATCGGCCGGGCCGCTGATCTGGCGCAGGCCGGCGCGGCGCCGCGCCGCAGGGGCGACGACCGGTGCCTTGTTAAGCTTGCCGTATCGACAGCGACGGGCAAGACGATGAGCAAGCAAGCCAGCCAGGCCGAAACCTTCCTGCGCGAATTGCAGGACCGCATCTGTGCCGCGATCGAGCAGGCCGACGGCGGCGCGCGCTTCGAGGAAGACGCATGGACGCGCGAGGCCGGCGGCGGCGGGCGCACCCGCGTGCTGCGGGACGGCGCGGTGTTCGAGCAGGCCGGGGTGAACTTCTCGCGCGTACACGGCCACCCGTTGCCGCCCAGCGCCACCGCGCACCGGCCCGAGCTGGCCGGCGGCAGCTTCATCGCCACCGGCGTGTCGCTGGTGCTGCACCCGAAGAACCCGCACGTGCCCACCACCCACGCCAACGTGCGCTACTTCGAGGCCAGCAAGGAAGGCGTATCGCCGGCGTGGTGGTTCGGTGGCGGCTTCGACCTCACTCCCTTCTACCCGGTGGACGAAGACGTGCGCCACTGGCATACGGTGGCGCGCGACCTGTGCGCGCCGTATGGCGCGGACGTCTACCCGCGCTACAAGCAGTGGTGCGACGAGTACTTCTACCTGAAGCACCGGAGCGAGACCCGCGGCGTGGGCGGGTTGTTCTACGACGACCTCAGCGAGGGCGGCTTCGAGCGCTGCTTCGCCTTTACCCGCGACGTGGGCCAGGGCTTCCTCGACGCCTACCTGCCGATCGTCGAACGGCGCAAGGCCACGCCGTACGGCGAGCGCGAGCGCGAGTTCCAGCTGTACCGGCGCGGCCGCTACGTGGAGTTCAACCTGGTCTACGACCGCGGCACGCTGTTCGGCCTGCAGTCGGGCGGGCGCACCGAGTCAATCCTGATGAGCCTGCCGCCGCGCGTGCGCTTCGAGTACGCGTACCAGCCCGAGGCCGGCTCCGCCGAGGCGATGCTGGCCGAGTACCTCAAGCCGCGCGACTGGCTGTCGTAGGAGGCCGTTCGCAGGCGATGCTTTCTACGGGGATTGGGAAGAGCATCGCCCACAAGCGGGGAAGGATTACGGCGTGGCTCCGCTGAACTTCTCCACCGTGGCCCCCTTCACCGGGCCGATCTGCGCGCTGTCGCTGACCTTCAGCACCACCTCGCGGCGGAATTCCAGGGTGCCCTGCACCACCGCGTGCGGGCCGATCACGATCATCGGCTTGCGCTCGCTGCCCCAGCGGAACCAGCCATTGTTCGGCTTGTCGACCAGGATGCCGCCCTCGACGCGCGAGTCCGCGCCCACCGTGACGTCTCCGCTGACCGTGCCAAGGCCGCCGGCGACGTGGGCGCCGTCGAGCACGATCGCGCCATTGACGTTGCCGACCCGGCCGCCGACGTCGGCGCCGCGGGCCAGATGGATGCTGCCGTTCACCGCGCTCACCTCGCCGCTGACCCGGCTGGCGCTGCCCAGGCTGATCGCGCCGTTGACCGTGCCCAGCTTGGTGGCCTGGGCCTTGTCGCCCAGCTCGACCTTGCCGTTGACGGTGCTGGCCTCGTGCACGCTGGCGCCGCCGGCGATACGCACCGCGCCGTTGACCGTGCTGACGTCGCCGACCTGTTGGCCCGCTTCGACCTGCACCGAACCGTTGACCTTGTCGATATCGTTGTCGCGTGCGCTGGCCAGCGGCGGCAGGCCCAGGCCCACGGCCAGCGCGGCGAGGATGAGAATTGTCGGGAATCGACGCATGGCGGTCTCCTTGAGTGGGGTTGCCTAGCTAGGATGCGTCGCGGCCGCGTCTGGTTGGCATGACCTGTGGCAGGGGCCGCATTTGACGCTGCCCGAGCCGGCCTGCACCATTCCCCGTTTACATCTCACTATTGGGCGCCCCCATGCACAAGCTCGTCCTGATCCGCCACGGCCAATCGCAGTGGAACCTCGACAACCGTTTCAGCGGCTGGGCCGACGTCGATCTCACCGAGCAGGGCATGGCCGAGGCGCGCGAAGCCGGTCGCCTGCTGCGCGAGGGTGGCTACCACTTCGACGTGGCGCACACCTCGGTGCTCAAGCGCGCGGTGCGCACGCTGTGGGGCGTGCAGGACGCGATGGACCTGATGTGGATCCCGGTACTCACCGACTGGCGCCTCAACGAGCGCCACTACGGCGGCCTCACCGGCCTCAACAAGGCCGAGACCGCGGCGAAGTACGGCGAGGACCAGGTGAAGATCTGGCGCCGCAGCTACGACATCCCGCCGCCGCCGCTGGAGCGTGCCGCGAACGAGTCGGTGCACGACCCGCGCTACGCGGCGCTCGATCCGGAGCAGATCCCCGACACCGAATGCCTGAAGGACACCGTGGCCCGCGTGCTGCCGTACTGGCACGAAGTGCTGGCGCCGGCGATCAGGTCCGGTCAGCGCGTGCTGGTGGCCGCGCACGGCAATTCGCTGCGCGCGCTGGTGAAGTACCTGGACGGCATTTCCGACGAGGCGATCGTCGAGTTGAACATCCCCAACGGCGTGCCGCTGGTGTACCAGTTCGACGACCGGATGCAGCCGCTCAACCACTACTACCTAGGCGACGCCGCGGCGATCGCGGCGAAGATGGCCGCCGTGGCGAACCAGGGCAAGGCGAAGTAGCACGCCGGTTCCCCTGAGGTAGGGCCGCTGCAGCAGGCCGTGCCTGTCGCGGGGCATCCGGTGTGGCGATGGGTGACAAACGTCAGTCGCCGGCCGCACAGGGTCCGGCTAAGCTGGCGCAGTCCATCACCGCGGCGATGCCGATGCCGGCCCACCTGACCAACTACCTGATCATGCTGCCGCTGCTGGCCTGGATGGTGTGGCGGCGGGTGAGCCGGCAGTTCGGCTGCCAGCCGATCCGGCGCCGGCGGATGGCTGTGCGCGTCGTGGTGTTCGTGCTCCTCGGTGGCCTGCTCGCGCTCGGCGGATTCCACCGCGTCGCCCTGGCCGAAGGCCTCGCCGCCGGCGTGCTGTCCGGCGGGGCGCTGGGCCTGCTCGGCATCCGGCTGACCCGCTTCGAGATCGATCCGGTGAAAGGCGACTGCTATGTGCCCAACCCGTGGATCGGTGCGCTGCTCACCGCGCTGCTGCTCGGCCGGCTGGCCTGGCGGCTGCTGGTGGCGTGGCCGCAGATGCAGCAGGCCGCGATCCCGCCCGGCACGATGCCGCCGATGGGTTACGCGCTCACGCCGCTGACCCTGCTGGTGATCGGCCTGCTGGTCGGCTACTACATCGTCTACTTCAGCGGCCTGCTGATCCACCACCGCCGCTTCCAGCAGGCGCACCCCGATCGCCGCGCCGGGGTGTAGCCCGTGACGGCGGGAGCGGCAGGCGGTCCCTGCGCGGGGCGCGCCGCTCAGGAGGCCGGTGCGTCGAGGTAATCCAGGCTGGCCTGCAGCATCGAGGCCATGCCGATCTTCAGCGCATCCTCGTCGAGGAAGAATTTCGGCGAGTGGTTGGCCGGCGCCTTCGAGGCGTCCTGGCCGACTGGCGTGGCGCCGACGAAGAAATACACGCTCGGCACTTCCTGCGCGAAGTAGGCGAAGTCCTCCGAGGCCATCCATGGCTTCGCCTCGATCACGTGCCCGGCGCCGATCGCCTTGCGCAGGCTGTCGCGCACGCGCGCGGCCAGCGCGGGGTCGTTGACCAGCACCGGGTTGCTGTCGCCGACCGGGATCTGCTCTTCCACGGTGGCGCCGTTCGCCGCGGCGAGGTGCTCGGCGATGCTTTTCAGGTTGTCGATCGCCTGCTGGCGCATGCCGGCGTCGAACGTGCGCAGGGTGCCCTGCAGCTCCACCTTGTCCGGCACGATGTTGTAGCGTGAGCCACCCTCGACGATGCCGAAGCTGAGCACCGCCGGCAGCGTGCCGATGTCCAGCTTGCGGCTGACGATGGTCTGCGCGGTGCTGATGATCTCGGCGGCGGTGACGATCGGGTCGACCCCGTTCCACGGCATCGCGCCGTGGGTCTGGCGCCCGTGCACCACCATGCGGAACCAGTCCGAGCCGGCCATCGTCGGCCCCGGCCGCACCGCCACCGTGCCCACGTTGAGCGCGCTGACCACGTGCATGCCGAACATCGCGTCCGGCTTGAACCGCTTGAACAGGCCTTCCTTCAGCATCAGCGGGGCGCCGCCTTCCTCGCCCGCCGGCGCGCCTTCCTCGGCCGGCTGGAACACGAACAGCACCGAGCCGTGCAGCTGCTTCTTCATTCCGGCCAGAGCCTGCGCCATGCCCAGCAGCATCGCGGTATGCGCGTCGTGGCCGCAGGCGTGCATCACCCCGACGGTCTTGCCGCGGTACTCGCCCTTCGCCTTCGAGGCGAACGGCAGGTTCACCTCCTCGGTCACCGGCAGGGCGTCCATGTCGGCACGGATCGCCAGTCGGGGCCCGGGCAGGTCCCCCTTCAGCAGGCCGACCACGCCGGTGTGCGCGATGCCGGTGTGCACTTCCAGCCCCAGCTTCCTCAGCTCCTGCGCCACCAGCGCCGAGGTGCGCACCTCGCGGTTGCTCAGCTCGGGGTGCTGGTGGATGTCACGCCGCCACGCGATGACCTGCGGCAGCTCCTGCTGCGCCATGGCCTGTGCGCCGGAAGCGTCGGTGGCGTGCAACGGTGCGATGGCGGTGGCGGCCAGCGCGATGGCGAGGGCGAGGACGGTGCGGTGCATGGATGTCTCCGTGGCGGGGATGGTCGAGGTGGGCGCGCGGCAGCCGCGACGCCGGCTCAGGGCACGATGCTGAAGTCGATCTCGATCGGGTAGGGAGTCGGCGTGGCGGGCGGCGGCGGCAGCATCCCGCTGGCAAACCGGCCGGCCATGCAGGTGGCGACCGGTGTCGGCGGCAGCACCTCGATCCGGGTCGGCTTGCCGTCGGCCTGGACGTCGGCGACCAGGGTGAACGGCGACTTGTCGGCCGGCGCATGGCGGGCGATGCAGCCTTTCAGCGCCGCGGCGGTGGGCGCGGTGATCCGGTCCCACAGCTGCTTCTGGTAGGCCGGCCCGGTGGCGGCGGCCTCGGCCAGCCGGCCCTGCGTCACGCGCGTACTGAAATCCTGGCCGGGCGGCAGGCCGGTGGCGGCCTGCAACAGGGCGACGGCAAGCGGAAGAAACATGGGTGGCTCCGGCAGCGATCCTCAGCCGGCACGGTAGCAGTTCATTCGGGCCGATGGTCCAGCGCCAGGTATTCCTCGCTCTGCATCTCGATCAGGCGCGACTCGGTACGGCCGAACTCGGCGCGCAGGCGTTCGCCGTCGTACAGATCGGTGATCGGCGCGGCGGCGGACAGCACCAGCTTGACGTGGCGGTCGTAGAACTCGTCCACCAATTGCACGAAACGCTTGGCGGCGTCCTCGCTGTAGACGGTGAACTGCGGCACGTTGGCGACGATCACCGTCGGGCCGGCCTTGGCCAGCGCGATGTAGTCGGCCACCGCGCGCGGGCCTTCGCACAGTGCGGCGAACTCGAACCAGACGATGTCGTCAGCGCGCTTGACGAACGGGATCGCGCGGCCGTTGACGTGCAGGCTGCCGTGCTCCTGCACGTGGCCGCGGGCCTGGCCGGCGAAGATGCGTTCCAGCGCGCGGTGCGCCTCGGCACCGGGCGGGGTGAGGTAGACCGAGGCCTGGGTCAGCGCGCGCAGGCGCCAGTCGTGCGCGGAGGCCATCTCGACCACGTGGCAGTGCCGCTCGATCAGCGCGATCGCGGGCAGGAAACGTGCGCGCTGCAGGCCGCCCTTGTACAGGTTGGTCGGTGCGGTGTTGGAGGTGGTGACCAGGGTGACGCCGCGCGCGAACAGCGCGTCGAGCAGGCCCGACAGGATCATCGCGTCGCCGATGTCGTTGACCAGGAACTCGTCCAGGCACAGCACGCGGCAGCGCGCGGCGAGGCCGGCGGCCACTTCCGCCAGCGGACTCTGCCGCTCGCCCAGTACGCGCAGGTGCTCGTGCACCTCGCCCATGAAGCGGTGGAAGTGCCGGCGCAGCACCACGCCGTGCGGCAGGCTGGCGGCGAACAGGTCCATCAGGAAGGTCTTGCCGCGGCCCACCGTGCCCCACAGGTACAGGCCCGGCACCGCCTCGGGCGGGTCGTTGCCGAGCAGGGATTTCAGGCGGCCGAGCAGGCCGCTGCCGTTCGCCGGCCCGGTGCACAGCGCCGCGTGCATGCGGTCGAATTCCGGCAGCAGCGCCAGCTGGGTCGGGTCGGATTCCCAGCGATGCGCGGCGACGCCTTCGAGGTAGCGCGCGGTGGGCGCTGGCGAGGGGGTTTCACTCATGGAGCGGACGGGTCTTCGGAAAGGGGCGGTGGCCGGCGTCAGCCGCGCCGCAAGGGTGGCAGCCAGCCGCGTATCGCGTGCCTGATCGCGCCGCGCAGGTCCATCAGCCGGCGATGGAAGAAGTGGCTGGTCTCGGGCATGCGCACCAGTTCGGGCCGATGCTCCAGCGTCCCGGCCCAGTCGAACACCGCCTGCGGCTCGACGATCTCGTCGGCTTCGCCCTGCACGATCAGCCACGGGCAGGTCGGCAGCGCGACCGCGTCGAACGGCCAGCGCCCCACCGGCGGTGCGATGCTGACCAGTGCGTCGGCGCGCAGGCGCACCGCGTTGGCGATGGTCACGTAGCTGCCGAACGAGAAGCCGGCCAGCCACAGCGCGTCGTGCGGGCGCATGCGGCGCACCCAGGCCACCACGGCGGCCAGGTCGTCGCTTTCGCCGTGGCCATGGTCGTACTCGCCGCGCGAATTGCCGGCGCCGCGGAAGTTGAAGCGCACGGTGTCCAGGCCGGATTCGCGCAGCGCGCGCTCGGCCATCGTCACCACCTTGTTGTGCATGCTGCCGCCCTCGGTCGTGAGCGGATGGCAGATCACCGCCACGCCGCGGCGCGCGCAGGCCGGTTCGGCGATGTCGCTGATCGTCTCCAGCTTGCCGGCGGGACCGTCGAGCATGAAACTGGCGGCGATATCCGGAAAGCCGGCAGGTGCGGCGGGGAGCTCGGTGGGCGTCATGCAGGCGATGATAACCGCCGGGCGGCTCGGTTGCCGCGGACGGCGCGGATGAACCACCTGGCCCACGTGCTGCTGGCGGGCGACGACGAGGCCCTGCGGCTGGGCGGCATGCTGGGCGATTTCGTGCACGGGCGGGCGGAGGCGCTGGCATGGCCGCCGCGCGTGGTCGAGGGGATCCGCCTGCATCGCGCGATCGACGTCTACACCGACGCCCACCCCGAGGTGCTGGCGGCCCGGGCGCTGCTGCCCCCGCCGTATCGCCGCTATGCCGGGATCCTGCTCGACATGTGGTTCGACCACTGCCTGGCGCGGGATTTCCCGCAGTGGAGCGCGCAGCCGCTGCCGGCGTATGCCGCCGCCCTGCGTGCCCAGCTGTGGCGGCAGGATGCGTTGCTGCCGGACGGCCTGCGGCGGTTCCGTGGCTACATGGAGCGCCATGGCCTGCCTGCCGGCTACGCCGACCCCGCGATGCTGGGCGAGGCGCTGGGCGGCATCGGGCAGCGCCTGAGCCGCGGCAATCCGCTGGGTTCGGCGCTGCCCGTGCTGCTGGAGCGGGACGCCGCCCTGCAGGAGCGCTTCGAGGCGTTCTTTCCGCAGTTGCGGGAGTTCGCGCGGGAGTGGATCGGCATGCATGCGCAGTGAGTGGGTGTACTCGCTCCCCCTGCGCGGGCAGGGGGAGGGTTGGGCGACTGAAGGGATTCCTTCAGGCGAGGGGTGTTTTTGATCTTCCCCGTAACGTGCTACCCCCTCCCAACCTCCCCCTGCTTTGCAGGGGGAGGGGCAAACGAAAACGCCGCCCGAAGGCGGCGTTTGAAGAAAGCTTGTTGGATCAGGCCAATTACTTGGCCTGATCGGCGATCCAGTGCACGGCGTTGGTCACCTGCTCGGTGGTGAGCGCCGGGTTGCCGCCCTTGGCCGGCATGAAGTTGCCGTCCGGGCCATGGTAGCCCTCGATCGCATGCTTGACCAGGGTGTCGATGCCCTGGGCGAGGCGCGGGGCCCAGGCGGCCTTGTCGCCCACCTTGGGGGCCCCGGCCACGCCGGCGGTGTGGCAGCTGGTGCACAGGTGATCGAAGATCGCCTTGCCGTCGGTGGTGCCGCCGTAGGCGACCTGCGAGGCGGCGGCCTTGGCGGCGGCATCGGCGGCGGCCTGCATCGCGGCGCGGCCGGTGTCGCCGGCGTACACCGCGCCGGCCGGCGCGATCCGCGCGGCGACCATGGCCGGCTGGTTCGGGTTGGATTCCTTCGGCTCGTGATCGTGGATCGCCAGCGCTGTGAAGATCAGTACCACCGTCAATACCGCCAGACCCCCGATCATGATCGAGAACTGGCGCAGGACGCTCTGATCGGATTTGCTCATGGGACCGCTCACGCACGTACTCCTGTCAGTGGGCCGGACGGAACGCCACGATGGCTGCCCCGGCCTGCCTGAATGGCCTGTTGCTTGTGTCGCGCCGGCGCGATGGTTTCGCCCCGGCGTGGGTCGCCGCGAGTGGGTGCACGGCGTGGATCGCATCTGCCGGCTGGCCCGTTCACGGATCGGGCAGCCGAACCAGTCGCGGATTATAGACGAAGCGCGCGGCAAGTTTCAGGCCTCCGTGGCGATCCGTCGCCATGCCGCGGCGGCCGGTGCCGGGCCGGGAAAGGGCCAAAGCCGGCCGGCCACCCTGCCATCGGTCATGGCGCCCCCCTGTCAACCGGCATTGTTCAATGCCGTTCAACTGCGCCTATGCTCCCCCCGCCAGGCGCCACCCGCGCCGACTGAAAGACGCCAGTCACATCACCGACGCATGCCGCGTGGTGGAGTGCCGGCCGAACGCACCGTTTAGCCCAGGAGTTTCGCATGTCGCGTTTTTGGAAGATCGCGTTGATCGTCATTGCCGTGATCGTGGTGGCCGGTGTGGGATTTCGCCTGCTGCACAAGCCCGCCGGCCAGGGGTCGGCAGCGACGGCCGCCGGCAAGGGCAAGGATGGGAAGGACGAGACGCCGCCGGTGCCGGTCACCGTGGTGCCGGTGGTCAAGCAGAACGTGCCGGTCTACCTGACCGCGCTGGGCACGGTGCAGGCGCTCAACACGGTCACCGTGAATCCGCAGGTGGGCGGCCAGCTGCTCAGTCTGGAGTTCACCGAAGGCCAGCCGGTGAAGAAGGGCCAGCTGCTGGCGCAGATCGACCCGCGCACCTACCAGGCCACCTACGACCAGGCCGTGGCGAAGCAGCGCCAGGACCAGGCGCTGCTGGCCACCGCCAGGAGCAACCTGCTGCGCAGCCAGGACCTGGCCGCCAAGGGCTACATCTCCAAGCAGGAACTGGACACCCTGCGCAACACCGCCGCGCAGTACGAGGCGGCGGTGGCGGCCGACGCGGCCAACGTGCGCGATGGCCAGGTGCAGCTGAACTACACCCGCGTGCTGTCGCCGATCGACGGCCTGGCCGGCATCCGCGCGGTCGACCCCGGCAACGTGGTCACCACCTCCAGCGCGATCGTCACGCTGACCCAGCTGCATCCGATCAACGTGATGTTCACCCTGCCCGAGCAGAACCTTGACCTGGTGCGCCGCGCCGCCGCGCAGGAAGGCGCCGCGCTGCAGGTGACCGCGCTGGACCGCACCGACGCGCACCCGATCGCCAGCGGCGGCGTGCTCAAGGTGGTCGACAACCAGATCGACACCAGCACCGGCACGTTCCGCCTGAAGTCGGAGTTCCCGAACGCGAAGAACGAGCTGTGGCCGGGCCAGTTCGTCAATGTGCAGCTGCTGGTGAACACCGTCGACGGCGGCCTGGTGATCCCGGCGCAGGCGGTGCAGCGCGGGCCCGACGGGGATTACGTGTACCAGGTGCAGGCCGACAGCACGGTCAAGATGCAGCCGGTGCAGGTGGCCGGCGAGGTGGGCGACAGCCACGTGATGATCGGCAGCGGGCTCATGGCCGGCGACCGGGTGGTCACCGAGGGCCAGTTCCGGTTGAAGCCGGGCAGCAAGGTCAACGCGCTGAAGCCGGGTGAAGTGCCGGCGGCGCCGACCGCGGCCGAGCTGGAGAAGGCCAAGCAGAACAGCAAGAACGGTGGCGGTCGCCGTCGCGGCTGAGCGGCCGCGTGCCGGCCCTGCATGACACCGCCGTCGCGTGAACCCGGCCGTGCCCTGGCCATGATCGCGGCGGAAACCGCACCTACACGTTACGGATAGCCATGGGATTCTCGACACTCTTCATTCGCCGGCCGATCGCCACCTCGCTGCTGATGGTGGCGGTGCTGCTGCTCGGCATCCTCGGCTACCGCCAGCTGCCGGTCTCGGCGCTGCCGGAGATCGAGGCGCCGAGCCTGGTGGTGAGCACGCAGTACCCGGGCGCCAGCGCCAGCACCATGGCCGCGCTGATCACCACCCCGCTGGAGCGCAACCTGGGGCAGATCTCCGGGCTCACCATGATGAGCTCGGATTCCTCCGCCGGGCTGTCCACGATCATCCTGCAGTTCGCGATGGACCGCGACATCGACATCGCCGCGCAGGACGTGCAGGCGGCGATCAACCAGGCCAAGGGCACGCTGCCGGGCAACCTGCCGTACCCGCCGGTGTACAACCGGGTGAATCCGGCCGACGCGCCGATCCTCACCCTCAAGCTCACCTCCGACAGCCGCCAGCTGCGCGAGGTGAACGACCTGGCCGACTCGATCATCGCGCAGAAGCTGTCGCAGGTGCAGGGCGTGGGCCTGGTCTCGATCGCCGGCAACGTGCGCCCCGCGGTGCGCGTGCAGGTGAACCCGGCGCAGCTGTCCAACCTCGGCCTGACCCTGGAGGACGTGCGCAGCGCGCTGACCCAGGCCAACGTCAACGCGCCCAAGGGCACGCTGAACGGCAAGACGCAGAGCTACTCGATCGGCACCAACGACCAGCTGAAGGACGCGGCCGAGTACAAGAACACCATCATCAGCTACAAGAACGGCTCGCCGGTGCGCCTGTCCGACGTGGCCAACGTGGTCGACGGCGTCGAGAACGACCAGCTCGCCGCGTGGGCGGACGGCAAGCCGGCGGTGCTGCTGGACGTGCGCCGCCAGCCCGGCGCGAACATCGTGCAGACGGTGGAGCAGATCCGCAACGTGCTGCCCGAGCTGCGCAGCGCGCTGCCGGCCGACGTGCACCTGGACGTGTTCGCCGACCGCACGGTGACCATCCGCGCCTCGGTGCACGACGTCGAGTTCACCCTGATCCTCACCGTGTTCCTGGTGGTGGGCGTGATCTTCGTGTTCCTGCGCCGGCTGTGGGCCACGGTGATTCCGTCGGTGGCGGTGCCGTTGTCGCTGCTGGGCACGTTCGGCGTGATGTCGTTCACCGGCATGTCGCTGGACAACCTCTCGCTGATGGCGCTCACCGTGGCCACCGGCTTCGTGGTGGACGATGCGATCGTGATGATCGAGAACATCGTGCGCTACATCGAGCAGGGCCGGGATGGCAAGGAGGCGGCCGAGGTCGGCGCGAAGGAGATCGGCTTCACCGTGCTGTCGCTGACCGTGTCGCTGGTGGCGGTGTTCCTGCCGCTGCTCTTGATGCCCGGCGTCACCGGCCGGCTGTTCCACGAGTTCGCCTGGGTGCTGACCATCGCGGTGACCATCTCGATGCTGGTGTCGCTGACGCTGACGCCGATGATGTGCGCCTACCTGCTCAAGCCCGACCAGCTGCCCGAGGGCGACGACGCGCACGAGCGCCACTTGGCCGCCGGCAAGCGCACGGTGTGGTCGCGCACGGTCGGCGTCTACGAAAGCTCGCTGGACTGGGTGCTGGGCCACCAGCGCCTGACCATGCTGGTCGCCGGGGCCGCGGTGGTGCTCACCGTGTTCCTGTACATCGTGATCCCCAAGGGCCTGCTGCCCGAGCAGGACACCGGCCTGATCACCGGCGTGGTGCAGGCCGACGACAACATCGCGTTCCCGCAGATGGAAGACCGCACCCGTGCCGTCGCCGAGGCGCTGCGCAAGGATCCCGCGGTGGCCGGCGTGGCCGCCTTCATCGGCGCCGGCACGATCAACCCCACGCTCAACCAGGGGCAGCTCAGCATCGTGCTGAAGGACCGCGGCGAGCGCGACGGCCTGGACGCGCTGCTGCCGCGCCTGCAGCACGCGGTGGCCGGGATCCCCGGCGTGGCGCTGTACCTGAAGCCGGTGCAGGACGTGACGCTGGACAGCCGCGTCGCCGCCACCGAGTACCAGTACTCGCTGTCCGAGGTGAACGCGGCCGAGCTGGCCGGCTACGCCAACCAGATGACCCAGGCGATGCGCCAGCGGCCGGAGCTGGCCGACGTCGACAACAACCTCGCCAACAACGGCAACGCGCTGAAGCTCGCCATCGACCGCGAGAAGGCCAGCCGCCTCGGCGTGCCGGTGCAGACCATCGACGACACCCTGTACGACGCGTTCGGCCAGCGCCAGATCTCCACCATCTTCACCCAGCTCAACCAGTACCGCGTGGTGCTGGAGGTGGCGCCGGAGTTCCGCACCAGCGACGACCTGCTGACCAAGCTCACCGTGCGCGGCAACGGCAACGGCGCGCTCACCGGCAGCAACGCGACCAGCTTCGGCCAGCTGAAGTCGAGCAACTCGGCGACGCCGTCGGGCATCGGCAACACCGGCAACATCGGCTTCCAGATCGGCGCGGGCGGCAACATCCCGCTGTCCGCGCTGGTCAGCGCGCGGGTGACCAGCGCGCCGCTGGTGGTCAGCCACCAGCAGCAGCTGCCGGCGGTGACGCTGGCGTTCAACGTGGCGCCGGGCTACTCGCTGTCCGACGCGGTGGCGGCGATCCACCAGGTCGAGCGGCAGCTGGACTTCCCGCCGCAGGTGCGCGGCGAGTTCGTCGGCAAGGCGGCCGAGTTCACCTCCTCGCTCGGCGACGAAGTCCTGCTGCTGCTGGCCGCGATCGTGGTGATCTACATCGTGCTGGGCGTGCTGTACGAGAGCTACATCCATCCGCTGACGATCATCTCCACGCTGCCGCCGGCCGGCGTCGGCGCGCTGCTGGCGCTGATCATGTTCGGCATGAGCCTGTCGGTGGACGGCATCGTCGGCATCGTGCTGCTGATCGGCATCGTGAAGAAAAACGCGATCATGATGATCGACTTCGCGATCGAGGCACGCCGCACCGGACTCAACGCGCGCGATGCGATCCGCCGCGCCTGCCTGCTGCGCTTCCGTCCGATCATGATGACCACCGCGGCGGCGATGCTCGGCGCGCTGCCGCTGGCGCTGGGCAACGGCATCGGCGCCGAGCTGCGCCGGCCGCTGGGCGTGTCGATCGTGGGCGGCCTGCTGCTGTCGCAGCTGGTCACGCTGTACACCACGCCGGTGATCTACCTGTACATGGAGCGCTTCTCCGACTGGCTGGAAGCGCGCCGCGAACGGCGTGCGCTGGCCCACGCCCAGGCCCGCAGTGCGGCGTGAGTCCGCTGTGTCCCGCTCCCTCCCCTGCCTGCAGGGGAGGGTTGGGGTGGGGTCGCTCTTCGCCGCAAAGTCAAAAGCACCCCCTCCCCACCTCCTCCTGCTGCGCAGGGGGAGGTGCCGTGCTTTGCTCCCTCCCCTGCTCGCAGGGGAGGGCCGGGGTGGGGTCGCTCTTCGCGCAGCCTCGCGATCAACCTTTCCTCGGCCCGGACGTTGAGGGTGGGATGATTTGTCCCCGCACCCCCGTCCGTCCCCGTCCGCGTTGAATCCATGAACCTCTCCGGCACCTTCATCCGCCGCCCGATCGGCACCTCGCTGCTGGCGATGGGGTTGTTCGTGGCCGGCGCGATCGCCTACTTCCTGCTCGGCGTGGCGGCGCTGCCGAACATGCAGTTCCCGGCGATCTTCGTGCAGGCCAGCCAGGCCGGCGCCGATGCCAGCACGATGGCCTCCACCGTGGCCGCGCCGCTGGAACGCCACCTGGGTCAGGTGCCCGGCATCGACACCATGCGCTCGTCCAGTTCCGAGGGGCGCAGCTTCGTGTTCATGATGTTCCGCACCGGCACCGACCTGGATGCCGCCGCCCGCGACGTGCAGGCGGCGATCAACGCGGCGGCGCCGGACCTGCCCAGCGGCCTCAACGGTGCGCCCAGCTACCAGAAGGCGAATCCGAACGACGACCCGATCATCGCGCTGGCGCTGACCTCGGACACGCAATCGGCGGCCGACCTGTACAACCTGTCCGACACCCTGCTGGCGCAGCGGCTGCGCCAGCTGCCGGGCGTGTCGTCGGTGGAGATCGCCGGCGCGGCCACGCCGGCGGTCCGCGTCGACGTGAACCTGCGCGCGCTGAATGCGATGGGCCTGTCGCCCGACCAGCTGCGCAATGCGCTGAGCGCGGCCAACGTGACCTCGCCGGAGGGCTTCCTGTCCAACGGCACCACCACCATGTCGATCAGCGCCACCGCCCAGCTGCACGGCGCGGAGGACTTCGCCCAGCTGGTGATCGCCAGCCACAACGGCACGCCGGTGCGGCTGGCCGACGTGGCCCACGTCTACGCCGGCCAGCAGGACGCCTACCAGGCCGCCTGGTTCCACGGCAAGCCGGCTGTGCTGATGTACGTCTACAAGAAGGCCGACGCCAACATCATCGCCACCGTCGACCTGGTCAAGGAACAGCTGCCGATGCTGCGCGGCTACCTGTCGCCCGGCACCGTGCTGAGCCCGTTCTTCGACGGTACGCCGACCATCCGCGCCTCGCTGCACGAGGTGCAGGCCACCTTGCTGATCTCGCTGGCGATGGTGGTGCTGACGATGGCGCTGTTCCTGCGCCGGCTGGCGCCCACGCTGATCGCCGCGGTGGCGGTGCCGCTGTCGCTGGCCGGCGCGTTCGTGGTGATGTACATCCTCGGCTACACGCTGAACAACCTCACCCTGCTGGCGCTGGTGATCGCGATCGGCTTCGTGGTCGACGACGCCATCGTGGTGATCGAGAACATCATCCGCCACATCGATGCCGGCATGACGCGGATGGAGGCGACGCTCGCCGGCGCGAGGGAGATCGGCTTCACCATCGTCTCGATCACCGTCTCGCTGATCGCGGTGTTCATCCCGCTGCTGTTCGCCGGCGGCATCACCGGCATGTTCATGCACGAGTTCTCGGTGACCCTGGTGGCGGCGATCGTGGTCTCGGCGACGGTTTCGCTGACGCTGACGCCGGCGCTGTGCGGGCGATTCCTCGGCGGGCATGCCGCGAAGCCACAGGCGCCGCCGTCGCGGCTGGCCCGCGTGCTGGACGGTTTCCACGCCGGCATGCTGCGCGCCTATACCCGCGCGCTGGATTTCTCGCTGCGCCACGCGCTGGCGTTCTCGCTGACTCCGCTGGTGCTGATCGTGGCCACGTTCTACCTGTTCGGCGTGGTCAAGGCCGGCCTGTTCCCGGCGCAGGACACCGGCCTGATCTGGGGCCGCGCCACCTCCAGCGCCACCGTGTCGTTCGGCGAATCCGAGCAGCGCCTGAAACGGCTCACCACCATGCTGATGGCGGACCCCGACGTCGCCACCGTGGGCTCGCGCCTGGGCAGCAGCCGGCAGGGCACCAGCGGCTCGTTCAACATCGACCTGAAGAGCCGCGCCGACGGCCGCCAGGACGATACCTTCGCGGTGCTGGCGCGGCTCAGCGCGAAGGCGGCGCACTATCCCGACCTCAACCTGCGCCTGCGCCCGGTGCAGGACCTGCCCAGCGGTGGCGGCGGCACCAGCCAGGGCGCGCAGTACCAGGTCTCGCTGCAGGGCAACGACCTCGCCAGCCTGCAGGCGTGGCTGCCGAAACTGCAGGCCGAGCTGAAGAAGAACCCCAGGCTGCGCGACGTCGGCACCGATGTCGACGAGGCCGGCCTGCGCCAGAACATCGTGATCGACCGCGACAAGGCCGCGCGGCTCGGCGTGTCCGTCGGCGCCGTCGACGGCGCGCTGTACGACGCGTTCGGCCAGCGCCAGGTGTCCACCATCTATTCGGATATCAACCAGTACCAGGTGGTGGTCAACGCGCTGCCGGTGCAGACGGCCACGCCGGAGGCGCTCAACCGCATCTACGTGCGCTCGAGCGGCGGCAAGATGATCCCGATCACCGCCTTCGCGCGGCAGGAGCCCGGGGTGGCACCGTCGCGGATCACCCACGAAAACCAGTACACCACGATGGACCTCAGCTTCAACCTCGCCCTTGGCGTGAGCATGGGCGAAGCGATGGCGCTCATCCAGGCCACCGTGCAGAACATGCGCATGCCCGGCGACATCCGGGTGAAGATGGGCAGCGACTTCCGCCGTTTCCAGCAGTCGCAGAGCGGCATGGGCTGGCTGATCCTCGCCGCCGTGCTCACCGTCTACATCGTGCTCGGCATGCTGTACGAGAACCTGGTCCATCCGGTCACCATCCTTTCCACCCTGCCGGCCGCCGGCGCCGGCGCATTGCTGGCGCTGTGGATCACCGGCACCGAACTGTCGGTGGTGGCGCAGATCGCGCTGGTGCTTTTGATCGGCATCGTCAAGAAGAACGCGATCATGATGATCGACTTCGCTCTGGTCGCCGAGCGCGAACACGGCAAGAGCCCGCTGGAAGCGGCGCGCGAGGCGTGCACCGTGCGCTTCCGCCCGATCATGATGACCACCATGGTCGCCATCCTCGCCGCGCTGCCGATCGCCATCGGCCTCGGCGAAGGCAGCGAGCTGCGCCGTCCGCTCGGCATCGCCCTGATCGGCGGCCTGCTCATCTCGCAGAGCCTCACCCTGCTCAGCACCCCCGCGCTGTACGTGATCTTCTCGTGCCTCGCCGAGCGGCGAAGAGCGTGGTGGGCGCGGCGACAGAGGCGCCATCCGATGGTAGCCCGCCCCGGCATCGGTTGATACGGCCGCTTCTCGCGACACCCAGCTGAACGCTTTGCCGCCACACTCACAACCCGTTAACCGCAAGGTGGTTACCACTGATCCCGTTCGCGGACGGAGTGGCGTGCGCTGGGCGACGAGGCCGGCAACGCTGATTTTCCGATGTGCGGGGCCGAGCGAGCTCCATCGCGCTGGGTGCGTCGCCAAACACTTCTACGGCAATACGAACGCGTGGAAGCGGATCCTCGACGCCAACCGCGGCCGACTCTCCGATCCGGACCGGATCAGGAGCGGCCGGGTCCTGAAGATTTCCGCCAAGTCCTGAAGCAGGAGGTAGCTCCATGAAGATCACTCGCCAACCCCTGGTCCTTGCCGCGTCGCTGGCTGCGATGCTGGCCTTGAGCGCGTGCGGCAAGAACGACGAATCGACGGCGCCGGCGCCATCGCGTACGCCGCCAACCACGGCGACGGCACCGACGCCCGCGGTAGCGCCGCCACCCGCCTCGACGGCGCCGACGGCCGTGAACAACAGCGCGCCCACCGGGGTCAGCGTCGGCTCGGTGGAACTGGGCTCGACGGTCGATGCCAACAACAGGATTCTCGCCAGCGGCACCAGTTTCGCGCCGAAGGATCCCATCTACGTCTCGGTCGACACCACTGGCAAAGGCACCGCGACGCTAGCGGCGAAGTGGACCACCCAGGACGGACAGATGGTGCACGAGGACAGCAAATCCCTCGACGCCGCGGGGCCGCAAACCACCGCGTTCATGATCAGCAAGCCCGACGGTTTCCCCACCGGCAGCTACAAGGTGGAGATCTCTTTGAACGGCAACCAGGTGGCCAGCAAGGATTTCTCGGTGAAGTAAGTTGCGGTAAGTGAGGGCGCGTCGCCGCCGACGCGCTACGCTTCAATGCTTCAATGAGGCCGCAGCTCTTCGCTGCGGATCACGGCGGATGATCGAGCGCGCATGGATCTCGGCGTGTTCTTCCTCGGCGGTTTCGGCATCGGGCAGGTCGCCGGAAGGTTTGTCCACCCGCTGGTGCTTGTGGCGTCCTTCCACGGTGTCCGCCGAATCGGCCCACTCGCCTTGCACCCATTCCAGGTAAGCCAGGCGCGGACAGTAAACGTGCTCGTTGAGCGTGCGCACCGGAATCGGCGGTTGATCGCCGCCCAGCTCCGGAAACGGAAGTTCGAGATCCCCCTGCTTCGGTTCCATCGAAAGCCGCTCCTCATGGCGTTCGCCGATCCGTATCCGGGTTTTACTCCCGCGCGGCTGGGGCGACAACTTCTTGCGCCATGGTGTGACGGCTTCAATCGCCGATCAGGGCAGCCAATTGATCGCGCGCCGTGCGCGGCAGCTTGAGTTCGGTGGCGATGGCCGGCCAACGGGCCACGGCGTCGCGCACCTCGGCCTCGATGGCGCCATGCCGCTCGCAGTGCAAGCTGCCGATCGCCCGGTTGGCCCGAGCTGGCGTCGTCCAGTACCACTTCCAGCACGGTTTCGGAGCGCGCTCACGACTTGCGCCTGCCGCGTGGCGCGCCCACCTGGCGAATGTCCTGCAGACGGCGGCCGAGTTCGTCTTCCTTGGCCAGGAGGTCGAGGTCGTGATCCAGCCCCAGCACCTCCATCGTGCGCATCAAAGTGGCCAGACTGCTCGAACCTTCGCCTTGCTCCAGCTTGCGGAAGGTGGGCAACGACACATCGGCCCGCGCCGCCAGCGCCGCCTGCGTCATGCGCCGCCGCAGGCGCGCCGCGCGCAACCGGGCGCCGAGCGCTGTGAGGCGCTCGACGGCGGTGGGGAAGATGGGTGGGGTGCGCTTTGGCATAGGAAATAAAATATGCTTTTAATAAACATAAAGCAATTTTATTTTCATTTTAAGGCACAGGTTTGAACATTCCCAGGCCGTAGTGGCAGGCGAAGCCCAGAGCCAGTGGCCCGGTCAGTGGTTCGGCAAAGGTCAGCCCCCAGAAGCTGCCCAAGCGATCAGGCTGGCTTAGCCCGCGCCGGCCTCGAAAGCGACGGAAGTGGATTGGTCGACGCATGCGGCCTTTGCCCACATGCGCTTCGGCGAAGGATTCAAACGCAATGGGCTCCGCAAAGCCGCGTTCGCGACACTCGCGTCGGAGTTGATCCTCGATGCCGGAATGGTTCTTGGCGTGCCACGGGTGTAGATAGGGAGTGGCCGGTTCCCATAGCCGGCAGACACCAGGGCGCGCTTAGCTACATCCCCCCGAACAACGCCTCCAGATCCTTCTCGTCAAACCGCAGTCGCGTGCTGGCGCCGCCGCCCTCGAGCACGGCTCGGGCGAGTTCGGCCTTGCGGCCTTGCATGGCCTGGATCTTTTCTTCCACCGTGCCTTTGCAGATCAGGCGGTAGACGAAGACCGGTTTTTCCTGGCCGATGCGGTGAGCGCGGTCGGTGGCCTGGGCTTCGGCGGCGGGGTTCCACCAGGGGTCGTAGTGGATCACGGTGTCGGCGGCGGTGAGGTTGAGGCCGGTGCCGCCGGCTTTGAGACTGATCAGGAACAGCGGCACGGCGCCTTGCTGGAAGCGCTTGACCATGGCGGTGCGTTCGCGCGCCGGGGTCTGGCCGGTGAGGGTGCAGTGGGCGATGCCGCGCCGGTGCAGGGCCGTTTCGATCAGGCCCAGCATTTCGGTGAACTGCGAGAACAGCAGAACGCGGCGGCCGTCGGCGAGCAGGCCGTCGAGCAGTTCCAGCAGGGCGTCGAGCTTGGCGCTGGTCTTCACCTTCTTCGCGCTGGCGAGCTTGACCAGGCGCGGATCGCAGCAGGCCTGGCGCAGCTTGAGCAGGGCGTCGAGCACGATGATGCCGCTCTGGGCGAGGCCGCGTTCGGCCACCGCCTGGCGTACGCGTTCGTGCTGGGCCAGGCGCAGGGTTTCATACAGGGCGCGCTGGTCGTGTTCCAGCTCCAGCGTGCGCACGATCTCGGTCTTGGGCGGCAGGTCGGTGAGTACGTCGTCCTTGCGCCGGCGCAGCAGCAGCGGGCCGATTCGCCGGTTGAGCCGCTGCTGGCGCTCGCGATCGCCGTGCTTCTCGATCGGCGTGCGGTAGTGGCGCACGAACTGGCGCTGGCTGCCGAGCAGGCCCGGCTCCACCGCGTCGAACTGCGCCCACAGTTCGCCGAGGTGGTTTTCCAGCGGCGTGCCGGTCATGGCGAGGCGGCGCGTGGCGGGGATCTCGCGCACGACCTGCGAGGCCTGGCTGGCGGCGTTCTTGATCGCCTGCGCCTCATCGAGTATCAGCAGGGAGAATCTCGCCTCGATAAGCCTGTCGCGGTCGCGCGGCAGCAGCGGGTAGGTGGTGACGACCAGGTCGTGGCCGGCGATCGTGTCGTAGCGGTCGGCGCGGTCGCTGCCGTGCAGCACCAGCACCTTCAGTTGCGGTGCGAAGCGCGCGGCCTCGGCCTGCCAGTTGCCGACCAGCGAGGTGGGCGCGACGACCAGGGCGGGTTCCGCGAGTCGTCCGCGTTGCTGTTCGCCGAGGATGTGGGCGAGCACCTGCACGGTCTTGCCCAGACCCATGTCGTCGGCAAGGATGCCGCCGAGGCCCGCCGCGCCGAGGAAGTCCAGCCACGCCAGGCCGTCGCGCTGGTAGGGGCGCAGGGTGGCCTTGAAACCCCGTGGCGGTTTGGCCGGCGGGCGGTTGCGCAGTTGCTGCAACAGGGTGCGCAGGGCCTCGTCGCCGCGCCACGGCACTCCGCTGGCGTCGAGTTCCCCGGCCTGGCTGCGATGAATGCGCGGGCCGGCCTCGTGCCCGCCTTCCAGCCATTCCAGCAGCGGCTCGATCAGTGCGCGCAGGCGCGTCAGCGGCACCTCGGTGCGGCGCGTGGCATCCAGCTTCACCGGCCAGGTGGCGTTGTTCTTTTCGCGCGCGGCGGGCTTGCGCGGAAAGGCCGGGTCGGCGATCAGCTGGCGTAGCACCGGCAGCAGGTCGATGCGCTCGCCTTCCACGTCCACGCCCAGCGACACGTCGAACCAGGCGTTGCCGGAGGAAATAAGTTCTGCATGCCATTCGTCGATGGCGACCAGTCGCTCGTGCGGGAAGTCGTCGGCGTATTCGATGCGGAAGCCCGCCGCTTCGAGTCGGGCGAGCAGCGGCGCCCACGCCTCCGGCGCCAACGGCGGCTTGCGGACCGTGGTGCGCGCATACCAGTCGCCGGATCGGTCAGGCCCGGTCCGTGGCAGGTAGCCGGAATCCAGCGTATGCAGCGGGTACAGGTCATGCTGCTGCAGCAATTGCAGCCAGCGTTGCTCGGCGGCGGGGTCGCGGTGGATCTCGTGGATGGCCTGCCCGTCGAGACGGTTGACGATGGCGGCGGTTTCGCGGGCCTGCACGGCGTGGCCGGCATAGTCGTAGCGCAGCGCCGCCACGCCGATGCCGCCGGTGCGGCCGTTCCAGTGGTGGATGCGCTCCGGACGCAACTGCAACACGGGCACCGGCTGCACGCGTACGGCCTGTGCCGGACCGCGTTCCACGGGCGCGGGCAGGCGGCGCCCGGCGGCAGATGTGGCCAGCCGTTGGCGCACCGCCGCGAGTTGCTGCGGCTGCAGCACGGGTGCGCTGCCCAGTTGTTCGAACAGTTGTGCATCGCCGTCGACGCGGCCATAGCGGGCGGTTTTCGGTTGCACGTACCAGAGGCTGGCGCCGACCAGCAGTTCCGAGTCGCCTGCGTCCAGGTTCATGCGCAGGCGTTGGCTGCCGTCGGCGGCTTCGATCCACTCCAGGGTGGCGGGCACGACGGGACCGCGCTCGATCGGCTGGTTGCCGCGTTCGTGCCAGGCCGGGTAATGGGCCAGCACCTGTTCCAGCGCTCGTTCCGTGTGGACCGAGCGGATCGACAACCATACGGCGTTGCGGTGGTAGGCCGTGGGCGCGGCCAGCAGTACGGTGAGCGCCGTGGCTACCGGCTCCGGCCAGCCTTCCGCCGGCGCGGGTACCGCACCGAGGTGGTCGTCCAGGCGCAGTGGTTGCGGGTCGACCAGGGCGCCGGTGCCGTTGCGGCTTTTCGATGGTCGCAACCAGACCGGCAGCGCCATCAGGCCGCGACGCTGCGTGTCGTCGCCGCGCAGCAGCACGCCGAAGCGGCGCTCCGGGTCGGCGCCTGGCATGGTGCTGGAGACGCGGTCGAGTGAAGCCAGCCACTGGTCCCATGACGACAGTTCCTGCTCGTCCTTGAGGGCATGCAGCCGGGCCAGCCAGGCAGGCAGGATGACCGGTGCCCGCGCGTCGGGAGCCAGAGCGGACAGGCCACGGCTGGCTGCGCTGAACAGCATCGCCGCAGCGTGCTTGCAGTCGACCCCTACCGGGCAGCTGCAATCGGTTTCCAGCAACAACCAAGGCTCGTTCAACGCGATGTGCACGCGACATTCGTAGACATTGCCGCCGCTGCCGGCCACGGCGGCGGACAGCTTGCATGCTTGCGCGCCGGCAGGTTGCAGTTCCAGTTCGTGCACGCGCCCGCGCCGGGCGTAGTCGCCGGCGCGCTGCAGGGTGCGTTCGTCGAAGCTGGACTGCCATTCGTGGATGGCCAGCCAGGATTGCAGGATGGTGAGGTTCATGTGGCAGGCATATCCGGAATGGGAAAGTGTGGCATATCCCCATGTCACGCAAATCGTCCCGCTGCGCTTTGCGCGCCGGGCCGAAACCGCGACAATGGCCCGCTGCCATTTCCTTTTGCCGTCAGAGAGTCCCGCCGAATATGTCCGACACGCCGAAGATCATCTACACCCTTACCGACGAAGCCCCGTTCCTCGCCACCGCGTCGCTGCTGCCGATCGTTGCCGCGTTCACCGCCACCGCGGGAGTCGAGGTCGAGACGCGCGACATCTCGCTGGCCGGGCGCATCGTCGCGCTGTTCCCCGAGCTGCTGCAGCCGGGCCAGCGCATCGCCGACGACCTCGCCGAGCTGGGCCGCCTCGCCACCACGCCGGAGGCGAACATCATCAAGCTGCCGAACATCAGTGCCTCGATGCCGCAGCTGAAGGCGGCGATCAAGGAGTTGCAGGACCACGGCTACGCGCTGCCGGATTACCCGGACGAACCGAAGGACGAGCGCGAGAAGGACGTCAAGGCGCGCTACGACCGGGTCAAGGGCAGCGCGGTGAACCCGGTGCTGCGCGAGGGCAACTCCGACCGCCGCGCGCCGGCCTCGGTGAAGAACTACGCGCGCAAGCACCCGCACAGGATGGGCGCGTGGAGCAAGGATTCGAAGACCCACGTGGCGCACATGGATGGCGGCGACTTCTACGGCAGCGAGCAGTCCGCGGTGGTCGAGCAGCCGACCACGGTGCGCATCGAGTGGTTCGGCAAGGACGGCTCCAGCAAGGTGCTGAAGGAGAAGACCGCGCTGAAGGCCGGCGAGATCATCGACGCCGCGGTGATGTCGCGCCGCGCGCTGGCCGCCTTCGTCGACGCGCAGATCGAGGACGCAAAGAAGCAGGGCGTGCTGTTCTCGCTGCACCTCAAGGCCACCATGATGAAGGTCTCCGACCCGATCATGTTCGGCGTGGCGGTCGGCGAGTTCTACAAGGACGTGCTGGCGAAGCACGCCGACGCGCTGAAGCAGGCCGGCTTCAACCCGAACAACGGCATCGGCGACCTGTACGCGCGCCTTGGCACGCTGCCGGAGGCGACGCAGGCGGCGATCAAGACCGATCTCGACGCCGAGTACGCCAGGCGCCCTGCCGTGGCGATGGTCAATTCCGACAAGGGCATCACCAACCTGCACGTGCCCAGCGACGTGATCGTCGACGCCTCGATGCCGGCGATGATCCGCGACTCCGGCAAGATGTGGAACGCCGAGGGCAAGCTGCAGGACACCAAGGCGGTGATCCCCGACCGCTGCTACGCCGGCGTGTACCAGGCAGTGATCGAGGACTGCAAGGCGCACGGCGCGTTCGATCCGGCGACCATGGGCAGCGTCCCGAACGTGGGCCTGATGGCGCAGGCCGCCGAGGAATACGGCTCGCACGACAAGACCTTCCAGATCGCCGCCGACGGCGTGGTGAAGGTCATCGACGGGGCCGGCGCCGTGCTGCTGCAGCATGACGTGGAGGCCGGCGACATATGGCGCATGTGCCAGACCAAGGACGCGCCGATCCAGGACTGGGTGAAGCTCGCGGTGGGCCGTGCGCGGCACACCCCGGCGGTGTTCTGGCTCGATCCGGCACGCGCGCACGACCGCGAGGTGATCGCCAAGGTCGAGCGCTACCTGAAGGACTACGACACCAGCGGCCTGGACATCCGCATCATGGATCCGGTGGCGGCGACCAGGTTCTCGCTGGAGCGCATCCGCCGGGGCCTGGATACCATCTCGGTCACCGGCAACGTGTTGCGCGACTACCTCACCGACCTGTTCCCGATCATGGAGCTGGGCACCAGCGCGAAAATGCTGTCGATCGTGCCGCTGATGGCCGGCGGCGGCCTGTTCGAGACCGGCGCCGGCGGCTCCGCGCCGAAGCACGTGCAGCAGTTCCTGGAAGAGAACTACCTGCGCTGGGATTCGCTGGGCGAGTTCCTCGCGCTGGCCGCCTCGCTGGAGCACCTGGGCAACCGTCACGGCAGCGCCGAGGTGGAGCTCCTGGCAAAGACGCTGGACCAGGCCAACGGCAAGTTCCTCGACACCGACAAGTCGCCCTCGCGCAAGGTCGGCGGCATCGACAACCGCGGCAGCCACTTCTACCTCGCGCTGTACTGGGCCCAGGCGCTGGCCGCGCAGGGCGTGAACGCCGCGCTGAAGGCGAAGTTCGCGCCGCTGGCCAAGGCGCTCACCGAGCACGAGGCCACCATCGTCGACGAACTCAACCGCGTGCAAGGCAAGCCGGTGGACATCGGCGGCTACTACCACCCCGACCAGGCGAAGGTGAGCGCGGCGATGCGGCCCAGCGCGACGTTCAATGCGGCGCTGGCGAAGCTGTCGGCCTGAGCTGCCTTCCTGTGTCACCCAACGTGGCACCCCGCGGTGCCCCGTTTGCTTCTTCCGGCTGGCAACCTTCCGCTCAGAGCTTGTGAAGAAAACCACTTCCTGTGGTTTTCTTCAGTCGTGAGTCCGGTACACGCCCGACTCGCTCACATGAAACAGTCACTGGCGTGACTGTTTCATGCCCGGCCCTCCGTGGCCGGTCTGAGAGGTTGAAAAGTTCACAACCTCTCAGTATCGCCCTGCGACAATGGTGGCCTTCGAAACCGGAGTCTGCCGTGATGCGCCTGCTGCCCCTGGCTTTCCTGCTCGTGTCGGGCGTCCTGGCGCCCGCATGCGTGTCCGCGGCGCCTGCCCAGGTGCCGGCAGCGGCCAGTACGGCCGCGCGGCCGTCGCCGCAGGACGTGGCCAACCTGCCCGTGGTGGTGGTGAGCGGCGTGGTGCCGGGGCCCGGCCTGTGGAAGGTATCGAAGGACGGGCACGTGCTGTGGGTGCTGGGCACGCTGTCGCCGCTGCCGCGCGCGATGCAGTGGCAGTCGCGCGAGGTGGAGCAGGCGATCGCCGGCTCGCAGCAGGTGCTGCTGGCGCCGGCGGTGAAGCTGAAGGCCGACGTGGGTTTCCTCGGCAAGCTGTTCCTGCTGCCTTCGGCCTACGGCGCGCGCAAGAACGACGACGGTGAAACCCTGCAGCAGGTGCTGCCGCCGCTGGTGTATGCGCGCTGGCAGGTGCTGAAGCAGAAATACCTGGGTGACGACCGCGGCGTCGAGCGCTGGCGCCCGCTGTTCGCCGCGCAGGAGCTGTACAAGAAGGCGCTGAAGGCGAACGGGCTCAGCCGTTCCGGCGGAGTCGAGGCGAGCGTGGATGAGCTGGCCAAACGCCGCGGCGTGCCGGAACTGTCGACCGATTACCCCGTGCTGATCGAGCACCCGCGTGCGGCGATCAAGGCATTCCGGCAGGCGGCGCCGCGCGACGTCACCTGCTTCATCCGCACCTTGGACAGCATCGAGCACGACATGCCGGCGATGGCCGCGCGCGCCAACGCCTGGGCCACGGGCGACCTGCAGGCGCTGCACGAACTGCCCGACAGCGATCGTCGCGACGCCTGCGTGGCGGCAATCACCGGCGCCGGTTTCGCGCAGACGCTCGGCCTCGACGACGTGCCGGCGAAGCAGCGCGCCGTGTGGCTGGCTGCCGCGCGCAAGGCGCTGGCCGGCAACGCGCAGACCTTCGCCTTGCTGCCGATGGACGAATTGCTGAAGCCGGACGGTTACCTCGCCGCCTTGCAGGCCGAGGGCTACCAGATCGACGCACCGGAGTAATCCCCGTAGGGCGGGCACCGCCCGCCGCTCTTGCGTTCAAAAGCCGGCGGGCAGTGCCCGCCCTACGACGGAAGCATCCGCGAGCGGATTTTTGCCCGGTGATCGGGGTGATCAGGCGCTGGCCAGGTCGAGCTGCGCAATCTCGTTGTCGCTCAACTGCAGTGAGGTGGCGCCGAGCAGTTCACGCAGCTGCTCCACGCTGGTGGCGCTGACGATCGGCGCGGTGAGGCCGGGGCGTGCGATCAGCCAGGCCAGTGCGACCTGGGCCGGGGTGGCGTGGTGCGTGGCGGCCACCGCGTCCAGTGCGGCCAGTACCTGCAGGCCGTGCGGGTTCAGGAAGTTCTTCACCGAGCCGCCGCGTGCGGCGCTCTTCGCCAGGTCGGCCGCGCTGCGGTACTTGCCGCTGAGAAAGCCGCTGGCCAGCGCGTAGTAGCTGATCACGCCGATGTGCTCGCGGCGGATCAGCGGCTCCAGTTCCCGCTCGTAGCCGGCGCGGCTGACCAGGTTGTATTCCGGCTGCAGGCTTTCGTAGCGCGGCAGGCCGTGCTGTTTCGACATGGCCAGCGCGTCGGCGAAGCGCGCGGCGCTGAAGTTGGAGGCGCCGATCACGCGCACCTTGCCGGCTTCGATCAGCCGGGCGAAGGCGCCCAGGGTTTCTTCCATCGGCACACTGGCGTCATCTTCGTGCGCCTGGTACAGGTCGATGCAGTCGACCTGCAGGCGCTGCAGCGAGCCGTCCACCGCCTGCTGGATGTTGACCGGCGAGAGGCCCGGCTGCTCGGCCCATTTGGCCACCTTGGTCGAGATCACCACCTGCCCGCGTTTACCGCTCTGCTTCAGCCACTTGCCGATGATGATTTCCGACTCGCCGCCGTGGTTGCCCGGCACCCAGGCCGAATAGACGTCCGCGGTGTCGATCAGGTTGCCGCCGGCATCGACGAACGCGTCGAGCAGTTCGAACGAGCGCTTCTCGTCGGCACTCCAGCCGAACACATTGCCGCCGAAGGCGAGCGGGGCGATGGAGAGCGGCGAGTTGCCGAGCGGGCGCGTATGCATGGAATACCTCGGAGGGCGGCGGGCAGAATCCGCGCGCGGCCCTGCAGGCGGCGCGCGGTCCACTCGAAGTGGCTGCATATCCGCGGTATTCAAGCCCGGGCGGCCCTCAACGCGGGGCCATGATCCGTGGCCACACGCCAGCGCAGCACGCCAGCGTGTTGCGCCGGGCCTTGGCGGCGTCGCTGGCCGGGTTCGGAGCGGGCTTCGGCTCCGGGCGCCAGTCCAGGTCCTCCTTGTGCACCAGATGGCCGTGCAGGAACAGCAGATCTTTCCACAGCGAGTTCATGGGGAAGCCTCCTTGGGAGGGCTCATGGCTTGGGAAGAACTCAAGATACGCACGCCGCAGGCCGCGAGAAAGCGATATATTCGCAAGTCAGACTTGAGGAATATTCAAGGTGGGAAAGTTGCCGCTGGGCTTGTTGCAACAGTTCGTGCTGGTCGCCCGGCAGGGCAACCTGTCGCGCGCCGCGGCGCAGGCGAATCTCACGGTGAGCGCGCTCAGCCACCAGATGCGCCAGCTGGAGGAACGGCTGGAGCGGCGCCTGTTCGAACGCGGCCCGCGCGGCGTGACGCTGACCGTCGAGGGCTGCAGTCTGCTGGAGGCGGTCGGCGGGCATTTCGACGGCATCGAGCATGCGCTGGCGGCGTATCGCACGCGCCATCATGACGCGCTCACGCTCAGCGCCAGCCCCGGCATCATGTCGAGCTGGCTGGTGCCGCGGCTGCCGCGGCTGGTGGCCGCGCATCCGGAGCTGGAGCTCAGCCTGCAGTCGGGTTCGACCCTGGTGGATTTCGAGCGCGAGCCGGTGGACGTCGCCCTGCGCTACGGCCGCGGCGAGTGGGTGGGCCTGCACAGCGAGCGGCTGTTCGGCGAGTGGATCGCGCCGGTGGCTGCGCCGGCGTTGATCGCGCGGATGGGCGGCGCCGACCCGCGCGAGCTGTCGCGCTGGCCGCTGCTCGGCGAGCCGAATCCGTCCCGGCGCTGGAGCGACTGGTTCGGCCGCACCGGCGGCACGCCACCAGCGCGTTACGTGGCCCAGTTCGACAGCCTCGACGCGCTGCGCCATGCGGCGCTGGAAGGCCTCGGCGTGGCGCTGGGGCGGATGGTGACCTCGAAGTCGCTGATCGACGCCGGCCGGCTGGAAGTGCTGGGCGACAACTACCTGGCGGTGGAGGAGGCCTACTGGCTGGTGTACCCGCCGCGCTCGCTGGAGCACCGTGGCCTGCAGCTGTTCCGCGAATGGCTGCTGGCCGAGGCGGACGACTACCGACGGCAGATGTCGGCGTTCCGCCCCGACGACAAGCCGGTCGGCTGACGCGGTTCCGCAAAGCGGTCAAACGCGTCATCATTGCGGGTCGTTGCCGAACGTCAGGAGTTGAATCATGAAATCGCGCGCCGCGGTGGCCTGGGCCGCCGGCCAGCCGCTCAGCATCGAGCAGGTCGACGTGGCCGGGCCGAAGGCCGGCGAGGTGCTGGTGCGCATCGTCGCCACCGGGGTCTGCCATACCGACGCGTTCACCCTGTCCGGCACCGATCCGGAAGGCCGGTTCCCGGTGATCCTGGGCCACGAGGGCGGCGGCATCGTCGAGGAGGTCGGCGCGGGCGTCACCTCGCTCCAGGTCGGCGACCATGTGATCCCGCTGTACACGCCCGAATGCGGCGAGTGCAAGTTCTGCCGTTCCGGCAAGACCAACCTGTGCCAGAAGATCCGCGCCACCCAGGGCCAGGGCCTGATGCCCGACGGCACCAGCCGCTTCTCGCTCAACGGCAAGCCGCTGCTGCACTACATGGGCACCAGCACCTTCAGCGAGTACACCGTGCTGCCGGAGATCTCGCTGGCGAAGATCAACCGGGCCGCACCACTGGAGAAGGTCTGCCTGCTCGGCTGCGGCATCACCACCGGCATCGGCGCGGTGCTGAACACGGCGAAGGTGGAGCCTGGCGCCAGCGTGGCGGTGTTCGGCCTGGGCGGCATCGGCCTGTCGGTGGTGCAGGGAGCGGTGATGGCGAAGGCCGGGCGCATCGTGGTGGTCGACACCAATCCGGCCAAGTTCGAGATGGCGAAGCTGCTCGGCGCGACGGACTGCATCAATCCGAAGGATTATCCGGACACGCCGATCCAGCAGGTGATCGTCGAGCTCACCGACGGCGGCGTGGACTATTCGTTCGAGTGCATCGGCAATGTCCACGTGATGCGCTCGGCGCTGGAGTGCTGCCACAAGGGCTGGGGCGAGTCGATCATCATCGGCGTGGCCGGCGCGGGCCAGGAGATCAGCACGCGGCCGTTCCAGCTGGTCACCGGGCGGGTGTGGCGCGGTTCGGCGTTCGGCGGCGTGAAGGGGCGCTCGCAGCTGCCAGGCTACGTCGAGCGCTACCTGGCCGGCGAGATCAGGATCGACGAAATGATCACCGAGGTGCTGCCGCTGGAGCGCATCAACGAGGCGTTCGAGCTGATGCATGAAGGCAAGGTGATCCGCTCGGTGATCCACTACTGAAGACGCGATGCCGAAATGGCTGGCGTAGGGCGGGCACGGCCCGCCGCTCTTGCTCGATCACAGGTGAGCTGGGATGTCGGCGGTCCTTGCCCGCCCTGCAGGAGCGATGCGATGCCCGCACTGTCGGATGAAGCTCTAGAATAGGCACACGCCGCCAGCCCCATTCTGCTGGCGGCACTTATCCTCGTCTATGCCAGCTCACCCATAAGGTTGTCCCATGAACCGCACCGCCATCCTCGTCGACGGCGCCTTCTTCCTCGCCCGCTACCGCAAGGTGTACGGCGAGCGCGACGCCGGCGATGCGCGCGCGGTGGCGAAGACCCTGTTCGGCATGGCGCTGGAACACCTCAAGGCGGTCGACCGCCCGCGCGAGCAGCTCTACCGCATCTATTTCTACGACTGCCCGCCGCTGGAAAAGAGCTTCGTCAGGCCGATCAGCGGCGACAGCATCGACTTCGGCCGCACCGGCGCCGCCGCGTTCCGCCGCGAGCTGCACGACCAGCTGCGCCGGCAGCGCAAGATGGCGCTGCGGCTGGGCCGGCTGGCCGAGCGCGGCGAGTGGCAGCTGAAGCGCGGCGCCTACCAGCAGCTGCGCGAGGGCAGCCTGCGCTGGGACGACCTGGGCGACGAGCACTTCGAGCCGGACATGCGCCAGACCCAGGTCGACATGAAGATCGGCATCGACATCGCCGCGCTGACCTACAAAAAGCTGGTCGACCAGATCATCCTGGTCGCCGGCGATGCGGATTTCATCCCGGCCGCGAAGCTGGCCCGCTACGAAGGCATCGACTTCATCCTCGACCCGATGTGGCAGGGCATCGCGCCGGACCTGCACGAACACATCGACGGCCTGCAGTCGGTCTGCCCGCGGCCGTTCTGAATCGTCCACCGGCCCTGCACAAGGTTTGCGCGACAATGCGACAGGTCCGGACGACCACCATGCCAAGGAGTCATTCATGAAACACGGGACACAGGCGGCCAGGACGAGGTTGGCGAGCCTCGTGGCGACCACGTTGCTGACCGCCAGTCCGGTGTTGGCGGCCGCTGCCCAGGCGGTATCCGCCGCCTCGGCTCCGCCGGACCAGCCGAGCGACGCGCTGGTGCCGCCGACCAGCGCTCGCGACTTCACTGCTTCGCAGCTGGACGGCGTGCTGGCCGGCAGCTGGCGTCCGGCGGCGAACCGTGCTCGCGACGCGTACCGCCACCCCAAGGCCACCCTGCAGTTCTTCGGCGTGCGGCCGGACCGCACGGTGATCGAGATCACCCCCGGCGGCGGCTGGTACGCCGAGATCCTGGCGCCGCTGCTGCGCGACAATGGCCGCTACATCGCCGCGGAGAAGGCGCCCGCCGCCGATGCCGAGGCGCGCAGCGACGACAGCGCGCTGCGCCGCAAATTCGCCGCCGATCCGGCGCACTACGGCAAGGCCGCGATCGTCACCTTCGACCCGAAGGCGCCGGTACTCGGCCCGCCGGGCTCGGCCGACCTGGTGCTGACCTTCCGCAATGTGCACAACTGGGTGGTGGCCGGCACCGCGCCGACGATGTTCAAGGCGTTCTTCGCGGTGCTGAAACCCGGCGGCGTGCTCGGCGTGGTCGACCACCGCGCCGACGACGACGCCACGCTGGAAGCCGTCAAGTCGAGCGGCTACCTGCCCACCCGCTACGTGGTGAAGCTGGCCACCGACGCTGGTTTCACGCTGGACGAAAGCAGCGACATCAATGCCAATCCGAAGGACACCAGGGACTATCCCAAAGGCGTGTGGACGTTGCCGCCCACGCTCACCCTGGGCGAGCAGGGCAAGGCGAAGTACCAGGCGATCGGCGAGTCCGACCGGATGACCCTTCGCTTCGTGAAGCCGGCGGCGGCTTCGACGCCCTGAGCCGGGCGCGCATGCTCCTCGCGTTGAACAAGCCGTACGGCGTGCTGTGCCAGTTCACCGACGATCGCGGCCGCCCCACGCTGGCCGACTTCGTGCGGCAGCCGGGTGTCTATGCGGCCGGCCGGCTGGACCAGGACAGCGAGGGGCTGCTGCTGCTGACCGACGACGGTAGGCTGGCGCATCGGCTCACCGATCCGCGCCACAAGCAGGCCAAGACCTACCTCGCGCAGGTCGAGGGCACGCTCGACGAGGCAGCGCTGCAGGCGCTGCGCCGCGGCATGGTCCTGAACGACGGCCCGACCCTGCCAGCCGAAGCCGCCTTCGCCGTCGAACCGGACTGGCTGTGGCCGCGCGATCCGCCGGTGCGCTTCCGCAAGGCGATTCCCACCAGCTGGCTCAGCCTCACCCTGCGCGAAGGTCGCAACCGCCAGGTGCGCCGGATGACCGCCGCAGCGGGCTTCCCCACTCTGCGGCTGATCCGTGTGCGCATCGGCGAGCATGCGCTGGATGGGCTCGCCCCCGGCACATCACGCGTACTCGCCTGAGGGTGGCGCGATAATCCGCGCATCCTCCCCGCACCGGTATCCGCATGGACTTCAAGGATCACTTCTCCGGCCACGCCGCGCTGTACCGCGACGCCCGCCCGCTGCCGCCGGCCGACTGGTTCGACTGGCTGGCGGCGCAGGCGCCCGACCTCGCGCTGGCCTGGGACGCCGGCTGCGGCAACGGCCAGGCCAGCGTGGGCCTGGCCGCGCACTTCGAGCGGGTGGTCGCCACCGATCCCAGCGCCACGCAGATCGCACAGGCCACGCCGCATCCGCGCATCGACTACCGTACCGAGCCGGCCGAACGCAGCAGCCTCGCCGCCGGCAGCGTGAGCCTGGTCGGCGTATCGCAGGCGCTGCACTGGTTCGACCTGGCGGCGTTCCATGCGGAAGTGCGCCGCGTGGCGCGGCCGGGCGCGCTGCTGGCGGTCTCGGCCTACGGCAACTGCAGCGTCAGTCGTGCGGTCGATGCGGTGGAACGCGAGCTCTACGCCGGCGCGCTGGGCCCGGACTGGCCGCCGGAGCGCGCGCTGGTGGATGCCGGCTACCGCGGCCTGCCGTTCCCGTTCACGCCGGTGCCGGCGCCCAGCTTCAGCATGCACGCGGACTGGAACTTCGCGCAGTTCCTGGCCTACCTGCATTCGTGGTCGGCCGCGCAGCGGCATCGGCAGCGCACCGGCCACGATGCGGTGCAGGCAGCCGCCCCCGCGCTGGCTGCGGCCTGGGGCGAGCCCGAACGGGTGCGCACGGTGCGCTGGCCGTTCTTCGTGCAGGTGGGGCGGGTGGCGTGACGCTCAGACCGCTTCGGCCAGCCCGAAGAACGCCATCGCCGTCGCGGTGCTGTTCGCTGCGGTGACTTCCGCGCTTTCGCCGCGGTCGCGGGCGACTTCCTCGCAGATGTGCTTCAGGTACATCGGCTCGTTGCGCCGGTGGCTGGGCTGCGGCCGCACCGTGCGCGGCAGCAGGTACGGCGCATCGGTCTCCAGCATCAGCCGGTTGGCCGGGGTGCCGCGCACCAGTTCGCGCAGGTGGGTGCCGCGGCGCTCGTCGCAGATCCAGCCGGTAATGCCGATGTGGCAGTCCAGCGCCAGGTAGTCGCGCAGCGCCTCGCCGGTGTCGGTGAAGCAGTGCACCACCGCGCCGGGCACCCGCTCGCGGTAGCGCCGGAGCAGGGCGACGAAATCCGCGTGCGCATCGCGCTGGTGCAGGAACAGGGGCTTGTGCAGGTCCGCCGCGATCTGCAGCTGGCGTTCGAACACCGCCAACTGCACCTCGCGCGGCGAATAGTTGCGGTGGTAGTCCAGCCCGGTCTCGCCGACCGCGCGCACCTGCGGCTGCACCGCCAGTTCGCGCAACGCCGCATCGGTGGCATCGTCGTAGTCGACCGCGTGGTGCGGGTGCACGCCGGCGGTGGCGTACAGCGTGCCGGCATGCGCGCGCGCCAATGCCAGCGCATGTTCGCTGCCGTCGCGCGAGGCGCCGGTGACCACCATCCGGCCCACGCCGTGCGCCTGCGCGCGCCGCAGCACCGCGTCGAGGTCGGGGTGGAACGACTCGTGGGTGAGGTTGGCGCCGATATCGAGCAGTTGCATGGTCTGGCCGGTCATCGAAAGCGGCATTGTCCCAGACCCCGGCAGCGGCGCAAACGCGGGACCGGCCGCGGGCGCGTCGCCGGCCTGCGACCCGGGTCACGTCGGCTGCGGCACAGGAAATTTTCCTAGGCCGCGGATATCCAACGCTGCAGGCGCTGGCCCCACAATGGACGTTTGTGCCGCCGTGGTGGCCGGTGTGGGCGGCATTCACCAGCTGCCAGCCGGATGTGTTAACTATGGCGCGTGCCGTTTCGCCGCAGGGGAGCGTCGACGGCTTTTCGCAGCTATCGATCGGGGTGGAGGATGGCGGCAGTGATCGAGCCGGCGGTCGGCGGGTCGGGTCGGGTGGCGGATGACCGCGAGGCGGAAGTCTGTGCCTGGCTGGTCGCGCGCGGCCGCCTGAAGGACGGCGACCTCGCCCGCGCGCGCCGCCTGCACGAGGAAGCGGCCGAGGGCACGCTGACCGCGCTGATGGCGCGGCTGGGCCTGGTCTCCGAGCGCGACCTGGCCGAGGCCTGGGCCGAGCTGCTGCAGGTGCCGCTGCTGGCCGCGCGCGATGCGCCGGAACTGCCGCCGGCCGAGCTGGAGCTGTCGCTGCGCTTCCTGAAACAGCAGCACGTGGTGCCGGTACAGGATGGCGAGCACGGGCTGGCATTGATCGTGGCCGACCCGGCCGACCCGTATCCGCTGCAGGCGGTGGAGCTGGCCGCCGGGCGGCCGGTGGCGCTGCGCGTGGGCCTGCGTTCGGAGATCGACGGGTTGATCGAGCGCTATTACGGTTCCGGCCGCTCGGCGATGGGCACCATCGTGGAGAACCTCGACGGCAGCGCCGCGGAAGAGGACGACGTCGAGCATCTGCGCGACCTTGCCTCCGAGGCGCCGGTGATCCGGCTGGTGAACCTGATCCTGCAGCGCGCGGTGGAGCAGCGCGCGTCGGACGTGCACATCGAGCCGTTCGAGAACCGGCTGAAGGTGCGCTATCGCATCGACGGCGTATTGCACGAAGTCGAGGCGCCGCCCTCGTCGTCCACCGCCGCGGTGATCTCGCGCGTGAAGATCATGGCGCGGCTGAACATCGCCGAGCGCCGGCTGCCGCAGGACGGCCGCATCCAGCTGCGCGTGCAGGGCAAGGAGCTGGACCTGCGCGTGTCAACGGTGCCGACCAGCTTCGGCGAGTCGGTGGTGATGCGCATCCTCGACCGCGAATCGGTGGTGTTCGACTTCGCCTCGCTCGGCTTCACCGACCGCTTCCAGTCGCGCTTCGTCGAGGTGCTCAACCGCCCGCACGGGATACTGCTGGTGACCGGGCCCACCGGCTCGGGCAAGACCACCACGCTGTACACCGCGCTGTCGCGGATCAACACGCCCGACGTGAAGATCATCACCGTCGAGGACCCGGTCGAGTACCAGATCGAGGGCATCAACCAGATCCAGGTGAAGCCGCAGATCGGGCTGGATTTCGCCGGCGCGCTGCGCTCGATCGTGCGCCAGGACCCGGACGTGATCATGATCGGCGAGATGCGCGACCTGGAGACCTGCCGCATCGCGATCCAGTCCGCGCTCACCGGCCACCTGGTGCTTTCCACCCTGCACACCAACTCCGCTGCCGGCGGCATCACCCGCCTGCTCGACATGGGCGTGGAGGATTACCTGCTCGGCTCCACCGTCAACGGCATCCTGGCGCAGCGGCTGGTGCGCCGGCTCGATCCGGAGACGGCGATCCCGTACGAAGCCCTGCCGGAAGTGATCGAGCAGTTCGAGTTGCACAAGTACACCGACGAGCGGCCGATCCGGCTGTGGAAGCCGGGCAGCAGCGCGGCGAATCCCAGCGGCTACCGCGGCCGCCGCGCGATCATGGAGTTCCTCACCATGAGCGACCCGCTGCGCCGGCTGGTGATGCAGCGCGCGAACGAGGGCGAGATTGAGAAGCAGGCCCGTGTCGAAGGCATGCGCACGATGTACGAGGACGGCATTGCCAAGGCCGTGGCCGGCATCACCACGCTGGAAGAAGTACTGCGCGTGACGCAGGAAGGCTGACGTGGCCCAGTTCCGCTACAAGGCCGTCAGCGACGCCGGCGAGATGCTGCAGGGGCAGATGGAGGCCGCCAGCGTCGAGGAAGTGATCGGCCGCCTGCAGGACCAGGGCCACACGCCGCTGGAGGCGCAGCCGGCCGACGGCGCCGGCGGCGGCAGCGGGCTGGCGGGGTGGTTCCGGCGCGGCCCGCTCAGCGGTGACCAGCTGGCCCAGTTCACCCACCAGCTGGCCACCCTGCTCGGCGCCGGCCAGCCGCTGGACCGCGCGCTCGGCATCCTGCTCGAGCTGCCCGAGGGCGAGGGCGCGAAGAAACTGATCGAGCGCGTGCGCGGGCGCGTGCGCAGCGGCAACAGCCTGTCCTCGGCGCTGGACGAGGAGCACGGTGTGTTCCCCAAGCTGTACGTCAGCCTGGTGCGCGCCGGCGAGGCGGGCGGTTCGCTGGAGGAGACGCTGCGCCGGCTGGCCGATTACCTGGAGCGCGCGCAGCAGTTGCGCGGCAGCATCGTCAATGCGCTGATCTATCCGGCGTTCCTGCTGGTCGGCGTGCTCGGTTCGCTGGTGTTGCTGCTGGCCTACGTGGTGCCGCAGTTCGTGCCGATCTTCGCGGACATGCAGGTACCGATCCCGTGGATCACCGCCGCGGTGCTGGCGCTCGGCAACGCGCTGCAAGCGTGGTGGTGGCTGATCGTGCTGCTGCTCGGCGGCGGCCTGTTCGCCTGGCGCGCGCGGCTGCGCGAGCCGGCGGCGCGGCTGGCCTGGCATGCCCGACTGCTGCGGCTGCGCGTGGTCGGCCCGCTGCTGCTGAAGGTCGAAACCGCGCGGATCACGCGCACGCTGGGCACCTTGCTGAAGAACGGCGTACCGTTGCTGAGCGCGTTGAGCATCGCGCGCCAGGTCACCGCCAACCGCGCGCTGGACGCGGCGCTGGAGGCGGCCCACGAGGAGGTCAAGGGCGGCGCGGGCCTGAGCCTGGCGCTGGGCCAGTCGAAACTGTTCCCGCGGCTGGCGATGCAGATGGTGCAGGTGGGCGAGGAGGCCGGCCAGCTCGACACCATGCTGCTGAAGGTCGCCGACACTTTCGAGCTCGAATCGAAACGTGCGATCGACCGCCTGCTGGCGGCGCTGGTGCCGGCTTTGACCATCGTGATGACCGTGCTGGTGGCGATCATCATGGCCGCGATCCTGCTGCCGCTGCTCAGCCTGACCAGCAACATCCAATAGACATCCCACCCGCAATCCTTGAGGCGATCTCCATGCAGCAAAGGCAACCACGACGATCCGGTTCCAACGCCGGCTTCACCCTGCTCGAAATGCTCGCGGTGATCGTGCTGATCGGCATCATCGGCGCGGTGGTGGTGACCCAGGTCGGCAAGAACGTCGACAAGGGCAAGTACGGCGCCGGCAAGGCGCAGCTGATGACGCTGAACCAGAAGATCGAGAACTACGCGCTGGACAACGGCGCGCCGCCGCCACAGCTGGAGGGACTGGTGACGAAGCCGGCGAACGCGTCGAACTGGCAGGGCCCGTACGCGAAGGAGTCCGACCTGAAGGATCCCTGGGGCCACGCCTTCGGCTACCAGTACCCCGGCGAGCACGGCAGCTTCGACCTGGTCTTCTACGGCCAGGACGGCAAGCCCGGCGGCGACGGCTACAGCAAGGACGTGGGCAACTGGCAGTAGGCATGTGAGAGCTTCGCGCGCCCATGGCTTCACCCTGCTGGAAATGCTGGCGGTGATCCTGCTGGTCGGCATCGCGGCGGCGGCGGTGTCGGTCGCGGTGACCCAGGGCCTGGCCAGCGCACGGGTGCGCGCGGCCAGCAGCGAGCTGGCCGGCGCGTTGCGGGCCACCCGCGCGCAGGCGATCGTGCGCGGCGAGGAGCAGCACGTCGACGTGGACACCCGCGCGAACAGCTACGACGACGCGAAGCGGCAGGGCGTGCGCCTGCCGAAGGGCCTGCGCGTGAGCATCACCAGCGCGAAGCAGGACCAGCCGAACGAGCACACCGGGCGCATCCGCTTCTTCCCGGACGGCAGCTCCACCGGCGGGCGCATCACCCTGCGCAGCGGCCGGCGCGAATGGCACGTCAACGTGGCGTGGCTGACCGGCGAGGTGCGCGTGGTCGACGCGGTGGCGCAGCGATGAAAGCCCGGCCCCGCCACCAGCAAGGCTTCAGCCTGCTCGAGGTGATCGCCGCGATCATGCTGCTGGCGATCGCGTTCACCGCGTTGATGAAGGTGGCCGGCGCATCCATCGCGCTGAGCCGCAACGCCGCCGAGTACAGCGAGGTGGCGATGCATGCGCGCAGCCTGCTCGACAGCGCGTTCGTCGGCGAGGCGGTGAAGCCGGGCCAGCATGCCGGCCGCTTCGACCGGCGCTACCGCTGGCAGCTCGACGTGACGCCGTGGAACGCCGCCGGTCCGGCCGCGCCAGGCGCATCGATGCAGCTCTACCAGCTCGACCTGGCCATATCGTGGGGGCCGCCGGCGCATCCGCGCAGCGCGCACTTCCGCACGCTGCGGCTGGGCACGCCGTTGCCAGCCGGCAATGCCCAGGCCGGCCGATGAAACGCGCGGCCGGTTTCACCCTGCTGGAAGTGTTGGCCGCGCTGGTGCTGCTGGCGCTGCTGCTGGTCGGCGTGTACTCGGGCTTGCGCACTGCCACCCACAGCGTGCGCTCGGGCACCGTCGCGATCGAGCGGATCGACCAGGTGCGCTCGGCGCAGCAATTCCTGCGCCGCGAACTGGCGCAGAGCCAGGTGCAGCCGATCGGCCGCACCGACCACGGCGAGCCGATCTATTTCGAGGGCAGCGCGCGCGAGATGCGCTACGTGGCGCCGCTGCCCGGCTACCTCGGCAAGCTTGGCCCGCAGTTGCAGCGGCTGCAGCTGGTCGATGACGGCCACGGTGGGCTGCGGCTGGAGCTGAGCCTGGCCCTGCTGCCGCCGGACGGACGGCCGCCGCAGCCGCTGGGCGAGCCGCAGGTGCTGCTCGATCGCATCGCCAGGGGCAGTTTCAGCTACCGCGGGGTCGATGACCAGGGCGACCCTGCACCGTGGTCCAGCGCGTGGCCCGACGGGCGCCGCATGCCGCAGCTGGTGCGCATCGAACTGCAGGCGCAGGGCGGCATGGCGTGGCCGCAGCTGGACGTGCCGCTGCGGGCGAACCCGCTCCTGGTCAACCTGCCCGCCATGAGGGGGCGATGAGGCGCCGGCCGTTGCCGCGGCGTGCCGGCCAGCGCGGGGTCGCCCTGCTGCTGGTGCTGTGGGCGTGCACGCTGCTGGCGATCCTGCTCGGCGGCTACGCCGCGCTGGTGCGCACCGAAGGCCTGCAGGCCCGCTACGCGTTTGCCCAGGCCCAGGCGCATTACGCCGCCGAGGCCGGCCTGATGCGTGCGCTGTACGCCTTGCACGATCCGCAGCCGAAGCAGCACTGGCTCGGCGACGGCCGGCCGTACACGTTCCGCTACGACCAGGCCACGGTGGTGGTGCGCGCGACCGACGAGGGCGGCAAGGTCGATCTCAACGCCGCCCCGCCGGAGGTGCTGCGCGGCCTGTTCCAGGCCGCCGGGCTGACGGCGGCCGAGGCGCAGCTGCTGGCCGGCCGCGTGGTGGACTGGCGCAGCCCGCCCATCCTCGAAGGCGCGACCGCCACCCGGCGCGCCGCCTATCTGGCGGCCGGGCGCGACTACGGTCCACGCGGCGGTCCGTTCGCCAGCATCGAGGAATTGCAGATGGTGCTGGGCATGACCCCGGCGCTGTACCGGCAGGTGGCACCGGTGGTGACGATCTGGTCCGGCAACCCGAGCCCGGATCCGAACACCGCCCCGCCGCTGGCGCTGGCCGCGATCCCCGGGATGACGCCCGAACAGATGAACGCGATCCAGGCCGCACGGCAGAAGAACGCGGACGACCCGCGGCTGGTTCTCGCCAGTGGAACCGCGCATAGTATTCGTTCGGAGGCCACGCTGGCCGACGGCACGCGTGCGATCCTGCGCGCCACGATTCGCCTGCAGGAGGGGCAGGTGCAGCCGTACGCCGTGATGCGCTGGCAGGAGGGGGAGGCGGAATGAGTACCGCAACGCAGTCGCTGCAGCCGTTGTGGGATCGTGCACGCCGCGGCTGGCGCGCTTCGCCGTTGCCCGCGTTCCTGGGCTGGTGGGGCGGCGAGCTGCGCGGCCTGCTGCCGGTGCGCTGGCGCGGCTGGTTCGGCAGCGGCGCGGACTGGCACCTGCTGCAGCGTGCCGGCACCGCCTGGACCCTGCGCCGCAGCGGCCATGGCGAGGTGCTGGCGAGCTGGGACGACGACGGCGCGCTCGCGCCGGCCGCCGCGCTGGGTGCGGCGCTGCAGCGGGTGGACCGCGAGGACCTGCGCCTGGCGCTGCTGCTGCCGGCAGCGGCGGTGTTGCGGCGCACGCTGGCGCTGCCGCTGGCCGCACGCGACAACCTGCGTCAGGTCGCCGCCTTCGAGATGGACCGGCAGACCCCGTTCACCGTGGCGCAGGTGTACTACGCCGTGCGCGAAACGGCCGCGGCCGCCGCGGCCGGCCGCCTCAACGCGGAGCTGGTGGTGGTCACCCGCGCCACGCTGGATCCGCTGCTGGCGCGCCTGCAGGCCCAGGGCATCGCGGTCGACGCGGCCGACGTGGCGGTGGGCGACGGCCGCCTCGGCGTCAACCTGCTGCCGCCGGAACAGGTGCCGCGCCGTGCGCGCCCGCGCCGCCGGTTGAACCTGATCCTGGCCGCCGCCTGCGTGCTGTTGCTGGTGCTGCTGCTGGGCGAGTGGCTGCACAACCGGCAACTGGCGCTGGCGCAGATGCAGGCCGAAGTCGAGGCGATGCGCGGCGAGGCGCAGCAGGTGGCGGCGCTGCGCCAGCAACTGCAGGACGACGCCGGCGCCGCCGGTTTCCTGGCCCGGCGCAAGCACGACACGGTGGCCATGCTCAGCCTGCTGCAGGACGTCACCGAGCGCCTGCCGGACAGCGCCTGGCTGGAGCGCTTCAGCGTCGACAACGCCGGCCAGATCGGCGTGCAGGGGCAGAGCCAGCAGGCGGTGAAGCTGCTCGACGCCCTGAAGGATTCGAAGCTGGTCACCGGCGCCAGCTTCCAGGGCAGCATCCAGCCCGACCCGACCAGCGGCAAGGAACGTTTCTACCTGATCGCACACGTGAACCAGCCGAAACCGGCGGCCCCGGTGGCTGGCGGGGACACGCCATGAAGATCACCGCGATGAATCCGCGCGACAGCCGCATCGCGGCGGTGCTCCTGCTGCTGCTGGCGCTGGCGCTGGCCTATCTGGTGTTGCTGCACTGGTGGTTCGTGGTGCCGTTGCAGCAGGTGCGCGAGGCGATGGTCGACCTGCGCGACACGCACAGCCGCTACGCCGCCGCGATCGCCGAGAAGCCGGCGCTGCAGCGGCGCCTCGCCGAACTGGGCTCCGGCCAGGCCGCCAGCAACGCGTTCCTCGCTGCCGACGATCCGAACGCCGCCGCGGCCGACCTGATGCAACGCGTGATCGACGTGGTCGCCGCCAGCGCCGGCGGCCATTGCGCGGTGACGCAGAAGATGCCGCTGCCGAACCCGCCGTCGATCGCCGGCGAGCCGTACCGCAAGGCGGCGGTCAGCATCAGCCTGAACTGCGACATGGAGCCGCTGGCGGCGGTGCTGCAGGCGCTGGAGCAGGGCACGCCGTACCTGTTCGTCGACGACCTCAGCATCTATCGCAACCCGGTGACGACACAGCAGAACAATGCCGCGGCGCTGGAGGTGCAGTTCAGCCTGTCTGGCTACGTGCGTCCGGCGCGTCCGGCGGCCGCGCCACCCGGCCGCGCGCCCGACGACGCGGGAGCCGCGCCATGAACGCCGCCGATCAGCGCCGGCTGACTCCCGTGCTGGTCGCGCTCGTCGTGTTGCTGGGCGCGCTGCTGCTGTTGCTGCTGGCCGGTCTCGGCCGCGGCGTGCGCTGGGACACGCCGCGCACGCCGCTGCCGCTGCCGCCGGCCGGCCGGCCAGCCAACCTGCTGCAGCCGGTGCCGCTGCAGCAGTACGCGCTGGTCTGGCAGCGACCGCTGTTCAGCCCCGACCGCAAGCCGGTGGCGCGCACCGCCGACGGTGGCAGCAATCTCGGCGACCTCGAACTGACCGGCATCATCCTCACCCCCGAGCTGCGCATGGCCCTGCTGCGCGACCGGAACGGCGACCATCGCGAGGTGCGCGTGCGCGAAGGCGCGTCGCTGCCGGAGGGCGGCGCCACCCTGCTCGAAGTGCATCCGCGCTCGGCGGTGTTCGCCAGCTCCGCGGGGCGCACCGAACTGAAGCTGCCAGCCGGCGCGCCTTTCGACGGGCAGAAGGCCGCCGGCCCGGCCACTGCGCCGCCGCCGGCAGCGCCGGCCGACGCGATGATCAGCATCGGGTCGCGCGGGGCCGGTCGGCAGGGCATGAGTTCCGGCGGCGGTCGCGATCCGCAGGCGCTGCCGCCGTCGGCAGACCCGACGCGGCAGAAGGGCCTTGACCAGCTCAGGGAAAACATCCAGAAACGTCGTGCTGCCAAGGCGGCTGCGGCCAATCAAGAGGTGCATTGATTCATGTTCCGCACGCCCACTCAGCAAATCCTGCGCAGCGCCGTGCTGGGCGCCATCGTGGCGCTGGCCGGCTGCGCCAGCCTGCCGCCACCGCCGGACAATGGCGCCCTGCAGCGCGAGGCGATGGCCGGCACGCAGAATCCGGTGCCGGCGCCGCTGCCGCTGAACAACGGCGCGTCGCAGGGCAACACGGCCACGCCGCCGTCGCAGCTGAGCCGGGGCAGCGGGCAGTTCATCCGGCCCGGCGCGTTGAGCCAGCCGCGTCCGGCGGCCAGCGGCGGCGGCTCGGTGACCTTCAACTTCGAGAACCAGCCGGTGCAGGCGGTGGTCAAGGCGATCCTGGGCGACCTGCTCAAGCAGAACTACACCATCGCACCGGGCGTGCAGGGCAACATCTCGTTCTCCACCGCCGAGCCGGTGGATTCGAACCAGGCGCTGCCGATCCTGGAGACCCTGCTGTCGTGGACCGGCAACGCGCTGGTGCAGCGCGCCGGCGGCTACGTGGTGCTGCCGCAGAAGGAGGCGGTGGCCGGCAACCTGGTGCCCAGCCTCGGCGCCAGCGCGCCCACGGGCGGGCTGCAGTCGCGGCTGTTCCCGTTGCACTACATCTCCGCCACCGAGATGCAGAAGCTGATCAAGCCGTTTGCGCGGGCGGATTCGACCTTGCTGGTGGATCCGGCGCGCAACCTGCTGGTGATGTCCGGCACCCCCGAGGAGCTGGCCAACTACCAGCGCATGGTGCACACCTTCGACGTCGACTGGCTGCGCGGCATGTCGGTGGGCGTGTTCAACCTGCAGTACGCCAGCGTCGGCGAACTGATGCCGAAGCTGGACGGCATGTTCGGCGAGAAGGGCAATACCCCGCTGGCCGGCATGCTGCGCTTCATCCCGATCGAGCGCACCAACGCGCTGGTGGTGATCAGCACCCAGCCGGAATACCTGCAGGAGGTCGGTGACTGGATCACCCGCATCGACCGCGGCGGCGGCAACGAGCCGCAGCTGTTCGTCTACGACGTGCGCAACATCAAGGCATCGGACCTGGCCCGTTACCTGGCGCAGATCTACACCGGCGGCGCCGGCGCTGGCGGTGACAACGGCGGCCAGGTCGGGCCGGGCCTTGCCGCCGCCACCCTGGGCAGCGCGGAAAACGCCGGCGCGACCAGCATGGGCAGCAGCGCGGGCAGCTTCGGCAACCCGGGCGGTGCGGGACGCGACAGCGGTCTCGGTGGCGTGGGCGGCAACGTCGGTGCGCCCGGCGGCAACGGCCGCGACAGCAGCGGTGCCGGCGCGGGCGGCGCCTTCGGCAGCCGCACGGCCGCCTTCGGCGGCACGGCCGGCGGCGGCGCGTCCAGCGAGGCGCAGTACAGCTCCAGCGACGGCAGCGTGCGGATCAGCTCGGTCGACGGCAGCAACCAGCTGCTGGTGCGCGCGCGGCCGTCGCAGTGGGAGGAGATCAAGGGCGCGATCCACAAGCTCGACAACGTGCCGCTGCAGGTGCAGATCGAGACGCGCATTCTCGAGGTCAGCCTCACCGGCGAGTTCCAGTTCGGCGTGCAGTGGTACCTGGAAGGGCTGACCGGCAGCACCACCGACAGCAGCGGCAACATCGTGCCGGGCCAGCCGTACCGGCACCGCCAGCTCGGCCTGGGCCAGGGCGGCAACGCGTTCCACGGCGAGCCGTTCTTCTACTCCTTCCTCAACAGCGACCTGCAGGTCGCCGTGCGCGCGATGGAGACCAGCGGCAACACCAAGACGCTGTCGGCGCCGTCGATGGTGGTGATGAACAACCAGGTGGCCAGCATCGCGGTCGGCAACCAGATCCCGATCAACCAGACCAGCGTGAACACCGGCCTGGGCAACCCCACCAGCTACAGCCAGGTCAGCTACCTGAGTACCGGCGTGATCCTCAACGTACAGCCGCGGATCAATCCCGGCGGCCTGGTCTACATGAACATCAGCCAGGAAGTGAGCCAGGCCGACAAGTCGGTGCCGCTGGTCAACGGCAACCCGGCCATCTCGCAGCGCAAGCTGGCCACCCAGGTCGCGGTGCAGAGCGGCCAGACCGTGCTGCTGGGCGGCCTGATCGAGCAGGCCGAAGGCAATACCGACACCGGCATCCCCGGGCTCAACCGTGTGCCGGTGCTGGGCCGGCTGTTCGGCAACACCAGCCGCAGCCGCAACCGCACCGAGCTGATCGTGCTGATCACGCCGCGGGTGATCCGCGGCGGCGCGGACGCCAAGCAGATCACCGACGACTACCAGAGCAAGTTCGAGTCGCTGGCGCCGCTGCGTGCGCCGGCGCCCGCCGGCAGCAAGCCGTAGCAGGCGGCTGCGCGGCGGCGCCCGCTATCATCGGCGCGATGAATGCGCCGCCTTCGTTCCCGATCACCCCGCTGCTGCCCGAGATCCGCGCGTCGCTGGCCGCGACGCCGCGGCTGGTGCTGGAGGCGCCGCCGGGCGCCGGCAAGACCACCCAGGTGCCGCTGGCCCTGCTCGATGCGCCGTGGCTCGCCGGGCGCAAGATCGTGATGCTGGAGCCGCGCCGGATCGCGGCGCGTGCCGCCGCGCAGTTCATGGCGCGGCAGCTCGGCGAGGAAGTCGGGCAGACCGTCGGCTACCGCATCCGCTTCGAGTCGAAGGTGAGCGTGGCCACCCGCATCGAGGTGGTCACCGAGGGCATCCTCACCCGGCTGGTCCAGCACGATCCGGAACTGGGTGGCATCGGCGCGATCGTGTTCGACGAGTTCCACGAACGCCACCTCGCCGGTGACCTCGGCGCTGCGCTGGCGCTGGACGTGCAGGCCACGTTGCGGCCGGAGCTGCGCCTGCTGCTGATGTCGGCCACGCTGGACGGCGAGCGCATTGCATCGTGGCTGGACGCGCCGCGGCTCACGAGTCCCGGCCGCAGTTTCCCGGTGCGCGTCGACTATCCGCCGGCGCGTGCGCAGGAAGCCGTCGAACACCAGCTGGCCCGCGTCGCGCGGCAGGCGCTGGAAGAGAACGACGGCGACGTGCTGGCGTTCCTGCCCGGCCGGCGCGAGATCGCACGGGCGCACGCGGTGCTGGCGCAGAAGCTGGCGCGCGACGACGTCGAACTGGTCGCGCTGCACGGCGAACTGTCGCTGGCCGAGCAGCAGGCCGCGCTGGTGCCGGCCGAACCGGGCGTGCGGAGAATCGTGCTGGCGACCAACGTGGCCGAGTCCAGCGTCACTCTGCCGGGCATCCGCGCGGTGGTCGACAGCGGGCTCGCGCGCGAGCCGCGCTTCGATCCGAACTCCGGTTTCACTCGACTCGAAACCGTGGCCATCTCGCAGGCTTCGGCCGACCAGCGCGCCGGTCGTGCCGGCCGCGTGGCGGCAGGCACGGCGTATCGGCTGTGGGCGCAGAGCCGGCGGCTGGAACCGGCGCGCACGGCCGAGATCGTGCAGGCGGAACTGTCCGCCCTGGCGCTGGAGCTGGCGGCCTGGGGCAGCGACGAGCTGCGCTGGCTGGACCCGCCGCCGCCCGGCGCGCTGGCGCAGGCGCGCGAACTGCTGGCGGGTCTTGCCGCGCTGGACGCCGACGGCCGCATCACCCCGCTGGGCCGGCGCATGCTCGAGCTCGGCGCCACGCCACGGCTGGGGGCCGCCGCGTTGCGCGCGCCGCCAGGGCTGCATGCGCTGGTCGCCGACCTGCTGGCGTTGATGGAGGCGCGTTCGCCGCTGCGTGGCGCGCAGGCGCGCAGCGACGATTTCCGCGTGCGCGTGGCCGCGCTGCACGCCTGGCGCGACCGCCGCGGCCATGGCGCCGATGCCGGCGCGCTGGCGGCGATCGAGCAGACCGCGAAAGGCTGGCGTCGCCGGCTCGACGTGCGCAGTGCCGCCAGCGGCGGTCGCTCCAGCGCATCCTGCGCCCGCGACACTGGGTCGTCCCTGACCGGCGCGCCCGACAGCCACGCGGTCGGCGACCTGCTGCTGCATGCGTTCCCCGATCGCATTGCGCGTCGCGACGACGGCAACCCGTTGCGCTACACGCTGGCCAACGGCCGCGGCGTGCGTCTGCACGAAGACACCGCGCTGCTGGGCGAGCCCTGGCTGGTGGTGCTCGACCTGCGCCTGGAGGCGCGCGACAGCCTGGTGTTCGCCGCCGCGCCGTTCGATCCGCGTGTGCTCGAACGCGACTTCCCGCAGCGCTTCACCCGCGAACGCACGCTGCGCTGGAACGATGAGCGCGGCGCCGCCGAGGCATTCGACGAGCGCCGCTTCGGCGCGATCGTGCTGGAGCGCCGCAGCGTGCCGGTGAAACCCGCCGATGCATTGCCTTCGCTGCTTGCCGCCGTGCGCGCCAAGGGCCTCGACGCGATGCCGTGGAGCGATCCCGCGCGGCGGCTGCGCGCGCGCATGCAGGCGCTGCGCGCGTGGATGCCCGAACTGGGCCTGCCCGATGTCTCCGAGCCGGCGCTGCTGGCCACCCTGGAGGACTGGCTGGCGCCGTACCTCGAGGGCAGGCACCGGTTCGACGCGCTCAGTGCGGAGCAGCTGTCGCAGGCGCTGGCCACGCGGTTCGACTACGAGCAGCGCCGCACGCTCGATGCGCAGGCGCCGGAAAGCCTGCTCGTGCCGAGCGGGCAGAGCCGCCGGCTGGAGTACGCCGAAGGCGAGCCGCCGGTGCTGGCGGTGAAGCTGCAGGAACTGTTCGGTCTGGCCGATACGCCGCGCATCGGTGGCGGCCGCATCCCGGTCACCCTGCACCTGCTCTCGCCGGCCGGCCGGCCGATCCAGGTAACCCAGGACCTGAAGGGTTTCTGGGAGCGCACCTATCCGGAAGTGAAGAAGGAACTGAAGGGCCGCTACCCGCGCCATCCGTGGCCGGACGACCCGTGGACGGCCACGCCCACGCACCGCGCGAAGCCACGCGGTGGACGTTGATTCCGTCGCATGCGTGGATGGGCGTCAGTGCGGTTGTGTACCATCGGCGGCCACGGCATCGTGTGGTGGCCTCCTTGCCCGGAAAAAAGCATCCCGACGATTCGCTTCCCGCACCGCCGGATGACGGTAGCGCGGGCGATCCCGTGATTCCGCAACCCTCGCGATGGCGCGTGGCTGCCTACCTGTGGGGCCTGCTCGCGCTGCTGCTGGGGCTCTCGCTGGCGCTGGCCGTATACGACCAGCAGAAGCAGCTGCTGCGGGCCGAACGCACGCTCGTCCGCAACGAGCTGGCCAACAAGGCCTGCGTTTCGCTGCAGGGCCGGCTGCATGCGGCCGAGTCGCTACTGCGCGCCGCGCAATCGCTGTTCCTCTCCTCGGAGGAGGTGGACGCGGGCGAATACGCCGGCTTCTACGCCAACATGCGGCCGCGCGAACAGTTCCCCAGCCTGCTTGCACTGGCCTACGCCCAGCGCGAGTTGCGGCCGGACGGCGAGCATTACGCAACCCGCTGGGTCGAGCCGGCGGCCGGCAACGACAGCGTGGTCGGGCTCGACGTGGGCACGCAGCCGCGCAACCTCGCCGGCCTGCTGGCCTCGCGCGACAGCGACCAGGCGACCCTGTCGGCGCCGTTCCATCCGGTCCAGCTGGCCGGATCCGGCATGGCGGGCGAAGGCGTCACCCTGCGGCTGCCGATCTACAGCCCGGGGACGCCGCCGCGGACCGTCGAGGAGCGGCGCGCGCGCATGCGCGGTTCGATCGCGGCATCGTTCCGGCTGGATGGACTGATCGGCAACTCGCTGCCCGACTCGATGACGCGCAACCTGCGCCTGCAGGTCAGCGACGTCACCGAGGCGCAGGCGCTGCCCCTGTTCGACTCGGGTAACGGCCCGGTATGGCTGGGCGACGGTTACCGCTACGAGCGCAAGCTGGCTTACGGCGGGCGCGTATGGAGCGTCCGCATGTGGCCGCTGCCGGACCACGCAGGCGCGCCCGTGCGCGGAGGGAGTCAGACGATCCTGTGGGCCAGCGTGCTGTCCAGCATCCTGCTGGCGCTGCTGGTGTATTCCGTCGTCAGTACCCGCCAGCGCGCGCTCGAACTGGGTTGGCGGACGAGCCGCCGCTATCGCGAGAGCGAGGAGCGCTTCCGCGCGCTGAACGACCTTCTGCCGGCGCTGGTGCTGCTGGCCGAAGCCGGGGACGGGCGGATCACCTACGCGAACCAGGCTGCGCGTGTGCGCCTTGGAGAACAGGTCGTCGGGCGCCGCCTGCCCGAGCTGTTCGAGGACCCGCACCTGCGCGCGCGGCTCGGCGGCGCCGACCCCGGCGATGGCGACTGGAGCGAAACCCCCCTGCACGGTGACGCGGGGTCACGCTTCTGGGCCGACGTGGCGATCTCGCGGATCGCGCTGAACGGGGGCGCCATGCTGCTGATGGTGGCCAGCGACATCAGCGAGCAGCGCCGGCTGACCGAGCGGCTGAGCCACCAGGCCAGCCACGATGCGCTGACCGAGCTCTACAACCGGCGCGAGTTCGAACTGCGCCTGCAGGCGGCGCTGCAGGAAATCGACGTCGCGGCGCCACCCGCCGTGCTGCTGTACCTGGACCTGGACCAGTTCAAGCTGATCAACGACACCTCCGGCCACCTCGCCGGGGACCAGTTGCTGACCCAGCTGGCCGCCGTCATGCGCCGGCAGCTGGGCGCCGGCGATGTGCTGGCGCGGCTGGGCGGCGACGAGTTCGGCGTGCTGGTCACGAACGTGGCCGACCGGGCTGCCGCCGAGCAGGCGGCCGAGCGCATGCGCCGCTGCATCGACGGCTACGTGTTCAGCTGGGAGCAACGCAGCTACCTGGTCAGCGCCAGCATCGGCGGCGTGCTGGTCGATCGCCCGGGCGCGCTGGTGAAAGATCTGCTGGCACAGGCCGACACCGCCTGCTACATGGCCAAGGAACTTGGCCGCAACCGCGTGCACTTCTACTCCGAGCGCGATGACGAGACGGTGCGCCGGCACGGCGAGATGGAGTGGGCGAACCGGCTGCGCTGGGCGGTCGACGAGGGCCGGCTGGTGCTGGCCTACCAGGAGATCCTGCCGCTGTCGCCGGCGCTCGAAACCGGGCCCAGCGTCGAGCTGTTGCTGCGCTTCCGCGACGAGGCGGGTGAGCTGGTGGTGCCGGGCGTGTTCCTGCCGGCGGCCGAGCGCTACGGCCTGATGCCCGCGGTCGACCGCTGGGTGATCGAGACCGCGCTGGTCCACTTCGACCGGTTGCATCCGGCAGGCGCGGGGCTGCACAGGGTGGCGATCAATCTTTCCGGCGCCAGCGTTGAGGATGAGGCGCTGGCTGGCCGGATCATCGGCTGGCTGCGCCACTATCGGGTGGATCCGTCGCAGGTGTGCTTTGAGATCACCGAGACGGTGGCGGTGCGCAACCTGTCGCAGGTGGTGCGCTTCATGGAGCAACTGCGTGCGGTGGGCTGCAAGGTCGCGCTGGACGACTTCGGCGCCGGCATGTCCTCGTTCACCTATTTGAAGAACCTGCCGCTGGACATCATCAAGATCGACGGCAGCTTCGTGCGCGACATGCTTACCGACCCGGTCAGCCACCTGATGGTCAGGGCGGTCACCGACATCGGTCACCGGCTCGGCCTGGAGGTCGTCGCCGAGTGGGTGGCCGACGCGGAAACCGTGCAGGCGCTGGCGGCGCTGGGCGTGAACGGGGTGCAGGGCTTCAGCCTGCACCGGCCCGAATTGGCGGTGTTCCAGCGCGACTGAGGCAGCGGATGCTCCGCCAGGGAAAAATGGGCCGATCGTTGCCGATCGGGCCATCGCACTCCGCCGGTGATGACTGACCCGGGTCAGGGCTTGCCGGGCGCCGCCGGCGAACGCGCGAAGCTGCCGGCGTCGCCGGGGAACACTACCGGGCTCTCGTAGCCGTCGGCGGATACCGCCGACACGCCGAAGAACCAGTCGTCGATCACCACGTCCTGCAGCACTGTGTGATCGACGTCGCCTACCGTGCGCGCATGCTGCCATTGCGCCGCGGTGGTATCGCGCCAATGCACGCGATAGCCGGCGGCGCCGGGCACCTTGCGCCACTTCAGCGTGGTGTCGGTGGCCACGGCGCCCGCGATGTCGACGCCGGTCGGCGGCGCCGGCGCCCGGCTCAGCGCGGCCATGGCGAGGGTGTTCAGGGCGGTGACGCGGGCTAGGTAGCGAAAGTCGATGCCGTCGAGCGTGTCGCCGTAACGCACGCCACCCTCGGTGCGCAGATCCCGGTGTTGCCGGGTGTAATTCTCGTGTGCCTCGGTGACGCGCACAGCGGGATAGCCCGCTTCCAGGAACGGCACCTGGTCGCCGCCGCGGGCGTAGCGGTCGGTGCGGTAGACCATGCGCACGCGAAAGTCGGGCAGGTAACGGTCGGCCAGGCGGTCGAGGTAGCGGGCGAGGTTGCGCGAGGGCGAGTCCACCTCGCCGCCGTGATAGCGGCGGTAGTTGGCCTGGGCCGGCGTCTCGTTGCTCCGGGTGCCCTCGGAGAACACCCGTACCGTGGTGTTGTCGACCACCCCGTTCTGGCCGTGGCTGTTGCCCACGATGTCGTTGTTGAGATCGGCCTCGACCTGCCAGCCGTGCGCGACCGCGTAGTCGGCCAGCACCTTGCCGCCGTACAGGCCCTGCTCCTCGCCGGACAGCGCGGCGAACACCAGGGTGGCATCGTTGTCCTGCTTCGACAGCAGCCGCGCGGCTTCCATCAGCGCGGCCACGCCGGAGGCGTCGTCGTTCGCGCCGGGCGCATCGCTGCTGGCGTCCATCACGTCGCTGACGCGCGAGTCGAGGTGGCCGGTCATCACGATCACCCGGTTCGGATCGCGCTTGCCGCGCTTGATCGCGACCACGTCCATCACCTCGGTGGGCGTAGGGATGCGCTTGCCGCTGAATGCCTGCGAGGGTGTGACCACCTCGATGCAGCCGCCGCAGTCGCGCGAGATCGCCTCGAAACGCGACTTCACCCAGCGCCGCGCGGCGCCGATGCCGCGGGTGTCGGACTTCGTGTCGGACAGCGTGTGGCGGGTGCCGAAGCCGACCAGCCTGGTGATCGTGGCGCGCAGCTCCGCCTCGCTGGGGGCGCCGGCCAGTGCGTGCAGCGCCGGTTGCTCGTGCGGCATGGCGGGGAGCGATGCCGCCTGGGCCGCCGTCACTGGCAGCATGGCGAGGAACAGGCAGGGCAGGAATCGATGCACGACGGGGATCCGCTGGAACAAACCATCACCTTACAACGGCCGGCGTACAGGCAGGGCCCGGGCGGCCATGAAAAAGGCCCGGTCGTCACCGACCGGGCCCCTGGGCTTTGCCGCTGCGCGTGCAGCGGCGACGATGGCCGCCTTACTGCACGGTCAGCGTGATGTCGTCGAGCACGAACGAGGTCTGCAGCGACGAGTCCTCGCTGCCGGTGAACTTGATTGTCACCGTCTGCCCGATGTACGCGGAGAGGTCGGCCGTGTGCACGGCGTAGCCGGTGGCGGCATTGACGTTCGAGAAGGTGGCCAGCGTGGCGAGCACCGAGCCCGAGCTGTTGAGCACCTGCACCGTCAGCGTGTCATACGCGGTCGAACCGCTCTCCGCCGTGTCGATGTGCAGGTAATACGACAGCGTAGCCGAGGTCCTGCCGCTCGGGATGGCCACCGACTGCGACACCGTGTCGGTATGGGTGGTGCCGTAGCCGTCCAGCCAGGCGAACCAGGAACCGCTATGGGCCACTTCACCGGTGCAGCCGCTGTTGCTGCACAGCGTGCCGGAGCTCATCGACCACGGCGAGGACGTGCCGCTCTCGAAGCCGGTGTTGCCGAGCAGCTGGGACGGGCTGCTGCTGGAGACCGTCACCGAGGCGGTCTTGGAGCTGGTGCTGCTGTTGACGCTGTCGGTCACCGTCTCGGTGACGCTATAGGTGCCGGCCGCCGCATAGGTGTGGCTGGGGCTGGCGGCGGTCGAGCTGCTGCCGTCGCCGAAGGTCCACGAATGCGCCGAGATGGTGCCGCCGCTGTCGGTGGAGGTGTCGGTGAAGTTCACGGTCAGGCCGCTCATCGTGTCGGTGAAGTTGGCCACCGGCGTGCCGCCGCTGCTGCCGCCGACGATTGGATGCGAGAGGTCGCATTCGTTGGTGTCGTTGGACCAGGTGCTCTGCATCGGGTAGGTGCTGTTGCCCATGGTCACGTTCGCGGTGGCGCCCTGGCCGGAGGTGATCCAGGCGCACTCGTCAGCGTTCTCCTAGCCGTTGTAAGTCGCGTTGCCGGTGTGGTTGGTCCAGCCGCCGGCCGGGTTCTGGTCGGTGATGGTCTCGGCGTATTCGTGGCCTTCCACGATCGAGAAGCCGTCCAGCGCGCCCGCGCTGCCGTTGACCGAGTTCATGCCGCAGCTCGTGCCCATGTCATGCACGTAGGGCATGTTGGTGAAGGCCACGTCGCCGACCGACGAGGTCACGTTCTGGTCGCCGTTCCAGTCGTGCCAGGCGCAGAACTGGCCGGTGCTGGTGTTGAAGCCGTCCGGGTGGGTACCGCTCGGCGACAGGATCACGTACTGCACGTAGCGGTTGGAGGCCGCCGTGGTGTTGCCGAAATGTTGCGCGGCGTTGATTGCTTCCTGCGCGAGCTGCGCGCCGGTGGCGTTCGACGGCGAAGCTACCGAATTGTCGTACCAGATGCCGACGAAGGCGCCGCCGGTCGGATAACCGATGTTCGGGGCACCACTGGGGCAGGAGGTGGCGCCGGTGGCCACCGAAGAGCCGTCGCAATACTGGGTCATCGTGCCCGACCACAGCTCGCCGCCGGTGCCCAGCCCCTTGAACATCCGCTCGAGGTAGGGCACGGCGCCGTAGGCGTCGCCGGACAGGTTCATGTTGCCGCTGGCATCGGTGCTGGCGGTGCCCCACTGGTTGCCGTAGACGACGATGTAGACCTTCGGCGTGCCGCTGGTGACGCCGATGCCGTCCACGCCGCCGCCGTAGCTCAGCGTCTGGGCGCCGGTGGCGGCCGTGGTCGCCAGCAATGCCTGGTACTGCTTCATCCGGTCATGGGCTTCCCTGGTGGGAAACACGCCGTGGCGGTAAGCGTGCCCATAGGCCGGCGAATATAGGGATTGGCCGTCGGGTTGCTTGCCGCCTCAGACGCGGCGTTGCTCTGCGCAGTCGCTGCGAGGACGGCCGACGGGGCCGCGGCCGCGGCGATCGCGACTCCCGCCGCGACGACCCATGATTTCAATCGAAAATTGCCTGGCATTTCAAACTCCCAAGGTTCTTGAGGACAAACGGACCCGATGGGGCCGTGAGGGCCTCATGCATGGAGTGCCGTGGACAGACGCAGCACAAGGAATTGTTCTTGGATGGCCACGCGATCCCGTGTCCTGCACTGGACCCTCCCCCTGGTTTCCCTCGGGGCCGAGTGCGGAATCGAAATGGCTCTTGCAGGCGTGGTGATGGGATCATTCGCCAATCTCCCCATTGGCGAATGCGGCGACGGTATGAGTTGCAGATGAAACCAGTCAATAGGACTTTTCGAAGTGGCGGTGATCGCGATCACGTCATCCGGTAATCGCGTTGGCGTCTCCACATCGTAAATATTTTCATTAATACGGTGCTTTGTTGGATCTGTGCGGATGGCCCGGAGGGATCCCGCAGCGGGTGCGCCAAGTAACGATGTCCTTCCGCTGCATCAGATAATGGATGAACCTGGTGCGCATCCGAGGTGGGCCTTTCACAGGGTCAGGACGGCCGCGAAGGGTCATGCGCCAAGCTGTGCCAAGTTCCGAAGGTTTACGTAATTCCATGCGTTTGGAACGATATTAGATCTGGCCGTTCGCGCAATATGTTCCGTAGCTTTTCCATGGCTGTTGCGTGGCAGTCCATAAATCCGGATCGGCGATTAATCCGGTTTATTTTCGATTCGGCCGATCCTTGCCGGGAAGCGTCCGGCAAGGTGCGCCGGGGTCGCTCCGCAGCGCCGCCGATGGTCCGGCCGCCAGTTCATTCCGCCGGGGCGGCATGCGACCATGCGCCGATGAACCGGACGAACACCCACCGCCTGGCGATCATCGGCGGCGGTCCGGCGGGGCTGATGGCAGCCGAGGTTGCGTGCGCGGCTGGCGTGGCAGTCGACCTGTACGACGCGAAGGGTTCGGTGGGGCGGAAATTCCTGCTGGCCGGCAAGGGCGGCCTCAACCTCACCCATGGCGAACCGCGTGCGCGTTTCGTCGAACGCTATGCGGCGCGGCGCGACGAGGTGGGGCGCTGGCTCGATGCGTTCGACGCGGATGCGCTGCGTGGCTGGGCGCGCGGGCTCGGCGTGGAGACCTTCACCGGCAGCTCGGGCCGGGTATTTCCCGCCGACCTGAAGGCGGCGCCGCTGCTGCGCCGCTGGCTGCACCGCCTGCGTGAATCGGGCGTGGCCTTCCACATGCACCACCGTTGGCTGGGCTGGAGCGATGGCGCGTTGCGCTTCGCCACGCCGCAGGGCGAACACACGGTATCGGTCGGTGCAGTGGTCCTCGCGCTCGGCGGCGCCAGCTGGCCGCAGCTCGGCTCCGATGGCGCCTGGGTGGCGCCGCTCGGAGAGGCCGGCATCGATATCGCTCCGTTGCAGCCGGCGAACTGCGGCTTCGAGGTGGCGTGGAGCGAACATCTTGCCAGCCGCTTCGCCGGCGCCCCGCTGAAGCCGGTGGTGGCGCACTGGGTCGACCGCCATGGCGTGGCCCGTTCGCGCCAGGGCGAGTTCGTGCTCAGCGAATACGGCATCGAAGGCAGCCTGATCTACGCGATCGGCGCCGGGCTACGCGAGCAGATCGCGGAACACGGCGAGACTTTGCTTGGGCTGGACCTGGTGCCCGGCTATGACGAAGCGGTGCTCGCCGAACGCCTCGCCGCGCCGCGCGGCAAGCACAGCATCGGCGACTGGCTGCGCCGTCGCGCCGGGTTGGACGCGGCGAAGTGCGCGCTGGTGTTCGAACTCACCGACAAGCCCACCCTGGCCGATCCGGCGGCGCTGGCGGCGCGGCTCAAGGCGCTGCCGCTGCGCCTGCGCGCACCGCGGCCGGTGGCCGAGGCGATCAGCACGGCCGGCGGCGTGCGGCTGGAGGAGCTGGATGAGGAGCTGATGCTGCGCGCCCGCCCCGGCGTGTTCTGCGCCGGCGAGATGCTGGACTGGGAGGCGCCCACCGGCGGCTACCTGCTCACCGCCTGCTTCGCCAGCGGCCTGCTGGCCGGCCGCGGCGCGGCACGCTGGCTGGCTGCGTAGCCGGCCCGGTTTCAGCCGGCGACCAGGCCTGCCGGCGCGGGCTTCACATTCTCGGTCAGCACGCCCTGCTGCGTGCGACGCAGTACCTGCGGCATGTGCTGCGCCACGAAGTCGATGAAGCTGCGCAGCGCCGGGGTGTGGCCGTGGCGCGAGGGATACACCGCGTGCACGTTGCCCGGCGGCAGCGACCATGCCGGCAGCAACGGCACCAGCCGGCCTTCGCCAATCGGTTCACGGCAGACGAACTGCGGCAGCTGCGCCACGCCGATGCCGCCGATCACCGCCTGGTACAGCACCTGCAAATCGTCGCTGACCAGGCTGGGGTGGTGCTCGATCTGCTGGGTGCGGCCATCGGCGGCCTGCAGGTGCCAGAAATGCCGGCCATCGGTATTGATCACGCCGACGCTGGAAAGGCGTTTCAGGTCCATCGGTTGCAGCGGCTGGCCCTGGCGTCGCAACAGCTCGGGACTGGCCACCAGGATCTGCGGATCCATGCCGTAGCTGCGCATGACCAGGCTGGAGTCCTTGAGCGTATCGCGCACGCGGAACGCGATGTCATAGCCGCCGGCGATCACGTCGGCCTGGTGATGGCAGATGTCGAGGTCGACCTGCACCTCGGGATGTTGCCGCAGGAAGTCGACCAGCACCGGCGCCAGCAACAACTGCGCGAACAGTACCGGGCAGGCCACGTGGATGCGTCCCCGCGGTGCGGCCTGGGCTTCGTCGATGACACGCTGGGTCTGCTCGGCGGCGGCCAGCAGCTGCCGGCATTGTTCGTAGTAGCGCTGGCCGATCTCGCTGACGTGCGAGCGCCGCGTGGTGCGCTGGATCAGCCGCACGCCGAGGCTGGCCTCCAGCCGCGCCACGCGGAAACTCAGCTGCGACTTGGCCACGCCGAGCGCCTTGCTGGCGGCGGTGAACGAACCCAGTTCCACCACCTGCACGAAGTAGTAGATGTCGTTGAGGTCCTGCACGGCACATCCTTGCGGCGGCGTTGTCGGGGCGGCCCGAGGGCGAAATGTCTTGCTGCGTTGCGCAATCGTGAAGAATTGTTCTCTGATCCTGGATATTAAACGCAACAACGCAGGGCTTATCAATCGCGCTCCCCGAAGGGAATACTGCAGTGCCGGGCAAGGCCGGAGGCGTCGAAGGAACGCACACCGGACGGGTGCGGCGCCGGCCTATCGCGATCAGGTGTTCACGCTAGCCAAGGGGTTCCAAGCCATGCGTGCGATTTTGCTGTTTCTTGCAGCCTTGCTTTGCGTGATGCTGGGTGCCGCCACGATGCTGCTGGGCTCCCGGGATCTGCACGCCCAGCAGGCGGCAACGAGCGACCCCGTCGCGACCGACAACGGGCATGCACCGGCCAGCGGGCTCAGTCAGGGCGACATCGCCAGGATGCTGCCGGCCACCGACATGGGTGCTGACGCCGCACGCGCGAACAACCCCCATCTGCCGCCAGTGGGCGACAGCCCGGCCACCCCGTTCGACGCCGCGCCGATTCCGGTCAACCCGCTGGCCCCGAACGCCGATGCGATCGGCGCGAAGAGCTGCGTGGCCTGCCACGCGCAGGAGAACGTGCAGGCCTCGCACACGCTGCACGTGGCCTCGTTCCGCGCCGGCGCGGCCAACACCGGCCCGCAGGCGGCCTGCGAGAGCTGCCACGGCCCGGGTTCCGAGCACGCCAAGGACCCCACCGCGCCAGGCAAGATCATCGCCTTCACCCACGACGCGAAAACCTCGCCGCAGACCCAGGCTGGCGTCTGCCTGAGCTGCCATGCCGGCGGCGCGCGACAGCACTGGATCGGCTCGATCCACCAGAACCGCGGCCTGTCCTGCACCGACTGCCACAATCCGATGGCGCGGCTGTCGCCCGAGGGCGTGCTGGCGAAATCCTCGATCAACGAAGTCTGCGCGACCTGCCACCAGGACATCCGCGCCAAGTTCAACCGCCGCTCGCACATGCCGCTGCCGGAAGGGCAGATGGCCTGCACCGACTGCCACAACCCGCACGGCTCGATCACCAAGCCGCTGCTGAAGACCGACACCGTCAACGAGACCTGCTACACCTGCCACGCCGAGAAGCGCGGGCCGTTCCTGTTCGAGCACGCGCCGGTGCGCGCGAACTGCCTCAACTGCCACGACGTGCACGGCTCAAACCAGCAGACCCTGCTGGTCGCGCCGATCCCGATGCTGTGCCAGCAGTGCCACACCATGACGCGTCACCCGAACGACCTGCAGAGTGCGGCCAACCTCGGCACCGGGCCGTTCCCGGACGAGCGCCTGATGGGCCGCGGCTGCCTCAGCTGCCACGCCAACATCCACGGTTCCAACAATCCTTCCGGACCGAAGTTCCACAAGTGACGGAGGCCGACCATGCCTGCGCAGAAAGGAAATCGCACGACGCCGAAAGCCCTGGTGCTGGGGCTGCTGGCCGGCCTGATCGGCATGCAGTGCGCGACGGCCGGCGACACCAGCGGCACCATGCGCGTGGGCGACATGCAGTATGGCAACGGACTGGACCTGCGCGGCTGGACGCCGATGCTGCATCCGGCCGATCCCGACGGCATGTCCTTGCTGCACCCCGGCATGCTGCGCACGCCCACCGGCGCACTGTACCCGCACCCGCCGGGAATCGATGCGGGCAAGCCGCTGGGTTCGGGTGACTGGACCTACAGCGGGCTGCTGGAATTCGGCTACCTGCATGTGGGCGGTGACCGCAACGCGGAATACTTCCGCCAGTACGACGACTGGAAAAGCGGCGCGGTGCTGGGCCTGTTCGCGCTCGGTTTCGACAACCGCCAGACCGGCAGCTACGTCGAGTTTCGCGGCAGCCGCCTCAGCGGCGACGACCAGTTCTACCGTCTGCGTGCGGGCCGCTACGGCAGCTACCGCGTCGAGGGCTTCTACCGCGACATGCCGCACACCGTGTCGACCAGCGCCTACCCGATCTGGAATGGCGTCGGCAGCACCGACCTGACCCTGCCGGCGCCGCTGGTGGCTGGCGCCAGCACGCCGGCGCAGGTGGCCGCGGCGTCGGCCGCCGCGCCACGGCGCAGTATCGGGCTCACTCGCACCCGCGCGGGGCTGGGCTACGAAGGCGTGCTGTACCGCGACTGGATCGGCTCGGCCTCGATCACCAACGAGAAGCGCACGGGCACCCGCCTGTGGGGCGGCTCGATGTTCTTCAACTTCCCGTTCCCCGACAACGGCGGCGTACTGGAAACGGTGCGGCCGATCGACTTCCGCACCACCGACATCAACCTGAGCCTGCGCAACGTGGGCAAGGTGTGGCATTTCCTCGCCACCTACAACGGCTCGTTCTTCCGCAACCACAAGGACCGCCTGAACTTCGAGAGTCCGTTCCGCCTGTGGAACGTGGTCGGCACGCCGCAGGTGGCCGACATCAAGAACGGCCAGTTCTCGCTGGAGCCGGACAACGATTACCACAATATCCGCCTGGACCTGACGCGCGAGTTGAAGTGGAACGGCCAGTTCAGCGTGGCCGGTGCGTGGGGCACGATGCGCCAGAACGACGCGCTGCTGGCGCCGACCACCTGCACCGGGACGGGCGGCATCTTCATCGCGCCACCGGTGAACTACACCTTCCAGTGCGCCAACTGGAACACCACCGATGCGCTGTCGCGGAAGAACGCGAACGCGCGCATCGACACCGGCCTCATCGACGCCCGCGTCACCTTCCACCCCACGCCGGCGTTCGGCTGGCACGCCGGGCTGCGCTGGTACCGCGAGGACGACAAAACCCGCTACCTCGCCTACAACCCGCTCACCGGCCAGTACGGCTACATCTCCGAGAACGGCTCGCAGGGCAGCGTGGTGCCGGGCGAGACCGGCATCTTCGACCCGACCAATCCGCTGTACCGGTCGGCCAACGTCACCGTGCGCAACAACCCGTTCGGCTACACCGACACCGTTTTCGAGCTGGGCGGCGACTGGCAGTTCGGCCGCAAGAGCTCACTCGGCGTCGTCTACACTTTCGACCACAACCGCCCGAAGTACCGCGAGCGCAAGCGCGTCGACGACCAGCGCATCAAGTTCGACTGGGTCAGCCGTGGCGTGTTTGGCGGCGCCACCCTGCGGCTGAGCTGGGAGTACGCCAGGCGCGACGGCGACAGGTACAACTACAACCCATACAGGCAGTTTTTCTCCGAGTCGCTGCCCGGCTTCGTCGAGCCGGTCAACGGCCTGCCGGCGCACACGGTCGCCGATATGCGCAAGTACGACCTGTCCGATCGCACCGAGAGCAAGGCGCGCGCGATCATCACCTACCCGTGGGGCGAGTCGGCCACGCTGTCGGCCACCTTCTACGGCAACCGCGACCGGTACGACGCGGTGATCGGGCGGCAGAACACCCAGACCACCGGCGCCACCGTGCAGTGGGACTGGCAGCCGACCTCGGCCACCACGGTGAACGCCTACCTCGGCGCGGAAACCTCGCGCATGGGCATCGCCAACGTCAACGATGCAGACGGGCCGGACAACGGCAAGGCGCTGGGCACGCCCGGCCAGACCAATCCCAACCTCGGCGGCCCGCTGTACCCGTTCGCGAACCAGTGGTGGGAGCTCGACCGCGAGAGCAACCGCAACGGCGGCTTCAGCCTCAGCCACGACTTCGGCCGCGTGCGCGCCGACCTGCGCTACGACTACACCGGCTCGTTCGGCCACGTCGGCTACAGCTACGCCACCATCGGCGCGCTGGCCAACCGCGTTCCGGCCGCGGTGGCCGCCGCCGCGACAGGCTTCCCCGACAACAAGTACCGCACCAACACACTCGACCTCGGCCTGAACTTTGCCGTCAACCGCAGCGTCGGCGTACGCCTGTTCGGCCGCTACCAGACCGGCGCCTTCAGCGACTGGCACTACGCCGGCTTCGACAACACGCTCAGCTACGACCATCGGCTGTACACCGACAAGGGCGGCCAACTGCACTACAGCGTCAGCCTGGTCGGCGTGATGCTGAACCTGAAATTGTGAGGGGCGCCGGGATGACGAATCGCACCAGCCTCCTGTTGATGTTCCTGCTTGGCACGGGCGTCGCCACGGACGTCGCGGCACAGCAGGCGACGGGTACCGCCGCCGGCACGCCGCCGCCCGCCACGGTGGCGGACCTGCGCCGCATGCGGCCGGTCAGCGGCGACGCCCAGGCCGGCGCGGGCAAGGCTGCGGTGTGCGCGGCCTGCCATGGCGCGCAGGGCGTGGCGATCGCACCGAACTTCCCGAACCTGGCCGGACAATCGGCCACCTACCTGTACGTGCAGCTGAAGGCGTTCCACGACGGCCAGCGCAGCGACCCGGTGATGAGCGGCCAGGCCGCCGCGCTGAGCGACGCCGACATGCGCGATCTGGCCAGCTACTACGCCGCGCTGGCGCCGAAACCGGCCGGCCATGCCGATATCGCCTCGCGCGGCGCGCAGCTGTTCCTCGCCGGCGATCCCGCCAAGGGCATTCCGCCCTGCCAGGGTTGCCACGGTCCGGGTGGACTGGGTCCGCAGCCGCACTGGAACAGCGCGCCACAACCGCCATGGGCGACCTACCCGCGTCTGCGTGGCCAGTCCAGCCTGTACGTGACCAAGCAACTGGGCGACTTCAAGAGTGGCGCGCGTGCCGGCAGCAGCAATGCGAAGGTGATGCAGGGCGTGGCCTCCACGCTCGGCGACGACGACGTGCAGGCGTTGTCCGCCTATCTCGACGCGCTGTGACGCCGCCCGCGCTCAGCGTGCCGGGCGCTTGACCAGTTCGATCTCGAACAGCTTCGGCCAGCACTTGCCGGTGACGAACAGGCGCCGGTGCTTCGCGTCCCAGGCGATCCCGTTGAGCACGTCGTCGCCGGGATTGGGCAACTGGCTGTTGTCGAACAGCCCGCCGAGGTCGATCCAGCCCACCACATGGCCGCTGGCCGGGTCGATCCGCGCGATGCGGTCGGTGAGCCACACGTTGGCGTAGATCTCGCCGTCGACCCATTCCAGTTCGTTGAGGTTGGTCACCGGCGTGCCGTCGGCGGTGACGTGGATGCGGCGAACCACCTCGAGCGTTTCCGGATCGAGCACGCGTAGCACCGGCGTGCCGTCGCTCATGTACAGGTGCGTGTCGTCGCGGGTCAGCGCCCAGCCCTCGCCTTCGTAGCGGAAGGTGTGGCGCAGCTCGAAGCTGGCCAGGTCGTAGACGAAGCCGGTGCCGCTCTGCCAGGTGAGCTGCACCAGGCGGTCCTTCCAGTCGACGATGCCCTCGCCGAAGTAGCGCGCCGGCAGGTTGTGCCGCTGCAGCGTCTCGCCGCTGCGCAGCGCCACCTTGCGCACCGTCGACGAGCCCTTCTCGCCGGTGCTCTCGTAGAGATAGCCGTCCTTGTAGAACAGGCCTTCGGTATACGCGCCGGTGTCGTGCGGGTAGGCGTGCACGACCCGGTAGCCGTAGACCGGGATGTCGGCGGCGTGCGCGGCGGCGCAGGCGAGCACGGCGAGGAGGCAGGTGAACCGGCGCAGCATCGGTTGGCTTCCGGGCGGGTGGCGGAAGCCTAGCCTAGCGGACGCACGCGGAAGTTGCGGCCCTTGATCCGGCCGGCGCGCAGGCGTTCCAGCGCCTTGTTCGCCAGCGCACGGCTGATCGCCACATAGGCGCGGGTGGCGAACACGTCGATCTTGCCGATGTCCTTCGCCTCCAGCCCCGCGTCGCCGGTGAGCGCGCCGAGGATGTCGCCGGGGCGCAGCTTGTCCTGGCGGCCGGCGTCGATCACCAGGGTCTTCATCGGCGCCAGGTGCAGGGTCTTGCCGCGCGGCGGCGCGAGTTTCAGCGTACGCCACGGCAGCGGCGCGCCGCCGAGCTCCTCGATGTTCGCCGCCTTCGGCCGCTCGCGCGCCGTGCACAGCGTGATCGCCAGGCCGGATTCGCCGGCGCGGCCGGTGCGGCCGATGCGGTGGGTATGCGTGTCCGGGTCGTGCGCCACGTCGTAGCTGACCACCAGCGGCAGCGCGGCGATGTCCAGCCCGCGCGCAGCCACGTCGGTGGCCACCAGCACGTTGCAGCTGCGGTTGGCGAAGCGCACCAGCACCTCGTCGCGATCGCGCTGTTCCATGTCGCCATGCAGCGCCAGCGCGGAGTAGCCGCGGTGGTCCAGTTCCTGCGCCACCGCGTCGACGTCGCGGCGCATGTTGCAGAACACCAGCGCGTGCTGACCGCCTTCGCCGGCGAGCAGTTGCGCCAGCGCATCGGGCTTCTGCGCCGGCTCCACCTCGATGAACTGCTGCTCGATCGCCGGCTTCTGCTCGGCCGCCGCTTCCACCGTGACCGCCACCGGGTCCTTCTGCACGCGCTGGCTCACCGCGCGGATCTCCTCCGGATACGTCGCGGAGAACAGCAGGGTCTGATGGTGCTTCGCGATGCGCCCGACGATGTCGTCGATCGCCTCGCTGAAGCCCATGTCGAGCATGCGGTCGGCTTCGTCCAGCACCAGCACCTTGATGCCGCCGCCGTGCAGGCTGGCGCGCTTCAGGTGTTCCTGCACCCGGCCGGGCGTGCCCACCACGATGTGCGGATCGTGGGTGAGCGAGGCCAGCTGCGGCCCCAGCGGCATGCCGCCGCACAGGGTCAAGAGCTTCACGTTCGGGATGTTCGCCGCCAGCTTGCGGATCGCCTTGCTGACCTGGTCGGCCAGTTCGCGGGTGGGGCACAGCACCAGCGCCTGCAGCCGGATCGTGTCCGCGTCCAGCGCCTGCAGCAGGCTCAGCCCGAACGCGGCGGTCTTGCCGCTGCCGGTCTGCGCCTGGGCGATCACGTCGCGGCCTTGCAGCATCGGCGGCAGGCTCTGTGCCTGCACCGGGGTCATCGCGGCGTAGCCGAGCGTGTCGACGCTGGCGAGCAGGGCGGGTTTGAGCGGGAGCGTGCTGAAGGCGGTCATATGCGCATGATCGCATGGCGGCCCGCGTGGCACGGGCTTGCATCCGGCCGCCGGCTCGCGGACCCTGTACGGCCGTCGCCCCACGAATTGCCGCCATGGACACCGTTTTCATCGAAGACCTGCGCATCGACGCCGTCATCGGCATCTATGACTGGGAGCGCCGGGTACGGCAGACGCTGTCGTTCGACATCGAGATGGCATTCGACAACACCGTGCCGGCCGGCAGCGACGATATTGCGCTGACGCTGAACTACAAGGACGTATCCAAGCGGCTGATCGGCTATGTGGAGGCCTCCAGCTTCGGCCTGGTCGAGACGCTGGCCGAGCGCTGCGCGGCGATCATCCGCGAGGAGTTCGGCGTGGCCTGGGTGCGCCTGAAGTTGTCCAAGCCCGGCGCTGTGCGCGGTGCGAAGGCCGTCGGCGTATGCATCGAACGCGGCACGCGCACGCACTGATGGCGCGGGTCTACCTGAGCCTGGGCTCCAACCTTGAACCGCAGCGCCACCTGCCTGCGGCGATCGGGGAATTGCGCCATCGCTTCGGCGGGATCGACGTCTCGCCGGCGTATCGCAGCAAATCCGTCGGCTTCGATGGCGCGGACTTCATCAATCTGGCGGTGGGGCTGGATACCGGGCTGTCGCCCGAGGCGCTGAACGACTGGCTGCACGCGCTGGAGGACCGCCATGGCCGCCGCCGCGACGTGCCGCGCTATGCGGACCGCACGCTGGACATCGACATCGTGTTCTACGACAACCTGGTGCTCGACGGTCCCGGCCACCTGCAGATCCCGCGCCGGGAATTGCAGCACGCGTTCGTGCTGCGGCCGATCGCGGACATCGCGCCGGCGTTCCGGCATCCGGTCAGCGGGCGGAGCATGGCCGAGCTGTGGGCGGCATTCCCGCAGCAGCGCGAACCGTTGCAGGTGGAGGCGTTGCCGGATTGAGCGAAGCGCACCGTCGCATGGCTGCGGCGATCGTGCTGGCGGCGGTCGTGGTGGTGCTGGGCTGACCCTGCCCGGCCTGGTCCAGGCCTCGCTGCAGGGTATCTACTCGACTGTGCTGTACCGCTACGCGGAAGCGGGCGAAACCAGCGTCGACTTCGACCAGGCGCTGCCGCAGCAGGCGTTCGCGCCGAAGAAGTGGCCGGAGGCGCTGGTTGCAGGGGAGGGCTGGGGTGGGCTGAAGCCCTTCGTGCCCACTCACACCGACAAGGTGCGCCCGCCGTCCACCCGGATGATCTGACCGGTGACGAACGGCGCATCGCGCAGCAGCCACAGCACCGCGCCGGCCACGTCCTCGGGCGTGCCAGCGCGCTGCAGCGGCGTGCGCGCCAGCATCGCCTGCTGGTCGGCGTAGGGCTTGCCGTCGCTGGGCCACAGTACCGCGCCGGGCGCCACGCCGTTGACGCGTATTTCCGGGGCCAGCTCCAGCGCCAGCGAGCGGGTCATCGCGGCCAGCGCGGCCTTCGCCATGCAGTACACGGTGTGTTCCGCCAGCGGTCGCTCGGCGTAGATGTCGATCATGTTGACGATGCCGCCGCGCGCCTGGCGCAGCGCCGGGATCGCCGCCTGGCTGAGGAAGAACGGCGCCTGCGCGTTGGAGGCGAACAGGCTGTCCCATTGCGGCGGCGTCGCCGTGCCCAGCGGCGTGGGGAAGAACGCCGAGGCGTTGTTGACCAGCGCGTCGAGCCGGCCGTAATGCGCCAGCAAGCGTTCGACCAGCGCCGGCAACGCCGCCAGTTCGGCCAGTTCGGCCTGCAGCAGCAAGGTGCTGCCGCCGCGCTGTCGTTCCAGTTCGTCGGCCAGCGCGCGGGCGGCGTCGGCGGAATGGCGGTAGTGCAGCGCCAGATCGTAGCCGGCCGCGTGCAACGTGCGCGCGGTGACGGCGCCGACGCGCCGGCCGGCGCCGGTGACCAGGGCGACGGGGCGATCATGGCGTGGCGGCATCGTGCAGCTCCGGCGGCTAGGCAGGCCCCAGCTTGCCGCAAAGGCGGCAGCGCGTCATCCCGCGCGGCTCAGCCGGCCGGTGGCTGGCGCGCGACGCGTCCGTCGGCCCTGCTCGCCGCGCCGGCGTCCTCGAACGCGAACTCGCCCTCGAACATCGCGATCGCGGTGCGGGCGACCTGCCCGGTGTCGTAGTGCGCATAGGCGCCGACGCCGAGTGCGCCGATCACCGGCAGCCAGCGCGAGACCCCGCTGCCCAGCGTGCGCCGGGTGAGCTTGACGCCGACCTGTTTGGCGATGCGTTCGACCACGCCGTACGACGCCCGCCGGAAGACCAGCCGGTCGCCCATGCGCACCACCAGGTCACGGAACGCCTGCGCCGTGGTGTGGCGGAACAGGCACCACAGCATCTGTTCGCGGCCCAAGGTGGCGTGGCGGCCGTAGGCGGCGGCGATGTCGCTGACCATCTGCGCCTGGATCTTCCAGATCGCGAGCAGCTCCGGCAGCAGGGTCAGCCAGCCCAGCGGGCCGGGCGGCAGCGCCAGCGAGCCGGCGGTGAGTGCGGCGCGCCGGGCGGCGCGGCGTGCCAGCCGACGCGCTGCGCCGGCGGGGTCCGTGCTGTCGGCGACCGAGCTGTCCGGCACATGGCTGACGAAATCCAGGATCGCCTCGGCGATCCGGCCGTGCTCGGCCGGTGCGATGACGGCGGGAACCTGCTGGCTGCGCTGGGTCATGCGTGGCTCCGTGGGATGTCGCTGCTCGCGGCAAGCGTCCCGGCAGTCTAGGCGTGTCGCATGAAGCAGGGATCAACGGTTTCGCCGGCAGGCATGACTTGTGGCGCAGGCGAAGCGGAAAATCTTTCGGCAATGTTATAACATTACACAACAAGCACCCCATCCCCCTGCCGGAATTGCCGATGAATCCTTCCCTGCTTGCCCTCAGCCTCGCCGTTGCCCTGGGCACGACCACCGTCCATGCCACCGACGCGCCGCCGGCGACCAAGGCCGCTGCCCCCGCCATGGCTGCGAACGGGGACGACCCGACCGACGGCGGCAGCCGCAACCGGCAGCCGGCCACGGTGCGGGACCTGGGCGCGGTCTCGGTCTCGGCCGCGCTGGACCAGGCGCGCAACGCGCTGTCGCCGGATACCGGCAGCAGCCAGTACGTGATCGACCACCAGGCGATCGCGCAACTGCCGCTGGGCGCGTCCACGCCGGTGAACCAGGTGCTGCTGCAGGCGCCGGGCGTGGTGCAGGATTCCTACGGCGGCGTGCACGTGCGCGGCGACCACGCGAACCTGCAGTACCGCATCAACGGCGTGATCATCCCCGAGTCGATCGGCGGCTTCGGCCAAAGCCTGGACGCGCGCACGATCGACAGCGTGAAACTGCTCGACGGCGCGCTGCCGGCGCAGTACGGCCTGCGCACGGCGGCGGTGGTCGACATCACCACGAAGAGCGGCCACGACCTCGGCAACGGCGGCAGCGTGGGCATCACCGGCGGCAGCAACGGCACGCTCAACCCGAATGCGTCGGTCTGGGGCAGCAACGATCGCTGGAGCTGGTTCCTTACCGGCAACTACATGGAGAACGACGCCGGCATCGAGAATCCCACGCCGAGCAAGAAGCCGATCCACGACCGCACCAACCAGGCGAAGGGCTTCGGCAACATCAGTTACCTGATCGACAACGACACCCGCCTGAGCTTCCTGTTCGGCGTCGCCAACAACCGCTTCCAGATCCCCAACCGCCCGAACCAGGCGCCGCAGTTCGGCTACCTCGATACGGTGGATTTCAATTCCGCCGACCTCGACGGCCGCCAGCGCGAGAACACCCGCTTCGGCGTGCTGGCGTTGCAGGGCAAGCTGGGCGCGACCGGCTACCAGGTGTCGGTGGGGCAGCGCTACAGCCGCCTCGCCTACACGCCAGACCGGATCGGCGAGCTGATGTTCAATGGCGTCGCCTCCGCCGTCAGCCGCAGCAACCGCGCCAGCACCCTGCAGGCCGATTTCGCCACGCCGCTGGGCGACCGCCATACGTTGCGCTACGGCGTCTACGGCAGCTTCGAGCGCGCGGTCAGCGGCAACGATGCGTGGGTGTTCCCGGCCGACGCCGGCGGCAACCCGACCAGCACCACGCCGATCAACATCCTCGACGGCAGCCGCCTGGTCGCCAGGACCTGGTCGGCCTACGTGCAGGACGAATGGAGCATCGGCGACAACTGGACGCTGAACTATGGCCTGCGCGGCGACCGCTACCAGCTGGTGCGCAGCGAGAGCCAGCTGAGCCCGCGCCTGGGCCTGGTCTGGCAGGCCACCGGCAGCACCACCGTGCATGCCGGCTATTCGCGCTACTTCACCCCGCCGGCGACCGAGATGATCGCCAGCAGCAACATCGCCAAGTTCGACGGCACCACCAACGCGGTGGCGGACAGCGGCAACAACACGCCGCTGGCCGAGCGCTCGGACTATTTCGACGCCGGCATCTCGCAGGGCATCGGCTCGGCCTGGACCGTCGGCGTGGATGCCTATTACCGCAAGGTGCGGCGCCTGCAGGACGAAGGCCAGTTCGGCTCGGCGCTGGTCTACTCCACCTTCAACTACGCCGTGGGCCGGGTGAAGGGCGTCGAGTTCACCGCCAACTACGCGCAGGGGCCGTTGTCCGCCTACTTCAACGCATCGCTCGGCAAGGCGATCGGCCGGCGCATCATCACCAGCCAGTACAACTTCGCGCCGGACGACCTGGCCTGGATCAACAACCACTGGATCTTCCTCGACCACGACCAGAAGCTCACCTCGTCCGGCGGCATCAACGTCGCGCTGGACGACAGCACCCGGGTCGGCGCCGATTACCTGTTCGGCAGCGGCCTGCGCAAGGACGGCGCGGTGCCGAACGGGGCTTCGCTGCCGGCGTACTTCCAGCTCAACCTCAATGTCTCGCACGACTTCGCCTTCGACCGTTTCGGCAAGCTGCACACCCAGCTGGCGGTGCTCAACGTGCTCGATCGCACGTATGAGCTGCGCGACGGCAGCGGCATCGGCGTCGGCGCACCGCAGTTCGGCCCGCGCCGCGGCGTGTTCCTCAGCCTGCAGAAGGATTTCTGAGAAGCGGGAAATCGGGAATCGGAACGGCAAGAGCGGCGAGTGGTGTTCCCGGCCCTTGATTCGCAACCCTGAACTTGCCACGGCGTAATCGCGTGGACTCGCCCCCGCGCATTCAGGCATCGAGGTGCCAGTGGTGGTGAGCTAGTGCTACCAGCACAGT
>NZ_JBXAGL010000011.1:100652-112420 GCF_058793995.1 Rhodanobacter sp. GW835-FHT13D09 | reverse complement strand
ATACATAAATGCAGCCCGTGCTTTCTTGCCCACGCAGCGGTTGACACCAGGGGCGAGTCCATACATAGGGCGGGCACGGCCCGCCAGCTCTTCCACGATCCGCGCCAGGGGCGGCGGGCAGTGCCCGCCCTACGATGCTGTGACGAACGGCATCGCCCGCGGAGCCTGCCACGGACTGCTTCCAGGGATGGACTCCTGCAGAGGCCTTTTCGCCACGAACGTTTTCACCGCCCACGCTCCTAGCGCGGGCTGCACAGGCAATCCGCGTAGATGTTCGGCGTGCCGGCCTTCGCGTTGCGCAGCCATTCCAGTTCCGGCGCCAGCGCGGGCAGCTGGGCGAACCAGGCCGGCAGGCGTACCCCCCAGGACTGCAGCAGGCGCACGCTGGCGCCCTGGTTGAGCCCGATCAGGAAGCGTTCGAAGCCGCCCAGCGGCGCCTCCACGTAGCGCACCGGATAGCCCTTGCCCAGCCTGGCCAGGCCGGCCGCGTCGGCGACTGCCGCGTCCAGGCCGCCGAGGCGATCGACCAGGCCGCGCTCGAGCGCCTGCTTGCCGGTCCACACCCGGCCCTGGGCGATCGTGTCGATCGCCTCGTAGCTCTTGCCGCGCGCCTTCGCCACGTTGCCGACGAAGTCGCGGTAGCCCTTGTCGATGATCGCCTGGATCACCGCGCCGACCTTCGGGTCGAGCGGGCGGCTGATGTCGAAGGCGCCGGCCATCGGCCCGGTGCCGACGCCATCGCTCTGGATGCCCAGCTTGGCCAGCGTGTTCGGCACCGTGTAGTACATGCCGAAAATGCCGATCGAGCCGGTGATGGTGTTCGGTTCGGCATAGATGCGGTTCGCGTTCATCGCGATCCAGTAGCCGCCGCTGGCCGCCACGTTGCCCATCGACACCACCACCGGGATACCCGCGCTGCGGGTCAGCTCGATCTCGCGGCGGATCTGCTCGGCCGCGTACACCTCGCCGCCGGGCGAGTTCACCCGCAGCACCAGCGCCTTGGTCCTGCGGTCCTCGCGCGCGCTGCGGATCAGCGCCGCGGTGGATTCGCCGCCGATCGAACCGGCCGCGCGCTTGCCGCCGGCGATCTCGCCCTCTGCCACCACGATCGCCACGCCGGGCGCGAACGCGCCGCCGTCGCGCGGCAGGCCCGCGGCGTAACGGCCCAGGTCGACCTGGCGGAAGCTGTGGCCTTTCTTGTCGGCCGGCACGCCCTCCCTGCGCATCATCGCGATCAGTTCGCCACGCGTGGCCAGGCCGTCGACCAGACGCTGGTCCAGCGCCAGCTGCGCCAGGTTGCCGCGGGTACCGGCGATATGCTGCGGCAGGTTGTCGATGTCGTCGCGCAGCGTCGCCGGGTCAAGCTTGCGCATGGCCGCCACCTCGTCGAGGTAGCCGTCCCACAGGCCGCCCATCCAGTAGCTGTCGGCCTGCTTCGCCTCGGCCGAGGCGTGGTCGAGGATGTACGGCTCGGCCGCGCTCTTGAACTCGCCGACGCGGAACAGGTGCACGTCGACGCCGAGCTTGTCCAGCAGGCCCTTGTAGAACAGCCGGTAGTTGGCCAGCCCGGTGAGCATCACGCCGCCTTGCGGGTCGACCAGCAGGCGGTCGGCATGCGCGGCGAGGTAGTACTGGCCCTGGTCCAGGTTCACCGCCCACGCGAGCACCGGCTTGCCCGCGGCGCGGAAACGGTCCAGCGCCGCGCCGACCTCGCGCAATGCCGCGAAGCCGCCGCCCTGCAGTTCGTCCGGCAGCAGCAGGATCCGGCTGATCCGCCTGTCCTGCGCCGCCGCGTCGATCGCGCCGACCAGGTCGCGCAGCTGCACCTGCTTCGGCTCCTCGCCGGACAGCCCGGCCAACGCACGCTGCAGCGGATCGATGCTGTATTGCTCGACCAGCCGGCCCTGCGGCCGGATCACCAGCACGCTGCCGTCCTGCACCGCGCGCTCCATCCGGCTGCCGGCGATGCCGGCGGCCAGCAGCAACACGAGCACGAACAGCACGCTGAAGAACACCAGGTTGATGATCACCAGCCGCAGCAGGTTGATGCCGCGCCCGAGCGTGCGCAGGAAGGCCCGGAAACCGTTGCGGCGGGGCGGTAGCGGCGGTGGGAGCGTCATGTAGTAGGTATCCGGAATCGTCGGACCAAGCGTAGCCGGTCAGGCGGGCGCGGTCATCGGCAATGGGCGGCGCCAGCGCGGTTTCCAGGCGCTGCGCCAGAAGCGGGCGAACAGCATCGCGGCCGCCACCGACAGCCCGGCGATCAGGCCGATCCACATCCCGCGCGCGCCCATGCCGTGGCGGAAAGCCAGCCACCAGCCCACCGGCATGCCGACCATCCAGTAGGCGAACAGGGTGATCGCCATCGGCACGCGGGTGTCCTTGAGGCCGCGCAACGCGCCGTTCGCGGCGACCTGGATGCCGTCGGAGAACTGGAACAGCCCGGCCAGCATGATCAGCTGCGCGGCCAGCGCGATCACCTTCGGCTCGTGCGTGTACAGCGCGGCGATGAAATGCGGCAAGCCCAGCATCAGGCCGGCCGAGAACAGCTGGGTGAGCAGGGTCAGGCCGATCCCGCAGAAGCCGGCGTAGCGCACGCCGCGCTCATCGCCGCGGCCCACCGCGTTGCCCACGCGCACGGTGATTGCCATCGCCAGGCCGAGCGGGATCATGAAGAACAGCGAGGCGATGTTGATCGCCACCTGGTGGCTGGCAATCACGTCCTCGCCCAGCGTGGCGATGATCAGCGCGGTGGCCACGAACAGGCCGGCCTCGGCCAGCAGGGTCACCGCCATCGGCAGGCCGATGTGCACCAGCTGGCCGATCCGGCGCGGGTGCGGCCACTCGAAACGTTCGAACAAACCCAGCCCGCGATAGTTGCGCCGGAAGATCACGTAAACGCCGAACGCCAGCGTTTCCAGCCACAGCACGATCGCGGTGGCCACGCCGCAGCCGTGCGCGCCCTGCGGCGGGATGCCCAGCTTGCCGAACATCAGCACGTAGCCCAGCGGCACCAGCAGCACCAGCCCGCCGAGGCTGAAGTACATCGACGGCCGGGTCAGCGACAGCCCTTCGGAGAGGCCGCGCAGCGCGAAGTAGCAGGTCAGCGCCGGCGCGCCCCAGCTGATCGCCAGCAGGAAGCGCTGCACGTCGTGGCGCAGGCTCGCCGTCACCCCGATCAGCTCGATCAGCGGCTCCGCGTGGCGCACCGCGAACCACAGCAACACGCCCATGCCCAGCGCCAGCCACAGCGCCTGGTGGAATACCGCGCCGACCTCGCCGCGGCGCCCGGCGCCGTCCAGCTGGGCCACCGACGGCGGCACCGCCATCATCATGCCGATGCCGCAGACGATCGCCAGCGACCAGATGCTGGCGCCCACCGCCACCGCACCCAGCACGTGCGCACTGACGTGCCCGGCCAGCACCGCGTCGATCACGTTGCTGCCGACCGCAGCCAGCTGGGCGGCGATCAGCGGCAGGGCCAGGCGCACGGTGGCGCGCACCTCGTGCCGCAGGTGGGCGCGTTCGGGGGAGAAACGTTTCATCGGCGCAGCAGACTCCAGGGCCGGTCATTCTACCTGAGCCATTGGTCACGGCCGCCCCGCCGCCGGCGTGTGCGAAGATCGCCCACGGCGACGGACGGAAACCGCGATGAAGCAGCTGACCAGCCACGAAGGATTGCACTGCGCCAACTGCGGCGCCGTGATGCAGGGCGAGTTCTGCCACGAGTGCGGACAGTCGATCCACAGCGTGCTGAAGCCGATGCACCACATGGTCGAGGAAACCGTCGAGACGGTACTGCACATCGACGGCCGCATCGTGCACACGCTGCCGCCGCTGCTGCTGAAGCCCGGCTTCCTCACCCTGGAGTATTTCGCCGGCCGGCGGGTGCGCTACATCGCGCCGTTCCGGCTGATGTTCGTGCTGTGCCTGCTGTCGTTCTTCGTGTTCCACCTGGCGGTCGACCAGGTCACCGGCAAGATGCCCGCGAACGGCCGCCCCCTGCTGAGCGTGGACAGCCGGGCGATCGAAACCGCAGCCAGTCCGGCCGGGGTGCGTGAGGCCTTGCAGAAGGAGCTCGACGATCTGCAGCGCGCCCGCGCGACCGGCGTGCTGCCGCCGAACCTGCTGGAGCAGGCCGATGTCGCCGAGCGCGACCTGCGCCGGAAGGCCGATCGCCGCCTGACCGAACTCGGCGCGGCGCCGGCCCCGGCCGCTTCCGTGGCGGTGAAGCCGCCGGATGCCGCGAAAACCGCCACCACTCCACCGGACGATGCCGCGCGTCGGAGGATCCGGCAGGAATCGGCGCCGGTGCGGATCCGCTGGCTTCCCGGCGCCGCCAACGCGCGCCTGACCGAGCTGGGCCACCATCTCCAGGACAACTGGCGAATCTTCAGGTACGGCGATCCCGCGGCCAGCGCCGAGGCGAAGCAGCGGATGGTCAACGGCGTGTTCGGCACCCTGCCGCCGACCATGTTCGTGCTGATCCCGCTGTTCGCGGTTCTGCTCGGGCTGTTCTACGTGTTCCGCCGGCGGCTGTACATGGAACACCTGATCGTGGCCCTGCACAGCCACGCGTTCATGTTCCTCAGCCTGCTGCTGCTCACCCTCGCCGGCATGCTGTCGACCTGGCTGCAGCCGCATGCGGCCTGGGCTGGCCACGCGCTGGGCTGGCTGCAGGCCGCGCTGATCCTGTGGATTCCGGTCTACCTGCTGCTCACGCAGAAACGGGTCTATCGCCAGGGCTGGCCGATGACCCTGCTGAAATTCTGGTGCATCGGCTGGTGCTACTTCTGGCTGTTGATAGTCGCGCTGACGATCGCCTTACTGCTCGGCGCGGCCCACTGAGGCCGCTCACCGACCGGCTGGCCCGCATGGGTTTTGCACAGCGTCATGAACCTGTCAAGGCAGCCGGGGGCTGTTTGTCAATTGTGTGAACTGCCGCTCAACGATATTTGCAAGCGACTGATAGTAAAGGTATTTACCACCTGACCAAAACCTCGTCAGACTGACGAAAAAGGCGCCACGACGCCCTTTGAGGCTCCCCCTCCCCGCTGCATCCACAGACTTATCCACAACTACTGTGGATAAACGCAAAAACTTCCCAGGGAAAGCCACTTAGCCCAGATTCCTCGACAACAGGACAGCAAGTTCACGCAACTCAAGCAGGTACGCCACGCTTCCCATCGCCACCCTCGCCGCGGGCCCGGCGGACGGCCGCAGCTACACTGTGCCGTCACGAGGTAGTCCATGCCCGCCGTCCTCCGCGTCGCCCTGCCGGTTCCCCTGCCCAGCCTGTTCGATTACCTTCCGCCCGCGGCGGGCGAGGCTCGCGTGGGCAGCCGGCTGCAGGTGCCGTTCGGCCGGCACCGGCTGGTCGGCGTGGTGGTGGCGATCGAGGCCGAGGCGGCGGTCGATGGCGGCCGCCTGAAGCAGGCGCTGCGACTGCTCGACGACGACGCGCTGCTCGACGCCGAGCTGATGCAGACGCTGGCCTGGGCCGCGGACTACTGGCTCGGCGCGCCGGGCGAGGCCTATGCCAACGCCCTGCCGCTGGCCCTGCGCGAGGCGAAGCCGCTGCCGCCGATCGGCGACGAATACTGGTCGCTCACCGGCGCCGGCCACAGCGCCCACGACGCCGGCAGCCGGCGTGGCGGCAGCAAGGCGCTGCTGGCCCTGCTGGCCGGCGGTGCGCTGGGCGCGCAGGAGCTGGGCGAACGCCAGCCCGGCTGGCGCGAGGCGGCGCGCCGGCTGGCCGCGGCCGGCCTGCTCGAGCGCAGCGAACGGCCGCCGCCCGCTCGTCCGCTGCCGCCATCGACGGCCCCGCCACTCAATGACGAACAACAGCAGGCGGTCGCCGCCGTCGATGCCAGCCTCGGCCGCTACCAGCCGTTCCTGCTCGACGGCGTCACCGGCAGCGGCAAGACCGAGGTCTACCTGGCCTTGATCGAGCAGGTGCTGGCCAAGGGCCAACAGGCGCTGCTGCTGGTGCCGGAGATCGGCCTGGCGCCGCAGACCGTGCGGCGCCTGCGCGAACGGCTCGGGGTAAGCATCGAGGTACTGCATTCCAACCTGTCCGAAGGCGATCGCGCGCGTGCCTGGCTGCGCGCCCGCGCCGGCAGCGCACGGGTGATCCTGGGCACCCGCTCGGCGGTGTTCACGCCGCTGCCGCAGGCCGGGCTGATCATCGTCGACGAGGAACACGACGGCGCCTACAAGCAGCAGGAAGGCTTCCGCTACCACGCCCGCGACCTGGCCCTGGTGCGCGCCCGCGCGCTGGGCGTGCCGGTGCTGCTGGGCTCGGGCACGCCCTCGCTGGAATCGCTGGCGAATGCGGACGCCGGCCGTTACCGCACGCTGCACCTGCGCGCGCGCCCGGGCGCGATGCGGCCGCCGCAGGTACAGATCATCGACATGCGCGCGCAGCGGCTGGAGCACGGCATGTCGCCGGCGCTGCTGGCGGCGGTGGCGGAGACGGTGGCGCGCGGCGAGCAGGCGCTGGTGTTCCGCAACCGCCGCGGCTACGCGCCGGTGCTGCTGTGCCACGCCTGCGGCTGGCATGCGGGCTGCCCGCGCTGCGAACGCCCGCTGACCCTGCACGCGGGCCGGCGCCAGCTGATCTGCCACCACTGCGATTACCGCCAGCGCGTGCCGGCCGCCTGCCCCGCGTGCGGCGCCGGCGACCTGAAAGCACAGGGCCAGGGCACCGAACGGCTGGAGGAAGCGCTGCTCGCGCAGTTCCCGCAGGTACCGGTGCTGCGCGTGGACCGCGAGACCACCCGCCGCCGTGATTCATTCGAGCAACTGCTGGCCACGCTCGGCGACGACCAGCCGGCGATCCTGGTCGGCACGCAGATGCTGGCCAAGGGCCACGACCTGCCCAACCTCACCCTGGTCGCGATCGTGGGCGTGGACGAGGGCCTGCACAGCATCGACTTCCGCGCCGGCGAACGGCTGGCGCAGCTGGTGGTGCAGGTGGCCGGCCGCGCCGGACGGGCGCGCAAGCCCGGCCGCGTGCTGCTGCAGACGCACCAGCCGCAACACCCGCTGCTGCGCAGCCTGCTGGCACAGGGTTACGCCGCCGCCGCGCGCGAACTGCTGGCCGAGCGTCGGCTGATCCGGCTGCCGCCGTACAGCCACCAGGTATTGCTGCGCGCCGAGGCGCCGCAGCGCGAACTGGTCGAGGCCTTCCTCGCCGCGGCGCACGCTGCGCTGGCGCCGGACGATCGACTGCAGGTCGCCGGGCCGATGCCCGCGCCGATGCCGCTGCGCGCGGGCCGCCATCGCGGCCAGCTGCTGCTGGAGGCGGCCAGCCGGCAGGCGCTGCACGCGATGCTGCGACCATGGCAGCTCGCGCTGGGCGCACTACCGGCCGCGCGCAAGGTGCGCTGGTCGCTGGACGTCGACCCGATCGACCTGTACTGAGCGCGCTCAGAGCTTGTGAAGAAAACCACCTCCTGTGGTTTTCTTCTGTCGCGAGTCCGGTACACGCCCGGACTCGCTCACATGAAACCGACACTAGCGTGACGGTTTCATGCCCGGCCCTCCGTGGCCGGTCTGAGAGGTTGAAAAACTCACAACCTCTCAGCCCGCGCCGGGCTTCAGCGAGCCCGGCTTCACCAGCCAGCGCACCGCCAGCACGCCCAGCTCGTAGAGCAGGCACATCGGCACCGCCAGCATGATCATCGAGGTGATGTCCGGCGGCGTGATGAAGGCGGCGATCGCGAACGCGCCGACGATGGCGTAGCGCCGGCTGCTGCGCAGCTTGTCCAGGTCGACGACGCCCACCGCGGCAAGGATCACCACCGCCACCGGCACCTCGAAGCACAGCCCGAAGGCGAAGAACATCAGCATCACGAAATCGAGGTAGTGGGTGATGTCGGTCATCATCTCCACGCCCTGCGGGGTGATCGCGGTGAGGAAGCGGAACGCCGCGGGCAGCACCAGGAAATAGGCGAACGCGCAGCCCATGTAGAACAGCACCAGCGCCGCAGCGAGCAGCGGCCGGGCCAGGCGCTTCTCGTGCTTGTAGAGGCCCGGGCTGACGAAGGCCCACAGCTGGTACAGGATCATCGGCATGCTGATGAACAGCGCCGCGTAGAACGCCAGCTTCAGCGGGGTGACGAACGGACTGGCCACCTCGGTGGCGATCAGGTGCGCGCCGGCGGGCAGACGCGCCACCAGCGGCGCGGCCAACTCGGTGTACAGGTGGTTGGCGAACGGCACCAGCGCCAGCAGCACCACCAGCACGGTGGCGCTGGCCTTGAGCAGCCGCGAACGCAGTTCCAGCAGGTGCGAGAACAGACCCTGCTGCAGGTCGACCTCGGGCTCAGGCGTGGCCATGTGGCGGCTCCCCGGCGGCCTTGGCAGCGGTGCCCGCGAACAGGTCGCCGGTGGCAGGGTCCGGCGCGCTTTCCGCCGCGGCCTCTGCGGCGGCGGGGTCGGCCGGCGCCGCGCCGGTCACGGCTGCGTCATTCGGCGCCAGGACGTGCTGCACGTCGCGCACCTTCTGCACGGCGGCATCCAGCTCCGCCTGCGCCGCCTCCGCCTTCGCGGCGGCCTCGCGCGCGGCGCGCTTGATCTCCTCGACCTGCAATTCGCGCTCCACCTCGGCACGCACGTCGTCCCAGCCGCTGCGCATGCGCCGCAGCAATGCGCCGGCGGTGCGCGCGGCGCCCGGCAGTTTCTCCGGGCCGAGCACGATCAGCGCGATGAGCGCGAGCAGCACCAGCTTGCCGAAGCTGATCTCGATCATCGCCGCAAACCCGCCCGTCGCCGAAGCTTATTTCGTGTCGCTGGAGTCGCGCTGGCCCTGCGTCGCCTTGTCGGCGGAGCCGGCCGGCGGATCGGCGCGCAGGCGCTCGGCCTCTTCCTTGCGCTTGGCCTCGTCCTCGTCGCCGTTGAGGCCCTTCTTGAAATCCCGCATGGCGTTGCCGAGATCGGAGCCGATGTGGCGCAGCTTGCCGGTGCCGAAGATCACCACCACCACGACCAGCAGGATTATCAGATGCCAGATGCTCATGTCTTACCTCGAAAACGGACCGGACCGGAAACCCCCTCGCGCGGCGCGCCGGTCTTCCGTATCAGCGCGAAGTGTACTCCTCAAGCCGGTCGCGGAAATCCACCACCGGCGCCGGCACGTTGCTGACGCCGCCTTCGAAGATGCGTCGCGGCGTGATGCCGGCGCCGTAGATGGCGACGTTCGCGTCGTAGTCGATGCGCAGTGCCGAGCCGTCCAGCGCCACGCCGGCGAACAGGCCGCGGCTGCGCGAGTACGAGTAGATCTCGGCCTTCATCTGCGCGTCGGTGGAGGCCGTGGCGGTGCGCCCGACCGGGCCGGCCGCGGCGGAGGCGTCGGCACCCAGGGTGAACTTGCCGTTGACGATCGAATCCACGCCTCGCTGGGTGCGGAACACCAGGATCACGTCGGTCGACGACACGCCGACCTGGAAGCCCACGCTGCCACCGGTCATGGTGACGAAGCTGGGGTTGGACCAGGTGCCGTCGGGGCTCTTCACCGAGATCAGCCCCTCGCCGCGGCGGCCGCCGAAGATGAAGCCGGCCTTGATCATGTCCGGGATCACCGCGATCGCCCGGGCGTTCTGCAGCAGGTCCTTCGGGATCGCCTTGTCCGGTGCCTGCATGATGTCGTTGAGTACGCGCACCGCGTTGGTGGCACGCACCAGCGGCGGATCCTCGGCGTGCACGGCCATCGCCGGCAACAGCAGGGCCAGTCCGGCAAGCAGCAGGCGTTGCAGCGATGTCTTCAACATGGGGCAGCTCCACTCGGGTTCGGGGGAAGGCGCGGCGCCACGCGGTACGCCGGGCTTGTGGCAGACTGCACGGCTCCAGCGGCCACGGCTGTCACGATGCCACGCAGCAACCACTATACCGGCGTTGCCGACGATTCCGGTGCGCCGGCCGTTCCGTCCGTTCAGGCTGGCGTGCTGCTGGTCAACCTCGGCACGCCGACCGCGCCGACCGCCAGGGCGGTGCGGCCGTACCTGGCCGAATTCCTGGGCGATCCGCGGGTGATCGACTACCCGCGCTGGCTGTGGTGGCTGATCCTGCACGGCGTGATCCTGCGCGTACGGCCGCGGCGCTCGGCGCACGCCTACGCACGGATCTGGGACGAACGCGGCTCGCCGCTGCGCTACCGCAGCGAGGCGCTGGCGGCCGGCCTGCAGGCCGAGCTGGACCGGCAGCAGCCCGGCACGCTGCGGGTGGCGCTGGCGATGCGCTACGGCGAACCGTCGGTGGCGCACGCGATCGAGCAACTGCAGCGCGACGGCGCGCGACGGCTGCTGGTGCTGCCGCTGTATCCACAGTACTCGGCCACCTCCACCGGCTCGGTGATCGACGCGGTCGCCGACGCCTTCAAGCGGCTGCGCTGGCCGCCGGAGCTGCGCTTCATCAACGACTACCACGACGACCCGGGCCACATCGAGGCACTGGCCGCCGGCATCGAGCGCTGGTGGGCGGCGCACGGCCGCGGCGAGAAACTGCTGCTGTCGTTCCACGGCATTCCCGAGCGCTACGTGCAGCTCGGCGATCCCTATGCGGAACAATGCCGACGCACCGCGCAGCTGCTGCGCGAACGGCTGCAGCTGGACGAGGACGGGATGATCGTCAGCTTCCAGTCGCGGGTGGGCCGCGAGCGCTGGCTGCAGCCGTATACCGATGCCACCGTGCGCCGGCTCGCCGCCGACGGCGTGCGCACGCTCGACGTGGCCTGCCCCGGCTTCGCGGTGGATTGCCTGGAGACGCTGGAGGAGATCGCGATGCAGAACCGCGACTTCTTCACCGCCGCCGGCGGCGAGGCGCTGCGTTACATCCCCGCGCTGAACGACAGCGCCGCGCAGGTGGGCAGCCTCGCCGCGCTGGCGCGACGACATCTCCAGGGCTGGCCGGAAGCCGCCGCGTGACGACGCCCGCCGAACGCCGCGTCGCGCTGCCGTCGCTGGCGCTGGCCGCACAGGTGTGGGGCGACGACACCCTGCCGCCGCTGGTGGCACTGCACGGCTGGCTCGACAACGCCGGCAGCTTCGCGCTGCTGGCGCCGCGGCTGGCCGCGCACCGGCAGGTGATCGCGTTGGACCTGCCCGGCCACGGCCGCTCCGACCACCTGGCGCCCGGCGCGGCCTACCACTACGTCGACTACGTGCAGGCGGTGCTGACCGCCATCGACGCGTTGCAGCTGCCGCGTCTCGCCCTGCTCGGCCACTCGCTGGGCGCCGGCGTCGCCAGCCTGGTCGCCGCGGCGCGCCCCGAACGAATCGAGCGGCTGCTGCTGATCGAAGGCCTCGGCCCGCTCGGCGACGACGGCTCGCACACGCTGCAGCGCTTCCGCGATGCGCTGGCGCCGCGCAACGACAACCGCAAGCCGCTGCGGGTGTTCCGCGACGTCGAGCAGGCGACCAGCGCGCGCAGCATGGCCAGCGGCCTGCCCGCTGACCTCGCGCGGCCGATCGTCGAGCGCGGCCTGCTCGAAACCGACGGCGGCTGGCGCTGGCGCAGCGACCCGCGGCTGACCCGCCCCAGCGCGGTACGGATGGCCGAAACGCAGCTGCACGCGCTGCTGCGCGGCATCGCCGCACCCACCGCCCTGCTGCTGGCGCAGCCGGCCACCTCCTACCTGCCTGCGATGATGATGCAGGCGCGCGCCGCCTGCGTGGCGGACATCGCGGTCAGCCACATGGAAGGCGGCCACCATCTGCATCTCGAACACCCGCAGGCCGTGGCCGACTGGGCCTCGCCTGCAGCGTAGT
>NZ_JBXAGL010000011.1:0-100558 GCF_058793995.1 Rhodanobacter sp. GW835-FHT13D09 | reverse complement strand
GTAAGGGCGGACACTGTCCGCCGGCTTTTGCCCCGTCATGGCACGAATCGGCGGGCGGTGCCCGCCCTACGGAACGGCCCGCCGCGATGATGCAGGCCCGCGCCACCTGCGTACCGGACATCGCCGTCAACCACCTGGCCGGCAGCCACCACCTGCACCTCGAACACCCGCAGGCCGTAGCCGACTGGGCCTCGCCTGCAGCGTAGGGCGGACACTGTCCGCCGGCTTTTGCCCCGTCATGGCACGAATCGGCGGGCGGTGCCCGCCCTACGGAACGGCCCGCTTCAGGGCTGCTTGAGCCCCAGCACGTCGAGCCCCTGCTCGAAGCGGATGTCGACCGGAATGTGCGCCTGGTCGAGCCGCTTCAGGTCGCCGGCCAGTTCGGCGTCCACGGCGCCCATCTGATCGGTGAGCTGTTTCGCGGCGTCGTAGTCGCCGTCGCCCTGGATGGTCAGCAGCTTCGCCGACAGCGCGTTCATCGCCGCGGTCATCTTGTCGAAGTCGACGCGGTAGCGGCCGGTCTTCTCGTCCCGGCTGAACGCACCCTGCTGCTTGAAGAAGTTGAATCGCACCATGTTCGCCTTGGCGTGCGCGTCGGACGCGCCGAAGCGCACCGAGCGCAGGATGCCGGCGAGGAAGGTGACGTAGTTGTCCATCAGCTTGGCCTTGTCCAGCTCGCCCTTGTCGGCGAGCTTGGTCACCATGTACAGGCCGAGGATGTCCGCCTTGCCTTCCTCGAAGCTGGAGGCCTGGTCCTTCAGCGCCTTGCGCACGGTACTCTTGCCGTCGAGCGTGTTCTTGATGCCCAGCCCGTGCGCCACTTCGTGGAACATGGTGTTCTGGAAGAACGCGTCGAAGCTGAGGTTGTGCTGCTGGTCGTCGGCGATCAGTTCTTTCGCGATCGGCAGCATGATCCGGTCGAACTTCGCCTGCATCACGTTTTCCAGCTGCAGCCGGCGCGTGCCCTTGTTCAGCTGTACCTGCTCGTCATTGGGCAGGTTGATCGCGATGGTCTTGGCGCCGACGTTGGCGTTGCCGCCGTAGTAGACCGCGAAGTAGGCGTTGAGGTCGGCGTCGGAGCCGGGCTTTTCCGCCTTGTACCGGTCGGCCACCGGCAGCTCGCGCTGCAGCTGGGGCAGGTACCTGGCGAAGCGGGCCAGCTTCGCGCTCCAGGCCTGGTCCTTGATCAGCACGTAGGATTCGTAGCTGGCCTTGTAGCCGTACAGCTGGTCCTCGTAGGTCTCGATCGGGCCGATCACGAGGTCGACCGGGTTCTTCTTCATGTCCATCCAGGCGAAGTCGCTGGCCTGGTAGTCGTCGCTGAGCAGCGCGCCGGCGCGCAGCGCAAGGTATTTGCGGAAGCCGGGATCCTTCGCCAGTTTCGCGGCCTGGCGCAGCAGGCCGGCGGTTTTCTCCAGCTCGGCCTTGTACGCCTCGTGGTACGGCACGCTGACCAGTTGGCCTTGTGCGTCGCGGCGCAGCAGGGTGTACAGCGCGGTCTTGTCCTTCAGCGGGGACTTTTCGAACTCCGCCTTGGTCATATCCGCCGGATAGAACTGCGCGCCCGGCGGACGCGCCCCGACCCCATCGACGAACGGCTGGTCGTTGTCGAGCCGGTCCCACGGGCCGTAGTTGATCTCGGCGAATTCGCGCGTGGCCGGGTCGGCGATCTTCTGCAGCAGCGCATTCTTGTCGCCCCACGCCTGCTGCCAGTAGATCGCGTTCATGCTGTCGGCCGCCTCGACCAGCAGCGCGATCATCTTCTTCTGCCGCGCGTCGAACCGCGACAGGTCGGCGGCAAGTTTCACCGTGGCGTAGTCGGCCAGGTGCCGCTGCACCGCCGTGCTGGTCGCGTCGCTGGTCGACGCCGGGGCGGGCGCGCTGGCAGTCGGCGCCGGCGCCAGTTCTTCCTTCGACACCGGTGCCGGCGTGTCATGCTGGGAGGAACAGGCGGCCAGTGCCAGCAGCAGGCACGTGGAAAGCAGACGCCGGACCATGGCGACTCCTTGGCGAAGGGGTCGCCCATGATATCGCGCCATGCCTGCCGGCGGCGCCCGCGCGGCGGATCGTGTGAACCCCATCCCGGTTACGGCGTCGGCCTTGCGGGCCAGGCCTGAGCGGATGCACATGCCGTGCCGCTGCCGTTCGGTTATCGTGCCCCTCCCATCGCCCCGCCACGTCCATGGACCAGCCGCCGACTCCCGCCGCACCGCGCCACCGGGCCGCGCTGGCCTTCATCTACGTCACCGTGCTGCTGGACATGCTGGCGTTCGGCATCATCATCCCGGTGCTGCCGCACCTGATCGAACAGCTGGCCGGCGGCGGCATTGCGAAGGCGGCGTGGTGGGTGGGCATCTTCAGCACGGTGTTCGCGCTCGTACAGTTCGTGTTCTCGCCGGTGCAGGGCGCGCTGTCGGACCGTTACGGCCGGCGGCCGGTGATCCTGATCTCCAACCTCGGCCTGGCGGTGGATTTCGTAGTGCTGGCGCTGGCGCCCACGCTGTGGCTGCTGTTCCTGGCGCGCATCCTGCTCGGCATGACCGCGGCCAGCTTCAGCACCGCCAATGCCTATATCGCCGACATCACGCCGAAGGAGAAACGCGCGGCCGCGTTCGGCATCCTGGGCAGCGCGTTCGGGCTGGGCTTCATCATCGGCCCCGGCGTGGGCGGCTTCCTCGGCGGCATCGCCCTGCGGCTGCCGTTCTGGGTGGCCGCTGCGCTGGCGCTGTGCAACTTCCTGTACGGCTGCTTCATCCTGCCCGAGTCGTTGCCGAAGGAACGCCGCACCCGCCGGCTCGAGCTGCACAGCGCACACCCGTTCGGCTCGCTGAAGCTGCTGCGCCGCCACCCGCAGGTGTTCGGCCTGGCAGTGGTGCTGTTCCTGGTCTACCTGGCGCACTACGTGCTGCAGACGGTGTTCGTGCTGTACGCGGATTACCGCTACCACTGGGGCCCGCAGGCGGTCGGCTACGCACTGATGCTGGTCGGTGCCTGCGACGGCGCGGTGCAGGCGCTGCTTACCGGCCGCCTGGCGCCGCGTTTCGGCGAACGTCGCGTGCTGCTGGCCGGCATGCTGTTCGGCGTCGGCGCGTTCCTGGTGATGGGCGTGGCCGGCACCGGCCGGGTGTTCCTGCTCGGCGTGCCGCTGCTGGCGCTGTGGGGGCTGGCGATGCCGCCGATCCAGTCGATCATGACCCAGCAGGTCGACCCCTCCGAACAGGGCCGGCTGCAGGGCGCGATCGGCAGCCTGGGCAGTTTCGCCGGCATCTTCGGGCCCTATCTGTTCGCGCAGGTCTTCGCGCTGTCGATCACCCCATCCTCGCCTGTCCATCTGCCGGGTGTAGCCTTCGTGCTTTCGGCCGCGCTGATGCTGGCCGGCCTGGCGATCGCCGCCCGGGTGACCCGCCACCTGCCGGCGGTCGCGGCAGCGGACCCCGACGAACTCGCACCCATCGTGCTTCCCGGCGACCTGCCCATGCTGGCTGGCGCTCCTCCACCCGAACACTCCCGCGAACCCCAGGAAGACCAACCATGACGCTTTCCATGTACCAGGCCTCCGTTCCCGTCTTCATCCGCGCACTGGGCAACCTCGCCCACGTGCTGAAGAAGGGCGAGCAGCACGCGAAGTCGAAGAACGTCAGCGATGAAGTGCTGCTGCAGACCCGGCTGATCCCCGACATGCTGCCGCTGATCAAGCAGATCCAGATCGCCTGCGACATGGCCACCCGCGGCACCGCCCGCCTGGCCGGGGTGGAGCCGCAGAGCTTCGAGGACTGCGAGACTACGCTGGAGCAGGCCTACAGCCGCATCGAGCGCTCGATCGCGTACGTCAAGAGCTTCAGGCCGGAGCAGATCGACGGCAGCGAGACCCGCGCGATCCACCTGAAGATGCGCACCGGCGAGATGCATTTCGAAGGCCAGGCCTACCTGCTGCACTTCACCATCCCGAACCTGTTCTTCCACTGCACCACCGCCTACGACATCCTGCGCCAGGCCGGCACCGACATCGGCAAAACCGACTTCATCGGCAACGCCTGAGCCGGCACGGCGACGGCCCGGGGACGGACCGTCGCCGCCAAATCACTAAAATGTGATGCATACTACGTTTATTCATGGATTCATGGCACGATTTATGCCTTGAGGGAGATATCTCCTCCACCACCTTCCGAGCAAGCGTCATGGAACACATCAAATGCATCATCGTCGGCGGCCCACAGCACGGCCTGGTGCTCCGGCGCTTGTGGGACCGGCGCCGCCCGACCCCGCTATCCGTGACCGCCGACGACGGCGAGCCGTGCGTCGTCGCCGCCCGACGGCATGGCCGCAGCATGCATCCGCACTACCTGCTGCTGCACCCGCGCGCCACAGGCGAACAGATCCTGACCATGCTCGCGGCCTGAACTGACCCTGCGGGTCACTTTGGGGCTGCCCCCGCACCTGCCGAGACAGGACAAGATGTCATGGGCCGGCCGCGCTTGTCGGCTGTGCGCGATCGCATCGACAATAGTCGACCGGGCCAATGCCCACCCTAGTCGACGACCGCCCCGGGCACCCATGCTGCGACTGACCGACCTCAAGCTGCCGCTCGATCACGGCGAGGCCGCGCTCACCGCCGCGATCCTCGGGCGGCTGGACATCGACGCCGCCGCGCTCACCGGCTACACCGTCGCCCGGCGCGGCTACGACGCCCGCAAGCGCGGCGCAATCATGCTGATCTACGCGCTGGACATCGACACCCCGCGCGAGGCCGAACTGCTGCGTCGTTTCGCGGGCGACCCGCACGTGCAGCCGACGCCGGACACCGGCTACCACTTCGTCACCAAGGCCCCGCCGCGGCGCGAGCACCGGCCGCTGGTGGTCGGCTTCGGCCCCTGCGGGCTGTTCGCGGGACTGATCCTGGCGCAGATGGGTTTCCGCCCGATCATCCTCGACCGCGGCAAGGAAGTGCGCGAGCGCACGAAAGACACCTGGGATCTGTGGCGCAAGCGCCAGTTGCACCCGGAGTCGAACGTGCAGTTCGGCGAGGGCGGCGCCGGCACGTTTTCCGACGGCAAGCTGCACAGCCAGATCCGCGACCCGCAGCACCACGGCCGCAAGGTGCTCGCCGAATTCGTCAAGGCCGGCGCGCCGGAGGAGATCCTCTACGTCAGCAAGCCGCACATCGGCACGTTCCGGCTGGTGACGATGGTGGAGAACATGCGCGCCACGATCGAGTCGCTGGGTGGCGAGATCCGCTTCAGCCAGCGCGTGGACGATCTGCTGATCGACACCGATGCAACCGGCGGGCGCCGCGTGCGCGGCGTCACCCTGGCCAGCGGCGAACAGCTGCGCGCCGACCACGTGGTGCTGGCGCTCGGCCACAGCGCGCGCGACACGTTCGAGATGCTACATGCACGCAACGTTTACCTGGAGGCAAAGCCTTTTTCGATCGGCTTCCGTATCGAACATCCGCAGTCGGTGATCGACCGCGCCCGCTTCGGCCCGCAGGCCGGCCACCCGATCCTCGGCGCAGCCGACTACAAGCTGGTGCATCACGGCAAAGGAAATCAGGGTGGTCGCGGCCGCTCCGTATACAGCTTCTGCATGTGCCCCGGCGGCACCGTGGTGGCCGCCACCAGCGAGCCCGGCCGCGTGGTCACCAACGGCATGAGCCAGTACTCGCGCAACGAGCGCAACGCGAACGCGGCGGTGGTGGTCGGCATCGAGCCCGCCGACTTCGCGCCGTTCGATGCCAGTGGCAGCCCGCTCGCCGGCATCGCCCTGCAGCGCACGCTGGAAAGCCGTGCCTATATGCTCGGCGGCGAAAACTACAGCGCCCCGGCGCAACGGGTCGGCGACTTCCTCGCCGGCCGCGCCTCGCGCGAGTTCGGCGACGTGCAACCGTCCTACCAGCCCGGCGTCACCCTGGGCAGCCTCGACAGCGCGCTGCCCGACTACGCGATCGCCGCGATCCGCGAGGCGCTGCCCACGTTCGAACGGCAGATCCGCGGCTACGCGATGCACGACGCGATCCTCACCGGCGTGGAGACGCGCACCTCCTCGCCCGTGCGCATCACGCGCGACGACAGCCTGCAAAGCCTCAACACCCGCGGCCTCTACCCCGCCGGCGAAGGCGCCGGCTACGCCGGCGGCATCCTTTCCGCCGCAGTGGATGGCATCAAGGCGGCCGAGGCCGTGGCGCTGAGCATCACCGGCAGCCTGGTTCCGGCCGGCGGTTGATTGCGCCGCATCGCGGCCACATCTTGATCGGATCCGCAGTACTGCCTCACGACCAAGGTACCCCGATGTCCACGCCCGCTCCGCTCCGCATCGACTTCGTTTCCGACGTGTCCTGCCCTTGGTGCGCGATCGGGCTGGCTTCGTTGCAGCAGGCGCTCACGAAGCTGGAGGGCGAGGTTGCCGCGGAAGTCCACTTCCAGCCGTTCGAGCTGAACCCGCAGATGACGGCAGAAGGCGAGGACGCGGTCGAGCACCTGGTGCGCAAGTACGGCAGCACGCCGGCGCAGATGGCGGCGAACCAGGAGGTGATCCGCGAACGCGGCGCGGCGCTGGGCTTCACCTTCGACATGGCGCGGCGCCGCCGCGTCTACAATACCTTCGACGCGCACCGGCTGCTGCACTGGGCCGGGCTGGAAGGCCGCCAGCTCGCATTGAAGCAGGCGCTGTTGCGCGCCTACTTCACCGATGGCGAGGACGTCGGCGCGCACGATACGCTGGTGCGGCTGGCCGCCGAGGTGGGACTGGACGCGCAGCGCGCGCGGCAGATCCTGGCCAGCGGCGAGTTCGCCGACGCGGTGCGCACGCAGGAGGAGTTCTTCATCTCGCGCGGCATCCATTCGGTGCCGGCCACCATCATCAACGGCCGCCACCTGATTTCCGGCGGGCAGCCGCCGGAGGCGTTCGAGCAGGCGTTGCGGCAGATCGCCGCCGCGGAGTAAGCGCGCCCGGCATGTGGGGCGCCGCAACCGATTCCCGCGCGGCGGCAGCGAGCGCAGGTAGCCGAGCGGGACCAGCCGCCACCGACCGCACGGCAGCAGCGGGCTGCCGCCTGCCTGCGGGCGAACACGCAATACCGATAAACTGCCGCCTGTCATCCGGCACCACGTCCGCCGCCGTGCCCACGCGTACCCGCGCCACAGGTTCCCGATCCACCGCATGCTCGCCGACACCACCAAAGACGCCATCCGCGCCGCCTACACGCGCCTGAAGGACGGCCTGCCGGATTTTCGTGCGCGCGCCTCGCAGGGGCGCATGATCGCCGAGGTGGCCAAGGCGCTGGCCGCCGAAGGCGGCGTCGCGGTGATCGAGGCCCCCACCGGCACCGGCAAGTCGATGGCCTACCTGATCGCCGGGGTCGCGGTGGCGCGCTTCCAGAAGAAGAAGCTGCTGATCGCCACCGCCACCGTGGCGCTGCAGGAACAGCTGGTACAGCGTGACATCCCGCTCTACCTCCGGCTCAACGGCATCGAGGCGAAGGTGGCGCTGGCCAAGGGCCGCGGCCGCTACCTGTGCCCGCGCAACCTGCTGATGGCGCGCAACAGCATCAACGACAGCGCGCAGATGGGCCTGGCCGGTTTCGATTCGGATCTCGCGCTGTGGAGCAAGCCGCCGCAGGCGCGCGACAAGCAGGCGCTGGCCATGCTCAGCGCCGCGTTCGACCGCAACGAGTGGAACGGCGACATGGACAGCGCACCGGAGCCGGTCAGCGACCTGCTGCGACCGATGATCACCACCAGCGCCGGCGGCTGCACCAACCGCAAGTGCGGCCAGTTCATGATCTGCCCGTTCTTCGCCGCGCGCCGCGCGGTGGACGACGCCGAGATCATCGTGGCGAACCAGGACCTGGTGCTGGCCGACCTCACCATGCCGGGCGAGGACGAGGGCGACGGTACCCAGGCCTGGGGCGGCGTGATCCTGCCGCGCCCCGACGAGACGCTATACATCTTCGACGAAGGCCACCACGTGCCGGGCAAGGCGATCGACCGCGGCGCGGCCGAGGTCTACATGACCGCCAGCGTGCGCCAGCTGAGCCGGCTCGGCCGGCAGGTGCACGCGGCGTATTCGCTCACCGACAAGGAAAGCCTGGGCAAGCTCACGCTGGACACGGGCGACGCGAAGCTGCAGGAGCTCAGCGACGCGCTGGAAGAGCTGGAGAAGGAGATCCGCCTCGGCTGGCTGCCCGACCCGGCCGAGACCGAACCGATGTACCGCGGCTCGCTGGGCCAGCTGCCCGGCCCGTGGGTGGAACACGCGCGCCTGCTCAGCCTGCTCACCGGCGAGGTGCAGCGCTGGCTTGGCGCGGTGCGCCGCGCGGTGGTCGAGATGACCGACGGCGGGCCGACCCAGGAGGCGCTGGCGCGCGAGCTGGGCATCGCGCTGGAACGCATCGGCAGGCAGGCCAGCTGCTGGCGCGCATGGTCCGGCGACGATCCGGACGACGCGCCGCCGCTGGCGCGCTGGGTCACCCTGCTGGGCGGCGACCAGCAACTGGTCTGCCACGCCTCGGCGGTATCCGCCGCAAGCCTGCTGCGCAGCGTGCTGTGGGGCAACGCCAGCGGCGTGCTGCTGACCTCGGCCACCCTGAGCGCGGGCGGCAACTTCCGCGGCTTCGCCGACGCGGTGGGCCTGCCCGACGACGCGGTGACGCTCAGCCTGCCCTCGCCGTTCGACCTTGCCGCGCAGGCACGGCTGGAGGTACCGGCGATGCGCACGCTGCCCGACGCGCGCGAGGCGCACGCGGAGGAGATCAGCGAGTGGCTGGCGGAAAACCTGGATTGGGACGCCGGCAACCTGGTGCTGTTCACCTCGCGCGCGAAGCTCGACCGCGTGCTGCAGAAGCTGCCGATCGCACAGGTGCGCAGGGTGCGCGCGCAGGGCTCGCTGGGCAAGTCGCAGCTGGTCGCCGAGCATTGCGCCGACATCGAGGCCGGCAAGGGCAGCACGCTGTTCGGGCTGGCTTCGTTCGGCGAGGGCCTCGACCTGCCCGGCAAGCTGTGCGAGACGGTGGTGATCACCCAGCTGCCGTTCGCGGTGCCCACCGACCCGGTTGGCGCCACCTATGCCGAATGGCTGGAATCGCGCGGCCGCAACCCGTTCATCGAGGTCACCATCCCCGAGGCCACGCGCCTGCTCACCCAGTACTGCGGCCGCCTGATCCGCAACGAGACCGACCGCGGCCGCATCGTGCTGCTGGACCGCCGCGTGGTCACCAAGCGCTACGGCGCCGGCATGCTGAAGGCGCTGCCCCCGTTTGAGCGCGTGATCGAACGCAGCCACTGAGCGCGCGCCGCACCGCCTTGCTCCCTCCCCTGCGAAGCAGGGGAGGGCCAGGGAGGGGTTAAGCTTTTGACCTTCCGGCACCCTCGGACCACCCCTCCCAGCCTCCCCCTGCGACCGAAGGAAATCCCTTTGCGGCGCGCAGGGGGAAGAGCAGAGCGGCCACCAGTACGCTCACGTCATGACGAGTTCATCCATGCAAAACCGCATCATCCATCTGCAGAATTGTCCGCCCCAGCCGTGGAAGAACGGCCTCGGCCGCACCCGCGAAATGGCCGTCCAGCCGTCCGCTGCCGGCAGCAGCGATTTCCTCTGGCGCATCAGCATCGCCGAAGTCGACAGTGCCGCGCCGTTCTCCTCGTTTCCCGGCATCGACCGGCAGATCGTGCTGCTCGACGGCGCCGGATTCACGATGACGCTTGACGACGGCCGCGTGCACGAGCTCACCACGCCGTTCGCGCCATTCGCGTTTCCCGGCGAGGCGAAGGTGGCGGTGACACTGGCCGGCGGGCCCACCCGCGACTTCAACCTGATGCTGCGTCGCGCCCGGGTGCGCGGCGCGATCGACGTGTGGCGGGATGCAGGACCACACCTGACCGACCCCGCCACCGTGCTGGTGTATTGCGCCAGCGGCACGATCGGCAGCGTCGACGGCATGCTGCACCCGGGCGACGCCTGGCGGCCGCCTGCCGACGCCGCGGCGCTGACCTTGCACCCGGGCGCGCTGGCGCTGGTCGCGCGGGTCGAGGCCGTCGCCTGACGATTGTCACTATGACGTTGCGCGGCAGCCGCCTATATTCGGCACTTCCCGTCGCCACCGGAGTCCCGCCATGCCCGTGCTGATCCTCGGCCTGCTGATCTTTCTCGGCATCCACTCGCTGCGCATCTTCGCCGACGGCTGGCGCAACCGGCAGCGGGTGCGATTTGGCGAGATGGGCTGGAAAGGCATCTACTCGGTGGCCTCGATCATCGGCCTGGTGCTGATCGTGTACGGCTTCGGCCTGGCAAGGCAGCATCCCGTGCTGCTGTATGTGCCGCCGCTGTGGCTGCGTCACCTCAACGCGCTGTTCACCCTGCTTGCCTTCGTACTGGTGGCGGCCGCGTACATCCCGCGCAACCATCTCAAGGCGAAGTTCGGCCATCCGATGCTGCTGGGCGTGAAGAGCTGGGCGGTCGGTCACCTGCTGGCCACCGGCATGCTGCATGACGTGCTGCTGTTCGGCGCGTTCCTGCTGTGGGCCGTGCTGCTGTTCATCGTGTCGCGCCGACGCGATCGCGCCGCTGGCACGGTCTATCCGGCCGGCACCCTGGCCGGTGACCTGCTGGCCGTGGGGGTCGGCATCGCCGGCTGGGCGGTGTTCGCGCTGTGGCTGCACCTGGGGCTGATCGGGGTGAACCCGATGGCGTGAACCTGTCGCGCGGGGGTGCCGAGAGTCACCTGCGCGCGGGTATCGGGCTGCGCTAAAGTCGGTATCCACACCACCCCTCCGCGAGGATCACCGCATGGCTGGTTTCCTGCTCTGGCTGTTGCTGCTGGTGTTCTGCTGGCCGCTGGCGCTGCTGGCGCTGGTGCTGTATCCGCTCGTGTGGCTGCTGTTGCTGCCGCTGCGGCTGGTCGGCATTACCGTAAGCGCCGCGTTCGCCTTCCTCGCTGCGCTGCTGATGTTGCCCGCCCGCGTGCTGCGCGGGCATCCGGTCTGACGCTCGCCTGCGCGTGGAGAAGCCGCACTCGCCCTCGTGCGAGCGCAACCGCGAACCGATCCTCGGCGTGTTGCGCGAACATTTCGCCGATCGCCGGCAGGTACTGGAAATCGGCAGCGGCACCGGCCAGCACGCGGTGCATTTCGCCGCGGCGTTGCCGCGGCTGAGCTGGCAGGCCTCCGACCGCGCGGAGAACCTGCCCGGCATCCGCGCCTGGCTGGACGAGGCGGCGCTGCCGAACACCCCGCCGCCGCTGGAACTGGACGTCGGCGGCCCTTGGCCGAACGGACCGTTCGACGCGGTGTTCAGCGCCAACACCCTGCACATCATGGCCTGGCCCGAGGTGCAGCGGCTGTTCGCCCGGTTGCCTGCGATCACCACCGACGATGCCGTGCTCGCGATCTACGGACCGTTCAATGAACACGGCCGCTACAGCAGCGACAGCAATGCCGCGTTCGACGCACGGCTGAAGGCGCGCGGCGAGCACATGGCGATCCGCGACGCCGAAGCCGTCGACGCGCTGGCCGACGCCGCCGGTTTCCGCCTGCGCGCCGACGTCGCGATGCCGGCCAACAACCGCTGCCGCGTGTGGCAACGCGTCCACCTATGAGCATCGCCCACACGGCAGACCTGCATGATCGCGCCGAACCGGGTACAAAGGCGGCATGAAGTCGATCGACACGCTGACTCCCTGCCCCTGCGGCAACCCGGCCGGTTACAGCCAATGCTGCGGGCCACTGCACGACGGCGCCATCGCCGCCACCGCCGAACAGCTGATGCGCTCGCGCTACAGCGCCTACGTGCTCAAGCGCGAGGACTACCTGCTGGCCAGCTGGCATGCCGACACCCGCCCGGCTTCCCTGCGGCTGGCCGCGCAGCAGCCGCCGCCGACCTGGCTGGGGCTGGAGGTGCGCCGCCAGCTGGCCATCGACGATGCCCACGCCATCGTGGAGTTCGTGGCCCGCTATCGCCTCGGCGGCGGTCGCGCGCAGCGCCAGCACGAGACCAGCCGCTTCGTGCGCGAGGACGGCCGCTGGTACTACCACGACGGCGAGTTGAAGAGTTGAAGATCTGACGCTCAGAAACCCTGCACGCCGGCCACCCGCAGGCGCGCTGGTCGTCCAGTTGCACCGGCTCCAGCTCCAGCACCGGTGTGATGCGGCCGCTGCGACCGACGGTGAACTCGACGGCACGCACCTCGGCCAGCGCCGACACGGCCGGATACTTCCACGCCACCGCCCAGTCCTGTGACGCCGCGGTCCCAGCCGTCCAGCCGGTCACGCAGCATGGCGAGCTCCTGCCGCGCCCGCACCAGCGACCAGTCGGGGCAATCGGTCGCATGCGCCGCGCCGGCGATGGACAATGCAACACCGGCGGCCAGCGAAAACCATTCCCTGCGCATGCGCCCGTTCCGTTCCGTGGACCTGGCGACAGGCTAGCCCGCGGCCACACGCGCGGGCAGCCGACGATGCCGATCGCCGGCGTAGGCGCCGGACTAGCAGCGCGGGGCGAGCTCGCCGAAGCGCAGCACCGTCTCGCCGTGGAAGCGGCCGCCCGGCCCGAAACGACGTTCTGCGATCACCCCGCCGCCGTCGTGGCCGATCGCCACCACGGTGCTGGCGCGTGTGCCGTACTGCTCGCCGCGGATGAACGCGGGCGACAGCAGGCGCTCGCGCTCCAACCCCACCCCGGTGTCGGGCAATTGCGCATCCGGCGCCTGCCGTTCGTCGGCGAGGGCCCCGAACAGCGGTGCGAAATCCGCGTCGCCGCCGGCGTCGATCCACTGCTGCAGCCGCTGCATCAGCGTGCGGGTTTTCGGCCATGGCGTGTTGAAATCAGCGTTCGACAGGCCGTGCACGCCGGAGGTTACGGCCTGCGCACGCGGATCGGGGCGATTGCCGAGATAGAACGCCGCGCTCGCATCGAAGGTGAGCAGGTTGAACGGACGGTAGCCGGCGGCCGCACGCAGCAACCGTTGCGCGTGCGCGGCGGCATCGGCTTTGCCGATGAGGTAATCGGTGGCGAGCAGGCCGCGCGAAGTGCCCAGCTGCGGATCGCGCGGGTCGCGCACGTTGGTCACCACGCAGCAGCGCCCGCCGTCGGTGACCCCGAGCCAGGTACCGCCTGCCTCGAGGTCGCGCCCGCCGACGATCGGCGCATCGTCCCAGCGCGCCAGCGCCGCACTGGGGCGCGCGTGGAACTCGTCACGGTTGCCGGCCAGCAGCAGACGCCAGCGCGGATGGGTGTTCCAGGCGAAGGCGATCAGGCACATCGCGACGACCCGGGCGGAGCGGGCCATGCCGGGACCCGGCCATGATCACCGCGAACGGTGTCGATCCCGCCGTCACCTGCCGGTGCGGCGAAGCCGCCGCCGTCGAGCCTGGAAACCGGAGCATGGAGCATGGAGTCGCCTGACTGCGCCATCGTGTGTTCCGTCGTGGGCGTGCCGGGCGCATGCCCGTCGGCGACACCGTCGCGGCACGCGGAAGGGCGTCCACTAGAACACAGCGGTTGCCATGCGTCAAAAGGGATTCGGACGGCCATACGCATCCGGTTTCCCGGGATCATCGGGGAGATCCGCCCGCGGGGTCGCCGGCCGGCCGTGGCGAGGTCGTCTCGCCCGGGCCAGCCGGCTCGGTGATAATCCCGACATGCCCAAGCCCGCCTGCCTGCTTCGTCACGCCCTGCCCGCCCTTGCCATCGCCCTGGCTACCGCCCTCGCACCGCCCGCGCTGCAGGCGCGCCAGGACGGGAGGAGCCGCAGCGAGCAGGCCGCGGCGAAGGAGAAGCTGGCCGAATTGCAGCACCGGATGGAAGCGCTGGCGAAGGAGCAGGCCGACACCGCCGCCCGCCGCGGCAGCGCGAATGCGGAACTGGCGCGGCAGGCCAACGCGCTGGCCAGCGCGGCGCGCGCCGTGCGCCAGACCGATGCCGAACTGGCCGCCAAGCAGCAGCAGCTGGACCAGCTGCAGCGGCAGCGCACCGAACTGGGCCGGAAGCTGGATGGCCAGCGCGCCGCGATCGCCGACCTGCTGCGCGCCACCTACGCGCTCGGCCACGGCTCGGACCTGCGCCTGCTGCTGGGCGACGAGGACGTGGCGCGCATCGCACGCGCGCTGGTCTACTCGAAATACTTCCAGCAGGACCGCGTGCGGCGCGTGCAGCAGCTGATGACCGACCTGGCGCAACTGCAGGAGCTGGAGCATGCCATCAGCGCCGAACAGCAGGCGCTGCAGGCGACCAGGACGCAACGCGGGCAGCAGGCTGCGGTGCTGGCGCAGCAGCGCGCAGCGCAGCAGAAGCTGGCCGCCACCACCGACGCGCAGTACCGGGACCAGGCGCAGCGGCTGGCGGCGATGAAACAGAACGCGCAGTCGCTCAACCGCCTGCTCGACAGGCTGCAGAAGGCGATCGACGAAGCCGCCGCCCGCGCCGCTGCCGAGCGCGCGGCGGCGGCGCGCAGGCATCCCGGCCATAAGCCGCCACCGCCACTCGAGGTCGGCAGCGCCGGCGCCAACATCCGCGGCAACCTGCCGTGGCCGGCCAGCGGCGTGGTCAACAGCTACGGCAACGGCGTGCTGATCAAGGCCAGCGGTGGCAGCGAGATCCACGCGGTGGCGCGCGGCCGGGTGATCTACGCCGGTTTCCTGCGCGGCTACGGCATGCTGCTGATCCTCAGCCACGGCAACGGCTGGATGAGCATGTACGGCAACAACGAGGCCCTGCTGCACGCTGTCGGCGACGAGGTCGAGGCCGGCCAGGCGATCGGCACCGCCAGCGCGCCCACCGGCGTCAATACCGGCGTGTATTTCGAGCTGCGCAGGAACAACCAGCCGGTTGATCCGCGCGGTTGGCTGGCCCAGCGCCGCTGACGCGGCCGGCATGGCGTCGCCGGCTGCCGATGAATTACGCTGGCCTTCCGTTGTCAAAGCCGGAAGCTGGTCCTTCCGTCGCGTGACAGCGCGACGTCGCCGCCGTACGGAGCCACCCATGCGTCCATCCCCTCGCCGCCCGTTCACCCTGTTGCTGGCCGTGCCGTTCCTGCTGCTGGCCACGCCGGGCGCCCGCGCGCAGAACGCACCGGCGCGGGCCGCCACGGTCGCGCCGCCGGTCGATCTGCCGGCCGCCACCAGCCGCGTCGCCGCGCCGGCCAGCGCCAGTTCCGTCGACCAGGTCGACCTGGACGACATCCGCAACTTCAGTCGCGTCTACGAGGTGGTCCGCCAGGCCTACGTGGAGAAGGTCGACAACAAGACCCTGATGAAGGCGGCGATCACCGGCATGCTCAGCGGCCTCGACCCGCACAGCGAATACCTGGACAAGGAAGGCCTCACCCAGCTCAACGAGGACACCACCGGCGAATACAGCGGCCTCGGCATCGAGGTGCTGCAGGTCGACGGCGGCCTGCGCATCGTCTCGCCGATCGACGATACCCCGGCGGCACGCGCCGGCATCAAGCCAGGCGACAGCATCGTCAAGGTCAACGGTACCGTGGTCGACGCGCAGAACGTCGGTGAGATGTTCAAGCAGCTGCGCGGCAAGGCGGGCAGCAAGATCGACCTGACCATCGTGCACCAGAACAGCGACAAGCTGATCGACCTGCACCTGGTGCGCGAGAACATCGCGATCAGCAGCGTCAAGGTGCGCGAGCTGGAGCCGGGCTACGCCTACGTGCGAATCAGCCAGTTCCAGAGCGACACCGCCGCCGACCTCGAGAAGAAGCTGGGCCAGCTGATTGCGAAGAATGGGCCGCCAAAGGGCGCGGTGCTGGACCTGCGCAACAATCCCGGTGGCTTGCTTACCGCGGCAGTCGGCGTCAGCGACGATTTCCTCGATGCCGGCACCATCGTCACCACGCGCGGCCGACTGCAGGACGCGAACATGAGCTTCACTGCGCACCCGGGCGACCAGCTCGGCGGCGCGCCGATGATCGTGCTGACCAACAACGGTACCGCCTCGGCCGCCGAGATCGTCTCCGGCGCGCTGAAGGACAACCACCGCGCGCTGATCATGGGCCAGCGCACGTTCGGCAAGGGCGTGGTGCAGACCGTGTTGCCGCTGGACGCCGAGCATGCGGTGAAGATCACCACCGCGCGCTACTACACGCCGAACGGCACTTCGATCCAGGCCGAGGGCATCAAGCCCGATATCGCGCTGGCCGACCTCTCGGTGAACACGTCCGACCATGGCCCGGTGCTGATCAGTTCGGAAGCCGACCTGCCCAACCACCTGGCCAACGAGAAGGCCAAGGCCGGCGGTGACATCAACGACGACGGCAGCGCCGCCGATGCCAAGCTGGCCACCAGCGACTACGCGCTGTCACAGGCGCTGAACGTGCTCAAGGGCATGGCGCTGCGCCAGCCTGCCGCCGCGCACCGCTGAGCGGCACGCCGGCCGCCGGGTGGCGGACACGAAAACGGCCCCGTGCGGGGCCGTTTGCATTGGCAGCAGCCTTGAAGCGCGGGCTCAGGCCGCCGCGACGAACAGGCCGCGCATCTTCTTCATGGCGTTCGCCTCGACCTGGCGGATGCGCTCGGCGGAGACGCCGTACTCGTCGGCCAGATCCTGCAGCGTGGCCTTGTCGTCGTCCAGCCAGCGACGCTGGATGATGTTCCGCGAACGCTCGTCCAGGTGGCCCAGCGCGTCGTTCAGCGTCTGCATCTGGTTGTCGGCATAGTCCTCGTCGGCCACGTTTTCATACGGGTCAGCGCCGTCGTCGACCAGGAACGCCGCCGGGGCCGGCTTGGCGTCGTCGTCGGCATCGGCCGGGGCCTCGAAGCCGATGTCGCGGCCGGACAGGCGCGATTCCATCTCGCGCACGGTCGCCTCGGGCACGCCCAGATCCTTCGCCACCGTGCTCACCTCGGCCGCGTTCATCCAGCCCAGGCGCTTCTTGTTCTTGCGCAGGTTGAAGAACAGCTTGCGCTGCGCCTTGGTGGTGGCGACCTTGACGATGCGCCAGTTCTTCAGAATGAACTCGTGCATCTCGGCACGGATCCAGTGCACCGCGAAGCTGACCAGGCGCACGCCCTGGTCGGGGTCGAAACGCTTGACCGCCTTCATCAGGCCGATGTTGCCCTCCTGGATCAGGTCGGCCAGCTGCAGACCGTAACCCGAGTAGCCACGTGCCACATGCACCACGAAACGCAGGTGCGACATCACCAGCTTCTTCGCGGCGGCCAGGTTGGCCTCTTCAAGGTAGTCGCGCGACAGCGCCTGCTCTTCTTCCGAGCTCAGCACCGGGATCCGATGGACCGCGGAGATGTACGCATCCAGACTGCCGACGACACTCGGCAGCGGGAAGTTGGCGGTCACCAAGGCTTGAGACATGGGTGGAACCTCCTGAATAGCGTCGAAGTTTAGCACTCGGGTGGTTGGAGTGCTAAAGCGCGGGATTGGTTCCGCGCTTTAATGAACCAAATAGTACAGATATTTGCCGCCCTTGTCCAGCGCCCCGTCCGGTCCGACATGAGGCTGGCCAAACGGCGTTCAAGTGGGCGTGAAATGGCCCTGCAATTCGGTTCGCGGCGGCAACGACCAGTCGATCGGCGGCTGGCCGCGGGCTTCCAGGTAGCGGTTGGCGGCGGAAAAGTGGCCGCAACCGAGGAAGCCGCGGTGGGCCGACAGCGGCGACGGATGCACGCTCTTCAGCACGCCGTGCCGCCGCGTGTCGATCAGCTGGCCCTTGCGCTGGGCATAGCTGCCCCACAGCAGGAACACGATGCCCTCGCGCTCGCGGTTCAGCGCATCGATCGCCGCGTCGGTGAAGCCTTCCCAGCCCTTGCCCTGGTGCGAGCCGGCGCGGCCTTCTTCCACCGTCAGCACGCTGTTGAGCAGCAGCACGCCGCGGTCGGCCCATGGCGTGAGGCAGCCGTGGTCGGGGCGCGGGATGCCGAGGTCGCGCTGGATCTCCTTGAAGATGTTTTCCAGCGACGGCGGCACCCGCACCCCGGGGCGCACCGAGAAGCACAGGCCATGCGCCTGGCCCGGGCCGTGGTACGGGTCCTGGCCGAGGATCACCACCCGCACCGCGTCGAACGGGGTGTGTTCGAACGCCGCGAAGATCTCCGGGCCGGGCGGGTAGATCCGCTTGCCGGCCTGCTTCTCCTCGCGCAGGAACGCCGCCAGCGCCTGCATCTCGGGGCGCAGCAGGTAGTCGCCGATGCGCGCCTTCCACGAGGGTTCCAGCCTGACCCGCGCCGCGTCGCTCATGCCCCGGCCGCGTGTTCGCGCAGGTGCTTCGCCACGCGCAACTGGAACAGCAGCTTGGTGACCAGCAGCTTTTCCTCGACCGGCTTCTCGACCAGGTCGTTGGCGCCGGCCTTGATCAGCGCGGCCTGGTTGGCCGGGTTCTCGTCGCCGGTCATCACCAGCACCGGCAGCCGGCCCTTGCCGTAGCCGAACTCCTCGCGCACCAGCTTGAGCAGGTCGCCGCCGGTGAGTTCGCCCTTCAGGCTGACGTCGGTGAGCACCACGTCGGCGCCGACCCGGCCCTGCGTGCGCGAAGTTTCCAGCAGGGCCAGCGCGTCCTCCACGCTGACCACGTGACGCACGGTGAGGCCGATCTTCTCCAGCATGCGGCGGGTGGCCAGCGCCACCACGCGGCTGTCCTCGACGTACAGCACCACGCCCTCGGTGGTGTCCTCCGGCCGCACGTAACCGCGGATGAATTCGGCCAGCGCCTGGAAGCCCAGCGCCTTGTCGAAGTAATCCGTGACGTGCTCGCCCAGCGAGCGGCGATGCAGCCGGTCCTCGACGTCGCCGGAGACCACCACGATCGGCACGTAGGCCTGCGGCGCCGACTCGCGCACGAACCGCGCCAGCTCCAGCCCGTCCATGTCGGGCAGGCGCAGCGCGATGGTGATGAAGTCGAACACGCCTTCGCCGAGCACCTGCTGCGCCTCCGCACCGCTACCGCAGCCGACCACCTCGACGCCGGGCAACTCGGCCAGCAGCACGCGGGTGATCAGCTGGCGCACCACGCGCGAACCGTCGACCACCAGCACCCGCGGTGCATCGGTCAGCAGACGGCCGCTGATATTCGTACTCATGCCTCAGTTCACCCACCTGACCATGGCGATCCTTCGCCCATGAACCGGCGAGCGCACCCCTGCGCCCGCGTCGACTGTCGATCGTGCATCAAACGCGGTGGCGGCGGCTGCGATTCACGTCACCCCGGCACAAGACCGTCATGCCGCCTTGCGCAGTTGCCACGCGCTGACCAGCCGCGCGCCCAGCCAGCCCAGCGCGGCGGCGGCCAGCGGCACCGCCAGCAGCAGCCACACCGGCAGGCCGCCGACCTGCAGCTTGCCATCATAGGCCTGGCTGAGCTGCGCCACCGGTGCGGCCAGCGCGAATTCGATCAACACCGCCAGCAGGGCGGCCAGGATGCCGCTGAACAGGCCGTACCAGATTCCGGCATACAGATACGGTCGCCGCACGAACGCGCCGCTGGCGCCGACCAGCAACAACACGCCGATCTCCTCGCTGCGGTTGGCGATGTCCACGCGCACCGTGTTGCCGACCACCAGCAACGCCGCCAGCGCCAGCAGCGAGGCAAGCACCAGCGCCGCGCGGTTGCCCACGCCGAGCAGCGCGTCCAGCCGTCTTCGCCAACTGCCACTGTCCTGCACCATGTCGACGCCATGCATGCCGCGCACGTCGGCGACCAGCTGCTCCAGCGCCTGCGCGCTCGTCCCGGCACGTGGCTGCAGCTGCAGCACGTACGGCAGCGGGTTGTCGTCCAGCGTCTGCAGCGCGCCGGAAAAGCCCTGCATCCGGGCCAGTTCGTCCATGCCCTGCTGCGGCGTCTTCACCACCACCGCGGCCAGCTCCGCACGGTCGGCGAGCTGCCTGGCCAGCAGCTGCGCCTGCGAGGCGGCCTGGTCGGGCTGCAGGAACACGCTGATCGCCTGGCTCCGGCCCAGCGCATCGCCGAATTTCTGCACGTTGCCCAGCAGCAGGTAGAACGCCAGCGGCAGGGCCAACGCCAGCCCCATCACCGAGATCGTGAGCAAGCTGCCGAACGGGCGCGAGGCGAGCCGGCGCAGGCTGGACGCCGCGCTCCAGCCATGGTGCTCGCGCCAGCTGCCGAAGCGGCTGCCGCGGCTGTGGGCATTGCGCGGTGCAGCGTCCGCCGGCGCGTGCAGGGATTCGGATGACGCGTTCACAGCACCTCCTGCGCGGCCAGGTCGGCGACCAGGCGGCCATGGTCGAGCACGATCACGCGCTTCTTCATGCGCTTGATCAGCGGCAGATCGTGGCTGGCGATCAGCACGGTGGTGCCGACCTGCTGGAATTCTCCGAACAGGCCCATGATCTCCACCGCCAGCTGCGGATCGAGGTTGCCGGTGGGCTCGTCGGCGATCAGCAGGTCGGGCCGCGCCACGATCGCGCGGGCGATGCCCACGCGCTGCTGCTCTCCGGCGGACAGCGTGGCCGGCAACTGCCGCTCGTAGGCGAGCAGGCCGACCTTCTCCAGCGCCGCGTGCACCCGCCGCGCGCGCTCGGCGCGGGCGATGCCGCCGATCGCCAGCGGCAGCTCGACGTTGGCGAACACGCTGCGGTCCATCAGCAGGCGATGATCCTGGAACACCATGCCGATGTGCCGGCGCCACTTCGGAACGCCGCTGTGGCGGATCTTGGCCAGGTTCTTGCCGTCCACGCTGATCGTGCCGTGCGACGGCCGCTCGATCAGGCCGAGCAGCTTGAGCAGGGTGCTCTTGCCGGCGCCGGAGTGCCCGGTGACGAAAGCCATTTCGCCGGTCGGCACCGCGAACGAAAGCTGCGAGAGCGCCTCGTGGCCGCCCTCGTAGCGCTTGCTGACTTGATCGAACTGGATCACCGCGCGTCCCCGAGCCTGCGTGTCGTCACAACGACGGCAAGGATAAGGGATGCCGGCGCCCAGATGCGGCATCCGTCCGCCGCGGGTTCAGCCCGCGGCGGAGGTGAACCTCAGCGGCCGGTGAACAGCCGGGTGAGCCGGCGGAACAACCCCGGCTTCTTCGCCTGGGCGTGCTCGCCCGGCTTGCCGGCGACCGCGGCGACCTGCCGCGACGGCCGGCTGTGCGGTACGCCGGCGAAGTCGGTCGCATTGCGTTCACGCGACGGGCGATGCTCGCCGCGCGGCGCGCGGCTGCCCTCGACGGCCGGGCTGTTGTTCCCCGCGACCTCGACAGCGGCGCCCGGCATGCCCTCGCGACGCCGGTTGCGCCCGCCGCGGCGGCGGCGGCGCTTGTGCGCGGCATCAGCGCTGGCACTGTCGGCGACGGCCGGTGCGGCCACCGCCGGGGCTGCCAGCACCGGTGCCTCGGCGGGCGCGGCAGGCCGGTGCTCGCGCGGCGGGCGCGAATCGCCGCGGCCGCCACTGCGCTCGCCGCGGCCGGCGCCGCCGGAACGGCGCGGCTTCTCGCCGGGGCGCGGCGCCACCACGTCGCCGAACGCGGCGCTGTCGGCGGCGGCGTTCGCGGCGAACTCGGGGTCGATCGCATGCGGCTTCGGCATCACCAGCAGTTCCGGGCCCATCGCCGCCACCGGGATGCTCTGCCCGATGTAGGTCTCGATGTCTGGCAGCGACATCGCGTACAGGTCGCAGGCGAAGCTGATCGCATCGCCCTCGGCGCCCAGCCGCGCGGTGCGGCCGATGCGGTGCACGTAATCCTCGGCCTCGTGCGGCAGGTCGTAGTTGAAGACGTGGCTGACCGCGGGAATGTGCAGGCCGCGCGCGGCCACGTCGGTGGCTACCAGGATGTCCAGCTGGCCGTCCTGGAAGCGCTGCAGCAGTTTCTGCCGCTTCAGCTGCGGCACGTCGCCGGAGATCGCGCCGACACGGCAGCCGTGGCGCTTGACCCGCTCGGTGACGCGCTCGGCGGCGGCCTTGGTGTTGACGAAGATGATGCTGCGGCTCGGCTGGTGCCGGTCGATCAGGTTCAGCAGCAGCGGCATCTTCTCTTCCTTGGCCGGGAAGTAGACCAGCTGGCGCACCTTGTCGGCGGTGACGTTGTCGCTTTCCACCACCACCTTCTCGGCCTCGTGCATGTGCTCGTAGGCCAGCTCCAGCACGCGGTGGCTGAGCGTGGCGGAGAACAGCAGCACTTGGCGCTGCTCGCGCGGCGGCAGTTTGCGGAAGATGAAACGCACGTCCTTGATGAAGCCGAGGTCGAACATGCGGTCCGCCTCGTCGATCACCATCACCTCGACGCTGTTGAGGCTGAATACGCCCTGCTTGTGGTAGTCGAGCAGCCGGCCGGGCGTGGCGATGACGATGTCGCAGCCGTCCTTGAGCTGCTGGCGCTGCTTGTCATAGTCGACGCCGCCGTAGATCAGCGCGGTCTTCAGGCCGGTGTGGCGGCCGATGTTGCGCGCGTCCTTGTCGATCTGGATGGCCAGTTCGCGGGTGGGCGCGATCACCAGCGCGCGCGGGTCGCTGTCCTTGCGGTCGGCCACCGCGGGGGTGGTCAGCAGGCGGTTCATGGTGGCGACCAGGAACGCGCAGGTCTTGCCGGTGCCGGTCTGCGCCTGGCCGGCGACGTCGCGCCCGGCCAGCGCCAGCGGCAGGGTCAGTTCCTGGATCGGCGTGCAGCGGGTGAAGCCGCTGTCGTCCAGGCCCTGCTGCAGCAGCGGATGAAGATCGAAATTGGCGAAGAAGGTGTCGGTGAGTACGGTTTGTGACATATGCGGATGGTTGACCTTGCCTGACGGCGGCGTGATGCGCTGCACCCGCGCCTGGCGCCGGTTCGGCGGAGGACGGTGCAGGACGGTGCGCGATGCGCGGCGAAGCGGCTCAATGTCAGGGTCAACAAGGTCGCGCCGCGGCTGGCGACGCCGTATTTGCCGGCGGTCTGACGGGCGGCCGTGCCGGCCGCCCTTGAATCGTGCCCGGAGTTGCGCTGGAATGAAATCCCGCCGCCATGGCGAGGCCTCGTCCGGCCCAACCCGCGCTTCGTGGGCGCCTGAGTGTAGCCGATGGCGGGCCTGCCCGTCGTCACTCCTTGTTTTTCGGCCCCGGCCGCCCCATTGTCTTCCACCTGCCAATTCTGGCCCCCAGCCACGGAGATCCCCGGTGAGCGACCTGATTACCCATGTGAATGACGACGCCTTCGAACAGCAGGTGCTCAAGTCCGAAACCCCGGTGCTGCTGGATTTCTGGGCGGAATGGTGCGGCCCGTGCAAGGCCATCGCGCCGATGCTGGACGAGATCGCCCAGCAGTACGAAGGCAAGCTGCGCATCGTCAAGGTCAACATCGACCAGAACCAGCAGACCCCGCGCACCTATGGCGTCCGCGGCATCCCGACCCTGATGGTGTTCAAGAACGGCAAGGTCGAGGCCACCCAGATCGGCGCCGTCAGCAAGGGCCAGCTGACCCAGATGATCGACAAGGCCATCTGACCCACCCGTCGTCCGTCCGCTGCGCGCAGCCTGCCCGGCCCGGTCCGGCAGGCTCGCCAGGCTTTACGCCGATACGCAGCGAGTGCTAGATTCATCGCGTCCGTCGGGACAGTCCTGTCCCCCTGCGCCCTCCGCGCGACGCACACCTCCCTTCTGTAATTCAACGGCGCCCCGCGAGGATTGCCCGTGTCCGATACCGAAAACAAAGTCCCGAACGACGCCCAGGGCGCCGACGCCCGGCCCGTGGCCGAAGGCCGCCCCGAGCCGCGCACGCGCGCGCCGCGCCGCACCGCCGCCGCGATCGCGGCGGCGAATGCCGAAAAGGCGGCGGTCGCCGACAAGCCCGCCGTTCCGCCAGCGCCTGCACCGGCTCCGGCACCGGCAGCTCCGGCGCCGGTAGCGGCCAACCTGCCGGCGGCGGTCCGCCCGGCACAAGAGCCGCGCGACTTCGCGCCGCAGACCACGCCTAACCCGGAGTCGCCGCAAGCCCAGGAGAACCCTGGCCAGGCGCAGAATCCAAACCAGGGCCAGAACCAGAACCAGAACAACGGCGGCCGCGAAGGTCGCGAAGGCCGTGGCCGGCGTCGGCGCAACGAGCGCGGCGGCAACCCGAACCAGCAGCAGGGTCGTCCGCAGGGCGGCCATCCGCGGCCCAACCCGAACGGTCTGCCGGTGGACGACGACAACGCCGATCCGGGCAGCAACGACCGGGTGATCAACCTCACCGAGTTGAAGCGCATGAAGGCGCCGCAACTGCTGGAATTCGCCGAGTCGCTCGGCCTGCACGAAGGCGTCGCCCGCGCGCGCAAGCAGGACGTGATCTTCAACGTGCTCAAGGCGCACGCCCGTTCCGGCGGCGGCATCTGGGCCGAAGGCGTGCTGGAAATCCTGCAGGACGGCTTCGGCTTCCTGCGCTCGGCCGACGAGTCGTACCTGGCCGGCCCCGACGACATCTACGTGTCGCCGAGCCAGATCCGCCGCTTCAACCTGCGTACCGGCGACTACATCACCGGCCGCGTGCGTCATCCGAAGGAAGGCGAGCGCTACTTCGCCATGCTGCGCGTCGACGACATCAACGGCGATCCGCCGGAGGCGTCGAAGAACAAGATGCTGTTCGAGAACCTCACCCCGCTGTTCCCGCGCAAGGCGTTCAAGCTGGAGCGCGGCAACGGGTCGAGCGAGGACATCACCGGCCGCATCCTCGACCTGATCGCGCCGATCGGCAAGGGCCAGCGCGGCCTGATCGTCTCCCAGCCGAAGTCCGGCAAGACGATGATGCTGCAGAACATCGCCCAGGCGATCCAGTACAACCATCCCGAAGCGCACCTGATCATGCTGTTGATCGACGAGCGTCCGGAGGAAGTCACCGAGATCGCCCGCACCGTGCGCGCCGAGGTGATCTCCTCCACGTTCGACGAGCCGGCCGTGCGCCACGTGCAGGTTGCCGAGATGGTGATCGAGCGCGCCAAGCGCCTGGTCGAGCACAAGAAGGACGTGATCATCCTGCTCGACTCGATCACCCGCCTGGCGCGGGCCTACAACACCGTGATCCCGAGCTCCGGCAAGGTGCTCACCGGCGGTGTCGACGCCAACGCGCTGCAGCGTCCGAAGCGTTTCTTCGGCGCCGCGCGCAACGTCGAGGAAGGCGGCAGCCTGACCATCATCGCCACCGCACTGACCGAAACCGGCAGCAAGATGGACGAGGTGATCTACGAGGAGTTCAAGGGCACCGGCAACATGGAAGTGCACCTCTCCCGGCGCATCTCCGAGAAGCGCGTCTACCCGGCGATCGACATCAACCGCTCCGGTACCCGTCGCGAGGACCTGCTGATCGACCCGGACATGCTGGCCAAGATCTGGATCCTGCGCAAACTGCTGCACCCGATGGACGAGCTGGCCGCGATGGAGTTCATGCTCGACAAGATGAAGAACACCAAGTCCAACGACGAGTTCTTCAATTCGATGAAGCGCTGAGAGAAAGAAAACGGGCATTGCAAGATCCGATGCCCTTCCCTGCAACGAAACGGCGGCCAGTGGCCGCCATTTCGTTTTGTGCGCCGGCCTGATCCAGCTCAGGGTGCCACCCGCCCGATGCTGCTCTCATGGAGCTCCGACCGCGCATTCCGCGACACCCCCTTTTCGTCGCCTTGCGCCGCCCCCATAGTGTCCGCTCCCCCAACGAGGCGTCGCCCGTGTCCATACCCAGTGCCGTCAAGAGCACCCCGATTGCGGGCCGCCAGCAGTTGGCCGACTACCTCGCCGCCGGCGAGAAGCCGCGCGAGGCGTGGCGCATCGGCACCGAGCACGAGAAGTTCGGCTTCCGCACCGACGACCTGGCGCCGCCGCCGTTCGAGGGCGAGCGCGGCATCCGCGCCCTGCTCGAAGGCATCGCCGCGCGCTACGGCTGGGAGACCGCGCGCGAGGGCGAGATTCCGGTGGCCTTGTCGCGCGACAAGGCCTCGATCACGCTGGAGCCGGCCGGCCAGCTGGAGCTGTCCGGCGCGCCGCTGGAGACCATCCACCAGACCTGCTGCGAGGTGAACTCGCACCTGGAGGAAGTACGCTCGGTCGCCGACGGCATGGGCCTGGGTTTCCTCGGCATGGGTTTCCAGCCGAAGTGGCGCCGCGACCAGATGCCGTGGATGCCGAAGGGCCGCTACAAGATCATGCGCGAGTACATGCCGAAGGTCGGCTCGCTCGGCCTGGACATGATGACGCGCACCTGCACGGTGCAGGTGAACCTGGACTTCTCCTCCGAAGCGGACATGGTGAAGAAGTTCCGCACCAGCCTCGCGCTGCAGCCGATCGCCACCGCGCTGTTCGCCGATTCGCCGTTCACCGAAGGACGTCCGAACGGCTATCTGTCCTACCGCTCGCAGATCTGGACCGATACCGACAAGGACCGCACCGGCATGCTCGACTTCGTGTTCGCCGACGGCTTCGGCTACGAGCGCTACGTCGACTACATCCTCGACGTGCCGATGTACTTCAGCTACCAGGACGGCCGCTACATCGACCTCGCGGGGCAGGACTTCAAGCGCTTCCTGGCCGGGGAGCTGCCCACGCTGCCGGGCGTGCACGCGACCATGAAGGACTTCGCCGACCACCTCACCACCGCCTTCCCCGAGGTGCGCCTGAAGCAGTACCTGGAGATGCGCGGCGCCGACGGCGGCCCGTGGAACCGGCTGTGCGCGCTGCCCGCGTTCTGGGTCGGCCTGCTCTACGACCAGCAGGCACTGGATGCAGCGTGGGATCTGGTCAAGGACTTCAGCCGCGAGGAGCGCCACGCCCTGCGCGACGGCGTGCCGAAGCACGCACTGAAGCTTCCGTTCCGTGGTGGCACGGTACGCGACCTCGCCGAAGAGGCGCTGAAGATCGCCGGCCATGGCCTCAAGCGCCGCGCCCGACTCAATCGCCACGGTGCCGACGAAAGCATCTTCCTCGAACCGCTGGTGGAGATTGCACAGGCCAACCAGACCCCGGCCGAGCGCAAGCTGGAACTGTTCCACGGCCCCTGGCACGGCAGCGTCGACCCGGTGTTCCACGAGTTCGCCTACTGAGCCGCCCAAGCCAAAAAGGCGAGTCCTGCTCTTGCTCCCTCCCCTGCTTGCCCCAAGGGACTTCCTCTGGTCGCAGGGGAGGGCTGGGGTGGGGTCGCTCTTGATGGATGTGTTCGACGTCTTCGCGCGTCTCGTCAATAAGTAGTCTGTTCCACCAGCGACCACGCTACCGACTCGCCCGCCCGCATCGGCTTGCAGGTGGATCCAGCCAGCGGATAGGCGTCCGGCACGGTCCATGGCGTGCGCTCGAGCACGATGCGATCCGTGTTGCGCGGCAGGCGGTAGAAATCCGGGCCGTGGAAGCTGGCAAACGCTTCGAGCCGGTCCAGCCGGCCCGCCTGCTCGAACGCTTCGGCATACAGTTCCAGCGCCGCATGGGCTGTATACAACCCCGCACATCCGCAGGCCGTTTCCTTCGCTTCGCGAGGATGCGGTGCGCTGTCCGTGCCGAGGAAGAAGTGCGGACTGCCGCTGGTCGCCGCCTGCAGCAAGGCGGTGCGATGCGTCTCGCGCTTGAGGATGGGAGCGCAGTAGTTGTGCGGACGGATGCCTCCCTCGAACAGCGCGTTGCGGTTGAGCAGCAGGTGATGCGCGGTAATCGTGGCAGCCAGGTTGGCCGGTGCGTCGCCGACGAAGTCGACCGCGTCGCGCGTGGTGATGTGTTCCAGCACCATGCGCAAGGCCGGGAAGCGCGCCTGCAGCGGCACCAGATGACGCTCGATGAAAACCCGCTCGCGGTCGAAGATGTCAATCGCGGGATCGGTGACCTCGCCATGCAGCAGCAGCGGGAGATCGTGCTTCTCCATCGCCTCGATCACGCGGTACACCCGCGACAGCTCGCGCACGCCGGAATCCGAATTGGTGGTGGCCCCCGCCGGGTAGTACTTCACGGCGAAAACGCCGTCACTCGCCTTGGCGCGTGCGATTTCCTCGACCGCCGTGTTCTCGGTGAGGTACAGCGTCATCAGCGGCTGGAAGCGCGCGCCCGCCGGCAGGCTCGCCATGATCCGCCGACGGTAGTCCTCGGCCTGTGCCACCGTGGTCACCGGTGGCTTCAGGTTCGGCATCACGATGGCGCGGGCAAATCGCTGCGCGGTGTGACCGATCACCGAGGCCAGCGCGGCGCCATCGCGAAGATGCAGGTGCCAGTCGTCGGAGCGGGTGATTTCTAGGCGCGGGGGCGTCATGGTTGGCGAACTCGGGTTGCGATCGGAGATGGCAATGGTATCGCGCCACCATGCTTTGGGTCCGGGCTGCCAGTCCTCCACGAGCAAGAGCTTTCACCCTCCTTCGGAGGGCGAGTCACTTTCTCTCGCTTGCCCGAGAGAAAGTAACCAAAGAGAGGGGCACCCCGCTTCCGCGCCTTGCGGGCATCCTGCCCGCAAGGTTCGCGTGCGGGCTACGGGGTTTGTCGACAGGGCATCCTGCCCTGACGCCAAACTGGTCGGCATCCATGCCGACCACCCTGCGGGCTGATCCTCCACCCGCCCGCCGCTGCAGAGGGGGACCCCGGGTAGAGCGACGCGCATCCTGCGCGTACTTTTCAGAAGAGCCAGATCAAGAGCAGGAGCACAGCCACAGCAAAGCGACGCTTTGCTGTGGCTGTGCCTTTTAGCTTCATCACCGAGTGCGGGCCAGGAGGGCCCGCTGCTCTACCAGGGGCCCCTGTGCGGCGGTGAGTCGGGGTCGACAGGCCGCGCAGCGGGCATCGGCAGGGATGCCGATGCCTTTTCGCCCGGACAGGAGTCCGGTCGAAAAGCCCGACCCCGACTCACGGACTTGCCGCCCATGGATGGGCGGCAAGCGCCAAGCGGGGTGTCGTTTTCTCTTGGTTACTTCTCTTTTGGACAAGCAAAAGAGAAGTAACTCAGGCGCCACAGGCGCACGAAAGCTCTTGCTTCTGCAAAGCACGATGGCTTCCGCGGAAATCGATCCAGATGCCATGCGTGATGGCGCGGCTAGTTGTTCTAGCTTTCAATTATTGACTTAAACTTCGGGAGGCGTGGCCACGTATAACTTTCATTTGCACGTTTGTCCAACGCCTTGAGCAGTGGCTCAGCGCGGAGATTGGCTCCCTTGATCATTTCCTCGCATGAAGCGAGAGAGCAGATCACGGCGTCCGGTGTAAGCGATGAGTGCTCTCGAGTAAGAACCATGTAACCAACTCGAAACCCATTTATCCGTTGATACACATATGCGGTATCTCGAGCCATTACGGCTCCCAGAAGGCCTATCTTCTCGGCGAGAGCCGAATAGAGGACATCTGTTGGTGGGTCGAATGGCTTAAAGGCAATTACAACTCCGTTCGCGGCTTGCTGCTTCATGATGGCGAGTATGCGCAACATCACTTCCCCGCCTTCCACATAGCTGGCCAACTCTCCTGCAATAGCAGCGGCGATGCCCTGACTGTCTCGGAAGCGGCGGTAGTCTTCGGCTATCAAGCTACCAAAGAAGGCCGAGATGATTACGGCTACGAGCGCAATTACTGAGGCGGCCACTTGCTATCCCTTGTGCGCAATGCTCTGCAGGTTGAAAGAAGTCATTACAAAACTGGCACATTATTCCCCGCGCAACCACCGCGCCGCGTCGATCGCATAGTAGGTAAGGATCGCATCCGCCCCCGCCCGCTTGAACGCGGTGAGCGCTTCCAGTACCACCGCCTTCTCATCCAGCCACCCATTCTGCGCGGCGGCCTTCAGCATCGCGTACTCGCCGGAGACCTGGTAGACGAAGGTGGGCGCGCCGAAGGTGTCTTTCACCCGGCGCAGCACGTCGAGATACGGCAGGCCGGGCTTCACCATCACCGCGTCGGCGCCTTCGAGCAGGTCCAGTTCGACCTCGCGCAGCGCCTCGTCGCTGTTGCCCACGTCCATCTGGTAGGTGTGCTTGTTGCCCTTGCCGAGGCTGGCCGCCGAACCGACCGCATCGCGGAACGGCCCGTAGAACGCGGAGGCGTATTTCGCCGAGTAGGCGAGGATGCGCGTGTGGATGTGGCCTGCTGCTTCCAGCGCGCCGCGGATGGAACCGATGCGCCCGTCCATCATGTCCGACGGCGCCACGAAATCCATGCCGGCAGCGGCCTGCGCCAGCGACATCCTGATCAGCGCCTCGACGGTGGGCTCGTTCATCACGTAGCCGGCGTCGTCGATCAGGCCGTCCTGGCCATGCGTGGTGTAGGGATCCAGTGCCACGTCGCCGATCAGGCCCAGTTCGGGGTACTTCGCCTTCAGCGCACGGGTGGCACGATGCATCAGGTTGTCGGGATTCCATGCCTCGGCGGCATCCTCGCTTTTCACCGCAGAGCCCGGCGACGGAAACAGCGCCAGCGCAGGGATGCCCAGGCGCACGCACTCGCCGGCCAGCTTCAGCAGTTCGTCGATGGACAGCCGATCCACTCCGGGCATCGACGGCACCGCCTCGCGCTGGCCTTCGCCCTCGATCACGAACGCGACCATGATCAGGTCGCTGGGCAGCAGGGTGTGCTCGCGCATCAGCGCGCGGGAGAAGGCGTCGCGGCGCATGCGGCGCATGCGGATGGCGGGAAAGCTCATGACAGGTCCTGGCGGGTCGTATCCGCGTATTTTAGGCCACAACGCCGAATCCGCGGCCGTGCCGCGACATCCGCGACACGCCGGCGAAACCGGGTCATAACATTTCCCGGGGCACTCTCGGTACGGCATCCGCCGCCATTCCTCCGGGAGGAAGCCATGAGCACGACCCGAACCGCCACCCCGCCCGCCCACCGGCATCAGCCGCCCGGCGCCCGCTACCTGGGCCGGCACGCTCCGGATGCGTCGCTCGACGTGACCCTGGTGCTGCGGCGCAGGAACCCGCTGGGCACGAGGGTCCCGCCTTCATCGCGCGCCACCCGGCATGCCGACTTCGAGGCGCACTACGGCGCCGATCCGGACGACGTGGACCGCATGCGCAGCTTCGGCCGCCAGCATGGCCTGCAGGAACTGGCCTCGGAGCCGGGGCGGCGGGTACTGCACCTGCGCGGCACGATGCGATCCCTGCAGCAGGCGTTCGGCGTGCAATTGGGACGCTACGAGCTGACTCCCGGCGGGGCGTCCTATGTGGGCTGCGCGCAGGCACCGACCCTGCCGGATCCGTCGGTCATCGCGGTGCTGGGCCTCGACCGGCGCCCGGTCGCGCGGCCGCATTTCTGCGTGGCACAGGCAAAACCGGTGAACACCTACACGCCGCTGCAGGTGGGCCAGCTGTACGACTTTCCCGCCGGCGCGGACGGCAGCGGCCAGGTCATCGCGATCATCGAACTGGGTGGCGGCTACCGGCAGGCCGACCTGGATACCTACTTCACATCCCTCGGCCTGGCCACGCCTTCCATCACCGCCGTCTCCGTCGACGGCGGCAGCAACCAGCCCGGCGGCGCCGCGGACGCGGAGGTGATGCTGGACATCGAGATCGCCGGCGCGCTGGCGCCGGCGGCGAAACTGGCCGTCTATTTCGCCCCGAATACCGACCAGGGCTTCTACAATGCCATCTCGCAGGCCGCGCACGACAGCAGCCTGCCGGCCACGGTGATGTCGATCAGCTGGGGCGCTCCCGAGGACAGCTGGGTCACGGCATCGCGCAACGCGATGGAAACCGCGCTGGAGGATGCCGCCGCACTCGGCGTGACGGTGACCGCGGCGGCCGGCGACAGCGGTTCCAGCGACGGCGCAAGCGACGGCCAGCCGCATGTGGATTTCCCCGCCGCCAGCCCGTCCGTGCTGGGCTGCGGCGGCACGAAGCTGCTCGGCAGCGGCAAGGCGATCAGCAGCGAGGTGACATGGAACGAAACCGCGGCCAATGAGGGCGCCACCGGCGGCGGCGTGAGCACGGTGTTTGCGCTGCCGAGCTGGCAGGCGGCGGCACAGGTACCCACGACAGCTGGAGGCTTCGCCGGACGCGGCGTACCGGACGTCGCGGGCAACGCGGATCCGCTCACCGGCTATGCCGTGCGCGTGGATGGCCAGGACGAGGTCGTCGGCGGCACCAGCGCAGTGGCGCCGTTGTGGGCTGCACTGGTGGCTCGCCTCAACCAGCAACTGGGCCGCACGCTGGGTGCGGCCCAGGTCGCCCTGTACGGCCTCGGCAACGGCGCATTCCACGACATCACCCAAGGCGACAATGGCAGCTACGCGGCGGGTCCGGGCTGGGACGCCTGCACCGGACTGGGCAGCCCGGACGGCGCGGCCCTGCTCGGCGCCCTGCAGGCGGTGCCGGGCAGCCCCATTCCGGCTCCGCCCGGCCACAAACCCAAGCACGGGGGTCACAAGCCCAAACCCGGCGGCCACAAGCCACCCGCCAAGGGCGGCAAGCACAAGGGCAAACCATGAGATCGACCGACCCGCACGGGGCAGCCTGAGGCCGACGGATGCGACCGGTGCTGGACGCTGGAGCGCATTCGCGGCAGGCTTGCTGCTTTCCGTGTCCGCCGATGGAGTCCCGATGCACGTTTCCGCCCCCACCCTTCTCGTCGATCTTGGCGGTACCAATGTCCGCTTCGGGGTGGCCGATCCATCACGCGACAAACCGCTGCTGACCGACAGCATCCGACGCTACCGCGTGGCCGAGCACGACTCGCTGGTGGCCACCGCGAAGCACTACCTCGCCGACACCGGCCTCAAGGTGAGCCGCGCCATCGTGGCCGCCGCCGGGCGCATCGTCGACGGCGAGACGGTCAAGGTCACCAACAATCCCTGGGCGATCTCGGCACAGCAGACGGCCGGCGCGCTGGGCCTGGAATACGTGCACCTGGTCAACGACTTCGCCGCGCAGAGCATGGCGGTGACCCTGCTGCAGGGCGACGACCTGGTCGACGTGGGCACGGTGCCGCGCCCGGTGGTGGGCGCCGAGAACGAGCAGACCTTCGCCATCGTCGGCCCCGGCACCGGCCTGGGCGTCGGCGGCCTGCTGGTGCGCGGCGGCCACTGCAGCGTGCTGCAGACCGAAGGCGGCCACGCCGGTTTTGCCGCGCACACGCCGGAGGACATCGCCATCCTCGACTACCTCAACCACAAGTACGGCCGCGTCTCCAACGAGCGGCTGATCTGCGGCCAGGGCCTGGTGAACCTGTACGACGCGATCTGCCACATGGTCGGTGCGCAGCCCGACGCGCTCAAGCCGGAAGACATCACCGCCCGCGCGAAGGACGGCAGTTGTTCGCTGTGCACGCGCACGGTGGAAACGTTCGCCGGCATCTTCGGCAGCGTCGCCGGCGACCTGGTGCTCACGCTGGGCGCGTGGAACGGCGTTTACCTCACCGGCGGCCTGATCCCGATCCTGCTGCCGTGGCTGGAACGCGGCCGCTTCCGCGAACGCTTCGAGGCCAAGGGCCGCTTCCGCGACATCATGGAGAAGGTGCCGACCCAGGCGATCATGAACCCCGAGCCGGGTCTGCTCGGTGCGGCGGCGCTGGCGGTGCTGGAATCGGGGCGCTCGCTGCTGCCGCGCCACTGAACCGGGAAGGCCGCCATGCCCCGCCACGACACCGCCTTCCTGTTCGACCTCGACGGCACCCTGATCGACAGCGTCTACCAGCACGTGCTGGCGTGGAAGGAGGCGCTGGATCGCGAAGGCGTGGAACTGTCGGTGTGGCGGATCCACCGCAAGATCGGCATGAGCGGCGGGCTGTTCGCGAACATCCTGCTGCGCGAGACCGGGCTGGAAATCACCGAAGAACGCCTCGACCGCCTGCGCCGCTGGCACGCCGACGCGTTCAACCGGCAGCATACCCAGGGCTCGGTGCGGCCGCTGCCGGGGGCGCGCGAGCTGCTGGATTACCTCACGGCGCAGGGTATTCCGTGGGCGATCGCCACCAGCGGACGGATGGAAACCGCAGCGCCCAACCTGGCGGCGCTCAGCGTCGACCCGGCGCAGGTGCCAGTGGTGACGCGCGACCAGGTGCGCCACGCCAAGCCCGATCCGGACCTGTTCCTTGCCGCCGCCGCGCGGCTGGGCGTGGACATCCGGCAATCGCTGGTGATCGGCGACAGCGTGTGGGACATGCTCGCCGCGCAGCGCGCCCGCGCACTCGGCGTCGGCCTGCTCGCGGGCGGCTACGGCCTGGCCGAGCTGCAGCAGTCCGGCGCGTTCCGCGTATACGACGACCCGGCCGACCTGCTGCGCCACATCGACGAAGTGGCCGCGCGCGATTGAGCCTTCGATGGTCGCTGAACCGCACTCACCGGTACCATGAAAATTTAATCTCCCGTGCGCGGCCCGGCGCTAGGCTTCTTCACCAACCGCTTACGGAGCCGCCCATGCGCCGCCTTGCCGTCAGCCTGCCGCTCACCCTGCTGCTCGCCGCATGCTCGCCCTCGCCGGCGCCGCCACAAACTGGTGCCGGCCAGAACGCGCCGGCGGACGCTACGCTCGGCTCGCCCGAATGGTACCTCTGGATCGATCGTTCGCTGCACATCGGCGACAACGGCCACGGCCCCGAACACGGCTCGCCAGCGTGGAACCAGGCGGTGCAGGACAAGCTGGGCCAGGAAGCGCCGCCGTCGAAACCCGGCTCGCCGCAGTGGCAGCAGTCGGTGGATGCGCTGCTGCGGACGCGGCTGCGGCCGTCGTCCTGACCGGGCGGCTCAGCCCGGCGCCAGCAGCGTTTCCAGGTCGCTTTCGTCGAAGCGCAGCCTCTCGCGGGTGCCGCCGCCTTCCAGCACCGCGGCGGCCAGCTCGGCCTTGCGCTCCTTCAGCTGCTCGATGCGTTCCTCCACCGTGCCCGAGGTGATCAGGCGGAACACGAACACCGGCTTGTCCTGGCCGATGCGGTGCGCGCGGTCGCTGGCCTGCGCCTCGGCGGCGGGGTTCCACCACGGGTCGTAGTGGATCACGGTGTCGGCGGCGGTGAGGTTCAGGCCCACCCCGCCAGCCTTCAACGACAGCAGGAACAGCGGCACCTCGCCGTTCTGGAAACGCTGCACCGGCTCGGCGCGGTCGCGGGTGTCGCCGGTCAGGGTGACGTAGCGGATGCGGCGGCGGTCGAGCTCGGCGGCGATCAGTTTCAGCATGCCGGTGAACTGCGAGAACAGCAGCACCTTGCGGCCCTCGTCGAGCAGCGCCGGCAGCATGTCCATCAGCAATTCGAACTTGGCCGACTCATGCACGCCGCGCGCCGCTTCGAGCTTGACCAGCCGCGGGTCGCAACAGACCTGGCGCAGCTTCAGCAGGGCGTCCAGCACCACGATGCCGGAGTGCGCGATGCCGCGCTGCGCGATCACCTCGCGCAATTCCTCCGCCAGCGACAGGCGCAGGCCCTCGTAGAGGTCGCGCTGGCGGCCTTCCAGCACCACGCGGCGGGTGATCTCGGTCTTCGGCGGCAGCTCCTTCGCCACCTGCGCCTTGGTCCGGCGCAGGATGAACGGCGCGATGCGCAGGTTCAGCCGCTGCTGGCATTCCTCGTCGTGCTGCTTCTCGATCGGCACGCGGTAGAAGCGGCGGAACGCACCCTCGTCGCCGAGCAGGCCGGGCACGGCCAGGTCGACCTGCGACCACAACTCACCAAGATGATTCTCCAGCGGCGTGCCGGTGAGGCAGACGTAGCGCGGCGTGCGCAGGCTGAGCAGGGCACGGCGTGCCTGCGTGCGCGGGTTCTTCACCTGTTGCGCCTCGTCCAGCACGATCAGCGCGAAGGCTTGTTTTCTCAGGGCGACCACGTCGCGCGGCAGCAGCGCGTAGCTGGTCAGTACGATGTCCTGCGCGCCGAGCTGGACGAATTCCTCGGCGCGCTGCGGCCCGTGCAATGTCAGTACCTGCAGCATCGGCGCGAAGCGCGCGATCTCCGACTGCCAGTTCGGGATCAGGCTGGTCGGCACCACCACCAGCGCCGGCTGGGTCAGCGTGCCGGCCTGCTTCAGCGCCAAGAGGTGGGTGATCAGCTGCAGCGTTTTCCCCAAGCCCATGTCGTCGGCGAGCACGCCGCCGACGCCGGCCTCGGCCAGCGCATTGAGCCAGCGCAGGCCCTCGCGCTGGTAGGGCCGCAGTTCCACGGTGAGCCCGCCGGGCACCGCGTCGCTGGCGCGCGCGGCGGCATCGCGCAGGCGCGCGGCGAAACCGAGCAGCGGCTCGGCCGCCTCCAGCGTGCCGTCGCCGGGCATCGCCGCAACCAGCTCCTCCAGCCGGCCGGCCTGCACCCGCGGCAGGTGCAGCTTCTTGCGCGGCTTCTCCAGGTACTCGGCCAGCGGCGCCAGCAGCCCGCGCAATTCCTTCAGGCGCACCGGCACGCGCCGGCGCGCATCGACCGGCGCGTACCACACCGCGTCTTCCGGCTCGTTCGGCGCCGGACTGAGGTTCAACTGATGCTCGGCCAGCGCCTGCGCCACCGCGGGCAGCAGGTTGTGCCGCTGGCCATCCAGCTCGATGCCGATTTCCAGGTCGAACGCGTGGTCGTCGGCATCCTCCACCGCCTGGCCGTACCAGTGTACCGGCCCTTCCAGCACCTCGAACGGGAAGCTCGGCGCGTACTCGACCTGGAAGTTCTCCGCTTCGAGCTTGGGCCGCAGGGCCAGCCAGCGCGCCGGCGTGTTGACCTCCAGCGCGCCGGCGTAGCCGGTGCCGGGAAACAGCCAGGCGTCGTCGGGCAGCGTCTCGGCCACGTCCCATGGCAGGCCCTCGGTGTCCACGCCGGGAGTGAGCCCGGCGCGTTCGAGCCGCTCCATCGCGCTGAGTTCCTCCGCGCGGCGGCGGGTGATCTCGACCAGCTGGTCGTTGCGCACACGCCGCACCAGCGGCTCGCCGCCCCGGCCGGGCAGGCGCTCGCCGGCGTAGTCGAAGGCCAGCCGCGCGTAGCCCAGCGGCGGCGTGCCGGCGGCGAGCCGGGCATGCCGGGTCAACGCGTGCAGGATCAGCACCGGCTTCGGCGCCAGCGCCGAGCGGCGCACCTCGCCGAACACCAGCGGCGGCGGTACCCGCGTGGCCAGCCGGCTGCCGGCCAGGCGGCTGCGCAGGCGGCGGCCGTGCTCGTGCTTCAGCGGCGGCAGTTCCAGCCAGTGCGCTTCCTCGGCCGCGGCGTCGAAATGGCCCACGGTGGCGCGCTCGGCATCGAGGTACCACAGCCCGTCGATGCGCAGCAGGCGCTGGCTGTGCGGCAGCACCGGCAGCAGGCGCTGGCTGCCGTCCGCCTCCAGCTGCCAGTGCCAGTTGAGCGGGTGCGACCTGCCGCGCGACAGGCGCAGGCCGGCCAGGCCGCCGAGGAAGCACGGCGCGGTGTCGAGGATCTCGGCCAGCAGGGTGTCGCCGACATGGCCGCCGAGGCGCGCATAGCTGCGGCCCTTGCGCACGTTCTGCGGCAAACCGAGCATGGTCGCGGCCAGGCGCTGCTCGTGCGGCTGCAGCGGCGACTGCGCCAGGTGCCGGCTGTCCAGCGGCACCGGCCGCGCGTAGCGGCCGTGCTCGACCACCGCCAGCAGCACCGGCGCCACGTCCAGCCGGGCAAACGGGGCGCCATCTTCCGGCATCACCTCCAGGAAGAAACCGAGCACGCCATGCTCGTCGGCCTGCGCCGGCTTCGGCGCGGCCAGCAGCCGTCGCCAGGCCTGCGGCAGAGCCTCGTCGTCGCCGGAAGGCGCGGCGACGGCGTGCTGTTTCTCGTCCGGTTGCTGCATGCGCATGCGGTCCGTGGCGACGACCAAAACATTGAGCTTAGCAGCGCGGCGGCAGGATGCGACCGTCGCCGGCGCGACAAATCGCGCCCGCACGCGCGGGTTCAGCCGGTGCCGAACAGTCCGTGCGGATATTCCGGCTTCTGCTCGCGCGCCATCAGCGCCTTGAGTCCGTCGGCCGGGGTGACCTCGCCGTGCAGCACGGCGCGCACGCCGGCGCTGATCGGCAGGTCGAGGCCGTGCTTGTCGGCCAGCCGCGCCACTTCGTCGGCGGTGAGGATGCTCTCCACCACCTGGCCGATCCGCCGCACCGCCTCGTCGATCGCCACGCCCTGCCCCAGCGCCAGGCCGAGCCGGCGGTTGCGCGAGAGGTCGCCGGTGCAGGTCAGCACCAGGTCGCCGAGGCCGGACAGGCCGATCAACGTCTCCGGCCGCGCACCCAGCGCCACGCCAAGGCGCAGCATCTCGTTCATGCCGCGGGTGATCAGGCCGGCGCGGGCGTTCAGGCCCAGCTGCATGCCGTCGGCGATGCCGGTGGCGACCGCCAGCACGTTCTTCATCGCGCCGCCGAGTTCGGCGCCGAGCACGTCGCCGCCGGAGTACGCACGCAGGTTCGGCGCGTGCAGCAGGGAAGCCAGCTGCTGCGCGAACGCCGCGTCGTCCGAATGCACGGTGACCGCGCTGGGCAGGCCGGCGGCCACTTCCTTCGCGAACGACGGCCCGGTGACCACCGCCGCGGCGCGACCGGGCAGCCGTTCGGCCACCAGTTCGTGCAGGAAGCGGCCGGTGCCCGGCTCGAAGCCCTTGGTCGCCCAGGCGATCGCGGTGCCCGCCTCGAGCAGCGGGGCCAGTTCGACCAGCATCGCGGCGAACGCATGGCTGGGCACCACGATCAGCACGATCCCGGCGCCGCGCACGGCGGCAGCCAGCTCGCCCTCGTAGCTCAGCTCCGCCGGCAGCTCGATGTCGGGCAGGTAGCGCTGGTTGCGACGGCTCGCCGCGATCGCCGCCAACGCCGCGCGGTCGCGCCCCCACAACGTGGTGGGCACGCCGTTGCGCGCAGTCAGCGCCGCCAGCGCGGTGCCCCAGGAGCCGGCCCCGAGGATGGTCAGCTTCGGGTTTTCAGCCATGCACGCGGCTCAGCTGTTGAGCATCGCCGGGGCGTCGTCGCCGCCCATCGCGCGGCGCTGCTGCTCGGCGAACAGCGCGTCGAAGTTGATCGGCTGCAGCAGGAACGGCGGGAAGCCGCCTTCCAGCACCAGCGAGGAAATCACCTGGCGGGCATACGGGAACAGCAGGTTCGGGCAGTAGCTGCCGATGATCCCGGCATGATCCATCTCGCTGAAACCGGCGATGCCGAACAGGCCGGCCTGCTCCACCTCGGCCAGGTAGGCGGTGCGCTGGCCGACGGTGCAGGTCAGGGTGAGGCTGAGCACCACCTCGTACAGGTCGTTGCCCAGGTCGGTGGCTTTCTGGCCCAGGTTCAACTGCACCTGTGGCTGGTCCTTCTCGTCGAGCTCCTGGAAGATCTGCGGCGCGTTCGGCGCCTCGAAGGACACGTCCTTCACGTAGATCTTCTGCATCACCAGCTGCGGCTGACTGGCCTGGCCGTTGGCCTGGTCGTTGGTGATTTCTTGTGCCATCGGGGGTTCCTCGGGTTTCGGTGTCGTGTATAAAAAGAGGTCGATTGTTCCATACAACACCACCGCGCGCACGCCGGGAACCGCCTGGCCGGCCCCGGCGGATTGCGCACGGCCTTGTTTTTCTGCGAGAATGCGCGGCTCGCCTCTGTCGGCCCGGTACTTCCGGGCGGTCCGCCACGCGGTACGGACCTCACGATCACGCGTTGCGACAACTCCAGCATCGCGTGGCGCATGGCGCCGCTGGGCCGATCTCACCCTGGCCAACGGGTGTCCATCAGGAATTACGGAGGTCGTCATGGCCCGTGTATGTCAAGTCACCGGTAAGGGTGTGCAGAGCGGCAACAACGTCTCGCACGCCAACAACCGTACCCGTCGCCGCTGGTTGCCGAACCTGCATGAGCGTCGCTTCTGGGTGCCCAGCGAGAACCGCTGGATCAAGCTGCGCGTTTCCAACAACGCCCTGCGCACGATCGACAAGAATGGCATCGAGGCCGTGATTGCCGAGATGCGCGCCCGCGGCGAAAAGGTCTGAGGATTGAGCCATGGCTAACAAATCACAAGACAAGATCCGCATGATCTCCTCGGCCGGCACCGGCCACTTCTACACCACGCAGAAGAACAAGAAGAACACGCCGGAAAAGTTCGAGTTCAAGAAGTACGATCCGGTCGTGCGCAAGCACGTGATCTACAAGGAAGGCAAGATCAAGTGACCAAATGGCCCACGCGCGCAGCGCGTGGCTAGCCATTTGGTCATCCCTGCGAAGGCAGGGATCGCTTTTGCTTTTGCTTCCGCATCTGCAACAGCGACACCGATGCCTCAAAGGAAACCCGCCCGCGTGGCGGGTTTTCTTTTGCCCGCCGGTCGGGATAGTTACCACCCGCACCGGCCGGCCAGCCGTCCTTCGTCCCGCCCGAGTCCTCCAAAAACAAAACCCGCCGAAAGGCGGGTCTTGCCGGAACACCTGTACCGCGCGTCGATCAGGCCGCCGCGACGCTGTAGCCCTTGAGCCGCTGCGCGAACTCCTGCAGGGCACGGATGCCGCTTTCCTCGGCTTCGTGGATCCATTGCTGCAGGCCTTTCAGCGCCTGCTCGGCACCGCGCTGTTCCATCAACGCCGCCAGACGGGTGCGGAAGTCGCACACGGTCTTCAGCGTCGGGCGTCGCGCCAGCACGGCCTGCATGCGGTCGCGGCCTTCGTTGTCCAGCCAGCGGCCGCCGTCAGCCAGCGCACGGCGCATGCGGCGCGGCATCGATTTGATGCTCTCGCCGGCGTGCTGCGCCTCGTCACTGATGGTCGGCAGGATCACGCCACGGTAGTAGTCGGTCATCGCCTGGAAGCGATGGGTCAGCACGGCCTTGAGCGTATCGGCATCCGGCAGGCGCACGTTCGGGCGCACGTCCAGCGACGGCGCCACGCGCAGCACCTTGGCCAGGCCGACCGCACGCAAGCCGCAGATCGCCGCCCAGCCGATGTCGAACTCCCACTTGCGCAGCGCGAACTTGGCCGAGCTGGGGAAGGCATGGTGGTTGTTGTGCAGTTCCTCACCGCCGATCCAGAAGCCCCACGGGATCAGGTTGCGCGCGGTGTCGGCGCTCTCGAAATTGCGGTAGCCGGCCCAGTGTCCGACGCCGTTGACGAAGCCGGCAGCCCAGAACGGGATCCACACCATCTGCACCGCCCACAGCGCGGCGCCGATCACGCCGAACAGGGCGAGGTCGATCAGCAGCATCAGGGCCGGCCCCCAGTACGGGTGCGCGCCGTAGACGTTGTGCTCGACCCAGTCGTCCGGGGTGCCGCGACCGTACTGCTCCATGTCCTGCTTCGACTCGCAGGCATCGCGATACAGCGAGACGCCATCCCAGAACACCTTCTTGATGCCGTAGATCATCGGGCTGTGCGGGTCTTCCGTGGTCTCGACCTTGGCGTGGTGCTTGCGATGCACCGCCACCCACTCGCGGGTGACCATGCCGGTGGTCAGCCAGCCCCAGAAACGGAAGAAGTGCGCCAGCGCCGGGTGGAAGTCCACGCCGCGATGGGTCTGGCTGCGATGCAGGTACAGCGTCACCGTGAAGATGGTGAGCTGGGTCACGACCAGCATGTAGACCAGCATCTGGCCCCAGCTTGCGCCGGTGAGACCGTCATTCAGGAAATTGAGTACAGCGTCGAACATGGAAGGCACCGGGTGAGGGACGGGGCAGTGTAGATCGGGGGTTTCCATACCCGCCAGCACGGCGAACCACGAATGGTAGCAGTCGGTCAAGAGCGGGGCGCTAAGGTGACGTTATTCGCGCCAGCAGCCTGCGCCTGTTGTCTAACGGTGGGGGCGCCGTGACAATCACGCAATGACCCCGCCTCTCGCCGATTCACCCCGCACCGTCCTGCGACTGCACCGGCTCAGCCGCCGCCGCGCCAGCCGCGCCGCCGTGCAGGATCTCAGCCTGGAGCTGCAAGCCGGCCAGGTGATGGGCTTGCTTGGCGTGAACGGCGCCGGCAAATCCACCACCTTGTCGATGATCGCCGGCGCGCTCAAGCCCGACAGCGGCGGCATCGAGCTGAACGGCGAGGATTTCCTGGAACATCCGGAACGGGCCCGCACCCAGATCGGCTGGCTGCCGGAACGCGCGCCGATGTGGGCCGCACTCAGCGTCGAGGAACATCTCGACGCGCACGGCCGCCTGCGTGGGCTGGGCGGCGCCGCGCTGCGCCAGGCGCGCAGCGCGATCATCGCGCGGCTGGAACTGCAGCCGCTGGCCCGGCGCCTGGCCGGCGTGCTGTCGCAGGGCCAGCGCCAGCGCCTCGGCCTGGCCTGTGCGCTGCTGCACCGCCCCGCTCTGCTGGTGCTGGACGAGCCGGCCAACGCGCTCGATCCGGTGCAGGTGGCCGCGCTGCGCACGCTTATCCGCGAGCAGGCCGCGACGGGCACCGCGGTGATCCTGTCCACCCACCTGCTGGCCGAAGTCACCGCGGTGTGCGACCGCGTGGCGATCCTGCACGAAGGCACGCTGCGTCACGATGGCCCGGTGCTGGCCGACGACCACGCCGCACTGGAAAAAACCTTCTTCGGAGTCGCGATGAACGGCGGCACCGAACCGGCGCGCGCCGCATGAGCCACGCTTTCGCGAACACCGTCGCCGTGACGCGACTGGAATGGCGCCGGCTGCTGGTGCGTCCGCTGGCCTGGGTGCTGGCCGCGCTCACCGTAGCCTGGCTGGCGTGGAACTTCACCCTGCTGCTGGGCGGCTTCCTGGCCGGGCAGATCCAGCGTGCGGCACTGCCGGACGGCCCCGGCTTCACCGACCTGGTCGGCGTGCCGCTGCTGGCCCAGCTGGCCCAGCTGGCGTTCCTGGTGGTGCCGCTGCTCACCATGTCGACGCTCGCCGGCGAGCGTCGCAACGGCACCCTGCCGCTGCTGTTCGCCGCCGGCGTGCCGGCCTGGCGCATCGTGCTGGGCAAGTACCTCGCAGTGCTGGCCTGGCTGCTGCTGTGGCTGGTACTGACCCTGGCGATGCCGCTGGCGCTGATGCACGCCACCCACTTCGACTGGGGCAAGCTGGCCGCCGCCACGCTGGGCCTGGCGCTGATGCTGGCGGCGCTGGCCGCGGTCGGCGTGGCCTGTTCGAGTTTCGCCTCGCATCCGGCGCTGGCCGCCGCCGCCGCGCTGGTGATCGCGCTGGCGCTGTGGAGCGTGAACCTGGGCGCGCAGATGGCCGGCGTCAACGGCGGCGCGATCAACTGGCTGGCGATGAGCACGCACCTGCAGCCGCTGCTGCGCGGGCTGGTCTCGAGCACCGACATCGTCTGGTTCGCGCTGCTGATCGTGCTGGCGCTGGCGCTGGCCACGCGCCGGCTCGACGCCGACCGGGAGCGCGGCTGATGCGCCATCTATCCAGACGTCTGGACGGCTGGCTGTTCGCGCTGCTGCTGGCACTGGCGGCCGCGGCGGTCGGCTACCTCAGCACGCGCTACGCGCACCAGGCCGACTGGACCGCGAACGGCCGCAGCAGCCTGTCGGCGGAAAGCCGCGCGGTGCTGGCCCGCTTCGATGGCCCGGTGGAGATCGTCAGCTACGCCAACCCGCAGGGCAACCTGCGCCAGACCGTTGCCGGCTTCCTGCAGCGCTACCAGGCGGTGAAGAGCGACCTCACACTGCGCTTCGTCGATCCGCAACTGGACCCGGCGAAGATGCGCGAGCTGGGCATCACCGTCGACGGCTCGTTGATCCTGCACTACAAGGATCGCGAGCAGAGGCTGGACGAGCTGTCCGAGCGCAGCCTCACCAACGCGCTGGAACGGCTGCTGCGTGGCAGCGACCGCATCGTGGCCTTCGTCACCGGCGACGGCGAACGGCGCGCCGACGGCCAGGCCAACGCCGACCTCGGCATCTTCATCACGCAGCTGGAAGCACGCGGCATGCGCGCGGTGCCGCTGAACTTCGCACAGGTCAGTGCGGTGCCCGAGCACACCGACCTGGTGGTGCTGGCCAGCCCGAGCCTGGCGCTGCCGCCGGGCGCGGTGCAGGCGCTGGTCGCCTACCTGCAGAACGGCGGCAACCTGCTGTGGCTGAGCGAGCCCTCGAACGACGACCTCGGCCTCGGTCCGCTGGCCGCCGCGCTCGGCGTGCGCGTGCTGCCAGGTGTGCTGGTCGACGGTTCCGGCGCCGCGCTGGGCCTGCACGACCCGCGCCTGATCGCGCTGGGCAGTTACCCGCCGCAGGCGATCACCCGCGGTTTCACCTTGACCACGCTGTTCCCGCAGGCCTCCGCGCTGGCCCAGCTGGCGCAGGGCGACTGGGCGGCGAAGCCGTTCCTGCGCTCCGGCGCGCAGAGCTGGACCGAGTTCCAGCCGATCGACAACAGCAAGCCCTCGGACATCCGCTACGACGCCGACGCCGGCGAACTGAAGGGGCCGCTGGACTTCGGCTTCGCGCTGAGCCGGCTGTCGCCCAGCCCGGACAAGAGCGAGCAGCGCGCAGTGGTGATCGGCGACGGCGACTTCCTCTCCAACACCTTCCTCGGCAACGGCGGCAACCGCGCGCTGGGCGAGCGCGTGTTCGACTGGTTGCTCGGCGACGACAAGCTGGTCCAGCTGCCGCCGCGCGGCGCGCCGGACCGGCTGCTGCAGATCTCGCAAGCCGAACTGAACGCGCTGAGCCTCGGCTTCCTGGTCGTGCTGCCGCTGTTGCTGCTGCTCGCCGGCGGCCTGATCGCTTGGCGCCGGCGGCGGCGCTGAGCGATGAAGCGCGCCACCCGCCAGCGCCTGCTCCTGCTGCTCGCCGTACTCGCCTTGTCGTCGCTGGCCGGCTGGCAATGGCAGCGCGACACACGCCATGAAACCGGCGACCTCACCACGCTCGATCCAGCCGGCATCAGCCGCATCGTGCTGACCCTGCCCGGCGCGCCACCCCTGCACTACGAAAAGCGCGACGGCCACTGGTGGCGCACCGACGGCCCGCCTGCGCGCGCCGTCGACGCCCGGCTCAACGACCTCGCCGATACTGCCGCGGCGCCCGTGCTGAGCTGGCGCCCGGCCAGCGATTTCGAGCCGGCGAAAGTCGGACTGGCGCCGCCGCGCGCCGTGCTGCAACTGGACGGCCAAACGCTGGAATTCGGCGAGGTGTCAGTCACCGGCCCGCAGCACTACGTGCGGGTGGGTCAGCGGGTTGCGCTGGTATCGTCGCGCTACATGCCGCGCTCGCCGGCGACGGCGACCACCGAGCTGCACTGAATCGCGGGATCACGCCTTGCCCGAACTGCCCGAAGTCGAGACCACCCGCCGCGGCATCGCACCGTACGTGGTCGGCCACCGCGTCACCGGCGTGCTGCTGCGCCGGCCCGACCTGCGCTGGCCGATCCCGCCGGAGATCGGCGAATTGCTGCCCGGCCAGCGCATCGACGCGGTGGAGCGCCGCGCGAAGTACCTGTTGCTGCACACCGAGGCCGGCAGCGCGCTGCTGCACCTGGGCATGAGCGGCGTGCTGCGCGTGCTGCCGCCGGATGCACCGGTCGGCAAGCACGATCACGTCGACATCGCGCTGGATCGCACGGACGCGCAGGCGCCGCGCCTGCTGCGTCTCACCGACCCGCGCCGCTTCGGCTGCCTGCTGTGGCAGCCGCCCGGCACCACCCACGAGCTGCTCGCCGGACTCGGCCCCGAGCCGCTCACCGACGCCTTCGACGGCGACCTGCTGTGGCGGCGCTCGCGCGGCCGCACGGCGGCGGTGAAACTGTTCCTGATGGACAACACGGTGGTCGTCGGCGTGGGCAACATCTACGCCAGCGAAGCGCTGTTCCGCGCCGGCATCGACCCGCGCAAGCCGGCCGGCAGCGTCTCGCGGGCGCGCTACGCGCGGCTGGCCACCGAAGTGAAACGCCTGCTGGCCTGGGCCATCGAACGCGGCGGCACCACCCTGCGCGATTTCCTCAACCCCGACGGCGCTCCCGGCTACTTCTTCCGCGAGCTGACGGTCTACGGCCGCACGGGCGAACCGTGCCACGTCTGCGGCACACCGATCCGACAAGTCACACTGGGGCAGCGCTCCACGTACTGGTGCCCACGCTGCCAGCGGTGAGGGCCACGGAGCTGTCGTGGCTGTAGGGCGGGCATCGCCCGCCGGACTTCCGATCCGTTCCGTGCGCCTGGGTAAGTGCGGCGGGCGGTGCCCGCCCTGCCCAGGCTGGACGCCTTGGCGCGGCGCGCCAGCGGATGTGTCACGACTCACTCCGGCCAGCGGAACTCGACGTGGGTGTTGTTGAACTCGGGGTCGTCGAGGCTGCCGCCCGGCTGCGCCACCAGGCCGCCGGGGATGCCTTCCACGTCGAGCTGCTGGCCGGCCTCGAAGTGCGCGCCGAGCGACAGCAGTTCCACCAGTTTCTCGCACAGCACGCCGGCGCGGTCGATGTCGCGCTCGGGCACGTGGCGCAGGCTGAGGTCGGGGCGGCCGAACTTGCGCATGCCGCGGGTGTGGATCCAGGAGCGGTCGGCAGCCTCCTCGCCGCTGCGCAGGATCAGCACGTGGTGGCGCGGCGGCGCGCCGTCCTTGACCAGGTAGTGGCGGCGCCAATGCGCGGCGTCGAACAGGGTGAGGATCTGCGGGTCCAGGATCGCGGTGCCGCCCACGTCGAGCATGCCGGCCAGCACGCCCAGCGTGTCGCGCAGGTAGTCGAGGCTGGCGCCGTCCTTGAGCACGCCGCGCACCACCAGCACCTCGGGGGCGATGCGCGCCTGCTCGTACGCCTCAGGCGTGTCTTCCCTGATCAGCCGGCCCAGCGCGCCATTCAGCGGGTAGCCCTCCCACTGGCGCAGCACGGCGTTCTGGAAGCGCTGGATCTCCACGCCCGCGGGCAGGCCGGGGCTGCCGTAGCGCGGCGACGGGATCAGCAGCTCCGGCTCGAACTTGCCGAACACGTAGAACTGCAGCACCACCTCGTCTTCGCCAGGTTGCCAGTACGGCCGCGGCCAGCTGGCGGGGGGAGTGGCTTCGCTCATGCGGATTCCTTGGTGGCTCGGTTCATTCGCGCTCGCCCAGCGGCAGCACGGTCTGCTGCAGCTCGATGCGGCCCTGGCCCTCGCTGATCTTCTTGAACTCGGCGCGGCTCACCGAGACATAGCGTTCGTTGCCGCCGATCTCAACCTGCGGACCGTCGGTGACGGCGTGGCCGTGCTCGTCCACGCGCACCACCATGGTCGCCTTGCGCCCGGTGTGGCAGATCGTCTTGATCTCCTGCAACTCGTCGGCCCAGGCCAGCAGGTAGCTGCTGCCCTCGAACAGTTCGCCGCGGAAATCCGTGCGCAGGCCGAACGCCAGCACCGGGATGCCGAGCCGGTCGACCACGTCGCTGAGTTGCCATACCTGCGCCTTGCTGAGGAACTGCGCCTCATCGACGAACACGCAGTGCAGCGGACCGTGCGCGGCGATGTCGGCCTCCACCAGCGCCAGCAGGTCCTCGTCGCCGGAGAAGCGTCGCGCGGCCGCCTGCAGGCCGATCCGCGAGGCGACCACGCCTTCGCCGTAGCGGCTGTCCAGCGCCGGGGTGAGGATCAGCGTGCGCATGCCGCGCTCGTGGTAGTTGTACGCGCTCTGCAGCAGCGTGGTGGTCTTGCCGGCGTTCATCGCCGAGTAATAGAAATAGAGCTTGGCCATGGGGCGCGTTCGGTTGAAGACCATGCATGGTAGCGCGACGGCCGATTGTCGATGGCTTGCCCGAAGACACAAGAGCACCCCACCCCAACCCTCCCCTGCAAGCAGGGGAGGGAGCGCACGTCAGGCCTTGTCCGGCGGCGTGCTGCCGCCGGTGAACGGCGCGCGTGCCTGGGCCAGGCGGTCGCGGCGTTCGGCGCGGCTGCGGCGCCAGTCGCGCAGGCACAGGATTGCGTAGACCAGCTTGAACAGCTGCAGCCGCCACAGCACCTTCGGCGTGTCGAACAGGTCGCCGGCCAGCATCGAGATCACCGCCTGCTCCAGTTGCCAGGTGTTGCGCGGCGAGCGGAGCATCTGCCGCATCACCGGCCCGTTGAAGCGGTGGATGAAGAACGCGAAGCGTGCCATGCCCTTGCGCTGGCGCCGTTCCAGCCGGCGCAGCAGGGCCCGCTCGCGCTGCGGTTCGCGCAACGCCGCATCGACCATGTCGGCGGCCCGCTCCGCACCGTCCATCGCCAGGTACACGCCGGAGGAAAACACCGGGTCGAGGAAGGCGAACGCATCGCCCACCAGCACCCAGCCCGGGCCGCCCATGCGGGTCGCGTCGTAGGAATAGTTGCCGGTGACATGCACCTCGTTGCCGATCAGCCCGGCGCGCTCGACGCGCCGCCACAGCGCCGGGTTGAGTTTCAGCGTGTCGAGCAGGAACTCCACCGTGCGGCCCCTGCGCTGCTTCAGGTAATCCGGCCGGCACACCGCGCCCACGCTCATCACCCCGTCGGGCAGCGGGACCATCCACATCCAGCCGTGCGCGAAGCGGTAGATGCTGACGTTGCCGGCATCTTCACCGGAACGACGATCGGCGCCGCGGAAGTGGCCGAAGATCGCCGCGCTCTGGTGCTGGCAGCTCCGGCGCCGCAATTTCATCTTCGTCGCCAGCAGCGCATCGCGGCCGCTGGCGTCCACCACGTAGCGCGCCCGGACCTCGTAGTCGCGGCCGTCGTCGGTGCGCACCTCCAGCCGGCTCTCGCGCGAGCCGCGCTGCTCCACGCGCCGCACCTCGTGCCCTTCGCGCGCGTCGGCGCCGCAGCCGCGCGCATGCTCGTACAGCATCCGGTCGAAATCCTGCCGCCACACCTGGTACGCGTGCGGCGGGCTGTGTCCGATCGCGCGGGCGAACGCGTAGACGTTGTAGCCGCGCGCGTTGTCGGCCTCGAAATCCGCGCCGGACTTGAACACGCCCAGCGCGCGCACCTTGTCCAGCACGCCCAGCCGCTCGAACACCGGCAGGTTCATCGGCAGCAGCGACTCGCCGATGTGGAAGCGCGGGTGGCGCGCCTTCTCCAGTGCGATCACCTTGTAGCCGCGGCGCGCCAGCAGGGTGGCCGCGGTACTGCCGCCGGGGCCGCCGCCGATCACCGCCACGTCGCACTGCTCGACTTCCTGTTCCGCCATGCCATTCTCCGGTGACTGCCGTGCGGCCGATTATGGCCGAAGCCGACGGGTGCGCCCGGAGCGCTCTGCTACCATCGACCGCCGCCTCACGCCTCGCTCCGATCCATGCTCAATCCACAACAACTGGCCGCCGTCGAACACTGCGACAGCCCGCTGCTGGTGCTGGCGGGCGCCGGTTCCGGCAAGACCAGCGTGATCACCCAGAAGATCGCCTGGCTGATCCAGCGCCGCAAGCTGACCGCCTCGAAGATCGCCGCGATCACCTTCACCAACAAGGCCGCGCGCGAGATGCGCGAGCGCGTGGCGAAGCTGGTCAGCAGCGAGGACGCCGCCGCGCTCACGGTCAGCACGTTCCACGCGCTGGGGCTGAAGTTCCTGCAGATCGAGCACGCCCGCGCGGGCCTGCGCCGCGGCTTCTCGGTGCTGGACGCGGACGACAGCGAGGGCATCGTGAAGGAGCTGGCGCCGAAAGGGGCCAAACCCGACGTATTGTTCGGCATCCGCAACCTGCTCAGCCGCGCCAAGAACGGCGGGCTCTCGCCGGAAGAAGCGCTGGCCGCCGCGCGCAGCCCGCGCGAGCTGGAGGCGGCGACGATCTACGACATGTACCAGCAGCGTCTGAGTGCTTTCAATGCGGTCGACTTCGACGATCTGATCCGGCTGCCGCTGCGCATCCTGGAATCCGACGCCGAGTGCCGCGACGCCTGGCGCGAGCGCCTGCGCTACCTGCTGGTCGACGAATACCAGGACACCAACGACGCGCAGTACCGCCTGCTCAAATGCCTGGCCGGCGAACGCGGCCACATCACCTGCGTGGGCGACGACGACCAGAGCATCTACGCCTGGCGCGGCGCGAACCCGGAGAACATCGACCAGCTCGGCCGCGACTGGCCGAACCTGCGCGTGATCAAGCTGGAGCAGAACTACCGCTGCGGCAAGCGCATCCTGCGCGCGGCGAACGCGTTGATCGCGCACAACCCGCACAGCCATGAAAAGAAGCTGTGGAGCGAGCACCCGGAAGGCGCGCCGATCCGCGTGCTGGAGTGCAAGGAGGCCGAGCACGAGGCCGAGAAGATCGCCTCGATCGCCACCACCCTGGCCGAGAAGCACAAGGCGCGCTGGGACGACATGGCGATCCTGTACCGCGGCAACTTCCAGGCGCGGCCGCTGGAAAAGGCGCTGCGCCTGGCGCGCATTCCGTACCACCTCACCGGCGCCTTGAGCTTCCTCGACCGCGCCGAGGTGAAGGACCTCTTGTGCTACCTGCGCCTGCTGATCAACCCCAGCGACGACGCCGCCTTCCTGCGCGTGGTCAACGTGCCGAAGCGCGAGATCGGCGCGACCACGCTGGAGAAGCTCGGCCAGCTGGCGCAGTCGCGCCATTCGTCCCTGCTCGACGCCACCCGCAGCGATGGCGTGCTGCGCCAGCTCACCCCGCGCCCGGCCGCGGCGCTGGCTTCGTTCGCCAGCCTGCTGGACGAACTGCGCAGCGCCTCGCTGCACGAGCGCGCGGCCGACCTGGTCGAGCTGATCCTGAAACGCACAGGCTACGCCGCGCAGATCGCCGCCGGCACCACCGACGCGACGGTGCGCGAACGCAAGCTGGGCAACCTGAAGGAGCTGGCCGACTGGTTCCGCGCGATGCAGAGACATACCGATAACAGCAGGGGCAACACGGCCGGCGACCTCGCCGCGCAGCTCGCCCTGCTCAGCCACGCCGACCGCGACGAGCCCGGCAACGCGGTGCGCATGATGACCCTGCACGCGGCGAAGGGGCTGGAGTTCCGCTTCGTCTTTATCGTCGGCTGCGAGGACGGCACGCTGCCGCACGAGGGCGCGCTGGACGAAGGCCGCGTCGACGAGGAGCGCCGGCTGATGTACGTCGGCATCACCCGCGCCAAGGAACTGCTGACGCTGTCGTGGTCGGCCAGGACCAAGCGCTACGGCGACGTCCACAACAACCAGCCCAGCCGCTTCCTGCACGAGTTGCCGCAGGCCGACCTGCACTGGCAGGGCAAGGACCCGGAAGCGGACAAGGAAGTGACCCGCGAGACCGCCGAGTCGCACATGGCGCGGATCAAGGCGATGCTGGCAGGCGGCTGAGTTGACGGCCCAGGGCAAATGTTTTCCAGTTCCCGCCACAACAGCCAGCCGCACGCGCCTGCCGGCGCCGAGGGATTCCCATGACCGACCCGACTCACATCGGGTTGCGGGACTGAACCGCCGCCGCGTGGCTCAGATCAGCTTCGCCGCCTCCAGCTCGCTCTTCAGGTACGCGTAGTAGATCGGCGCGGCGATCACGCCCGGCAGGCCGAAGGCGGCTTCCATCAGCAGCATGGCCACCAGCAGCTCCCACGCGCGGGCGCGGATCTGGGTGCCGACGATGCGTGCGTTGAGGAAGTACTCGAGCTTGTGGATCAGGATCAGGAACGCCAGCGCGGCGATGCCCACGCCCAGCGACACCGACATGCCGGCCACCGTGATCGCCGTGTTGGAGATCAGGTTGCCGATCACCGGCAGCAGGCCGGCCACGAAGGTCACCGCCACCATGGTCTTGGCCAGCGGCACGTGGATGCCCATCAACGGCAGCAGTCCCAGCAGGAAGACCGCGGTGAATGCGGTGTTGATCAGCGAGATCTTGATCTGCGCGAACACGATGTTGTGGAACGCGTCGGCCAGGCGCTGGCAACGCAGGCTCAGCGCCGCCGCCAGCGGGCCCATCTGGTGCGCCGGGCCGGTGCGGCCGAGCGCCACGATCGCGCCCAGCACCAGGCCGATGATGATGTGCACGAATACCCGCACCGCGCCCTTGCCCGCCAGTTGCAGCGTATCGGCATGCTTGCGGGCCAGTTCGATCGCACCCACGCGCAGGTCGTCCACGCTGTCAGGCAGGCTGTTCACCAGCGCCGGCGGCAGTTGCTGGCGCGCCTTCTCCACCAGCGGCATCAGCTGCTCCTGCCAGAGCAGTTGCGGATTGCCGATCTCGTGCCGGAACAGGCTGATCGCGCCGAGGATCAGGAGCAGCAGCAGGCCCACCACGATCGCACCCAGCACCGCCACCACCACCACCCGCGCGCGGTCGCCGGAGATGCGCCGGCCCAGCAGCGGCACCATCGCCTGCACCAGCTCGAACACCAGCAGGCCGGCCAGCAGCGCGGGCAGCAGGTGGATCCTGACGACCAGCAGCAGCACGGCCGCCGTCAGCAGGTAGCTGGCGCAGCGGATCACCGACGAGGACTCGCGCAAGGCGGGCAGGGGGGAATCCATGCGGAACGGAACCGTGGGCCAGGGAGCCGCCAGTCTGTCAGCAGCCCGCCACCGCTGCCAGCCCTGCCATGGCGCTGTCGTAAACTTCGCTCATCGTTCCGCCTCGCTTCCCGGCAAGGATTACCGCATGTCACTCCGTTTGCCCGCCGCCCTGCTCGCGCTCGGCCTGCTGGCCGGCTGCGCCACCGCGCCGCGCCAACCGGCGACCACGCTGCCGGCGGCGACGCCTGCCGCGGCTGCGGTGCCGGCGACGGTCGCCGCCAACGACAACCTCAATGCCGTGGCGTGGAGCCAGACCGCGATCGAGCACGACCTGATCTACCTGCAGACCTTCCGCAATGCGCAGGCGCAACTGCTCGCCGCGCTGCGCGACAGGCACTGGGACGCCTTGGGCAAGGGCGATCGCACCACGCCGCTCGCGGGCCTGAAGCCGGCGGTGATCCTGGACGTCGACGAGACCGTGCTGGACAACTCGCCGTTCGCCGCACGAGGCGTGCGCGGCGGCAGCGAATACAACGAAGCCGAATGGGCGGCCTGGTGCCGGGAGGAACGCGCCAGGGCATTGCCAGGCGCGGTCGAGTTCACGCAGTTCGCGGCAAAGCACGGCATCGCGGTGATTTACATCTCCAACCGCGCGAAGGACCTGGACCAGGCCACCCTGGCCAACCTGCGCAAGGCGGGGCTGCCGGTCAGCGGCCCGCAGGCGTTCCTCGGCCTGGGCACCGTGGTGGACGGCTGCGAACAGGCCGGCAGCGAGAAGGGCTGCCGCCGCCAGCTGGTCGCGCGGCACTATCGCGTGCTGATGCAGTTCGGCGACCAGATCGGCGATTTCGTGGACGTCCTCGCCAACACCGCCGACGGTCGCCGCAAGGCGGTCGCCGACTACCTGCCGTGGGTCGGCACCCGCTGGTTCGTGCTGCCCAACCCCACCTATGGCTCGTGGGAGCCGGCGCTGTTCAACAACGACTGGAGCCTGTCGCCCGGGCAACGGCGCCAGCAAAAGCTCGACACACTGCGCTCTGAATAATTTTCACACTGTAAAACAATAGATTGCAGCATAAAGAAAAAGTATTGCCTCAACTTTAACGAGCGGGTAATATCTGGTCCGCCAACACCTGCTGACCAAAATCTTCGCAGGCACGGCCATTTCCCTCCGGCTCTGCCGGATTTCCCCGTGAGGCCCAATGCCCGCGGGGTTTTCTTTTGGGAAATCCGCAAAAATTTGCGCTTCGGCCTTGTTTCGAGGTCGCCACGACCCTTACCCTGCGCGCTCACCTCGGCCGGGCGGCACGTCCGCCGCCACACCGTGAGACCCGCCCATGCGACTCCCTCCCCTGCGCCACGTCCTGTTGCCGCTGCTTGCCGCGCTGTTGCTGGGCGCATGCCACGGCAAGGACGATGCCGCCCAGCCGGGCGGCAGCTCTCCGGAGGCGGCGCTGCGGACCTCGATCGACCTGTTCAAGGCCGGCGACTTCCAGGGGCTGTGGAAGCACGCGCTGCCACCGGCCGACTACGCCCACATGCGCGCGGACTGGAGCCGCCAGCAGCTGGCGCCGGAACCGGTTGCCGCCGGGGACCGCGCCCGCTTCGACGAGACGGTGCGCAAGCTCACCGAGCCGGATGCGGAGAACAAGCTGTACGCCGAACTGCAACCGAAACTGGTCACGATGGAGCAGCAGTACAAGGATCAGCTGCCGGTGCTGGTCAGCATCGGCGAGGCGCTGGTGAAGAACGGCCTGGCACGGAACCCGACCCTGAGCGCGGCGCAGAAGAACCAGGTCACCGGCGCGCTGGACGCGCTGCTGCCGTGGGCGCAGCAGACGCCGTGGTTCGACCAGGCCCGGGCGAAGCAGGCGATCCAGGTGGCCGTGGCCACCACGCGCCAGCTCGACCTGAAAAGCCCGGAGCAGCTGCGCACGATGGACTTCGACGCCTCGATGGCCAGGTACGCCACCGCCTATGGCGGCCTCAAGCAGTTGCTGGCGATCTACGGGCTGTCGGTCGACGCCACGCTGGACTCGATCCGGCTCGGCCCGGTGTCCGGCAGCAACGGCCGCGCGGTGGTGCGGATCGACTACACCCTGCTCGGCAAACCACTGTCGACCGAGTCGATCCTGGTGCGGGAAAACGGCCGCTGGTACAGCGAGGACCTGTTGCACAACGTGCGCCAGGCGCACCAGCGCCGGCTGCAGGAGGTCGCCGGCGCACCGGCGCGCGCAAGCAGCGCCCCCGGCGCCGTAACGAAAGACTGAACATCGCGGCCATTAGAATAGACCGATGCCAATGAACAGCACCGCGGACTCCCCTGCCCGCCAGCGCGCGCCCTGGTGGTTCAACTTGGCCGGCCAGCTGCTGCAGCCGTGGGTGCGCATCCGCCGCGACCCGGCCGAGCCCACCACCTTGCTGCAGGCCGGCGTGCCGGTCTGCTACGTGATCGAGCGCGACGGTTTCTCCGACGCGCTGATCCTGCAGCGGGCCTGCCGCGAGGCGGGCCTGCCCAACCCGATGCAGCCGCTGGCCGGCACCCGTCGCCGGCGCTCGGTGTTCGCCCTGGCCCGGCGCGACGGCTGGCTGTTCGGCCGCAACCGCCGGCGCAACCCCAACGAACCGCTGCGGCAGCTGGTGCGTTCGCTGGAAGGCATCTCCGGGCACGACATCCAGATCATGCCGGTATCCATCTACGTCGGCCGCGCGCCCAGCCGCGAGAGCGGCTGGTTCCGCGTGCTGTTCTCGGAAAACTGGGTGATGGTGGGCCGCTTCCGCCGCATGCTGGCGCTGCTGCTGAACGGGCGCGACACGGTGGTGCACTTTTCCACCCCGGTGTCGCTGCGCCAGATGCTGGACGAGGCCGACACGATCGCCCCGGAACGTTTCGCACGCAAGGTCGCGCGGGTGCTGCGCGCGCATTTCCACCGCATCCGCGCCGCGGTGATCGGACCGGATCTGTCGCACCGGCGCACGGTGGTCGATGCGGTGCTGAACGCCGAGCCGGTGCGGACTGCGATCGCCGCCAGCGCGGCCAAGGAAAAGATCAGCCAGGCCAAGGCCTGGCGCAAGGCGCACAAACTGGTGCTGGAGATCGCCGCCGACTACTCGCACCCGGTGGTGCGCTCGGCCTCCTTCCTGCTCTCCAACTTCTGGAACAAGCTGTACGACGGCATCGCCATGCACCACTTCGACAAGGCCCGCGCCGCCGCGCCGGGCCACGAGGTGATCTACGTGCCCTGCCACCGCAGCCACGCCGACTACCTGCTGATGAGCTACCAGCTGCATGTGTCCGGCGTAGTGGTGCCGCACATCGCGGCAGGGGTGAACCTCAACCTGCCGGTGATCGGACCGATCCTGCGCCGCGGCGGCGCGTTCTTCCTGCGCCGCAGCTTCAAGGGCAATGCGCTGTACTCGGTGGTGTTCAACGAATACGTGGCGCAACTGATCGACCGCGGCGTGCCGATGGAATACTTCATCGAGGGTGGCCGCTCGCGCACCGGCCGCCTGCTGGCGCCGCGCGCCGGCATGCTGGCGATGACGGTGCGCGCGTTCCTGCGCGCGCCGCGCCGGCCGGTGCTGTTCCAGCCGGTCTACATCGGCTACGAGAAGCTGATGGAGGGCAAGTCCTACATCGGCGAGCTCAGCGGCCAGCCGAAGGAAAAGGAATCCCTGCTCGGCCTGCTCAAGGGCCTCAAGGTGCTGCGCCAGCGCTACGGCCACGTGGCGCTGAACTTCGGCGAGCCGGTCGAACTGACCCCGCTGCTGGACGCCGCCAGCAGCGACTGGCGCGTCGCCACCACCGACCCCGAGGCGAAACCGGAGTGGCTGAACGCGGTCACCGACCGCCTCGCCGAGCAGATCCAGATCAACATCAACCGCGCCGCCGACGTCAACCCGATCAACCTGCTGGCGCTGGCGCTGCTCGCCACGCCCAAGCACGCGATGGCCGAGAGCGACCTGCTGACCCAGCTCGAGCTGGGCAAGGCGATGCTGGAGGAACTGCCGTATTCCGACCGCATCACGCTGACCCCGATGGGTCCGGCCACGATCATCGCCTACGGCGAGCAGATGGGCTGGATCCAGCGCGTGCAGCACCCGCTCGGCGACGTGCTCACCGCCACCGGCGAGCGCGCGGTGCTGCTCAGCTACTTCCGCAACAACGTGCTGCACCTCACCACCACCGCCGCGTGGGTTGCCTGCTGCTTCCTCAACAACCGGCGCATGTCGCGCTCCTCGATCCTGCGGCTGGGCCGGATCATCTACCCGTTCATCCAGGGCGAGCTGTTCCTGCCGTGGGACGAGGACGGCTTCGCCGCGCAGATGCAGGCGACGATCGACTTCTTCGTGCGTCGCGGCCTGCTCGAATCGGTCAGCGACGGCCGCGTGCTCGAGCGCAGCCCCGGCCAGGACGACGGCGCCTACCAGCTCAAGGTGATCGCGCGCAGCCTGATCCAGGCGTTCGAGCGCTACTACATCACCATCGCCGCGCTGGCCAAGAAAGGCCCGCACACGCTGACCGGCGCGGAGCTGGAGAACGCCTGCACGCTTACCGCGCAGCGGCTGTCCCTGCTCAACGAACTGTCCGCGCCGGAGTTCTTCGACAAGGCGCTGTTCCGCGGCTTCATCCAGAAGCTGCGCGAGCGCCGGGTGGTGTGGACCGACGACGATGGCAAGCTCGACTACGACGCCGCGCTGGAGGGCATGGTGCGCGACGCGCGGGTGATCCTGTCGCGCGAGGTGCGCCACTCGATCCTGAAGATCACCCCCGGCGGCGACCGGGAGCCCATGGCGGACCAGCCCGCCCACGTCCCCGCCGACAGCGACGACGCCGCGCTGCACGAGCGCCATGTCGCGGCCGAGCACTACCAGCACCAGGCGTCGGGCAGCACCGGGGGGGCAGCGGCCGACCCGACCCCGCGGCAATGAGGCGGCCATGCCGCCCTGCAGCGGCCGCGTGCGGACGGCACCGCCGCCGGGCCCTCGCCTGATGCCGGCACGAGCCCGATAGCCGGCGCGGGGTATCCGGAGGCTTGGAGCAGGCCCTAAGATGGCCGCCCCCTGTCTGGAGTCCTTGCCCATGGCCGCACACCACGCCCTCGTCCTCGCTGCCGCCCTGCTGTCGGTGCCGGCCGGCGCTTCGGCGACCGACGCCCCAGCCCGCCAGGACGTCCGCGTGCTGCATTGCGCGCGCCTGCTCGATACCGCCGCCGGCAGGATGCTCGGCGAGACCAGCGTGGTGGTCGACGGCAACCGCATCCGTGAGCTGCACGCCGGCGCCGTGGACGTGGAGCCGTACCGCAAGGAGGCCAGCGCCGCAGGTGGCGCGTTCCAGTACATCGACCTGCCCGATTCGACCTGCCTGCCCGGCCTGATCGACAGCCACACCCACCTGACCATGGAGTTCAGCCGCTCCACCTACAGCGACAAGTTCCGCCTCGATCCGGCGGACTACGCGATCCGCAGCACGGTCTACGCCAGGCGCACGCTGCTGGCCGGCTTCACCACCGTGCGCAATCTCGGCGACGAGCACAACGAGTCCATCGCGCTGCGCAACGCCATCAACGCCGGCATCGTGCCGGGGCCGCGCATCTTCAGCGCCGGCCAGTTCGTCGGCACCACCGGCGGCCACGCCGATCCCACCAACGGCTACCGCGCGGACCTGGCCGGCGACCCCGGCCCGAAGGACGGCATCATCGACTCCCCCGGGGACGCCTGGAAAGCGGTGCGCCAGCACTACAAGGACGGCGCCGACCTGATCAAGATCATGCCCTCCGGCGGCGTGCTCGACGAAGGCAGCAGCGCCGACAACGCGCAGATGACCCTCGAGGAGATCAAGGCCGTGGTCGCCGCCGCGCACGACTACGGCTTCACCGTGGCCGCACACGCGCACGGCGCCGAGGCGATCCGTCGGGCGGTGCTCGGCGGCGTCGACTCGATCGAGCACGGCACTTACATGAACGACGCCGACATGCAGCTGATGAAGGAGCATGGCACCTGGTTCGTGCCGACCATCATCGCCGGCAAGTTCGCCGAGGAGAAGGCGAGGGAAGGCTGGTATCCGCCGCAGGTCGCCGCCAAGGCGGAGCAGGTCGGGCCGATCATCCAGGCCACCGCCGGCAAGGCCTACAGGGCCGGCGTGAAAATCGCATTCGGCACCGATGCCGGGGTTTATCCGCACGGCGGGAACGCGAAGGAATTCGTCTACATGGTGCAGGCCGGCATGCCGCCGATGTTCGTGCTGCAGGCCGCCACCACGCATGCCGCCGAGCTGCTGCACAAGCAGGACGAGCTGGGGCGGATCGCCGTGGGCCGGCGCGCCGATGTCATCGCGGTGCCGGGCAACCCGCTGGACGATATCGGCGCGATGCAGCATGTCAGCTTCGTGATGAAGGACGGCGTCGTCTACAAGGACGGCGGCAAGCCTACGCTGTAGCATGGCGCCCATGAACGAGCCGCAATCCAAGACCACCCACTTCGGCTTCCGCGACGTGCCGGTGGACGACAAGCAGAAGCTGGTCGGCCAGGTGTTCACCTCGGTCGCGCGCAGCTACGACCTGATGAACGACCTGATGTCGTTCGGCATCCACCGGCTGTGGAAGCGCCATTTCGTGGCGGTCAGCGGCGTGCGCCGCGGCGACCGCGTACTGGACCTGGCCGGCGGCACCGGCGACATCGCCGCGCTGATGAAGCCGGTGGTCGGCGACGAGGGCGAGGTGGTGGTGGGCGACATCAACGCGGCGATGCTCGGCGTGGGCCGCGACCGCCTCACCGACCGCGGCCTGGTCGCCGGCCTGCGCTGGGCCCAGCTCAACGCCGAGGCGCTGCCGTTCCCGGACAACAGCTTCGACGCGGTGACCATGGCCTTCGGCCTGCGCAACGTCACCGACAAGGACAAGGCGCTGGCCGACATCTGCCGCGTGCTCAGGCCCGGCGGCCGCGCGCTGGTGCTGGAGTTCTCGAAAGTGCAGAGCGAGCTGTTCGGCAGGCTGTACGACTTCCACTCGTTCAAGGTGCTGCCGAAGCTGGGCCAGCTGTTCGCCGGCGACGCCGACAGCTACCAGTACCTGGCCGAATCGATCCGCAAGCATCCCGACCAGGCCACCCTGAAAGGCATGATGGAGCGCGCCGGTTTCGGCCGCGTCGAGGTGCGCAACCTCACCAACGGCATCGTGGCGATCCATCGCGCGTACAAGTTCTGAGACAGCGGCCGGTCCGGCTGACCCAGATCAGTGGCCGGCCGTGATGCGCGGCGTATGTTGGGGCTCCCTTTCCTGCGAGCCCCGTCCCATGTCCATCGACACCGTTTCCGAACAGAACGTGCACCTCTTCGACGCGCGCGGGGTGGCCCGGCGCTTCCGCCACTCGGCGATCTTCGGCGCGATCGGCGCGCTGCGCTCGGGCGAGACGATGCGCTTCGTCAATGACCACGACCCGATCCCGCTGATCGCCCAGCTGCGCGAGCGCCTCGGCGACCACCTCACGGTGAACTACCGCCAGCGCGACGCCGATGCGGTGGTGATCGACTTCGGCATCACCGGCCTGCCGGGGGAGTGATGGACTACCCCGCGTTCTACGACCAGGCGCCGCGCATCGCGATGCGCGACCCGCTGGCCGAGTTTCTCGGCGCCGCCGGAGGCGGCCGGCTGGAATACAGCTACCTCGATGCGGTGCGGCTGGCCGGCCACTCCTGCCCCACCGTCGCCGGCGCCTGGCTGATGGCGCGCATGGCGCTGCAGGCGCTGTACCCGGGTGAGCCGGCCGAACGCGGCGGCATCACGGTGCGCATGCCGGCGCCTGCGGACGAAGGCGTCACCGGCGTGATCGCGCAGGTGCTGACCCTCGTCACCGGCGCCGCCGCCGAGAACGGCTTTCACGGCATCGGCGGCCGCTTCGTGCGGCGGTCGCTGCTGGATTTCGCCACCGCCCCGAGCGCCAGCGCGGTGCAGTTCGGCCGCCGCGACAACGGCGAAACGGTCGCGGTGACCCTGGACCTGTCCCGCGTGCCGCCGGCGCCGAACCTGCGCGAGCTGATGGTCGTCGCGCTGCACCCGACCGCCACCGCGCACCAACACGCCACCTTCACGCAGGCCTGGCAGGACCGCGTGCGGCGCCTGCTGCTGGAGCACGCCGACGACCCCGAAGTGGTGCGCCTGACCCGGCTGAACTGAGCGTGCGCTCAACCGGCGCGGCGCAGGTCCTGCAGCCAGGTACCGGCGCGGCGCACGTCGTCCTCGTGCTCCGGGTCGCGCCAGCTCTCGACCAGCGCAGCGTCGTACCACTCGCGCATCGCGGGCAGGTCGAGCAGGCGCTGCGCGTAGGCCATCGCGGTGCCGCCGAGCCGCAACCCGTAGCTCTGGATGCGGAACGCCACCGGTGCGTAGAACGCATCGACCGCAGTGAAGGCCTTGCCGGCGAGGAACGGGCCGGCGAAGCGCGCCAACCCCTCGTTCCACAATTCGTCGAGGCGGGCAAGGTCCCGGCGCAGCGCCGCGTCCGGCGCCTCGACGCGCACGCGGACCCCGCAGTTCATCGTGCAGGCGCCGCGCAGCGCGGCGAAACCCGCGTGCATCTCCGCCGCCGCGCAGCGCGCCCAGGCGCGCGCCAGCGGATCGGCGGGCCACGCGCCGGGATGGCGCTCGGCCAGGTACTCGACGATGGCCAGCGAATCCCACACCGTCACCTCGCCGTCGCGCAGGCACGGCACCTTGCCGGTGGGCGAGAAGGCACGGAACGCGTCCCAGCTCTCGCCGCTGCCGCCGGTGAGCGGCACCAGCCGCTCGGCGAACGGGATGTCCAGTGCGCGCAGCAGCACCCATGGCCGCAGCGACCACGAGGAGTAGTTCTTGTTGGCGATGCAGAGTTCGTACATGCGTATCTCCTGGGGTCAGGCGTCGACGATGAGCAAGGTGCCGTGGCTGCCTTCCATCACCGCATGCGCGACGCCGGCCGGCACCAGGCACAGTTCGCCGGCCCCCACCGTCCGCACCTGATCGGCGAAGCGCAGCCGCATACGACCTTCGAGCACCAGCAGTGCCTCGGCCTGGTCGTGGATCTCCTCCGGGTAAGCGGCGGCATCCATCCGCAGCAGTTTCAGCCGGGCCTGCCCCACGCCTCCGAGCAGCCGTGATCGCCACGCCTGCGGCAACTGCCGCGCCAGCATGCCGAGATCGACGACGTCGGGTGCTGGCGCATCAGGACCGTTCATTGGCGCATGCCTGCGCAAGAACCGGCGCCGGTGGCGATGCGCGGCGCCGGGCGTTTGCCAGCACCACACCGCCCACGGTGATCGCGCCGCCGACCAGGATCAGCGCGTTCGGCACCTCGTGCAGCCACAGCCAGCCGATCAGCAGGGCGATCGGCGGCGACAGGTAGATGAAGCTGCTGACCCGCGACGCCGAGGCGCGGCTCACCGCCATGTTCCAGGCCAGATAGCCGACGAAGGTGGGCGCGATGCCCAGCCACAGCAGCGCGCCGATCCGCGGCCAGCTCGCGACGCCCAGCGCCTGCGGCAACCGCCAGCCGAATGGTGCGGTGGCGAGCGTGCCCGCGAAGAACGTGAACGCCGTGACGCCGAGCATGCTGTTGCGCGCGAACAGCGCCTTCTGGCCCACGAAGTAGATCGCCGAGGCGAGCACGCACAGCAGCACCAGCAGTGCCTTCGGGTCCACCTCCACCCGTTCACCGCTGGCCAGCACCACCAGCACGGTGCCGACCAGTGCCACCGCCAGGCCGACCCAGGTGCGCAACGTCAGCCGCTCGCGCAGCCAGAACGCCGACACCGCCGCGGTGGCGGCCGGCACCAGCGAAATCAGGATCGAGGCGGTGCCACTGGCGATCCGCGTCTCGGCGTAGTTCAGGCACAGGTGATAGACGGTGAGGCCGATCACGCCGAGCAGGGCCAGCTGCGGCCAGTCGCGCCGGGCCGGCAGCGGCACGCGCCGTGCCCGCAGCAACACGGCGAAGCACAGCGAGCCGATCAGCAGCCGCGCGAACGCCACCTCGCCGGGGGTGAACGCGGGCAGCGCATAGGCGATCGCGGCGTACGCCGACGACCAGGTGAGCAGGGCGATCGCGATGCCGGCCAGGGCGCGGCCATCGAGACGTTCGACGGTATCCATGGGGACGGATTCCAGGGGGTGGGAAGTGCGCATCCTAGTCCTGGCGCCCCGGGCGGTGAATAATGCATCGCATCGTGTGCGCCGCGTTTGACCGGCGAATGAAACCATCGCGAGGGCCTCCACCTTGGATTCGAAACCGGAACTCGACGGCAAGGACTGGCAACTGCTGGAAGCCCTGCAGCAGGACGCGCGACTGGGATACGCCGAACTGGGCCGCAAGGTGCGCCTGTCGGCGCCGGCGGTGGCCGAGCGGGTGAAGCGACTGGAGGAGGCCGGCGTGATCAGCGGCTACCGCGCGGTGGTGGAGCCGAAGCGGCTGGGCTACCGCATCGAGGCAATGGTGCGGCTGCGCTGCGACGGCGGCATCTGCGCGCGCATCGGCGTCGTCGTGGCGGACATCCCCGAGGTGCTCGACTGTCGCCGCCTCGCCGGCGAGGACTCCGCCCTGCTGCGCGTGGTGGCGATGTCGATCAGCCACCTGGAAAGCGTGCTCGACCGCCTGCTGAAGATCCACGCCAGCATCAGCACCACCACCCTGGTCGTGCTGCAGGCACCCCATGCGAACCGTGCGATCAACCGCGCGATGTGGGACACCGCGCGCAAGTTCTCCGCCGATTGAGCCGCGTCGCCACGCGCCTGCCACACGGTTGCGGTACTCCTGCCGGTGCACCGCTTCCTTTCGACCAGCCCTGTGAATCGCCATGACCAGACCATTGCCGCCCACCCCGCCCCCCGCCGCAACCGACGCACCGGCCGATCCCGCCCGCCGCAAGCTGCTCGGCGGCATTGCGCTGGCCGGTGCCGCGCTGGCCACCGGCGGCTGCCAGCTCGCCAGCGGCAGCCGCCCCGCGCGCACCGGCCGCGCCGCGGAGGCCGCGCTGGATGCGGCGCTGCGCGAGCACGTCCGCCACGTCGTGGTGATCTACGCGGAGAACCGCAGCTTCAACAACCTGTTCGCGGATTTCCCCGGCCTCGAACGGCCGCTGGCCGCGCTGGCGCCGGAGCAGTACCGCCAGCGCGACCGCGACGGCCGCCCGCTCGATACGCTGCCGCCGATCTGGCACGGCCTGGTGCCGCACGAACAGACGCTGGACAACCGCCGCTACCAGATCGGCGAGGACGCGATCCGCAACCTCGCCAACGCACCGTTCGCGCTGCGCACGCCGCAGGGCGAGCCGCTGCCGCCGGCGCTGGTCACGCGCGACCTGATCCACAACTTCTACAACAACCAGCTGCAGATCAACGGCGGCCGCAACGACGGCTTCGTGGCCTGGGGCGACAGCGGCGCGCTGGTGATGGGCCGCTACGCGGAAGGCGCGGCGGACCTGCAGCTGTGGCGGCTGGCGCGGCAGTACACGCTGTGCGACAACTTCTTCATGGGCGCCTTCGGCGGCTCCTTCCTCAACCACCAGTACCTGATCGCGGCGCAGCCGCCATTCTTCCCGCGCGCGGACCAGGGGCCGGCCAGGCAGCAGATCGCGCAGGTGGAAGGCGACGATCCCGCCGGCATCCGGCTGAAGCTGGCCGAAGATTCCCCCGCCAGCGCGATGCAGGGCCGTCCGAAGTTCGCCTCGCGCAACGTGCTCACGCCGGACTTCTGGGCGGTGAACACGATCGGGCCGCCCTACGCACCCGGCCTCACCCGCAACCCGCACGATCCGCTGCTGGCCGATCCTGCCGACCCCAGCACGCTGCCGCCGCAGAACCACGCCACCATCGGCGACCGGCTCGACGCGCAGGGCATCGACTGGGCCTGGTACGCCGGCGGCTGGCAACTGGCCCTGGACGGCGGCGGCATGCGCGGCACGCACGGGCAGTTCCCCTACGGCCCCAACTTCCAGATCCACCACCAGCCGTTCAACTACTTCCGCCAGTTCGCGCCGGGCAGCGCCGCACGCGCGCAGCACCTGCGCGACGCCGGCACCGGCGACAGCGCCGCCAGCAACCGCTTCATCGCCGCCATCGAGAGCGGCACGCTGCCGCCGGTGGCGTTCTACAAGCCGCAGGGCGATCTCAATATGCACGCGGGCTACTCGGACGTGGCCGCCGGCGACCGCCATATCGCGCATATCATCGATGCGCTCCAGCGCAGCCCGCTGTGGGAACACACCCTGGTGGTGATCACCGTGGACGAGAACGGCGGCTGGTGGGACCATGTGGCGCCGCCGAAGGGCGACCGCTGGGGGCCGGGCACGCGCATCCCCGCGCTGGTGGTGTCGCCGTTCGCGAAAAAGGGTTTCGTCGACCACACCGTCTACGACACCGGCTCGATCGCCCGCTTCATCACGCGCCGCTTCGGCCTGCAGAAACTGCCCGGCCTCACCCTGCGCGAGCAGGCGATGATCGCCGCCGGCGGGCCGCCGCCGGGCGACCTTACGGCCGCCCTGCAGTTCGCCTGATTCGACCGGCCTCTCCCCCGGCAGCGGAGAAGCCCATCTCCACGAGGTTCCCCGCATGCGCGAGCTGTATCCCGAGATCGAGCCGTACCGCCCCCACCGGCTCGCCGTCGACGCGATCCACACCCTGCACGTGGAGGAATGCGGCAACCCCGCCGGCCTGCCGGTGGTGTTCCTGCACGGCGGCCCGGGCGCGGGGCTGTCGGCCTACCACCGCCGCTTCTTCGACCCGGCGCGCTACCGCATCGTGCTGTTCGACCAGCGCGGCGCCGGCCAGTCCACCCCGTTCGCCGAACTCACCGACAACACCACCTGGCACCTGGTCGCCGACATCGAGGCGATCCGCGAGCACCTGGAGATCGAGCGCTGGGTGGTGTTCGGCGGCTCGTGGGGCTCGACCCTGGCCCTGGCCTACGCCGAGGCGCACGCGGAGCGCGTGCTGGGCCTGGTGCTGCGCGGCATCTTCCTGGGCCGGCCGCAAGAGCTGCGCTGGTTCAACGAGCTGGACGGCGGCGCCGCGCAGATCTTCCCCGAGCGCTGGGCGCGTTTCCTCGCCTTCATTCCCGAGGCCGAACGCGACTCGATGCTGGACGCCTACTGGCGCCGCCTCACCAGCGACGACGAAGCCACCCGGCTCGCCGCGGCGCGGGCGTGGAGCGCGTGGGAAGGCGGCAGCACCACCCTGCTGCACGACCCCGACGCCGGCGGCGAATTCGAGGATCCGCACAAGGCGGTCAGCCTGGCCGTGATGGAGGCACACTACTTCCGCCACAACATCTTCCTCGAACCCGGCCAGCTGCTGCGCGACATCGGCCGCATCCGGCACCTCCCCGCCACCATCGTGCACGGCCGCTACGACATCATCTGCCCGATGAAGAGCGCGTACGACCTCAGCCTGGCCTGGCCCGAAGCGCACCTGCAGGTGGTGCTGGCCGGCCACAGCGCGGCCGACCCGGCGATCGTGGACAAGCTGGTTGCAGCAGCCGACCAGATGGCAGATCGCTACTGCTGAGCCGCCAGCTCCACCAGTACCGCAAGGACTGCATGCTTGTGCCGGTTGCCGGCGTCGGCCTGCAGCTCGCTCACGAAGGCGCGGTCAATCTTGATGACGTCCAGCGGCAGGTGCTGCAGATAGCTCAACGAGGCCGACGACCAGGAACTGCACGCTGGAAGCGAACGCGATGCCGATGGTGGCGATCAAGGCCGCGACGAAGTAGCCGAGCGCCGGCGGATCCGCGCCAGTCAGCATGCCTCCCCTCGCCCAGGTCCTGGCCGCCGATGCGCAACCGTCGATCATAGCGACTTCCATGCCGCAAGCTTGCACCTTCCGCCGCCCGGAAAAAAGTTTCCGCGCTGCGCCGCCCGCAACCACCGCCAGCCCGCGCCAGGGTCTTCCGTCACGGGCCAGGCAAGCCGTCGCGATGGCATACTCATCGCCTCCCCCGCACCCGGAGCCGCTGCATGCGCCTGTTTTCCATCCTCGCCTTCGGCACGCTCATGCTGCCACTGGCGGCCCGTGCCAACGACCCGAACTCCTACGCACAGCCCGACCAGGTGCGCGTGACCCACCTGGACCTGGAGCTGGCGATCGACTTCCCGCGCAGGCAGCTCGACGGCGAGGCCACGCTGAAGCTGGACTGGAAGAATCCCAGGGCGCAGTCGCTGGTGCTGGACACGCGCGATCTGAAGATCGCCAGGGTCGAGGCGCTGGCCGCCGACGGCAAGGCCACGCCGCTGAAGTACGCGTTGGCCCCTAGTGACAAGGTGCTGGGCAGCAAGCTGACCATCGCCGCGCCGAAGCATCCGGCGCAGGTGCGCATCGTCTATGCCACCTCGCCCGAGGCTTCCGGCCTGCAGTGGCTGACGCCGGCACAGACCGCCGACAGGAAGCTGCCCTTCATGTTCTCGCAGTCCGAGTCGATCCACGCGCGCTCGTGGGTGCCGCTGCAGGATTCGCCGGCGATCCGCTTCACCTACGACGCCCGCGTCAGCGCGCCGAAGGACGTGCGCGTGGTGATGAGCGCGATCAACGACGCGAAGCACCCGCTGGATGGCAGGTTCGCCTTCGACCAGCCGCATCCGATCCCGTCCTACCTGCTGGCGATCGCCGCCGGCGACCTCGCGGTGAAGGAGACCGGCCCGCGTTCGGCCGTCTACGCGGAGCCGTCGGTGGTCCACAAGGCCGCGCACGAGTTCGAGGACACCGAGAAGCTGATCGCCGCCACCGAGCAGCTGTACGGCCCGTATGCGTGGGGCCGCTACGACATCCTGGTGCTGCCGCCGTCGTTCCCGTTCGGCGGCATGGAAAACCCGAACATGACGTTCGCCACGCCGACCGTGCTGGTCGGCGACAAGAGCCTGGTCTCGCTGGTCTCGCACGAGCTGGCGCATTCGTGGTCGGGCAACCTGGTAACCAGCGCCGCCTGGCGCGACATCTGGCTCAACGAGGGCTTCACCACCTACGTGCAGGGCCGCATCACCGAGGCGGTGTACGGCAAGGCGCTGGCCGACGAGGAGGCGCTGCTGTCCGCCCGCGCTCTGCAGAAGAGCATCGGCACGATGGCCGCCAACGCGCAGAAGCTGGCCCCCGACCCGCGCGGCATCGGCGCCGACGACGCGCTGTCAGACGTGGCCTACGACAAGGGCTCGTGGTTCCTGCGCACGCTGGAGCAGCGCTTCGGCCGCGAACACTTCGACGCGTACCTGAAGGGTTACTTCCACCACTTCGCATTCCAGAGCATCACCACCGAACAGATGCTCGACTACATGAGGCCGAACCTGATCGAGAAGTATCCCGGCAAGATGGGCTGGGACGAAGTGAAGGCCTGGGTCTACGGCGAAGGCATCCCGAAGGATGCGCCGCTGCCCGACTCGCCGCGCTTCAACGCGATCGATCGCGAGCGCAACGATTTCCTGGCAGGCTCGCTGGCCGCAGGCAAGCTGGACGCGAAAGGCTGGAACACGCAGGAGTGGATGTACTTCCTCGACCGCCTGCCCGACGCGCCGCCGCTGGCGAAGATGCAGGAACTCGACGCCGCCTGGCACCTCACCGGCACACCGAACGCGGAGATCGGCATGCGCTGGTACAGCCATGCGATCGCCGCCGGCGACAAGGCGGTGTGGGATGCCGCCGCCGAACACATGACCCGGATCGGCCGGATCTACCTGACCACGCCGCTGTACAAGGCGTTCGTGAAGACGCCCGAAGGCCTGGCCTGGGCCGAGCAGGTCTACGCCAAGGCCAGGAGCGGCTACCACCCGCTGACCCAGCAGGTGGTGGAGGGCATCCTCGCCAAGGCGAAGAAGGCGAAGTAACCAAGCTCCTCCCCCTGCAAAGCTTTAGGGGAAACCAAGCTCCTCCCCCTGCAAAGCTTTAGGGGAAAACCAAGCTCCTCCCCCTGCAAAGCAGGGGGAGGTTGGGAGGGGGTAGGCTTTTGATCTTCGATCAAGACCAAGATCAAAAGCACCCCTCCCCAGCACTCCCCAGCGTTGCAGGGGAGGGGTATTTCCACCACGATCGACAAGAAAACCATCATGCCGCCATCGACGAACACCGCCCCGCTCTGGAAACGCATGCTGCTGCGCCGGCTGAAATTCCTGGCGTGGCTGGTGGCGCTGCTGGCGATCGTGCTCGGCGGCAGCTATCTGCTCGCGCCGCAGTGGCTGCTGCAGGCCAACGTCACGCGCGAGGCGATGGCCGCGCACCTGGAGAAACACTCGGTGCAGGCCGGCGATACGCACTGGGTCTATTACGAAGGCGGCCAGGGGCCGACCATCGTGCTGCTGCACGGTTTCGACGCGGACAAGAGCGTGTGGCTGCAGACGGCGAAGCTGCTGACACCGCACTTCCACCTGGTCATTCCCGACCTTCCGGGCTGGCGCGAATCCTCGCGCGACGCCGGCGCCAGCTACAACATCGACGCCCAGGCCGCGCGCCTCGACAGCTTCGTGCAGACCCTGGGCCTGCAGCGCTTCGTGCTGGTCGGCCATTCGATGGGCGGCGCGATCGCCGGGGTGTACGCCAGCGCACATCCCGAGCACGTGGCCGCACTGGCGCTGGTCGACGCGTTCGGCCTGAACGGCCGGGAGAACGCGTTCGCCCGCGACGCGCTGGCCGGCAGGAACCCGTTCGTGTTCGACGACCGCGCCGGCTTCGAGCGCGCCACGGCGCTGGCGTTCGACAAGCCGCTCGGCCTGCCAGGCCGTTTCGTCGACGTGTTCATCCAGCGCAACCAGCACGATCGCGCCTTCATCGAGCGCACCTTCAACGAGCTGCGTGAGCCTGCACAATACCTTTCCGTGCAGAACCGGCTCGGCCAGCTCACCATGCCGGTGCTGGGCCTGTGGTGCCACGACGACCGCATCGTCGACATCTCCGCGCTGGACAGCCTGCGCAACGGCCTCACCGCCGCCAGCGCGATCAGCACCAGCACCATCAACGGCTGCAACCACATGCCGATGCTAGAAAAACCCGAGCAGACCGCGCAGATCCTCACCGGCTTCGCGTTGTCGCACTGAGCCCCGGCGCAGGCACCATCGGTTGCTGAACGGATCCGCTCCTCCCTAGCGCATTATTGTGAATCGCGTGTGACACCATGGGAGAATACCGCCGTGACGCCGCGGTCGTGGCGTATCCACGCGCGTGAAGGCAGGACGGTGCAGCAAGTGATGAAACGGAACCCCTGGCGCATCTTCGTGGACGCAGTGGTGCGAATGTCCGCCACCCGCACCAACTACTGGGCCGAACTCGGCGTGGACAGCGTGCTGTGCCTGCTGTTGCTGGTGCTGGGCTGGCAAAGGCATGTGGGTGGCGCGCCGACCGCGCTGCTGGCGATCGGCCTGGGCCTGCTCGCCTTCAGCTTCATCGAGTACCTCTTCCACCGCTGGCTGTTCCACACGCGGGTGCCGCTGTTCACCCAGGGCCACGACCTGCACCACGCGCGGCCGCTGGGCTACGACTCGCTGCCGTTCTTCCTGCCCCCGGTGGTGCTGCTGGCGCTGGCCGGCGTGTTCATGCTGGTCATGCCGACGGGCTTCGCCCTGCTGCTGGCCAGCGCGATCACCTTCGGTTACATCGTCTACGGGCTGAGCCACTTCGTCATCCACCACGTGCGCTTCCGCCAGCCGCTGCTGCGACGCTGGGCCGCCACGCACCACGTGCACCACTACCACCCGGACAGCAACTTCGGCGTCACCACGCCGCTGTGGGACGTACTGCTGGGCACGAAATACGTGCGCCAGCCCAGGAACCGTTGAACCGGGTCGCTCGCCGCATCAATCCGCCACGTCGGCGACCAGGCGGTCGAGTTCGGCCTTGAGGATCGCGCCATGCTGGCGCAGCCAGTCGCGCTGCTCGCGCCAGTCCGGAAACAGGTTTTCGACCTGCGCCCAGAACCGCGGCGAATGGTTGCGTACCTTGAGATGGCACAGCTCGTGCGCCACCACGTAGCGCAACGCCGACGGCGGCGCCAGCGCCAGGGCGAGGTCGAGGTTGATGCGGTCGCGGGTATCCAGGCTGCCCCACAGGCTCTTCATCGGGCGGATCCGCAGCGAGGTCGGCGCCAGCCCCAGTTGCGGCACGTAGCCGGCCAGCCAGCGCGAGACGTCGCGGCGGATCAGGGTTTCCAGGTGCGAGGCGAGCAGGCCGCGGGCGATCGGCAGCGCGCGGGTGTGCGGGCGCGGGATCACCAGGGTCAGCCCGGTCGCATGCGGCTCGATCTTCGGATAGGCGCCTTCGGCCCAGTCCAGTTCGGCCAATTCGCCGCGCAGCGGGAAGCTGCACGGATAGCCCACGCGCAGCGGCGGCAGTGGCTCCACGATCAGGTTCAGCTCGTCGAGCTTCTGCTCCAGCCAGTCGGCGTGGCTACGCAGGAACGCGCTGACCTGGGCCGGGTGGGTACCCAGCGGATAGGTCACCCGTGCACCCTGCGGCGTCACGGTCAGACGCAGCCGGCGGGCGCGCGGATGGGCGGTCTTCAGCACCCGGATGATGCTGCCGCCCACGGTCGCCAGTTCCAGCCAGTCGCCTTCCAGATGCTGCGCCATGATCCTGCCTGCTCTTGCCTGGGCCCGTTCAGATCAGAGATGGGAATCCGGCCGCCCGCGGGTGGCCGGACGGCCAGTATGGCGCGCCCGTGGACCGGGCGTCATGAATTTTTTCGTTCAGCCGTCGGCCGGACGCGGCAGGCCGAACCATTCCTCCAGCTTGCCCAGCAGCCGCTCCAGTTCCAGCGTCAGCAGGGCGAAACCGGCGTCCAGCTCGGCATGGGCGTCGGACTGGCTGTCGCCCAGCTCGTCCATCACCACGTCGAGGAACTTCAGCTTGCGCACGATCAGGTCCTCGCCCAGCACGAAACTGATCCGCTCATCGAAGGTGAGACCGAGCATGAACACCTGCTTGCCGTTGCGCAGGTGCTCCTTGACCTCCTCGGCGTCCAGGTCCTGCCGGCGGCAGCGGGCGATCGCGCCGGTGGCGGTGGCCGGGTCGCGCAGTTCGCATTCGTCGCCCAGGGCGAGGCCGGCAGGCAGGTTGCCGTTGGCCAGCCAGTCGGTCATCAGCACGCGCGGGCCTTCCTCCGGCGCCAGCGGCACGGCCGGGAAGCTGCCCAGCGCCTCGCGGATCTGGGTCAACGCGTTCTCGGCCGACTTGCGGCTGGAGGTGTCCAGTACCAGCCAGCCGTTCTTCCTGTCGACGTAGGCGGACATCCGCGAATTGCGCACGAAGGCACGCGGCAGCAGCTCGGTCAGCAGGTCTTCCTTGATCCGCTTGCGCTCGCGTCCGCCCACCTTGCGGCCTTCCTCCTCGGCGATCTTCTGCACCTTGCGCTGCAGCTCGTCGTTGACCACCGCAGCCGGCAGCAGCTTGTCCTCGCCGCCCACGGTCAGCAGGGTGCACTGCTTCACCGTGTGCGTGAGCGGCTCGCCCTCGCCGCGCCCGACCGGCGGCACGAAGCCCTTGGTGAACATTTCCAGCGGCCCGCACGGGCGCAGCCGGTGCTCGGCCAGCGCTTCATCGAGGCGGCCCAGGTCATCAGCAACGGTGAGGGAAAAACGGAACAGCGTGAGGTTGCGGAAGAACATTCGGTATCCGGATCAGTGTTTCAAGAGAAGTGGAGGCTCCCGTGGGCGCCGCTGGATTACTGGCCGCTTCCTGCGGCCAGCCCTTCGGGACGCCTGCGGCGTTCGCTTCGGCATCCTGCCTTCGCGAACCGGCTTGCGCCGGGATGACGATCAGGAGTGTCAGCGGGAAACGGCAGCGACCGCCGCGGCCACGGTGTCGAGGTTGGCCCGGTTCAGCGCGGCCACGCAGATGCGCCCGCTGTCCAGCGCGTAGATCGCATGCTCGTCGCGCAGCCGGTGTACCTGCGCCTTGCTCAGGCCGGAGTAGGAGAACATGCCGGCCTGGCGGTTGATGAAGCCGTAATCCGGCGCACCGTGCACCGCCAGCCGCTCGACGAAGCCGGCGCGCATCGCATGGATGCGCTCGCGCATGCCGCCCAGCTCCTGTTCCCAGCGTGCATGCAGCTCGGCGCTGCCGAGCACGCCGGCGACCAGCGCGGCGCCCTGCGTGGACGGGCTGGAGTAGTTCGCGCGGATGGTCTGCTTGATCTTCGACAGCAGCCGCACCGCCTCGTCGCGGTCGGCGCCGACCATCGACAGCGCGCCGACTCGCTCGCCATACAGCGAGAACGACTTCGAATACGAATTGGCCACCACGAACGCCTCGATCCCCGACGACGCCAGCAGGCGCACGCCGGCGGCATCGGCGTCGGCGCCCTGGGCGAAGCCCTGGTAGGCCATGTCGACGAACGGCAGCAGCCGGCGCTCCTTGAGCAGCGCGATCAGCTGCGCCCACTGCGCCGCGTCCAGGTCGACGCCGGTCGGGTTGTGGCAGCACGCGTGCAGCAGCACCACGGTGCCGGGCTCGAGCCGGCCCAGGTCCTCCAGCATGCCGGCGAAGTCCAGGCCATGGCTGGCCGGGTCGTAGTAGCGGTACTCCAGTAGGGCGAAGCCGGCGGTGCGGAACACCGCGTGGTGGTTGCCCCAGCTGGGGTTGCTGATGGCGATCTTCGCGCCCGCCCCGGCCACCTGCTTCAGCACGTCCGCCGCCACCCGCAACGCGCCGCTGCCGCCCACGGTCTGCACGGTGGCGACGCGGCCGGCCGCCAGCAGCGGCGAGTCGGCGCCGAACACCAGCTGCTGGGTCGCCCGGTTGTACGCCGGCATGCCGTCGATCGGCAGGTAGCCGCGTGGCCGCGCCGCCGCGGCCAGCGCCTGTTCCACCTCGCGCACGCTCGGCAGCAGCGGGATGCGGCCCTGCTCGTCGATGTAGATGCCCACGCCAAGGTTGATCTTGCCGGGGCGCGGATCGGCCAGGTAGGTTTCGGTGAGGCCCAGGATCGGATCGCCAGGGGCCAGTTCAACGGATGCAAAGTAGGACACGGCAGTTACTCGGCTCAGGTGGTGGATGGTTGGAGGGTTCGGGTGGATGCCGCGGCGGACGATGCGCCGAAGCTGAAATCGAACAGCCCGCGGTCGGCCAGTTGCGAGGGCGACACATGGCCCAGCGCGCGGAAGATGTTCTCGCTGCGCCCGGGCTGCTGCTGATCCCATTCGGCCAGCATGCGCTGCACCGCCTTGCGCTGCAGGTTGTCCTGCGAGCCACACAGGTTGCACGGAATGATCGGAAACTGCCGCTGCGCCGCGTATTCGGCGATGTCGCTTTCGCGGCAGTACGCCAGCGGGCGGATCACCACGTGGCGGCCATCGTCCGAGCGCAGCTTGGGCGGCATCGCCTTCAGCTGCGCCTGGTAGAACAGGTTGAGGAAGAACGTGGCGAGGATGTCGTCGCGGTGGTGGCCCAGCGCGATCTTGGTGATGCCGTTGTCCGCCGCCCAGGTGTACAGCGCGCCGCGCCGCAGCCGCGAGCACAGGCTGCACATGGTCTTGCCGGCCGGGATTACCCGCGTCACCGTGCTGTAGGTGTCCTGCTCGATGACGTGGAACGGCACGCCGCGCGCGGTCAGATAATCCGGCAAGACGTGCCCGGGGAAATCCGGCTGCTTCTGGTCCAGGTTCACCGCGATCAGCTCGAAGCGTACCGGCGCCTTCGCCTGCAGTTGCAGCAGCAGGTCCAGCAGGGTGTATGAATCCTTGCCGCCGGACAGGCACACCATCACCTTGTCGCCGTCCTCGATCATCCCGAAGTCGCCGATCGCCCGGCCCACCTGCTGGCGCAGGCGCGCGGCCAGCTTGCCGGCTTCGGCAGCGGCGACAGGCGGATGGGGCATCCCGGGTTGGGTGGACATGGCGGCTGGCAGGACGGGGGAATGCCCATTGTAGCCGGCCGTTCGCCCCGCCACCGGCCGGCGAACGGCGTTAGACTAGGAGAACCGTCCCAGCCGCCGCCGATGCCATGCAGGTTCAGGATCACGCCGAGATCGTCCATCTCCTGGCCGAATTGCGGATGGAGCACCGGGATCTCGACGCGGCGATCGAGCAGCTCGCCTCGGCGATCGGCCGCGACGAACTGCAGCTGACCCGGCTGAAGAAGCGCAAGCTGCTGCTGAAGGACAACATCGCCCGGCTCGAGAGCAAGCTGATCCCTGACCTCGACGCCTGAACACCGCACCGGACTCCCGATGAACCCGTTCGCCCCGATCCGTCTGCACGACGAATACGTCGCGCTGGAACCGCTCAGCCTCGATCACGTGCCGGCACTGGAAGCCGCCGCCGCCGACGGCGAGCTATGGAACCTCACGGTCACCAGCGTGCCGCCGCCGGGGCAGGCGCGCAGCTACGTCGAGAAGGCGCTGCAGGGCCAGGCCGAGGGACACATGCTGCCGTTCGCCGTGCGCGAGGGCGGCAGCGGCGAGATCGTCGGCAGCACCCGCTATTACGAGATCGACGCCACGCTGCCGCGCCTGGCCGTCGGCTACACCTGGTACGCCAAGCGCTGGCAGAAGACCCACCTCAACACCGCCTGCAAACGCCTGCTGCTGGAGCATGCGTTCGAGTCGCTGGATTGCGTGGCCGTGGCCTTCCACACCGACGAGAACAACGAGGATTCGCAGCGCGCGATCGAACGCCTCGGCGCGCAGCGCGAAGGCGTGCTGCGCGCGCACAAGCGGCGCACCGACGGCAGCCTGCGCAACACGGTCTGCTTCAGCATCCTCGCCGACGAATGGCCGAACGTGGCGAACTGGCTGGAGATGCGGCTGAGCCGGCTCGTCGCTTCGTAGGGCGGGCACCGCCCGCCTGCTTTCAACCGTGCCGATACAGCCTGGAACAAGAGCGGCGGGCGCTGCCCGCCCTACGGAACGGCTGTGCGCTCCTACAGCAGGCGGTTGACCAGCCGGTCCAGCCGGGTGCGGTTCAATCGCCGCAGCAGCCGGCGCACTTCGGCCGGGTAGCGCCGCGGGCTTTCCAGCGCGCGGTAATCGGCCACCCGCGTGGCGTGGCGGCGCAGGGCCGCCCACTCCGCCTCGTGTTTCGCCTGCAGCAGATGCGCGGGGTCGCGCAGCACCAGGCCGTTTTCCAGGTCCAGCGACCAGGCGCGCGGGTTGAGGTTGTTGCCGGTCAGCACGGCCACGTCGTCGTCGATGAACAGGCCTTTCAGGTGGTAGCTGTTGTCGCCGTCGCGCCACAGGTGCAGGTTGAGCTGGCCACTGTCGATCTGCCGGCGATGCGCCCGCGCGAAGCGGCGCAGGTTGTTCTCGTACAGGTACGGCAACAGGCCGATCGTCTTGAACGGCTGCTCCGGCGGAATGTAGAAATCGTTGGCGACCTTGTCGCCGACCATGAGGTCGATGGTGCAGCCGCGGCGCAGCAGCTGGCCCAGCACCACCCGCACCGGCCGCGGCAGGTTGAAGTACGGCGTCAGCAGGATCAGCCGGCGGCGCGTGCCGCCCAGCAACGCCAGCAGCGCCTCGTTGAGCGCGTTGTCGCCGCGGCCGAAGCCGAGCAGCGGCGTCACCGCCAGTTCGCCGGCTCCCGGCACCTCGTGCGGCACCTGGTAGGCGGCATGCTGCAAGGCCTGGCGGAATTCGCGGATCGCCGGCTGCAGCGTCCGGGTGGACGGCACCGTGGCCGCGTCCAGCCGGCACACCGCCGCGCTTTCGGCGAAGTACTGCTGCACGAACCCCGCCATGGCATCGGCCAGGCCGCGATGCAGCAGCAGGTGGTAGCGGTCGAGCCGGTAGCGCCCGTGCCGCGCCAGGTAGACATCGTTGAGGCTGGCGCCGCTGTACAGCACCGCATCGTCGATCACGAAGCCCTTCAGGTGCAGCACGCCGAACAGCTCGCGGTTCTGCACCGGCACGCCGTGGATTTCCACCCCAGGCCCAAACCGCGCGGCGTATTCGCGGTACATGCCGGCGTTGCCCGCGCTCTTCTGTTTGCCGATCAGGCCGCGCTGCGCACGATGCCAGTCGACGAACACCGCCACCTGCAGCGCCGGCCGGCGCGCCTTCACCGCGTACAGCGCGTCGAGCACCTCGCGGCCACCGTCGTCGTCCTGCAGGTACAGCGCCACGATCACGATGCGCCGGGTGGCCTGTGCGATGCGCTGCAGCAGCTCGCGCCGGAATGCGGCGGGATCGGGCAGCACGGCGATGTCCTCGGCGGAGACGGCGAAGGACGGCAGCGCGACCGGCGCCGCGCGCGGCTTGCGCCGGAACGGCAGCATGTGCGCGAGTCGGCCGGGGGCGGCGATCAGCTTGTTCATGGCGACACCGGTACGCAACAGCGCCCATCATCGCAAACCGCGGCGGACGCGCCTACCGTCGGCTAGTTTTTAGTTTTCGCCCGCGCGTGGCTGCACCTCGATGGTGGCGGTCATGCCGGCGGCGATCAGCGTATCGGGCGGGAGCCCCGCGGTGTCGATCGCAATGCGCACCGGCACCCGCTGCGCCAGCCGCACCCAGTTGAAGGTGGGGTTGACGTCGGCCAGCAGGTCGTTGCCGGTCGGGTTGTCGCGATCCGTGATGCCGCGGGCGATCCCGGTGATGGTGCCCTTCAGGTGCACGTCGCCGGCCATCAGGCGGATATCGACCGGGTCGCCCACGCGCAGCTGCGGCAGCTTGGTTTCCTCGAAGTAGCCGTAGATGTAATAGCCGTGGCTGTCGATCAGCGCCAGCCGCGGGCTGCCGGTACTGGCGTAGTCGCCGACGCGGATGTCGAGGTTGGTGACGTAGCCGTCCACCGGCGCGCGCACCTCGGTGCGCTCGAGATTGAGCCGGGCCTGGTCCAGCGCGACCTGCGCCTGCTCCACCGCGGCCTGCGCCTGCTCGCGCACTGCCGAGGCCTGGCTGCCGCCGGCCTGCGCCTGGGCCCAGGTAGCGCGGGCGGAATTCGCGGTGGCGGTGGCATTGGTGCGCTCTTCCCTGGTGACGATGTCACCCAGACGCTGGCGGCGCGCAGCCTCTTCCGCACGCATGTCGTATTCGGCCTTGCGCGCCGCGGCGCTGGCCAGCGCCGCGTTGATGTTGGCGCCGGCGGCACGGGCGCTGGCCTCGGCGGCATCCAGGTTCGCCTGCGCCTGGTCGACCGCATAGCGGAACCGCGCGGGATCGATGGCGAACAGCAGGTCGCCCTTGTGCACGGACTGGTTGTCGCTCACCGCCACACGGGTGACCAGGCCGGAGACGTCCGGCGCGATCCGCACCACCTCGGCGCGCACACGGCCATCGCGGGTCCACGGCGAATACAGGTAGTTCTTCCACAGGGCATGGCCGAGCAGGGCCGCCACGATCACGATGATGCTGGTGACGGCAAGGCGCAACAGCAGGGGTTTGTTGTTCATGGGATGGACTCAGTGGATCAGCAACAGTCCGGCGGCGCCGAACAGGCAGGCGAACAGCGCCAGCCGCACCAGCGACGGATGCAGCACGTAGCGGTACAGGCCAAGCCGCCCGATCACCTCGTCGAGCAGCCACATCAGCAGCAGGCAACCCAGGAAGATCACCACCAGGCCGGGCATCATGGCGCCGCCGATCGATACTTCACGAGGCATGGACAGGCTCCTCCGCCACCGGCATGTACGGCGCCAGTGCCGATTCGTCGTCGCGCAGCACGCTGCGCAGCTGGTGCAGGTGCAGCAGCACGCGGCGGCTGCCGGCCTGCGCGCCCGACTGGCCGCGCCTGATCCCCGTGATCGCCTCGGCGACTGCCTGCTCAGCCTGCTGCCAGCGCAGGGGGTCCGGCGCCTCGAACAGCCAGGCCACGGCCTGCACCGCCTGCTGCGCGTACCGCTCCAGCGGAGCCGGCAACTGGCTGCCGGCCATGTCCTGGCGCAGCTCGATCAGGGCGCGGCCGCACTCGTGCACGGTCAGCGCCCAGGCCAGCAGGTCGCGCGATTCGCGGCTGTCCGGCCGGGTATACGTCACCACCTGCAGAAACAGGTCGCGGTTGACGCTCTCGAAGTGGTACGCCAGCCCCGCCAGCGGCGCGCTGGCGGCCTGCACCACCTGCCGGCGCAACTGGCGCAGCTGGCGCGCGCGCTGCCAGCCGGTGCCGGCAATCGCCGGAATGGCCATGAAGGCCACCGCGCAGAGCCCGAACCCGGCCAGCTGCGCCATCGCCTCGTTGATGAAGAACGCCGGGTCGTAACTCATCCGGTTGGTCAGCTGCATGCTGAGGACGAAACCGATGCCATAGCCCACGCCCATGGTGGAAACCAGCGGCTTCGCCTGTACGTAGAAGCCGGGAATCAGGAACGGCAGCGTGGCCACGATGAACATGGCGTAGCCGTCGCAGCTCGGCAGCAGCCAGAACGTGACGACGAACGCCATGGCCATGCCAAGCCCCTGGGCGAACAGGGTGTGGAACGCCGCAGACACCGGATTCGGCGCCATCGCCAGCAGGCCGGCAAAGATCGTGGCGATCAGCATCGCGCTGGCGCCGTGCGGCCAGCCGCTGGCCAGCCAGAACGCGCCCAGCGCAATCATCGTGAGGAAGGTGCGCAGCACCGCAAGGGCGGCGCCGGCATAATCGTTGCCGCGGCGGAACTGCACCCGTTCCACGTTGCCGCGCAGGCGCTTGGCGCGCAGCGAGCTCACCACCAGCGTGAAGCCGTGCAATTCGTCGGCGAAGCGCTGCAACAGGATCGCGCCGGTGTCGAAGTCCAGCCGTGCCGGCTCCCCCGGCAGCGTATCGCGCAGATGCTGCGCCAGTGCCGGCAGCGTCTGTTCGCAGGCCCGCAGCCGCGGTGCCAGGACGGCCGGGTCGTGCCGCTGCGCCGGCTCCGGCGACAACGCCTCGCCGATCGGCTGGTACAGCGCGATCAGCGCATCGGCGGCATCGGGGCGGCCCTTGCGCTGCAACCGGTTGATCAGGTGGTGCACCGACTGGAAGGTGGTGGTGGCCGACATGTAGCGCTGATTGAGCAGCCGGATGCGGCTGCTGCGCGCACGCGCCTCCGGATCCTCGAAGATCACCGCGGCGCGCAGGTTTTCCAGCTGCACCGCGCCCCGCACGAAACGCAGGTAGGCCTGTTCCATGTCACCACGGGCGATCGCGCCGCCGGTGCTGCTGCGGGCGAAATCGAGGAAGTGCCCGATCTGATCACGCGCTTCGCACCGCAACGTCTCGCGCAGGCGGGTGGGCAGCACCAGGTCGCTCACCGCACCGGCCACGATCACGCCCAGCAGCACCTCGCTCACCCGCATCACCGCCGAGTCGAACACGTTCAGCGGATTGCCGACCGCCGGCAGGGTGACGATCGCGGCGGTGTAGCCGGCCAGCACGAAGCCGTAGGACATGAAGTTGCGGTACAGCGTGGCGCCGCCGGCGCACAGCGCCGCCCACAGCGACATCGACAGCAGGAACAGCTCGCGCTGCTGCGGGAACAGCGCCATCAGCAGCACGCCGAACACACTGCCGGCCAGCGTGCCGATCGCCCGGTAGAAGCTCTTCGCCAGCACCATGCCGCTCTGCGGGTGCATCAGCAGCACGATCGTGATCATCGTGGTGGACGGCTTCTCCAGCTGCAGCCACATCGCCAGCCAGGTCGCCGCATACAGCGCCAGCGCGGCCTTGAACACGAACAGCCACGCACTGCCCTCGCCGGCGAAGGCCTCGGCCAGCCACTGCCGGAGCGGGGGGCGCGGCCCGGATTCGATGACGGCGGCGGTCACGGCTTCAGGCCTGCTCGAGGTGATCCAGGAATTTCTTCAGCAGCTTTTCCAGCTGCGCAGCCTCGCGCGGCTGCAGGCCGGAGGTCTGACGCTCCAGCAAGGTGCAGACGTCGGGCAGGAAGCCCTGGATCATCGCCACCCCCGCCCCGGTCAACGTAAGCGCGATCCGGCGACGGTCCTCGTCGCTGGCGGTGCGCTCGATCAGGCCCTTGTTGCACAACTCGTCGGTCAGCCGCGTGATGTTGGCGGACTTCTCCCCCGCTGCTGCCGCCAGCTGCGACGGGCTCAGCGTATACCCCTCGGTGCCGTACAGCATCATCAGCAGGTCGTATTCCGGATGGTTGATGCCCCACGGCTTCAGCAGCGCATTGGCATCGTCATGCAGGCGCTTGTAGAGATGCTTGACCAGCCGCACCAGCACCGCCGGCTCGCGTGGAAACGCGGGGTGACGACGGCAGGTGACCGCAAGGCGCTGCTCGGTGGGTGCAAAGCTGTTCACGGCATCAATCATTAGATGTTACGTATATTATACATATATGTACTATACGTATATGAAGTTTATGCCAACCTCCCACACGGTGCAAGTACCGGTCAGCGCGCATGAAAAAGGCGCCCTGCAGGGCGCCTCTCGATGGCCGGAGCCGGCGGGCTTCAGCCGCCGTGCATGGGGAAGGTCTGCAACTGGCCCGGGGCCGAGCCGGAACCGGCCGGCGCCCGCGGCGTACCGGCCGGCACGGGCTGGTGCGCACCGCACTGGTAGGCGCCCCACGGCTGCGAGCCGGCGGCCGGTTCGGCAAGCGGCTTGATCGTATCGGCGTGCATCTTGGCGGCCTCGTTGCGGGCCAGCACTTCCAGCTCGTCGCGCACCTTGATGTCGTTGCGGTCGACCGGGCCGACGCGGTCCATCACCGACACGGTGACCTTGCCCAGTTCGCGGCAGGAGGAGACGTCGCCGCTCCACGCCGTGCGTACGTTCTTGGCGGCGTCGTCCAGGGTGATGCCCCAGCTGCAGGCGCCGAGCAGGAGGATGGGGACGAGCAACAGCAGGGTCTTGCGCATAGGTGGCTCCGCGACGATGGCTTGGACATGATGGAGGCCGGGCGTTGCCGGCCCGGCCTCCATCCTAGCGCGGGGACGGCGGCGCGTCCCCCAACCGATACACAACGCGTGGCGGCGGCGGATGCCAACGCCACGCACGGGCTCATTTCACGGGCTTGCCGTCGGCATCGAGCACCTGCACTTCGCCGAGCTTCAGCGCGCGGATCGGCGCCTCGATCTTGTTGAGGTCGCCGACGATCACCCAGGTCAGCTGGTCGGGGTGGATGACCTGCTTCGCCGCCGCCTCCACCGACGCATCGGTCTGCGCCTCGATGCGCGACTTCAGGGTCTGCACGTAATCGTCCGGCCGGTGGTACAGCGCAATGCCCTGCAGCGCGCCCATCACCGCCGCGGTGGTCTGGTAGCTGCCCGGCATGCTGCGCACGTCGCCGACCTTGATCTTGCCGATCTCCTGCGCGGTCAGCGGCTGATCACCGATCACGCCCTTGGCCTCCTTCAGCATCTCGGCCACCGACGGCGCGGTCTTGTCGGTCTGCACCGGCGCGTACAGCATGAACGGGCGCTGGCCCTGCGCGTTCTGCAGGAAGCTGAAGGCGCCGTAGGCCCAGTGCTTGTCCTCGCGTAGGTTCATGTTGAGGCGCGAGGTGAAGGTGCCGCCGAACGCCCCGTTCATGGTCTGGATCTCCAGGTTATTCGGCGCCTCGGTGGACGGCGCCAGGCTGCCGGCGAGGATCAGGCTCTGCTGCGCGCCGGGGCGGTCGACCAGGTACACGCGCACCTGCTTCGGCGAAGCGACCTTGCCGATGTTCTTCGCCGGAACCTTGCCGGCCGGCGCCTTCCAGTTGCCGAACGCGGCGTTCAACGGCGGGATGATCTTGTCCAGCGTGGTGTCGCCGGCGACCAGAATCTGCATGTTGTCCGGCCGGATGAAATCGCCGACGAACGCACGCATGTCGGCGGCACTCAGCGACTTGATCGAGGCCTCGGTGCCGGAGCCGGTGAACGGGATCGCGTAGGCGTGGCCCTGGCCGTACAGCAGCGGCGGCAGGGTGCGCAACGCGATGCCGGTCGGCTGGCTCTTCTCCTGGGCGATGCGCGCCAGCCACTGGCCGCGCAGGCGGCCGATGTCGGCCTCACGGAACGCCGGATTGCGCACGATGTCGGCGAACAGCTCGAGTGACGGCTTCAGCTGGTCGTCCAGCGCGTTCAACGAGGCATTGCAGTAGTCCAGCCCGCAGCCGCTGGCGATGATGGCGCCGAGGCGCTGCTTGCGCTTGGCGATCTCGACCGAGTCGAGTTCCTTGCTGCCCTCGTCGAGCATCGCCATGGTGAAGCTGGAGGTGCCCAGCTTGCGGCCCTGGTCGGCCGCGTAACCGGCGTCGAACAGCAGCTGCAGCTGCACCGCCGGCACCGCATGGCGCTCGGCCAGGATCACCTCGACGCCGTTGTCCAGCTTGCCGCGCTGCAGGGCGGGAAAGCTGAGGTCCGGGAACGCGCCGACGGCGGGCACGCCCTTGCTGCGGTCGACATCACTCCTCACCGTGCGGTAGTCGCCCTTCGCCGACAGCGCCGGCGCCGGCGCGCCGCTGACCGCGGCACGGCCGGCCACGGTGGCCATGTCGGTGTCCTCGACCTTGCCCGGCACCACGGTCAGCGTGTAGTCGCCCCTGGCGATCCACCGGTTCGCCACCGCGCTGACCTGCGCCGGGGTGGCCACCATGAATTCCCTGAAGTCCTTCAGGTAGGCGCCCGGATCGTTGCGGTACAGCTGGCCCTGGGCCAGGATCGAAGCCTGCGTGTTGACCTTTTCCAGCCCGCGGACGAAGGAGGCGCGGGTTTCCGTCTTGACCCGTGCCAGCTCGTCGGCGCTGGCGCCGTCCTTCAGGAATTTCCGCCACTCGTCGGCGATCGCCGCCTCGACTTTGGCCGGGTCGGCGCCCTTCTTCACGTCCACCTGCAAGTTGAACAGGCTGGCCAGCACGTGCTGCTCGACGTCGACCGAGACGCTGTCGGCGAGCTTGTCCTGGTAGACCAGCCGCTGGTACAGCCGCGAGGTCTTGCTGCCGCCCAGCACGGCGGCGGCCAGTTCCAGCAGGTTCTCGTCGCGGCTGCCGCGGCCCGGCACGTTCCACTCGCGATAGATGCGCACCTGCGCCACGTTGTCAGTCATCGTGCCGCGGGTCGAGCGGTCGCGCGGCGCCACCCACGGCTGCGGCCGCGGCACCTGCGGACCGGCGGCGATGTCGCCGAAGTACTTCTGCATCTTTTCCTTCGCCAGCGCCGGCGTGATGTCGCCGGACAGCACCACCACCGTGTTGGCGGCGCCGTAGTAGTCGCGGAACCACTGCTTGACGTCGGCCAGCGAGGCGGCGTTGAGATCCGCCATCGAGCCGATGGTGTCGTGGTGGTACGGATGGTTGGCCGGGAACGCCTCGGCCTGGATCAGCTCGCTGGCGCGGCCGTACGGCTGGTTCTCGCCCTGGCGCTTTTCGTTCTGCACCACGCCGCGCTGCTCGTCGAGCTGCGGCTGGCCGATCGCACCGAGCAGGTGGCCCATGCGGTCCGATTCCATCCACAGCGCCATGTCCAGCGCACTGGTAGGCACGGTCTCGAAATAGTTGGTGCGGTCGAGCCAGGTGGTGCCGTTCTGGTCGGTGGCGCCGGCCAGCTCGAACGGCTTGAAGAATTCGTCCTTGTGGTTTTCCGAGCCCTGGAACATCAGGTGCTCAAACAGATGCGCGAAACCGGTCCTGCCCTTAGGCTCGTACGACGAACCGACGTGGTACCACATGCTCACCGCCACCACCGGCGCCTTGTGGTCCTCGTGCACCACCACGGTCAGCCCGTTCGGCAGGGTGAAGCGGGTCCAGGCGAGTTCGGGGATCTGTTGCTGTGTCGTCGCCGCCACCGCGGCGGTGTCGGCTGCGGCCAGCGCAAACGGCATGCCGCCGGTCAGGGTCAGCAGGCCGGCGATGAGCAGGGCAAGCGGTTTCTTCGTCACGGTGAACCTCCTGTTTCACGGATAAGTCTCCGCAGGCTAGCGATGCCCCACGGGCATCGCAAATGACCTGTGGCACGGTCGCCGCCGGCCTGTCCGGCTGTCCGGCAGCGGGCGGACGACTGTCCGCGGACAATGTCGCGGCTGCCCGATCCGCTTATTTAAATTAGACGAATCAATAACTTGTCAACATGTCTCGGCATGGCACGGGGATTGCTCAGGGATAAGCGCAGGAACCTTCCCCTTCATACGGAGACATGACCATGAAATTCGAGACCATGATGTTGCACGGCCTGTTCATCGCCTGCCTGGCGGTCTGCAGCCTGATCCTCGCCGCCATGGTGACGGCCACGCCGGCATCGGTGCAGCTCGCCGCCAGGGGCAGCGCCGCCGCGATCCTGCTGGCCGCACCGAGCAGCTGCGCGTTGCCGCCGGACGGGGTGGTCTGCCCCCGGATTGGCAGCTGAGCTGCTCGACGCCGACCGGCACGGACACGCGATAATGGCCGGATGCTCCATGTCATCCTGTTCCGTCCCGAGATCCCGCCGAACACCGGCAACGTGATTCGCCTGTGCGCGAACACTGGCGCCGTGCTGCACCTCATCCGGCCGCTCGGTTTCGCGCTCGACGATGCCCGGCTGCGGCGCGCCGGGCTGGACTACCACGAGTACGCCAGCGTCGCGGTGCATGACGACCTGGCGTCCTGTCTCGACGTCATCGGGACGCCGCGGGTGTTCGCCTTCACCACCCGCGGCCAGGTCGCCCACGTCGATGCCCGCTTCGCCGACGGCGACGCGCTGCTGTTCGGCTGCGAGACCGCCGGCCTGCCGGGCGAGGTGCTGGAAACCATTCCCGCCGGACAACGCCTGCGCCTGCCGATGCGCCCGGACAGCCGCAGCCTGAACCTGTCGAACACGGTCGCCGTGGCCGTCTACGAAGCGTGGCGCCAGCTCGGCTTCCCCGGTGCGGTAAAGGCCTAGCGCCTTGCCGGCGGGCTACAATCGCCGGATGAACGCCGCCACTCCCAACTCCTGGTTACCGCAGCCGCTGCGCAAGCTCGCCGGCCGCGCGCTGGAAACCGCGCTGAACCACACCTTGTCGCTGGACCCGGACACGCAGCAGCGGCTGGTCGCGCTGAACGGCCGCAGCGTGCAGCTGCACCTGCGCGGACCGGAGCTCGCGCTGGCGGTAACCGTCGACGGCACGCGCTTGCGAGTGGGCCCGCCGCAAGACGACAGCCAGCTGAAGGTGGCCGCCACGCCGGGCAGCCTGCTGGCGATGATGTTCCGCCGCGACGATGACGGCATCGCGCCGGGCAAGGTGGAGATCGCCGGCGACGCCGAGCTGGCGCGCCGGCTGGAAAAGCTGGCCGGCAAGTTCGCCCCGGATTTCGAAGAAGCATTCGCCCGCAGCTTCGGCGACGTGCTCGGCGTGCCGCTGGCGAAAGCCGTGCGCAAGGGCCTCGCCCATGCCCGCGAGACCGCCGGCCACCTCACCGAAGACACCGCCGGCTGGCTGCGCGACGAGGCGCGCGTAGCAATGGCGCCGGGCGAGGTCGAGGGCTTCCTCGACGGCGTTGACGCCTTGCGCGAACGCAGCGAACGGCTCGAATCGCGCGTGCAGCGGCTGCTGCAGCGCCTGCAGGGCAACGCCGCGTGACGCCGCTGAAGGTGGTGCCGCGCCTGCTGCGGGTCGCCTCGGTGCTGCTGGCGTACCGGCTCGACGAACTGGTCGACGCCGCCCACCTGTATCGCCCGCTGAAGCTGCTGCGGCCGCTGGTGGCGCGCCCGCGCACCGACATCCGCGGCCTGCCGCGCGGCGCGCGCCTGCGCCACGCGCTGACCGAGCTGGGCCCGATCTTCGTCAAGGCCGGCCAGGTGCTGTCCACCCGCCGCGACCTGGTGCCGGCGGACATCGCCGACGAGCTGGCCCTGCTGCAGGACCAGGTCGCGCCGTTCGCCGGCAGCGCGGCACGCACCATCGTCGAGCAGGAACTGAAATCACCGATTGGCCGTCTATACGCCCAGTTCGACGAAACGCCGCTGGCCTCCGCCTCGATCGCGCAAGTGCACGCGGCCACCCTTCACGACGGCCGCGAGGTGGTGGTTAAGGTGCTGCGTCCCGGCATCGACGCGCAGATCGCCCGCGACGTGAAGCTGCTGCGCTCGCTGGGCGAGCTGGCCCGGCACTGGCACCCGAACGCCGACAAGATCCGCCCGCTCGACGTGGTGGCCGAAGTCGAGAAGATGCTGGAGAACGAACTGGACCTGCAACGCGAAGGCGCCAGCGCCAGCCTGCTCAAGCGCAACTTCGCCAGCGGCACCGACCTGTACGTGCCCGAGGTGCACTGGGAACTTACCAGTGCGCGCGTGCTCACCCTGGAGCGCGTGCACGGCATCAGCAGCGACGACATCGCCGCCATCGACGCCGCCGGGCTGGACCGCAAGGCGCTCGCCGCCAAGGGCGTGCGGGTGTTCTACGAGCAGGTGTTCCGCGACAACTTCTTCCACGCCGACGCCCACCCCGGCAACATCTGGGTCGACCCCACGCGCACCGGCGAGCCGCGCTTCATCGCGCTGGACTTCGGCATCATGGGCTCGCTGCCCGAGGCCGACCAGTACTGGCTGGCGCAGAACTTCATCGCGCTGTTCGAACGCGACTACGCGCGCATCGCCAAGCTGCATGTGGACGCCGGCTGGATGCCCGTCGACGTGCGGCTGGACGAACTGGAGGCAGCGGTACGCACGGTATGCGAGCCGTACTTCACCCGCCCGCTGTCGCAGATCTCGCTGGCCGAACTGGTGGTGAAGCTGTTCCAGACCGCGCGCCGCTTCCAGCTGACCCTGCAGCCGCAGCTGATCCTGCTGCAGAAGACCCTGCTCAACATCGAGGGCGTCGGCCGCATGCTCGATCCGGAGATCGACATCTGGGCGGTGGCTCATCCCGTGCTGAAGCGCATCCTGCGCGAACGCTACAGCCCGCGGCGCACCCTGCGCGAAGTACGCAGGCGGTTGCCCGAGTGGCTGCACGAAGCGCCGCAGCTCCCCGAGCTGGTGCGCGACGCGTTGCGCCAGATCGCACGCGGCGAGCAACGCGCGCTGGGCGACCCCGCCGAACTCAAGCTGCTGCACGACAACGCACGACGCCAGCACAAGCTGCTCGCCGGCGGCCTGCTCGGCGGCTCGCTGCTGCTCTCCGCCACCCTGCTGTGGACGCTGGCGCCGAAGCACGGCTTCTGGCTGCCGGCCTGCATCGCTGCCGCCGGATTATTCGCCTTCGCACTCGGCTGGCCGCGCTCGCGCTGACCGACATACTGCCGTAGGGCGGGCACTGCCCGCCGGCTCTTCGCAGGCGGCGGGCAGTGCCCGCCCTACGCCGCAACGCATTTCCCGGTATACACGCATGCTCGACATCCTCTACCAGGACGACGCCCTGATCGCGCTGAACAAGCCCGCGAACCTTGCCGTGCATCGTTCGAAGATGGTGGGCAACGCCGAGGAGTTCCTGATCGATCTGCTGCGCGAGCAGATCGGCGACAGCGTGTACCTGGCGCACCGGCTCGACCGCGCCACCAGCGGCGTGCTGCTGGTGGCGCGCAGCAAGGAAGTCGCCGCCGCGCTGGGCGAGCAGTTCATGAGCCGCCTGCTGCACAAGCAATACCTCACCGTGGTGCGCGGCTGGCCGGAACCGGCCGAGGGCCTGATCGACTATCCGCTGCCCGGTTCGCGCGAAACCGGTCCGCGCCGCGAGGCGCGCACCCACTACCGACGGCTGGCCACGGTCGAGGTGCCGATCGCGCTCGGCCGCTACCCGCAGCAACGCTACGCGCTGCTGCTGGCCGAGCCGGAAAGCGGCCGCTTCCGCCAGATCCGCAAGCACCTGGCGCACATCCACCACCCGGTGATCGGCGACTGCCAGCACGGCCGCGGCGACCACAACCGGCTGTACAAGCAACACTTCGGCTGCCACCGGATGCTGCTGCACGCGTGGCGGCTGCGTTTCGCGCATCCGCTGAGCGGCACGGCGATGGCGCTCGAGGCACCCTTGGATGCCGCATACGCCGGGCTGCTCGATCGCTTCGGCTGGAGACTTGGAGCAGGAGTGAGTGGAGAGGAGTGAGAAACGAGAGAGCCAAGGCAAGCCGTACCGGCGCTTTTCTCTCACTCCCCGCTTCTCCCCTACACTTCCCGCATGCTGATCATCAGCCGCACCCTTGCCCTGCCCGAATCCGAACTGGTCGAGCGCTTCCTGCGCGCCGACGGTCCGGGCGGGCAGCATGTGAACCGCACCGAGAGCGCGGTGGAGCTGCGCTTCGACGTGGCGAACTCGCCGTCGCTGCCGGAAGAAGTCCGCACCCGATTGCTGGCCCGGCGCGACCGCAGGCTCACCGCCGAGGGCGTGCTGGTGATCCAGGGCCGCCGGTTCCGCGACCAGGGGCGCAATCGCGACGACGTACGCGAGCGGCTGGTCGAGCTGATCCATGGCGTGCTGCTGCCGCCGAAGAAACGCGTGGCCACCAAACCGACCCGCGCCTCGAAGGAGCGCCGTCTGGTCGGCAAGCAACAGCGCGGCAGGATCAAGCAGACGCGCTCGCGCAAACCGGACCTCGAATGAAGGGACGCCTGTTCACCCCCGCCCAGCTGCCGGCGCTGATGCCCCGTCTGCGCGACGGCTGGCAGCGCCGCACCTGCCGCGCCGCACTGCGCATGGCTGGCTGGAGCCTGGTCGGCGAGTTCCCCGACGTGCCCAAACTGGTGCTGATCGCCGCGCCGCACTCGTCCTGGTGGGACGGCGTGTGGGGGCTGCTGATCAAGGTCGCGATCGGCGCCGACGTGCATTTCATGGGCAAGCAGGAGCTGTTCTTCTGGCCGCTGGGCGCCCTGCTGCGCCGGCTCGGCGGCATGGCGATCGATCGCGGCAGCGCGCAGGGCGTGGTCGAGCAGATGATCGACCAGTTCCGCCAGCGCGACCGGCTGTGGCTGGGCATTGCGCCAGAGGGCACGCGCAAGCCGGTGAAGCGCTGGAAGAGCGGCTTCTGGCGCATCGCCCGCGAGGCCGGCGTGCCGATCTTCCCGGTGGCCTTCCATTACCCCGACAAGACCATCCAGCTCGGTCCGCTGCTCGACACCAGCGGCGACATGGACGCAGACCTCGCCCGTCTGCGTGCGTTCTACGCGCCGTTCCAAGGCAGGCATCGCAACGTCTGATCGCCTCTCCTCCGCATTCCGGATTCCTCCATGCTCGGCATCCAGCACTACGACACCTTCCTGCTGGCCTGCATCGCGCTGAACCTCACGCCGGGGCTGGACACGTTCTACATCCTCGCGCGCAGCGGCCGCGAAGGCCACGTCGTCGGCCTCGGCGCCGCACTGGGCATCAACGCCGGCTGCGTGGTGCATACGCTGGCCGCGGTACTGGGGCTGTCGGCGATCCTGATGACCTCGGCTACCGCGTTCACCGCGCTGAAGTACCTCGGCGCCGCCTACCTGGTGTGGGTCGGCCTGCGCATGCTGCTCGGCAAGCAGGCGACGCATGCACACGCCACCACGCGTGGCCAAGGCTTCGCCGCCGCGTTCCGCCAGGGTCTGCTCACCAACGTGCTGAACCCCAAGGTGGCGCTGTTCTACCTCGCCTTCCTGCCGCAATTCGTCGCGCTGCAGGCGCCCCGGGCGCAACTTGGGTTGCTGGTACTCGGCCTGAGCTTCATCGGCACCGGCCTGTGCTGGTCGCTGGTGCTGGCCCTGCTCGGCTCGCGCATCCATCGGCTGCTGCAGCGGCAACCGCGCATCGGGCGCTGGATGGACCGCCTGTGCGGCGCCGTGCTGCTGGGTTTCGGGTTGAAACTGGCGCTGCAGCGTCCGCATTGATCTTCAGCGTCCCGAATGGCCCGGCTCGTCGTAGTCGCGATGGGTCAGCAGGCCGGGGCGGACCAGGTCGACGAAGGCGCGCGCCTCGGCGCTGAGGAACTTGCCCTTGCGCATCACCACGCCGTAGCTGCGCTGCGGGAAGTACTGCTTCATGTTGCGCACCGCCAGCCGCGTGTGGTCGGCCGCGGTGATGCAGATGCCGGTGACGATCGAGATACCCAGGCCCATCGCCACGTATTCCTTGATCACGTCCCAGCCGCCCACCTCGATCGCCACGTGGTACGGCACCTGGCGTTGCTGGAACACCAGGTCGACCAGGCGGTAGGTGGACAGCCGCTGCGGCGGCAGGATCAGGCCGTACGGCGAGATGTCCTCCAGCGTGATCTTCTCCTTCGCCGCCAGCGGATGGTCCGGCGGCAGGATCAGCATCGGGTCGTAGTGCTGCACCGGCGCCCAGGCGATGTCGTTGGGCACGTCCAGCATCGAGCCGACCGCGAAGTCGGCCTCGTCCGCACGCAACAGCGCCAGGCCATCCTTGCCGGTGACGTTGGCCAGCTGCAGTTGCACGGCCGGGTGCTGCTCGCGATAGCGGCGTACCAGCTCGGGCAGCAGGTACTGGATGGTCGAGGTGCCGGCGGCGATGGTCAGCCGTCCGGCCTGCAACCCCTTGACCCGGGCCTGGAAGTCGCGGTCCAGCGTGTCCCAGCCTTCGACCAGCGGCCGCGCCAGCTCGTACAGCGCCTCGCCGGCGTCGGTGAGGTTGATGCGCCGCCGACGGCGTTCCAGCAGGGTCACGCCCAGTTCGCGCTCCAGCGCCTGCAACTGCAGGCTGATCGTGGGTTGCGAAAGGAACAGCGCCTCGGCGGCCCGGGTCAGCGTGCCCAGCTTCACCACGCTGACGAAGGCGCGCAGCTGCTTGTGGCGGTTGCCCTTGTAGTAGAAGCGGCCGGCATCGGCGGGCTCGCCGCCAGCACGCTTTTTTGCTGCGCTGCGGTGTATTTTTTTTGACTTGTTTGGTGTACCCGTGTGCTTTTTCATCGAAGTATTTCAGTCAATTATGTTACAGATTGGATTTATCAATATTTATGATTGAAACATTCACTTTGTCAAACACATGATTGCTGGCCTAGCTTCGAGTCACCAACGACGCGGAGCAAACCCATGGCAGTCCCACAGGAACGGCTTGAACTCGGCACCGTCGAGATCCACGCCGACCCGGCCGGTTACGCAGGCATCCTGACCCCCGCGGCACTGGACTTCCTGGCCCGGTTGCACCGCCGCTTCGAGCCCACCCGGCAGCAGTTGCTGCAGGCCCGGCGCGAGCGCCAGGCCGGTTATGACGCCGGCGGCCTGCCGGATTTCCGTGCCGACACGGCGGCGATCCGCGCATCCGAGTGGACGGTGGCGCCGATCCCGGCCGCGCTGCAGGACCGCCGCGTCGAGATTACCGGCCCGGTCGAGCGCAAGATGATCATCAACGCGCTCAACTCCGGTGCGAAGGTGTTCATGGCCGACTTCGAGGATTCCTCGGCGCCGACCTTCGCCAACCAGCTCGACGGCCAGCTCAACCTGCGCGACGCGGTGAACGGCACGATCGGCTTCACTTCGCCCGAGGGCAAGAGCTACCGCGTCAACGACAATCCGGCCGTGCTGGTGGTGCGCCCGCGCGGCTGGCACCTGCACGACAAGTTCTTCAGCGTGGCCGGCGAAGCGGTGGCCGGCGCACTGGTCGACTTCGGGCTGTTCGCCTTCCACAACGCCCACGCGCTGCACCGCCGCGACCGCGGCCCGTACTTCTACCTGCCGAAACTCGAGGCGATGGAGGAAGCCGCGCTGTGGGACGCGGTGATGGCCGCCGCCGAGGACGAGCTGCAGCTGCCGGTCGGCACGATGAAGGCCACCGTGCTGATCGAGACGCTGCCGGCGGCGTTCCAGATGCACGAGATCCTGCACGCGCTGCGCCGCCGCGCGGTCGGGCTCAACTGCGGCCGCTGGGACTACATCTTTTCCTATCTGAAAACCCTGCGCGGCCATCGCGACCGCCTGCTGCCGGAGCGCGGCCAGGTGCAGATGACCGCACCGTTCCTGAAGGCGTATTCCGAGCTGCTGATCCAGACCTGCCACCGCCGCGGCGCGTTCGCGATGGGTGGCATGGCCGCGCAGATCCCGATCAAGGGCGACGACGCGGCGAACGAGGCCGCGCTGGCCAAGGTGCGCGCCGACAAGCTGCGCGAGGTCAAGGCTGGCCACGACGGCACCTGGGTGGCGCATCCCGCGCTGGTGCCGGTCGCGCAGCAGATTTTCGATGAATACATGCCGGCGCCGAACCAGCTGGGCACGCTGCGCCAGGATGTGCAGGTGAGCCGCGAACAGCTGCTCGCCGCGCCGAACGGCACGATCACCCGCGCCGGCTTCGACAACAACGTCGAGGTCTGCCTGCGCTACACCGCCGCCTGGCTGGACGGCCTGGGCTGCGTACCGATCCACCACCTCATGGAGGACGCCGCCACTGCCGAAATCGCCCGCGCGCAACTGTGGCAGTGGCTGCACCACGCCGACGCGCCGGCCGGCGGGACGTCGGCCGGGGACAACCTGGAATTCCCCGACCACGCGCCGATCGACTTCGCCCTGTTCGACCACGCCGTGGCCGCACACACCCATCGCCTGCGCGGCAGCCACCATCCCGGGGCCGCTCGTGCCGACGCCGCGGCCGCCCTGCTCACGGCGATGACCCATGCCAGCACGCTTGGCGACTTCCTCACCCTGCCCGCTTACGACCAGCTCGCCTGATCCATCCGGATCCGACCGCCACGAACTTTCGCTTACGGAGCCATGCCATGAAGACCACACTGCCCACCGCCGAACAGATCTCGCTGGACTGGAACAACAACCCGCGCTGGGTCGGCGTCCAGCGCAATTACTCCGCCGAGGACGTGGCGCGCCTGCGCGGCACCGTGGCGGTCGAACACTCGCTGGCCCGCCGCGGCGCCGAGCGGCTGTGGAAGTCGCTGCACCAGGAAGATTTCGTCAACGCGCTGGGTGCGCTCACCGGCAACCAGGCGATGCAGCAGGTCAAGGCCGGCCTGCAGGCGATCTACCTCAGCGGCTGGCAGGTCGCCGCCGACGCGAACGTGGCGGGCGAGATGTACCCCGACCAGTCGCTGTACCCCGCCAATTCGGTGCCGCTGGTGGTCAAGCGGATCAACAACACACTGTTGCGGGCCGACCAGCTGCACCACGCCGAGGGCAAGGACGACTGCGACTGGCTGGTGCCGATCGTGGCAGACGCCGAGGCCGGCTTCGGCGGCGTGCTGAACGCGTTCGAGCTGATGAAGGCGATGATCGAGGCCGGTGCCGCCGGCGTGCACTTCGAGGACCAGCTGGCCTCGGTGAAGAAGTGCGGCCACATGGGCGGCAAGGTGCTGGTGCCGACCCGCGAGGCGGTCGACAAGTTGAACGCCGCGCGACTGGCCGCCGACGTCGCCGGCGTGCCGACCCTGCTGGTGGCGCGCACCGATGCCGACGCCGCCGACCTGCTCACCTCGGACATCGACCCCAACGACCGCCCGTTCATCACCGGCGAGCGCACCGTCGAGGGCTTCTTCCGCGTGCGCCCGGGACTGGACCAGGCGATCAGCCGCGGCCTCGCCTACGCGCCGTACGCCGACCTGATCTGGTGCGAGACCAGCAAGCCGAACCTGGACGACGCGCGCCGCTTCGCCGAGGCGATCCACGCGAAGTTCCCCGGCAAGATGCTGGCCTACAACTGCTCGCCCAGCTTCAACTGGAAGAAGAACCTGGACGACGCCACCATCGCGAACTTCCAGAAGGAACTGGGTGCGATGGGCTACAAGTTCCAGTTCATCACCCTGGCCGGCTTCCACAGCCTGAACTACGGCATGTTCGACCTGGCGCACGGCTATGCGCGCCGCCAGATGAGCGCCTTCGTGGAACTGCAGGAAAGGGAATTCGCCGCCGCCGAGCGCGGCTTCACCGCGGTCAAGCACCAGCGCGAGGTGGGCACCGGCTACTTCGACCAGGTGACCCAGGCGATCCAGCAGGGCCAGTCCTCGACCACCGCGTTGAAGGGTTCGACCGAAGAGGCACAGTTCAAGCACGCTTCGGCGGCGTGAAAAGCGAGAAGTGAGTGGAGAGGAGTGAGAGAAAAGCGCCGGTACGGCTTGCCTTGGCTCTCTCTCGTTTCCCACTCCTCTTCACCCACTCCCGCTTCAAAACCGCCGGTATTGCAACGCCTCGGCCAGATGCTCGCGCTCCAGCAACGCAGCACCGCCATCGAGGTCGGCGATGGTGCGGGCCACCCGCAGCACGCGATGGTAGGCGCGCGCGGACAGGCCCAGCCGCTCCAGCGCCGATTCGAACCAGCGCCGTTCCGCCGGCCCCAGCGCGCAGTCACGCTCCAGTTCGCGCGTGCTGATCTCCGCGTTCGGCCGGCCTGCGCGCATCAGCGACTGCCGCCGCGCCTTGAGTACGCGCGCGCGCACCGTGGCGGAATCCTCGTCGCGCTCGCCGCGCGGCGTGCCCAGGTCGGCCAGCGGCACCGGCGGCACCTCCACGCACAGGTCGATGCGGTCGAGCAGCGGCCCGGAGATGCGCGCACGGTAACGCTGGATCTGGTCCGGCGTGCACTGGCAGCGCGGATCGCCGGCGTGGCCGCAGGGGCAGGGATTCATCGCCGCGACCAGCTGGAACTGCGCGGGAAAGGTCGATTGCCGCGCCGCGCGCGAGATCATGATATGGCCCGATTCCATCGGCTCGCGCAGCACCTCCAGCACGTGCCGGCTGAACTCGGGCAGCTCGTCCAGGAACAGCACGCCGTTGTGCGCCAGCGAGATCTCGCCCGGGCGCGGGTTCGAGCCGCCGCCGACCAGCGCCACCGCCGAGGCGGTGTGGTGCGGCGCGCGAAACGGGCGCCGGCGCCAGTGCTTAGGGTCGGTGATCTGCCCAGCCACCGACAGCACGGCGCATGTTTCCAGCGCCTCCGACTCCGACAGCGGCGGCAGGATGCCGGGCAGGCGCTCGGCCAGCATGGTCTTGCCGGTGCCGGGCGGCCCCACCAGCAGCAGGTGGTGGCCCCCCACCGCGGTGATCTCCAGCGCACGCCGCGCCTGCAGCTGGCCGCGCACGTCGGCCAGGTCCGGGCCACCGTCGGCGCCGCCGTCGCTGGGAATCCCCACCGGCATCGACAGTTCGTGCGCGCCGCGCAGCCAGCCGCACACTTCGGCGAGGGTGTCGGCGACCCGCACGTCCACATCCGACACCAGCGCCGCCTCGGCGGCGTTCTCGCGCGGTACCACCACACGGCGCCCGCGCGCCCGCGCGCGCAGCAGGGCCGGCAGAATGCCGGACACGCTGCGCAACATGCCGGTCAGCGCCAGTTCGCCAAGGAATTCGCAGTCGTCCAGCTTCTCGCGCGGCACCTGGCCGCTGGCGGCAAGGATGCCCAGCGCGATCGGCAGGTCGAAGCGGCCGCCGTCCTTGGGCAACTCGGCCGGCGCCAGGTTCACCGTGACGCGGCGGCCAGGGTACTCGAACGCGGTGTTCTGGATCGCCACGCGCACACGGTCGCGCGCCTCGCGCACCGCGGCCTCGGGCAGGCCGACGATGCTGGTGCTCGGCAAGCCACCGGAAAGATGCACCTCGACCATCACCTGCGGCGCGGCGATCCCTTCCTGGGCCCGACTCAGGGTGACGGCAAGACTCATGCGACCGCTGGTCGGCGGCGCGTGGCGGACAGGTTGCTGACAGGCACGGACATCGGCGGCTCCATCAGCAGCGCTGAACAAATAACCGCCTCCGATCGTTCTCGGGGTGAGGGTGACGGATCGGAGGCGGCTCCCGGGAGGTGGTTGTCACGAACCCGCGCGGGCAGCCACCGCGGCCTCCAGTTCGGCCACGCGTCGCTCCAATTCGTCGACCTTGGCGCGGGTGCGCGCCAGTACCTGCGACTGGACTTCGAATTCTTCGCGGGTGACCAGATCGAGGCGGCGCAATCCTTGCGCCAGAACATCTTGGAAGTTGGCTCGCAAGTCCTGATGCGCCTGTGCCACCCCTGGCGGTACCAACGACACAAGCCGCAGGGCAATCTGGTCGATATCCTGCCTATCCATCATGGATAGCGCCTCGAGCTCGTCGAGGTAAATACTAGATGAACGGAAATCGCGGGCACCATCGGCAGGCTCCATCAAAAGTTGTAGGGATTGTCCTACACGTGCGGTTTCCAGGCGACAACCCTTCACCGGGCAGGCAGAATGCCAAGCCGACCCATCCGATGCCTTGCAAGGAACAAACCATGAAGCTGGTCGTGGCGATCATCAAGCCGTTCAAGCTGGACGACGTGCGCGAAGCGCTGGCCGAGGTCGGCGTGCAGGGCATCACGGTCACCGAAGTGAAGGGTTTCGGCCGCCAGAAAGGCCACACCGAGCTGTACCGTGGCGCCGAGTACGTGGTCGACTTCCTGCCCAAGATCAAGGTGGAGGTGGCGGTGGCCGACGACCAGCTCGACCGCGTGATCGAAGCGGTGCAGACCTCCGCCCGCACCGGCAAGATCGGCGACGGCAAGATCTTCGTCAGCACGCTGGAGCAGGTGATCCGGATCCGTACCGGCGAGCTGGACCACGACGCGCTGTAATTCCGTCGCGGCCCGCGCCGGCACTCGCCGCGAGCGGCCTTCCCGCCGACTTATGCACAACTTGTTGGGTTGACCCTGCCTGGGTCACCCGATATGTTGTGTGCGTCGGTGCCCGACAGTAGCAACTGACGGGCTTGAGGGAATCCGGTGGGAATCCGGAACTGCCCCGCAGCGGTAGAGCGGAAACGAACGTCCTCACATGCACTGGCCCTCGGCGGCCGGGAAGCGAGGGCAAGTAGGCGGATCGCTTTGATCCTCGTCCGCAAGTCCGAAGACCTGCCGGCACACCGGGACGAACGTGTCCGGGTGCGTAGTGACGGCTTCCGCGGGGAAGTGCGTCGTGGAGCAGGTCGCCGCCCGGCGCCCGGCTTGCGCGTCGCCCTCCGGAATCCGGCGCTATCAGGCCCTGCGCGCGGGAGCAGGCGTTTGATGTCCATGCCGGAGCCACCAGCCATGCAACCTCTCGATACCGTTGGGCACGAGCGCACCGCCGCGCGCGCCGACTCGCCCGCCGCCATGGGCGAAACGCCCGCGTCCGAAACCGCGTTCGCGCTGACCCCGCCGCACAACGCGGCGCCGATGCGCGTGACCAAGCGCAATGGCGGCCAGGAAACCGTCGACGTCAACAAGATCGTGCGCGCGGTGACGCGCAGCGCCGAAGGTCTGCACGCGGTGGACCCGCTGCGGGTGGCGCTGAAGACCATCGGCGGCCTGTACGACGGCGCCACCACCCAGGAGCTCGACCAGCTCTCGATCCGCACCGCCGCCGCGCTGACCGCGGAGGAACCCGAATACGGCCAGCTCGCCGCGCGCCTGCTCGGTGCGTACATCGACAAGGAGGTCAGCGGCCAGGAAATCCAGAGCTTCTCGCAGTCGATCGCGCGCGGCGCCGAACTCGGCATCCTCAACGACCGCCTGCGCGACTTCGTCGCCACCAACGCGCGCAAACTCAACGATGCGATCGATCCGCTGGCCACCCGCCGCTTCGAATACTTCGGCCTGCGCACGGTGTACGACCGCTACCTGTTGCGCCATCCGCAAAAGCGGCTGGTGATCGAGACACCGCAGCACTTCTTCATGCGCATCGCCTGCGCGCTGGGCGGCAACGAGATCGGCGAGACGCTGGAACTCTATCGACTGCTGTCGTCGCTGGAATACATCGCCAGCTCACCCACGCTGTTCAACGCCGGTACCGCGCACGAGCAGCTCAGCTCATGCTACCTGCTCGATTCGCCGGTCGATTCGCTGGAGTCGATCTACGACAAGTACGCCGACGTGGCCAAGCTCAGCAAGTTCGCCGGCGGCATCGGCCTGGCCTATTCGCGGGTGCGTTCGCGCGGCTCGCTGATCCGCGGCACCAACGGCCACTCCAACGGCCTGCTGCCGTGGCTGAAGACGCTGGACGCCTCGGTCGCCGCGGTGAACCAGGGCGGCAAGCGCAAGGGCGCCGCCTGCGTGTACCTGGAATCGTGGCACGCCGACATCGAGGACTTCCTCGAGCTGCGCGACAACACTGGCGACGATGCGCGCCGCGCGCACAACCTCAACATCGCCAACTGGATTCCCGACGAATTCATGCGACGGGTCGAGAGCGACGGCGACTGGTCGCTGTTCGATCCGAAGGTCGTGCCGCACCTGGTCGACAGCTGGGGCGGGACGTTCGACCGCGCCTACGCCGAGGCGGAAGCGGGCGGCCTCGCCGTGAAGACGGTGAAGGCACGTGAACTGTACGCGCGCATGATGCGCACGCTGGCGCAGACCGGCAACGGCTGGATGACCTTCAAGGACCGCTGCAACGCCACCAGCAACCAGACCGCCAGGCCGGACAACGTGATCCACCTGTCCAACCTGTGCACCGAGATCCTGGAAGTGAGCTCGGCGAACGAAACGGCCGTGTGCAACCTCGGCTCGGTGAACCTGGCGCGACATGTTGCCGATGGTGCATTCGACTTCGGGCAGCTGGCCGCGACCGTACGCACCGCCGTGCGCCAGCTCAACCGGGTGATCGACCTCAACTACTACCCGATCGAGACCGCACGCACCGCGAACATGAAGTGGCGCCCGGTGGGCCTGGGCGTGATGGGCCTGCAGGACGTGTTCTTCCGGCTGCGCCTGCCGTTCGACTCGGCCGAGGCGCTGGCGCTGTCCACCCGCATCGCCGAGGAAATCTATTTCCATGCGCTGTCGCAATCGTGCGAACTGGCCGCGGTCGACGGTGCGCATCCCGGCTTCGCCGAGAGCCGCGCTGCCGACGGCGAGCTGCAGTTCGACTACTGGCCGCAAGCCGCGCCGCACGATGCCGCGCGCTGGGACGCCCTGCGCGAACGCGTCCGGCAGCACGGCCTGCGCAACTCGCTGCTGATCGCGATCGCGCCCACCGCCACGATCGCCTCGATCGCCGGCTGCTACGAATGCATCGAGCCGCAGGTGTCCAATCTGTTCAAGCGGGAAACACTGTCCGGCGATTTCCTGCAGGTGAACCGCCATCTCGCCGACGAGCTGAAGGCGCTGGGCTTGTGGACGCCGGAAATACGCGACGCGATCAAGCTGGCGGAGGGCTCGATCCAGGGCATAGCGGCGATCCCCGAGCGCCTGCGCCGGATCTACCGCACGGTGTGGGAGCTGCCGCAAAAATCGCTGATCGATCTGGCCGCCTCCCGCGGAGCCTGGATCGACCAGAGCCAGTCGCTGAACCTGTTCATGGAAAATCCGAACATCGGGCAGCTCTCGTCCATGTACATGTACGCATGGAAGGCCGGCATCAAGACCACCTACTACCTGCGCTCGCGCCCGGCGACGAAGATCGCCAAGACCACGGTGTCGGCCGTCTCCGACCAGGCCCAGGCCAATGCCGCAGTGTTCTGCTCACTGGAAAATCCCGAGTACTGCGAGGCTTGCCAGTAACGCTCCTGGCTCCTCCCCCTGCATGCAGGGGGAGGTTGGAGAGGGTTGCTCGGGCTTGCCGGAAGAGCCACCCCTCCCCAACCCTCCCCTGCGATGCAGGGGAGGGAGCCCTTTTCTCAGAAGGAACCACCATGTCCGCCCAACCTGCCCGCAACGCCCACATCCTCGATCCCGGTTTCGAACTCACCCTGCGCCCGATGCGCTATCCCGGCTTCTACGAGATGTACCGCAACGCGATCAAGAACACCTGGACCGTCGAGGAGGTGGATTTCTCGATGGACACGCGCGACCTCGACACCAAGATGTCCGCCGCCGACCGCCACCTGATCCGGCGGCTGGTGGCGTTCTTCGCCACCGGCGACACCATCGTCTCGAACAACCTGGTGCTGAACCTGTACCAGCACATCAACGCGCCCGAAGCGCGCATGTTCCTGTCGCGCCAGTTGTACGAGGAAGCGCTGCACGTGCAGTTCTACCTCACCCTGCTGGATACCTACATCCCCGATCCGGGCGAGCGCAACGCCGCGTTTGCGGCGATCGAGACGATCCCGTCGATCCAGCAGAAGGGTGCGTTCTGCTTCAAGTGGATCGACTCGATCCAGGACCTGCGCCGGCTGGAGGCGCGCGAGCAGCGGCGCCAGTTCCTGCTCAACCTGATCTGCTTCGCCGCCTGCATCGAAGGGCTGTTCTTCTACGCCGCGTTCGCCTACGTCTACTACCTGCGCTCGCGCGGGCTGTTGCACGGGCTGGCCGCCGGCACCAACTGGGTGTTCCGCGACGAGAGCGGGCACATGGCATTCGCGTTCGAGGTGGTGCGCACGGTGCGCGCGCAGGAGCCGGAGCTGTTCGACGAGGCGATGCGCGCGCAGGTGGAAGAGATGCTGGAGGAAGCGATCGCCTGCGAGACGCGCTTCGCCGAGGACGTGTTGTCCGGCGGCGTGGCCGGCATGTCGGTGAAGGACATGCGCCAGTACCTCGAATACTGCGCCGACCAGCGCCTGGCCCAGCTCGACCTGCCGAAGAAGTACGGCGCGAAGAACCCGTTCGACTTCATGGACCTGCAGGACGTGCAGGAACTGGCCAACTTCTTCGAGCGCCGCGTCTCGGCCTACCAGGTCGGCGTGCAGGGCGAGGTGGCGTTCGACATGGCGTTCTGAGCGACATGCCGGGCGGCCTGTTGACTACAGGTGTAGTCAAACGGTACCCGGCCATGCGCAAACCCTCCATCGGCGACCAGGAACTGGCGCTGTTGCAGCACATCGACGAATGCAGCGCCGCCTCGGTCGGCGAGGTGGCGGCGAGCTTCGGCGCAAAAGGCCGGGCTTGCCTTAATGCCAGTCAGTTAAGGTATTGACGTAACGGGAATGACCCAAGAGGCTCATGCTTTTCCATGAGCCTCTTGCTTT